>CADCEF010000010.1 GCA_902800365.1 uncultured Prevotella sp. | reverse complement strand
CCACCTGTAGGCATAAGTCCGAGTGTATCGTGACCGCTACCAATAGACTCGATGATTTCACGTTGAATTCCACGGAAATCATCGTAGCCCCAGTAGCGTTTCAGTATTTCTTGATAGTTCACTCCTCAGAAGGCTGAATATCTTCTATCTGTAATTGAACCTCAGTGCGCTTGTAGATATTATCTTCGATGGTGTAGACAATATCGAACGAACGCTTAGATTTGATGTAGCGTGCAGAACCACTCTGACCAAAGGCTATGCCGTTGAGCACATTACTTGACTTTGAGTCAACCAATTCCAACTTGATGTGTTCCTGCTGGCGCCCAACTACTTTCGAGGTGCCGTAATCGTAAACATTGCGTGTGCAGAACAAAGGCTTTGGGTTGTCTGGTCCATGAGGCGCAAACTTCTTCAGGTCATTATGCAGACGCTTGGTAATGTCCTTAAAGTCGATAACAGCATCTATGTCGAGAGTAGCCTCAGTCTGTTCTGGCTGTATGTGCTCCATCACATACTTCTGGAAGCGGCTGCGGAACTCAGGTATATTCTCGATTTTGAGCGAAAGGCCTACAGCGTAGGTATGTCCACCGAAGTTCTCGAGCAGATCGCGACAACTCTTTATGGCATCATAGACATCATATCCAGCCACGCTGCGTGCAGAGCCTGTAGCCAGACCATTGAACTTGGTTAGTACAACCGTTGGACGATAATAAAGTTCAGTGAGGCGTGAGGCTACAATACCGATGACACCTTTCTTCCAGTTCTCGTCGTAGAGCACAATGCTGGCATGATGCTTCTGGCTTTCCAGCTTCTCTACAATCTGGTTGGCCTCTTCGGTCATCTGCTTGTCAACATCCTTTCGCTGCTCGTTATACTCATTAATATGGTTTGCTTCAGCAAGTGCTTTCTGCAAATCTTTCTCTACCAGCAGATCAACAGCTTCGGTGCCATTCTGCATGCGTCCCGAAGCGTTAATACGCGGACCTATCTTAAATACGATATCGCTCATGGTTATCTCGCGGCCTGTAAGACCACAGATATCGATGATAGCCTTCAGTCCAACTGATGGACTCTGATTGAGCTGTTTCAATCCGTGATAGGCCAGAATACGGTTTTCGCCCATGATAGGCACGATGTCTGCAGCTATACTTACAGCGCAGAAATCAAGTAGTGGTATGAGGCGTGAGAATGGAATACCGTTATTCTTTGCAAAAGCCTGCATGAGTTTGAAACCTACACCACATCCGCAAAGATGCTTGAATGGGTAGGTGGAATCAACGCGCTTGGGGTTAAGAATCGCGACAGCATCAGGCAACTCATCATCTGGCACATGGTGGTCGCAGATGATGAAGTCTATGCCCAGACTCTTGGCATAGGCAATCTCTTCGATAGCCTTAATACCGCAGTCGAGTACTATTATCAGCTTGATGCCTTTTTCTGCAGCATAGTCCAATGCTTTCTTACTGATACCATATCCCTCTTCGTAACGATCGGGAATGTAATATTCGATATTAGAATAGAACTGCTGCAGGAATTTATACACCAAAGCTACCGCCGTACATCCATCGACATCGTAGTCGCCGTAGACCATGATGCGCTCTTTGCGCCCCATCGCATCGTTGAGTCGGTCTACCGCCACATCCATGTCGTTCATCAGGAACGGATCTATCAGCTCGTTTAGCATCGGACGGAAGAAGCGCTTTGCAGCGCTCTCCGTTTTTATGCCTCGCTGAATAAGGAGGTTGGCGAGTATCGGACTCATGCCGATTTTCTCTCCAAGCTCCTTAGCCGCCGTCTGTTGTTCTGATGTAGGTGGTTGGTAATTCCATTTGAAATGCATTAGATACCAAGCTTTTTACGAATATCAGCAGGAATGGCGTTCTTATTGATGAGGAAATCCATCGTGTTAGCAGCGATGAAGGTCTTGGTCATGTACCAGATACCCTTGTAAGCACCAGTCTCACCCCAAGAGTTCTTTACCATGTAGTACTCTTTACCGTTCTGGTCCTTGGCAACACCGTAGATAAGCATGCCGTGGTCGTCGGTCAGCTCCCAGTTGTCAAAACGCTCCTGGCGCAGCTCCTGTGTAGCAACAATCTCAGGAACCTTGCAACCCAGTGAGTCGATGATGTTACGCTTCTTATCCTGTGAAAGGTTAAGCCAGCGAGCCATATCGCTACCAGCGAGACTCTGAGTAGCCTTACCGTCAACAGCGTAAGCAAGACCATTACGTGTGAATCCCTCTTCAGATACATCGCCGCCCCAAGCTACAGTATAGCCATTATCAATAGCGTTGTCGATAATACGCATCATCTCGTCCATAGGAACGTTGTAGCTCTGTGGGAAACGCCAGTTGTCCTGAACCTCTACAGCAAAAGTGGTGTAGAATGGGTGGTGGGTATAGCTGGTGATTGATACATAATCGTCGAGGTTAATGCCCAGTGAAGCCATGAAGCTCTTTGGAGTGTACTCCTTGCCCTCGAAAGTGAACTTCTCAGGACACTTGCCAAGGTAAGCATCGAGGATGCCCTGGAAACCAACCTTCCACTGTGTAGAAAGCTTCTTTGAGTTGCTCTTAGCAACAGCTGCTACGTATGGCTCGAGGATTGAGAAGAACTCATTGAAGTTGTTCAGTGAGTCGCCATACAGTGAACCAGCGAAAGGCATGATTCCCTCAGGAATGATACCATAAGTCTTCATTGTAGCAAGAACGTCCTCAGCCGAACCACCCTGAGCAAACTGGCAGTCGCCGTGGTAGCGAACCACCTGGATGGCACGCTCCATGTAGGTCTTGTTCTCAACAAAAGCCTCGTCAAAGTCGTAGGTCTTGCCAGTAGCCTTCAGTACCTCAGCCTCGAAGAAAGAGAGGGTAGAGAAGTTCCAGCAGGTACCTGAACGGCTCTGGTTCTTGATGCTGGTGATAGGATTCTCCTTAATCACTGTAAATACAGGCTTGTTTGCATCTTTGCTAGCAGCCTTCTTCTTAGCTGCTGATGCGCTCAGGGCAACCATTGCCACGAGTGCGAGTGTAAAAATCTTCTTCATTTCTTTTTTATTTTTTATTATTGATTATTCGTTGCCATGAACTCCTCAACATCCTTAGGGTGATAAGGAATTCGTTTTGTACCAAGGAATCTGCATCCGTCCTTGGTAATCAGGATATCGTCCTCAATACGGATTCCGCCAAAGTCCTTGTAGGTCTCAAGCTTCTCGAAGTTCAGGAACTCCTTGCAGTGTCCGCTTGCCTTCCACTCGTCGATGAGTTGTGGAATGAAGTAGATACCTGGCTCGTCGGTAATCACAAAGCCCTCTTCGAGCTTGCGCCCCATACGTAGACAGTTAGTACCAAACTGCTCGAGGTTAGGACGAGTCTCCTCATCAAAGCCTACATATATCTGGCCCAGACCTTCCATATCGTGAACGTCCATACCCATCATGTGTCCCAGTCCGTGAGGCAGGAACATAGCGTGAGCACCAGCTGCTACAGCCTCGTCGGTGTCGCCCTTCATTAATCCGAGTTCTTTCAGACGCTCTGTCATCAGACGACAAACAGCAAAGTGAACATCCTTGTATTTTACCCCAGGCTTGGCCACCTCGATGGCGTAGTCGTGACAGGCCTCTACAATAGAGTAGATTTCCAGCTGGCGCTGGGAAAACTTACCTGTTACAGGCATGGTACGGGTGTGATCAGAGCAGTAGTCGTCGAGTTCGCATCCTGCATCGCAGAGTGCCAAGCGTCCAGCCTCCAGTTTGTTACCTGAAGGATTGCCGTGCATGATTTCGCCATGCTGGCTGAAAATGGTGGCAAAACTGTTGCCCTGAGCCAAACTGCGGGCGATACCGTCAACCTGTCCGGCAACGAATCGCTCAGTAACACCTGGACGTATCAGCAACTGGGCTGTGGTGTGCATCGCATAGCCCACCTCACAAGCGCGTTCGATAGCCTCAATTTCCTGTGGCTCCTTGGTGGCGCGCATTTTTACTACAGCCTTAATCAGTTTAAGCGATGCGGCCTCTTTCTGCTTCGAAGGATGTATGCCAAGCAGATCCATAATCTGAATCTTTGTGTCGAATCGATAGGGAGGAAGGAAGTGAACTTCACGCTGAGGGTTGCAAATCTTTGCCAGTTCCTTCATAGGGGCTGTCTTCTTGACGCCTACCTCGGCTGCCAGATCGGCTACCGATGGAGTAAAGCCCATCCAAACAATATCCTCTACATCGATGTCGTCGCCAAAGATCATCTCCTGATCGTTGTCGATATCAATCACACCAACGAGTCCGTCGCGGTGCTGCCCAAAGTAATATAGAAATGATGAGTCTTGTCTCATCGGGGCGTATGCGTTAGCGGGATAATTGGCTGGCGAGTCGTTGTTACCAAACAAAACTATAACTCCTTTTCCTACCAGTTTTTTAAGTTCCTGACGTCTTCTTATGTATGTATCTATGCTAAACATTTGTTGAAAATACGTTATTATTATTCAATTTGTCGGCAAAGATACATATTATTTATCAAAAAGCAATCTATTTTAGTCTATTTTTTACAATAATTATGCAGATTAGTAGAATTTATTTCGTACCTTTGCACGCAAATTTGGAAATTTAGACTAAAAAACATATGGGAAAAGTAATTTTGACGGGCGACCGTCCCACTGGTAAACTCCACCTTGGACACTATGTTGGCTCATTGCGCCGACGCGTTCAATTGCAGAATCAAGGCGACTTCGATCGCATGTTTGTTTTCATGGCCGATGTTCAGGCCCTGACAGATAATGCTGATAACCCAGAGAAGATTCGCCAGAATATCATAGAGGTAGCACTCGACTATCTCGCAGCAGGTCTCGATCCTGAGAAGTGTACTCTGTTCATCCAGAGTCAGATTCCTGAGTTGGCCGAGCTCACAACATATCTTATGAACTTGGTTTCAGTAAGTCGCGTTCAGCGCAACCCAACTGTAAAGACTGAGGTGAAGATGCGTGGTTTTGAGGGCGAGAGTATTCCTCTCGGATTCTTCTGCTATCCTGTATCACAGGCTGCAGATATCACATTGTTCAAGGCTACCACAGTTCCTGCAGGTGAAGACCAGGAGCCTATGCTCGAGGTAACTCGCGAGTTGGTTCGTCGTTTTAATCAGATTTATGCTCCTGTATTGGTAGAGCCAAACATTATGCTGCCTGAGAATATCACAGCACGCCGTCTGCCAGGTACTGATGGTAAGGAGAAGATGTCGAAGAGTCTTGGTAACTGTATCTACCTCTCTGACACAGCCGAGGATGTATGGCAGAAGGTGCGTTCAATGTACACCGACCCTGAGCATGTAAACCTGAATGATCCTGGTCATGTAGAGGGCAATGCAGTGTTCACCTATCTCGATGCTTTCTCTACTGATGAGGATTTTGCTAACTTCCTGCCAGAATATCAGAACCTTGATGAGTTGAAGGATCATTATCGTCGTGGTGGACTGGGCGACATGAAATGCAAGAAGTTCCTGAATCAGGTACTCAATCAGTTCCTTGAGCCAATGCGCGCTCGCCGTGCTGAGTTCGAGAAGGATATCCCTGAGATTTACAACATTCTGAAGAAGGGTACAGAGCAGGCTCGCGAGGTTGGCGCCCAGACAATGGACGAAGTTCGTAAGGCTATGCGTATCGACTACTTTAACGACGCAGAGCTCATCCGCCAACAGGCAGAGCGTTTCGCAAAATAAATAAAAATGGTGCTCAAATCGAGCACCATTTTTTATTTCTCTTTCAGCAAGTCTGGGCGGAGGCGGCGTGTTCGCTCCATCGCCTGCTCAAATTCCCATTCACGTATTTTGGCTTCGTTACCGCTAAGCAGAATCTCTGGCACTTTCCATCCTTTGTAGTCTGCAGGACGGGTGTAGATAGGTGCTGCGAGTATGTCGTCCTGGAAGCAATCGCTCAAAGCACTCTGCTCGTCGCCAATAACACCAGGTACCACACGTACGATGGCGTCGGCAATCATGGCTGCTACCAGCTCACCACCCGTAAGCACAAAGTCGCCAATAGAAATCTCTTTTGTTATAAGATGTTCGCGTATGCGCTGGTCGATACCTTTATAATGACCAGCCAAAATGATAAGATTGCCTTTCAATGACAGCTCGTTGGCCATGTGTTGGTCGAAACGTTCACCATCAGGCGATGTAAAGATTACTTCATCGTAGTCGCGTTCTTCTTTAAGTGCTGTTATGCAGCGGTCGATAGGTTCGCACTGCATCACCATACCAGCGCTACCGCCGTATGGGTAGTCGTCAACACGGCGCCACTTGTCAAGCGTGTAGTCACGTAGATTATGTAAACGGATTTCGGCTAATCCCTTCTTTTCTGCTCTGGCCAGAATCGACTCGTGTACAAATCCTTCCAGCATCTCTGGCAGTACGGTTATAATGTCTATTCTCATCTAAAAAATGCTTTAATTCTCTCTATATATTTCATGCCTGTCTGTCGGCCTATGTCGTATATACGCTGCATCTCGTCAGGGTTATGCGATATATGACCAATCTTGAGTGGGGCTTCTGGGCGTATTACCAAAGCACGGCCGGCTGCCTCTGCTTGGTAAACATACACCAACTGCTTGTTGTACATGATGTGGCGCTTGTCGAGAGCCTCAATCATGTTAGGATATTTCCTTAATGCAATGCGCATCAGAGGCATCAGTTTGTTGTGCTCCTTTACGTAGCCATCAGGCTGGGTGAGTATCACAAGGTTCTTCTCGTATCCAATGTTCTCGAAGTACTCGAGTGGGATGGAGTCGGCTACTCCTCCGTCAAGAACTTTCATGCCTTCAAGTTCAACTACTTTCGAGGCTAATGGCATCGATGCCGAAGCCCTGATCCAGTCGTAAGTCAGTTGTTCGCCCTTCGTAAGTTTCTTGTAAACAGGTTTACCCGTCAGCACATCAGTGCATACGGCGTAGAACTCCATTGGGTTATCTTCGAATGCCTTATCGTCGAAGATATCGTATTGGGTAGGTATGATGTGGTAGCCGAACTCGGCGTTATACAGGTCGCCACTTTTGAGCCATGATTGCCAACTGCAGTAGCGTTTGTCGCGTGCAAACCTCTTATTATATCGGATGGCGCGCCCTGGTTGACGACTCTTATAATTACATCCAAAGGCAGCTCCTGCTGATACTCCTATCAGTCCGTCAGGCTCCACATGCGCCTCCATCATCACATCGATGACGCCAGCTGTGAAAAGCCCTCTCATTGCTCCACCTTCTAACACTAGTCCCTTTTTCATGGCTGCAAAGGTAATTAATTTAATTAAGAATTAAGAATTAAGAATTAAGAAATAACAAATATATGGTAAAAATATGTTGATTATTTGGCGATTTCGCTTTTTCTACTTACTTTTGCAGCGTAATGAAAAAGTTAGGAGTATTGCTTTTGCTGCTTGTTGCAGCCCAGATGGCTTGGTGTCAGGCCATATACGATCCTAAATGTATCACGCTGATGGATGCACCTCTGGAGGGTACCGATTCTGCGTTTGTTCCTGCACTTAAAAGTGTGGGATTTGTTCGGATAGACGGTGAGGACGACGAAGATACCTATGTATTTAAGGGCGACTATTATGGTATAAAAGATGCCAAGCTTGAGGTTACTGTAAACGAAAAGACAAAGATGCTCAGTGAGGCCACCGTTACCTGTGGTCCTTATCGCACTCGAGAGCTTTATGAGCGTAATCAGAAATATCTGCTTGGTAAACTACAGCGAGAGTGGGGCAACTTCAAGGCTAAAGGCGATGGCTCGCTCTATGTGCTTAATGATTACGGCTATATCCGCCAAAGCATCACGCTGCATGAGAATGGTGCGCACTCCATCCATTATTATTATCTCAACATGTCGCCTTATTATAAGGATGCGTCGAACATGGGGCTTAAGGGCTTTGTGCAGGAGGTTATAACGGATAATCCTGTGGCCGAAAACCAGATTGAGCATTTCGACGAGATGGGTAGGGTAGAATCAGCGGAACTCACTGATCGCCAATATAATCAGGTGGGTTATCTCATCGCCGCTACAACTACTGAGGGAGGTGAGAAAAAACTCATTAGCTATGAGTATAATGATGATGGCAATTTGAAGCGCACCATACAAACTAACACTGTTTCGGGCTTGAAACTGGTTACTGATTACAAGTGGAACGATGATGGCGAGATGACGCAACAGGCTCAGAAGGCATTCGATAAGGATAACGAATGCATCATGAGTGTTACGATGAAATACGAGATTGAAGAGCGCGATGATAATGATAACTGGACAAAGAATAATCTCCGCATCACCAATTGGCTGAAAGGGCAGCGCGCCCAGACAATCGAAGTTGTCCAGACGCGCACTATTTCTTATTGGGACGAAGACTAGGATTAGGAATTACTTTAGATATTGGCATAAATTTGTAAAGTTCCAAAAATTCCTCTTCACTAATAATCCTTATCCCGAGTTTCTCTGCTTTCTGCAGTTTTGATGGGCCCATGTTCTCGCCAGCAAGAATAAATGATGTCTTGCTGCTGATGCTGCCTACGTTCTTTCCGCCATTCTGCTCGATGATGGCCTTATACTCATCACGACTGTGGTGCGCAAAAACGCCACTAATCACCACGCTCTGTCCAGCAAGCTTGTCAGATACGTTAGCAGTCTGAGCCTCAGATAGTTCCATCTGCAATCCGTAGTTCCTGAGGCGCTCTATAATCTTCAGATTATCTTCATTGTGGAAGTAGGTGATAATGCTCTTGGCCATCACCTCGCCAATGCCTTCAATCTCTTGCAGCTCTTCGAGGCCAGCATTCATCAGGGCATCGATGTTCTTGAAATGACGAGCCAGCAACTTTGCTGATGTCTCGCCCACAAATCGGATGCCCAAAGCGAATACCACGCGTTCGAAAGGAACCTCTTTCGAGGCTGCGATACCATTCACTATACGCTGGGCCGACTTGGTGCGACTGCCATCGCCATTAATCTGCTGTACGTCAATGTCGTAGAGGTCGGCAATATTATTAATAAGGTGGTGGCGATAGTAATCATCCACAGTCTCAGGACCAAGCGAGTCTATGTTCATCGCCTTGCGGGCTATAAAGTGCTCAATGCGGCCCTTGATTTGTGGAGGGCAACCTGTGTCGTTAGGGCAATACCAGGCAGCCTCGCCCTCATAGCGAACCAAGGGTGTGCCGCATTCTGGGCAACGCTTGATGAACTCAACGGGCTGGGCGATGATGGGGCGCTGGTCGATGTCGACACCCACTATCTTTGGGATAATCTCGCCACCTTTCTCTACATACACGTAATCGCCTATATGCAGGTCGAAACTCTTGATAAAGTCCTCGTTGTTCAGTGTGGCGCGCTTTACTGTGGTACCAGCCAACTGCACTGGGTCCATATTGGCCACAGGGGTGATGGCACCTGTACGGCCCACCTGATAGGTAACCTCGTTCAAGCGGGTACAAACCCTTTCGGCCTTAAACTTGTAAGCGATGGCCCAGCGTGGACTCTTGGCTGTAAATCCTAAGGCACGCTGCTGGCGCAGAGAGTTCACCTTCAGCACGATACCATCTGTAGCCACAGGCAGCTTTTTGCGCTCTGTATCCCAGTAGTTGATGAAGTCGTAAATCTCTTGCAGCGTCTTCACCTTCTTCATACCCTCTGATATCTTGAATCCCCAACTGCGAGCCACCTCGAGATTCTCAAAATGCCCCTCAGCAGGCAGTTCTTCGCCTAACAGGTAATAGAGGTAGGCATCCAGTTGGCGACTGGCTACCAAGCTCGATTTCTGACTCTTCAACGTGCCGCTTGCTGCATTTCGCGGATTGGCAAACAGCGGTTCCTCTGCTTCTTCGCGCTCCTTGTTCAATCGCTCAAAAACGCTCCAAGGCATCAGTATCTCGCCACGAATCTCGAACTCGCGAGGGTAGGCGGGAGCAGCAAAAAGATCGTCAGTTGCAGGTGGAGTCAATACCAAAGGTATTGAGCGGATGGTTTTTACGTTAGCTGTTACGTCATCGCCATGCACTCCATCGCCACGAGTAACAGCCTGAACCAACTTGCCATCCACATAGGTAAGCGAAATGGATAGACCATCGTATTTCATCTCGCAACACACCTCAAAGTCCTCGCCAGCCAAGCCTTTCTTCACACTCTCGTACCAGTCGGCCACATCCTGCTCGTTGTAGGTGTTTGCCAGCGACAGCATGGGGTATTTATGTTCCACCTGGTGGAATTCTTCGTTCAGGTCGCTACCCACGCGTTGGGTTGGCGAGTTAGGATCGGCCATCTCAGGATGCTTGGCCTCAAGGTCTTGAAGCTCGTGCATCATAAAGTCGAAATCCTGGTCGCCAATGGTAGGTTGGTTCAACACATAATAACGGTAGTTATGCTCGTGTAGCTCCTTGCGGAGTTGCTCAATACGCTTTATCTCGTCCATTATTCATTGATTTTTGTGTGCAAAAATACAAAAAAGATTTTAAATCAAAACAATTTTCAATCTTCAATGTTCAATTTTCAATAAAAATACTACCTTTGCACCCATTATGTGGATGATGTTTCGCGTGGTGCCAATCATGTGGCGGGCTGTTCGTCCAAGCAAGGTTGTGGATATGCCTGCTGTGGTAAACTCTTTCTGGATGCGAAAGGGTTTTGAGGGCTTGACGTTTTTTGGTCACATCCTTACACCATCGCAAGCCGAAGCCGACCTCTTTAAGCATCATAAAGCGATGAAGAATCACGAGATGATACATCTGCGCCAAGCCCAGTCGTGTGGCGATTCGTGGTTTCGCTTCTACCTATTATATATATGGTACTGGTTGCGGGCTCTGCCAGCTAATCGCAAGATGAAGCATGGTGCCTATCTCCTTAATCCCTTTGAGATGGAGGCCTATCGCCACATGAACAATCTCGATTACCTGGCCAATGGCGAGGCCAACGAATGGCGGAAGTTCGCCAAAATGTCGATAAAAGAAAGAATCAAGCTATATGAACAAAAAACTCCAGGCGCATAGCGCCATTTTCTTTGCCAACACCATCTTCGGACTTGGCGTACCTGTAACCAAACTCCTGCTCGACGAGTGGGTAACCCCGATGGGCTATATGGCCTCGCGCTCACTTGGTGCATGCATCTTATTCTGGCTTATAGCTGCCTTTATGCCCAAAGAGCATGTCGAGCGTAAAGACCTGATAACCATACTGTTTGGCGGATTGTTAGGCTTTGTCATCTCGCAGACCCTCACCGCTTGGTCGCTCGATTATACCAGCCCTGTTTACTTCTCGCTCATTGCCTCGCTCACGCCAGTAGCGGTGATGCTTTGTGCCGCTCTTACTATTGGCGAGAAGATAACTCCTATGAAATCACTTGGAGTGTTGCTTGGCATTGCTGGCGCTATCCTTATGGTGCTGATGAGTCAGTCGCTTGGTTCTGGAAAGAACGATCTTATAGGCATCTGCCTTGCCATCCTTAGTGTGCTCACATGGGCTATCTATCTGATAATCACCCGCAATGTGGCTTCAAAATATTCACCAGTAACCCAGATGAAATATGTGTTCCTCATCTCTGCTATCGTTACTGTTCCCATTGCATTACCAGAGCTTTCTGCCAATGCCCTCTACACATCATCGTGGGGCTGGGATGGAGTAGCCGAGATGGCTTTCATAGTTATTGGCGCCACTGCCTTGGGATATTTCCTCATTCCATTCGCTATGAAATACCTCCAAGCCACAACCGTTTCTATCTACACCAATCTCCAACCAGTCATCGCCTCGTTCGTAGCCATCATGCTGGGCCAGGATGTCCTTACATGGGATAAACCCGTAGCAGGAGCATTAGTGTTAATTAGTGCCTACATTGTAACTGTAGTAACAGCTAAAGAATAAGTTTTTTGTTCCCAACGTGGGAACAATTCATTTCCAACGTGGGAATATTTGATTCCCAAGCTGGGAATAATCAGTACTTCCTATGCATGATTGCAGTCCAACCGTTAAAGGACTGTAGTTCTCTAGTAAAAGGACTGTGGTTGGGTTGTAGGATTATTTGGCATGCCTTAAGGTTATATATTCCCCATATATATATGCTTGATGCCTTCTTCTACGGCTACTTGCTTGGCGGCGTAGAGTGTTTGGCGAGGGGTGGGGGGAATATCCTGCATTTTGTAGCGAGGGAAGAAACGGCTGAAGTGCAAGGGTGCTTCAGATAAGTCGTTGGCATTCAACCATTTGCACATCTCTTTAATCATCTGCATATCGTCGTTGATGCCTGGAATAACCAGGTTGGTTATCTCTAACCAAACGCCAGCATCGCGCATAGCCCGAATGGTGTCGAGTACTGGTTGTAGATGGCCGCCACTAACACGCTGGTATATCTCGTCGCTAAACGATTTTAAATCTACGTTGGCGGCATCCAGATAGGGTAGCAGGTGGCTAAGTGGTTCTTGGCATACATAGCCTGCTGTAACCAATATGTTCCAAAGTCCAGCTTCGTGGGCTTTGCGGGCTGTATCAGTGATGTATTCGATATAGGTGAGCGGTTCTGTGTAAGTATATGCGATGCCTGGACAATGATGCTTAAGGCAAAGCGAAACCACCTCATCAGGTTGTAGCTCGTAGTAGTTAACATCTTGTGGCGAAACCTGCGATATTTCGTGGTTCTGACAATTTAAGCAACGGAAATTGCAGCCTGTACAAGCGATGGAGAGGCATGTGGTGCCTGGATGAAAATGGTAAAGCGGCTTCTTCTCTATCGGATCGATAGCAAGCGAGCAAGGCTTGGCATACACCTCGCTGACGAGGATACCATCCTTATTACGTCGACTGCGACAGATGCCCGTCCGTCCATTGCTTATCTTGCAGTGATGCGGACAAAGATCGCATTCCACTTGTCCATCCTCCAATCGATGATAATATCTGCACTCCATCAGAAAACTATTGCTTCGTAAACATACAATTCTGCATCGCGCCATCCGTCCCAACCAATGCCAGCCTTATCTTGTGCGCAATGTCCTAAGAACTCCTCTTTGGTCCAGTTCACCTCATCGGCTACCTGTGGTAGGAACGTGCCGCTGCGAAAATCTTTCTTAATATAGATGCCGTGACGATGTAACTGAAACTCGTCGATGCTCTGTATGCGACGCATAGGTGTGAGCACAGAAATCTCGATGTCAATATCAGCAAGTTCGTCGCTGGTTACGGGCATAAATCGTGGGTCTTCGAATGCTGCTGCATAAGCCATCTTTGCTACAATCTCGTGCAGGGGGTAATCCTCGCCAAAGTGGCCTATACAGCCGCGCAGTCGACCAAATTTGTGAAGCGAAACGAAGGCACCACATTTAGAATTGAGAATTGAGAAATTAGAATGTAGAGATGGCTGCGTGATGGGTTTGCCGTCAAGGGTATCTTTAATGCTTTGAAAAGCGATGCCCTTCAGCGTTTTCTTTTCATCATCAGAAAGAGTGAAACCTGTGTTGTCGCGACGCAGGATGGCAAACGAGTGATAGCCAACTACGCGACTATGATCGTAATTGTCTATATCGCCAGAGTTCTGATACATCAGATGCTTAACATCGTATTGACCATCCATCATCAGCATCAGCGTAACGATGGCAAACTCACCACATGCACTTGTAGCAAGATTGCGCTTTCCGCTATTGGCATTGGCCTCGATGGCGGCAATAAACTCATCCATATTGCCTGTTTCGATGGCTTTGCCCGTTTTGGCATCCACCTCGCAGGCATCTTCGTAAGATGGATAATGCGAGAAATCGCTACTGATTACGAACAGATTTTCGTCTGTAAAATATGGTTTCAGCACATCGGCCATCCGTTTAAGTTTGTAGTAGTCGTTGGTAGAAATGATGATAGGCACTATTGGTGGCACATCACCCAGTCTACACTGTAGGAATGGCAACTGAACCTCAAGGCAATGCTCTTGCGCATGAGCCGAACGGTGATAGGTAAAAATGCTATCAGCCTTAGTGAGATTGATGGCTGTTTCGTGGTCAACTTTTACATTGCCTAATGGCGTGGCGTAATAATCGGCCTCAGTGTTTACTGATGCGCCATTAAGCCATTCGTGGTGGCTGGGGCCTAACAAGAATATACGTTTGTATCTCTTCTTGGTATCAATCGCCATATAGGCCGCTGCTGCAACATTTCCTGAGAAATAGTAACCAGCATGGGGCACAATAAGTGCTGCCAGATTATCGTGAACTTGACTGCTGTTGTGGCGCATCAGCAGACTATCTACCTCATTCTCAAGCTCTTTCGCATCGCCCGTATAAAAGCGGTTGGCTTGTGTGGCTGGTCTAATCGTTCCTATTATCATGTCGCAAAGATAGCAATAATCTCAATATCATCCTAATATTTTCGCCATTAAATTTGGAACTTCACACTTTTTTATTTACTTTTGCGGACGAACTATAGATGTTAGAGTATGGCACATTTTTATAAAGCGATCGTTGCAATGATGCTGATGGCAACAACAGCATCGGCACAGGAGAATCTGCAGCGCGGAGCCATTGCTTCGCAGGTAAAGAAAACGTTTACTACGGTGAAGGAACTTCCGATAACCAGTGTGAAGAACCAATATCGCAGTGGAACCTGTTGGGCATACGCTACGTTGGGTTATTTTGAAAGCGAGATACTGCGACAGACAGGTAAAACGTACGACCTGTGCGAGATGTTTGTGGTGAACAACGACTATATGGACAATGCCACACACTATGTGCGTATGCATGGCTACAGTCAGATTTCAGAGGGTGGCTCGTGCGATGATGTACTGGAGGTGATACGTCAGCATGGCATCTGTCCAGAGAATGCAATGCCTGCACCAGGCTCGCTGACGGGCGATTCGCTGGCTAACTTCAAGGTGTTCTTCCCTGAGTTGGAACGTACTATAAGCAGTATCGTAACCAAAGGCGCCAAAGCCCCCAAGGCTCATTGGCAGGATAGTGTGCAAGCTGTCATCGAGCGTTATATAGGAAGTTGTCCTGAGAAGTTTGACTATCAGGGAGAAACATACACGCCAAAAACGTTTGCTGAGAGTCTTGGCCTAAACCTCAACGATTACGTAAGTCTGACTAGCTTCACGCATCATCCGTTTAACCACTGGTTCGTGATAGAGGCACCCTACAAATGGCGACTGAAACCCAGTTACAATATCCCTATTGAACAGTTGATGGATGTGCTCGACAAGGCTATTGATGCCGGCTACACAGTGGCTTGGGGCGGCGACGTGACAGGCGATTTTACACGCACAGGACTGGCCATGCTGCCAGAAGACGTGAAGCCCACCCAGCAGTTGCGACAGGAACAATGGGACTGTTGGCGATTTACCTACGATCATGTGATGCTTATTTACGGCAAAGCCAAAGATGAGCAGGGTAATTCTTACTATATGGTAAAGAATTCATGGGGCCAGAGTGGGGAGTACAAAGGTATTTGGTATATGTCGCGCGACTTTATCGCCCTGAATACCACCTACCTATTCCTTAACCAGCATGCGCTACCGAGTGATTTAAAATCTCGAGTATCTCTTGGGGCTTTTTAGCGAGGCCTGTAACGTAGATGTCGTAGGGCTGGCCTGGGTGTAGATTCTCAGGATAGCGGATGCGGAAGATACGTCCGTTCTCTATCTCCAGATCGCTGATGCCGGCTTCTACATCTTTTTTGTAACGGATGCAGATGAGCTCCTGATTCTTGAAATGTGAGAGGTAGAAAGAGTCGACCTCTTCGAAGAATACCTCCCAAGGCTCATCGGCGTTGATGGTTACAGAATAATCGGTGATGATGAGCTTGGGTTTGCGGATGACGGAAGCTATGATGTAATTAGCGATGATGAATGCAAAGTATAGCTCCAAAAATAGTGGATTGAATTCGCTGCCTGAGTTATGAGCCATTTTGATGCCTAATACCAGGAGTATCAATGTGAGAATAGCGAATGCAGGTAAGACGATGCGATTCCAGTTCTTACTGTAGATTTTTATCTTTTTCATATTGGTCGGAGTTTCTTTTGAGGTGATTATTTGTCTCTATATTCAAGTATGTCGCCAGGTTGGCAACCCAACTCGCGGCAGATGGCCTCGAGGGTGCTGAAACGGATGGCTTTGGCCTTGCCAGTTTTCAGAATGGATAGATTGGCAAGTGTAAGGCCTACGCGCTCGGCCAGTTGACTAAGCGACATCTTGCGCTTGGCCATCTCAACATCAAGATTTACAATGATCTGTCCCATAAGCCGTTAGATGGTTAAATCCTGTTCTTCCTGTAATTTCAGTCCGATGGCAAATACCTCGGAGATAATCAGATTGAATGCACCAAAAAGAAAGGCATCGAAGAAATGGTCGTATACTTCGGTAAAGCTGCAACCTGAATAGAGTTCATCGCCAGCAGCTACCACTGCAAGAATCATCAAACCACAGGCTGTGAGGCGGAGCAACTTTACATTCTCCCAAACAAACACCTTGTTATGATTGACGTTGAGGATAAATCGGATGAAGCTTATGAACGAAACGAGGGCGGCTACTACGGCAAACATCTCAACGAAGAAGCCTAATATTGCACTCCATGTTTGGGCTGCTTCTGCCTGACGGCCTTTTTCCCAACCTTCCATAAAAGCATCGGCACCAGTTACAAACGTCATCACTACTTGTGTTGCCATCAAAAGCAACATCAACACGCAGAAAATATTCAGTTTCTTTTTCATAATCTATAGTCTTTGGAATTTATACAGTAAGATCTTGTTCGTTCTTAAGTTTGATGGTGTCCTTTATGAGTTTAGGCATGAATATGAAGCTAAACAAAATAAAATAGAGTGGAGCACCATATAAACTGCGAGCCAAGGCTGGTAAACGGTCGATGTGTTCGGTACCTATGCGGTCGAAAACATAACTGTACGTACAGCTTGCTGATATGAAATAAATGATGAATACAACTACTGTGAGGTAATAAAGCCAGAGAATCCAGCGGGTGTACTGTTTATGCACATAAGTAAGATAGCACACAACGAAGTAGACACACCAGGTGATAGTCTTGCCAAAGAACTCTACTAGGTCGCATAGAGTTTCGCAATAATCGTACTCAGTTGTAGCTTGACGCATGGCTTGGACGTTGTAAAAAATAGTGAAGGCTACATAACCAAAGAAAAGCAACAATACAATTGTGCTGACTGGATTCTTTTTGGCATTTTGAAATAAACTTGTACTCATAACCGTTCTTATTGTTTTATTTGATTAATTTATCGTTTATCGATATGCAAAAGTAGAAATAAAAACAATACCAACCAAATAAAAGCAATAAAAACTTATCGAAAAACGATAAATTTAACTATTGATAACAAAAAAGCCCCGAATTTTACTTCGAGGCTTTGAATTATCTGTGAAACAGTAAACCTTAGTTTGCTGATTCGAATTCTTCGAGGAAACGGGTATCGTTCTCTGAGAACATGCGGAGGTCAGAAACACGATACTTAAGGTTGGTGATACGCTCAACACCCATACCGAAGGCGTAACCTGTGTACTCCTTTGAGTCGATGCCGCAGAGCTCGAGCACGTTAGGATCAACCATACCGCAACCCAGAATCTCTACCCAACCAGTGTGCTTACAGAAGCCGCAACCCTCGCCACCGCAGATGAAGCAAGAGATATCCATCTCGGCTGATGGCTCAGTGAATGGGAAGTAAGATGGGCGCAGGCGGATCTTTGTGTCAGCACCAAACATCTCCTTAGCGAACGAGAGCAGAACCTGCTTAAGGTCGGTAAACGATACGTTCTTGTCGATATACAATCCCTCAACCTGATGGAAGAAGCAGTGTGCACGAGCGGTGATAGCCTCGTTACGATAAACGCGACCTGGGCAGATTACGCGGATAGGAGCGGTAAGCTTACCGTTCTCATCGTGCATATGCTCCATTACACGAGCCTGAACGCTTGAAGTGTGCGAACGCAGAAGGATGTTCTTGGTAACATCGTTTGGATGCTGACTAACAAAGAATGTATCCTGCATATCGCGTGCGGGGTGATCAGCAGCGAAGTTCATCTTGGTGAAGATGTGGTTATCATCCTCAACCTCAGGACCATCGGCCAATACAAAGCCCATGCGTGAGAAAATATCGATAATCTCGTTGGTTACGATTGTAAGAGGATGGCGTGTACCCAGATTGATTGGGTAGGGAGTACGTGTAAGATCGAGAGTATCATCGGTGCTCTCCTGAGTCTCGCACTCCTCGCGCAACTGATTGATGCGCTCGGTGGCCAGAGTCTTCAGCTCGTTAATCTTCATACCAACCGTCTTCTTCTGGTCGGCGGCAACCTCGCGGAAGTCGTTCATCAGGGCTGTAATCTCACCCTTCTTGCTCAGATATTTCAGTCGGAGCTGCTCAACTTCCTCAGCGTTTTTAGCGCTCAAATTCTGTACTTCTTTCAGAAGTTCGTCTATCTTATCAAGTATCATAAACTATAAAAATTGCAATTTTGCGTGCAAAGGTACAAAAAAAATGAGAAAAAGGATTAAGAATTGAGAATATTTTGTACCTTTGCCGAAATTTTGAGAGAAATTAGAAAGATTAGGTTACTCCTTAAGTAGATGAAAAGGTATTTTTTAGCGTTTTTCGCATTTTTGCTTTTGACGTTCTCATGCACAGGGAACAGAGCAAATCAAACTGAAGAAGTGCCAGCCGATTCAGTGGCTGACTCTACTGACACCACGGATATAGACACACTGGAGATGCTTATTACAGAAACTCCAATGCCGAGAGCTGCTGATGCCATGTTCGACGATTTCTTGTTTAACTTCCTTGCTAACAAAAAGCTTCAGAAAGAGCGTGTGGTATTCCCACTAAGAGTTACTGAGAATGGAAATACCACTAAGATTGAAGCTGGCGACTGGAAGATGGAACATCTGTTTATGCGTCAAGGTTATTACACCTTATTATTTAATAACGACAAGCAGATGCAGCTGATGAAAGACACCGCCGTTAACGAGGCTGTAGTAGAGAAGATTCTGCTGGCCAAAAATCAGGTTAAAAACTACTGCTTCCAGCGCATAAAAGGTGCTTGGCTGCTGCGCGAAATTAAGGTGACACCACTGCAGAGTGATGCCAATGCATCGTTCCTTACTTTCTACAGAAAGTTTGTTACCGATACTGCTTTCCAGATTAAGAGCATAAGCGAGACGGTAGACTTTGTAGGACCAGATCCTGATGATGACTTCAATATGATGGAGGGTGTGATTACTCCTGATACCTGGGAGGCTTTCGCACCAACATTGCCACATAAAACCCTTTACAACATTATTTATGGCAAGCCTCAGGAGGAAGGTAATCAGAAGATTTACCTGCTTAGAGGTGTGGCCAACGGACTCGAGATGGAGTTGCGCTTCAAGAAGGAGGGCGGAAAGTGGATGCTGAAGAAGATGATGACATAATACACCAATTGAGTTTTTAGAAGTGAGAATTGAGAGAGATTATAGTCTGAAACAGCATAACACATTTGGTATTGACGCCAAGTGTGCACAATTTGTGGAATACAGCTCGGAGGCTGAGGCTAAAGAGGTGGCCGAGTTACTTCGTTCTTCACGCGTACCTTATATAATAATAGGTGGAGGCAGCAATCTGCTGTTGACTCGCGACTACGAGGGCATTGTGGTGCATTCTGCCTGTAAGGGTATTGAGCGCCAAGGTTCGCGATTGATTTGCGGAAGTGGCGAGGTGTTCGATGATGTTGTGGCCTATAGTATCACCCAGGGGCTTTATGGTGCCGAGAATCTTTCACTTATTCCTGGTGATGTTGGTGCAAGCGCTGTTCAGAATATTGGTGCTTACGGAGCTGAGGCTAAAGACCTGATTCGCAGTATACGTGCCGTCGAGATAGCTACAGGAAACGTGTGTGTTATTGAAAATGCCGAGTGTGAATATGGTTATCGCCAGAGTAGATTCAAGCACGATTGGAAGAACAAGTATCTTATTGTAAGTGTCGACTATCAGTTCTCTGAGGAATTTTCACCACTACTTGACTATGGTAATATCCGTTCAGAGTTGGAAAAACAGGGCATAAGCGAGCCCACAGCTCAAGAACTTCGCGATACAATTATCCGTATTCGCGAGGCAAAGTTGCCTGATCCTAAAGTGCTTGGCAATGCCGGCAGTTTCTTTATGAATCCCATTGTGGCCCGCTCGAGATATAATGAACTCGCAGCCAAATACGAAGGAATGCCTCACTACGATGTGGATGCCGATAATGTGAAAATACCTGCTGGTTGGATGATTGATCAGTGCGGATGGAAAGGAAAGACGCTTGGTAGGGCAGGGGTACACGATAAACAAGCTTTGGTGCTGGTGAATCGTGGAGGTGCCACAGGACAGGAGATTGTTACACTTTGCGAGACTATTCAGAAGGATGTTAAACAGAAGTTTGGTGTTGACATCCGTCCAGAAGTAAATATTATATGAAACTTACGTTTTTAGGCACAGGAACATCGTGTGGCGTACCTGTAATAGGATGCCAATGCAAGGTTTGCCAGAGTGCCGACCCTAAAGATAAACGTACACGCTGCTCTGCACTTGTAGAGACAGACAATACCCGCATACTGATTGATTGTGGTCCTGACTTTCGTCAGCAGATATTGCCACAGCCATTCCGCAAGATTGACGGTATTCTTATAACCCACTCGCATTACGACCACATGGGAGGAATGGACGATATCCGTCCTTACTGTCAGTTTGGTGCAATCAATGTTTATGCAGATACAATAGCCAAGCAGTCGATGCTGCAGATGTTGCCTTATTGCTTTGCCGAAAACCGCTATCCTGGCGTGCCAGCAATAGGTCTACATGAGATATTCCCACACCAGCCATTGCAGATTGGCGATCTTGAGATAATGCCAATACAAGTGATGCATGGAAAGTTACCTATTCTGGGTTTCAGGATTGGCAAACTTACATATATCACTGACATGAAGACTATCGACGATGGCGAACTGAAGTATCTTGAGGGTACGGAACTGTTGGTGGTAAATGCGTTGAGATTCGACAAACCACACCATTCTCATCAGCTGATGAATGATGCCATTGCCTTTGCCCAAAAGGTGGGGGCCAAGCGTACTTTAATCATACATGTATGCCATGATGTGGGCCTTCATGAGGAGGTAAATAAGCGCCTTCCAGAGGGTATTGATCTGGCTTACGATGGACAAGAGATTTATCTATAATTATGTAAAACCGCACCGCAAACCCTTAAAATAGGTTAATTCGAGGCCGATATTTAGGGATATTTTTTGGCGAAGTCGAAAAATGTCGTAACTTTGCACCGTGTGTTTTTCATAGTATTAGATTTAAGGTTAACAAAGGTTTGGGTCACAGCGGTGACCCTTTTTTTATATTCTCTTCTTTCGTTTGCCCTTGCCAAACAGGTATCCGTAGCCTTTAATCAGCTTTCGCATCAGCAGGAAAGCATCGATAGCCATAAAGCCATTGCTTACTAAGCTGGCTATATAGTCGCCCTTCGATGTCTCGTCGCGCTTAACGAATGTGTCGTTCCAAAGCGCAGTTACCTTATCACTGTCCTTCTGAATCTCATCTAGCAAGGCATCCTTCCGCTCGCGTATCTCATCGAGCGTACAGAAATCTGTTGTCTTCTTATTATTCTGCATAATAGTTATTTACCGAGTAATACACTTGCCAGGAATCTAACCAGAGGTTTCTCGATCCAAGGCTTGCGGAAGAAGAAAAAGAGTATGAGCAGCAACAGATAGAGTATAGCGATGATAAGGAAGGCTAGGGCAGTGCCTGTAAACGTAGCCAGCCAGAAAGCTAAGGCAAACGACAGGTATGTCAATACCGCACAAATCACCAGAATGAACACGATAGCCAAGGCGGCAGCCGTAACTAGGCGTACCACCTTGTCTATAGCATCGAGCTTAACGTACTCCGTTTGCAGCCCGAGGTAATGTTTTAGCACCTCTATCAGTTGTGCTATATTTTCAACGTTCTTATCGCTGGATAGCATGGGTTACTCCTCCTCAGCAGCTGCGTCCTGAATGTCGTCTACAAGGTCAACAACCTCTTTACGGCTCAGTTTGATGTTGTGCTTCTTCAAGAAGTCCTCAACAGCATCTGTGATTTTTACACGAGTGTCCTGTCCCTTTTCGGGAGCTACCAGAATACCAAGTGCTGCACCGGCGATAGCACCGCCGAGAAATGCGCCAATGTAACCTAAACTTTTCATAACCTTACTTATTTATAAATTAATTGTATTAAGATAGTAATTCTTC
This sequence comes from uncultured Prevotella sp., assembly GCA_902800365.1. GTDB lineage: Bacteria > Bacteroidota > Bacteroidia > Bacteroidales > Bacteroidaceae > Prevotella. The sequence goes on along the minus strand of CADCEF010000010.1, from coordinate 33,484 downwards.
TGCAAATATACTAAAGTTTTCGATTGTAATGCAAAAAAGCGCCAATTTTTTTATAAAAAAGTTGTGTTTTCCCCGTTTTAACAAACTTTATGTGCTAATTTCGCTCGCTTTTGAGCAATAATTAGTAATTTCGCACTCGAAATATTTGAATTAATAATTAATTAGAAATAAAAATTAGGAAAAATGAAGAAGTACACTGTATTGTGCGCAGGCCTCTGCCTCGCAATGGCAATGACAAGCTGTAAGACAAGTGAGAGTGCCTATAAGAAGGCTTACGAGAAGGCAAAGCAGTATGATACCGCTCAGCCAGTTGCTCCTCAGCCAACTATTGAGACAGCTCCAGTTGTAGCTCCTGTTGAGGCTAAACCAGCTACTGAGACTCAGGTAGTTGACAATCTCGACAACGTATCTGTACGTCAGGAGAGCGTATCGCTTGTTAGCGGTAGCGGTCTGAAGGCATTCAGCGTTGTTGTTGGTTCATTTGGCGTTCGTGCTAATGCCGAGGGCCTGATGCAGCGCCTTAAGGATGCTGGTTACGATGCACAGGTTGTAAAGAACGACGATAAGAATATGTACCGTGTTATCGCTTCTACCTTTGCTGATAAGGCTGCTGCAGCAGCAAGCCGCGATCAGATTCGCGCATCATATCCTGATGCTTGGTTGCTTTATAACGCTCGTTAATAAAAGCACCATTGGCCCGGATTTTATCTATCGATTACGGTAAGAAGCGCACCGGATTAGCAGTCACCGATCCTCTACAGATTATCGCTGGAGGATTGGCGACTGTTGCTACATCCGAGCTTTTCGACTATCTGCAAGCCTATATTTCTCGCGAGCAGGTAGAGATGATTGTTATTGGTGAACCTCGTCAGCCTAATGGCGAACCAAGTGAGAATCTTGCGCGAGTTCAGCAGTTTGTGAACCGTTGGCGCAAGGCCGTTCCTCAAGTTCCCATTCAGTTCTACGACGAGCGTTTTACTTCTGTATTGGCTCATCAGGCCATGCTGGATGGTGGACTAAAGAAAAAGGCTCGTCAGAATAAAGGCTTGGTCGACGAGATTTCTGCCACAATCATCCTCGAAGATTATATGCGTTCTAAGAAATTGTAAATTGTCAAATAGAAAATAAAGATGATATTACCTATTTATGTTTTTGGTCAGCCAGTACTCCGTAAAGTAGCTGAGGATATCACTCCTGAATACCCACAGCTCAAGGATCTTATTGGTGATATGTGGGATACACTGGCTGAGTCTGAGGGAATCGGACTTGCTGCTCCACAGATTGGCAAGCCCATCCGTCTTGTTGTTATCGACCTTGATGTGTTGTCGGATGATCTGCCAGAATATAAGGGATTCCGCAATGTTTATATCAACGCTCATATCGTTGAGTACGACGAAACAAATACCGATGTTTCTGAAGAGGGATGCCTTTCGCTTCCTGCTATTCATGAGAAGGTTACACGCCCAACCCGCATCCGCGTAGAGTGGGACGATGAGAACTTTGAACACCATGATGAGTGGATTGAGGGCTATCTGGCTCGCGTAATGCAGCACGAGTTCGATCACCTTGATGGTAAGATGTTTGTAGACCGTATTTCTCAGCTCCGCAAACAGCTCATCAAGAGCAAGCTCCGTGCCTTGACTCAAGGTCGCTACCGTTGTGGCTATAAAACAAAATGCGTCCGTAAATAATGCGACGCATTTTATTGTTTTTGGCACTCCTGCCAATGATGGTTCAGGCGCAGTTTAATACTGACCGTCTGGTGATGATAGGGCGCTCGGCACTCTATTATGAGGATTATGTGCTTAGTATCCAGTATTTTAATCAAGCCATCAGTATGAAGCCTTGGCTCTATGAGCCTTGGTTCTTTCGTGGTGTTGCCAAATTCTATCTCGACGATTTCCGTGGTGCTGAGAGCGATTGCTCGGAGGCCATAGAGCGTAACCCATACGTGATTAATGCGTATGAGTTGCGTGGACTTTGTCGAATAAATCAGAAAAAGTATCGTGAGGCTATTAGCGATTATGATCGCGCCTTGCGCTACAACCCTGATAATCAGGGACTTTGGCATAATCGTATTCTCTGTCTTATTCAGGAAAAGAATTATGATCTGGCTTTGGCACAGATTGATACTATGTCAGCCAGATGGTCGAAATATGCCCGAGCTTATGCGATGCAGGCCGAGGTGTATTTGCTGAAGAAAGATACCACTAAGGCTGTAAAATCGCTTGACAAGAGTCTTGAACTGGACCCGTATGATGGTGGTATCTGGGCAGAGAGAGCCGTTATAAGTCTGGCTCGTCAGAAATGGAAGGAGGGTGAGGAGTTCCTTACCAAGAGTATCCACTTGTTGCCTAAACACTCGGGCAACTACATCAATCGTGCTTTGGCACGTTTTAATCAGAATAATCTTCGTGGCGCGATGGCCGATTATGATACGGCTCTCGACCTCGATCCAAATAACTTCCTTGGTCATTATAATCGTGGATTGCTTCGCGCTCAGGTGGGCGACGACAACCGCGGTATCGAGGACTTTGACTTCGTATTGAAGTTGGAACCTAATAATATTATGGCTCTTTTCAATCGTGCCTTGCTTTTGGAACAGACAGGTAATCTCCGTGCTGCAATTCGCGACTATTCTAAGGTTATCGAGGAGTATCCAAACTTCTGGTTCGGATTACAACACCGTGCTTCTTGCTATCGTCGACTTGGTAACACCAAGCAGGCAGAGCTTGATGAGTTCCGAATCCTTAAGGCTCAGATGGACAAGCATTATGGCAAACAGCCTCGATTGTCAAAGAAACAGATGCGTAAACGTAGCGATATTGATCCTGATAAGTATAATCAGCTTGTTGTGGCTGATGAGCAGGAGGTTGAGCACGAATACAAGAGCGACTATCGCGGACGTGTTCAGAATCGCAAGACAGATGTTGCTTTGCTGCCAATGTATGCGCTAACGTTTATACAGCCACAAAACAGTGTTAAGGTAGATACTCCATTTGAGAATTCTGTGGATGCATTCAATCAAACTTCAGGTTCTCGTACATTATACCTGTCATGCGATCAGGCAACAGTGGGAGAGAGTCGTATGAAGCATACCTTCGAGTATATCGATTCGCTAAGTACAATTATAGACCAGGCAAAGACTACAGCCAAGGTCGCTCCGTTGCTATTGCTCCGTGCTGTGGCTTATGCTTCTATCCAGAATTTTGATAATGCAATCGATGATCTGAGTATCTGCTTACAGATAGACTCTACATCATCGTTAGCATATTGGCAGCGAGCTGTATGTCAGGCTAAGATAAATGAATTCAACGCCTCAGAGGGTACCAATATCGATCTGAAATCGGCCAATGTTCTTGGCGACCTCTCTGACGCTATTGCCCTTGCTCCGCAGAACTCGTACCTATATTATAATAGGGGTAACCTGTATGCTCTTCGTGGTGACTATCAGAGGGCTATTGCCGACTATTCTCAAGCACTGACTCTTAATCAGGATCTGGCAGAGGCATGGTATAACCGTGGATTGTCTAAGATATTCGCAAAACATGTGGAAGAAGGTGTAGAGGATTTGTCGAAAGCAGGCGAATTAGGACTCTATCAGGCCTATAGTGTCATCAAAAAGTATCGTGAAAAATAAATTTTTCGATTAAACATGCACTTATTCGGAATAAAAGCACTATCTTTGCACGCAATTTAAAATTTCAAACATATATTGTAGATATGATTAACATTACTTTCCCAGACGGATCTGTTCGCTCGTATGAGCAGGGCGTTACTGGTTTCCAGATTGCAGAGAGCATCTCACCGGCTCTCGCACGCAGCGTTGTAAGCTGTGGAGTAAACGGTGAGACAGTAGAGCTGAATCGTCCTATTAACGAGGATGCAACAATCGAGCTCTACAAGTTCGACGACGAGCAGGGTAAGCATACCTTCTGGCACACCTCAGCTCACCTTTTGGCCGAGGCTTTGCAGGAGTTGTATCCTGGCATACAGTTCGGTTTCGGACCTGCTGTCGAGAATGGTTTCTTCTACGATGTTCTGCTTAAGGATGGCGAGAGCATCAAGGAGAGTGATTTCCCAAAGATTGAGGCAAAGATGAAGGAGCTGGCTGGTAAGAAAGAGCCAGTAGTTCGTCGTGAGGTTCCTAAGGCCGAGGCACTCAAGCAGTTTGCTGAGTGGGGCCAGACCTATAAGTGCGAGCACATCGAGCAGGATCTGGAAGACGGTACAATCACTACCTATACACAGGGCAACTTTACTGACCTTTGCCGTGGTCCACACCTCGTGGATACTGGCGAGATTAAGGCTGTTAAGCTGACTAGTGTTGCTGGTGCTTTCTGGCGTGGTGACGCTAACCGTGAGCAGATGCAGCGTCTGTATGGTATTTCGTTCCCAAAGAAGAAGATGCTTGATGAGTATCTTGAGATGCTCGAAGAGGCTAAGAAGCGCGACCACCGTAAGATTGGTAAGGAGATGGAACTCTTTATGTTCTCAGACAAGGTAGGTAAGGGTCTGCCCATCTGGTTGCCAAAGGGTACTGAGCTTCGTCTGCGCCTGCAGGATCACCTGCGTAAGGTTCAGAAGCGTTTCGGCTATCAGGAGGTAATCACTCCACATATCGGTTCTAAGAACCTCTATGTAACCTCTGGTCACTATGCACATTATGGTAAGGATTCGTTCCAGCCAATACATACACCTGAGGAGGACGAGGAGTACATGCTGAAGCCAATGAACTGTCCTCACCACTGCGAAATCTTCGCTTGGAAGCCACGTTCATACCGCGATCTGCCTCTGCGTATTGCAGAGTTCGGTACTGTATACCGTTACGAGCAGAGTGGTGAGCTTCACGGACTGACTCGTGTACGTTCGTTCACACAGGATGATGCACACCTGTTCTGTCGTCCAGATCAGGTTAAGCAGGAGTTCCTGAACGTTATGGATATCATCAGCATCGTGCTTACCGCCTTCGGATTCAACTTCGAGGCTCAGATTTCATTGCGCGATCCTAACGACCACGATAAATATGTAGGTACCGACGAGGACTGGGCTCTGGCTGAGAAGGCTATCGTTGAGGCTTGTCAGGAGAAGGGACTGCCCGCAAAGGTTGAATACGGCGAGGCTGCATTCTATGGTCCTAAGCTCGACTTTATGATTAAGGATGCTATCGGCCGTCGTTGGCAGCTTGGTACTATCCAGGTTGACTACAACCTTCCTAAGCGTTTCAACCTCGAGTACACCGATGAGGATAACCAGAAGAAGACTCCTGTAATGATTCACCGTGCACCATTCGGTTCTATGGAGCGTTTCTGCGCCGTGCTGATCGAGCACACATCAGGTCACTTCCCATTGTGGTTGACTCCTGACCAGGTAGCAATCCTACCTCTGTCAGAGAAGTACAACGACTATGCACAGGAGGTTGCCAAAAAGTTCGATATGGGTGGTGTTCGCGCTACTGTAGATATGCGTAACGAGAAGCTTGGCCGTAAGATTCGCGACAACGAACTGAAACGTATTCCATACATGGTAATCGTTGGCGAGAAGGAAGCTGCTGATGGTACTGTTGCCGTACGTCCTCAGGGTGGTGGCGAGCAGAGCGTTAAGACCATTCAGGAATTCATCGACGAGGTAAACGCCCGTGTCGCTGAAATGACAAAAGACTTCTAAAAGTTAAATATTTATAAAAGTTTTCGTAATATTAATAGTACAAAGCTCAAAGTTCAAAGAAAATTAGTAATTTTGCAGCCGATTTCTTAAAAAGTAGTTAATGAAGAATGACAAATTGAAGAATCAGTACCGTATCAACGAACAGATTCGAGTACGTGAAGTCCGCATTGTAGGCGACGAGGGATCGTCGGTAATGTCTACGCGTGATGCACTCAACCAGGCCCGTGACATGGGAGTAGATCTTGTAGAGATTTCGCCCAATGCCAATCCGCCTGTATGCCGTCTCATCGACTACTCTAAGTTCCTCTACCAGCAGAAGAAACGCCAGAAGGAAATGAAGGCGAAGCAGGTTAAGGTGGAAGTTAAGGAAATCCGATTCGGACCTCAGACCGATGAGCACGACTACCAGTTCAAACTGAAGCATGCTCGCGAGTTCCTCGAGGAGGGCAACAAGGTACGTGCATACGTATTCTTCCGTGGCCGCTCTATCCTGTTTAAAGAGCAGGGCGAGGTTTTGCTGCTCCGTTTCGCTAACGACCTCGAAGAGGTAGGAAAGGTTGAGGGTATGCCTTCGCTTGAGGGTAAGAAGATGTTCCTCTACCTGGCTCCAAAGAAGGCTGGTGCCGCTAAAAAGAGTCAGCAGGCTCGCGACCGTGAGGCCGCAGAAGCTGAGGCTAAAGAGCAGGCTCGCCAGCAGAAGGAAACCGAGGAGCAGAGTGCTCCAGCCAACGGAGGTTTGTTTGCAAATGCTAAGATTAGCGCCGATGCACTGAAGAAGCTGCAAGACGCTGACGAATAAAAGAGAAAAAAGAAAGTGGCGCGCCCGGTATATGCGTTGCCGCTGGATATTAATAACAATTTAAATTTTTAAAACAATGCCAAAAGTAAAGACAAACTCTGGTGCTAAGAAGAGATTCACTTTCACCGGAACAGGTAAGGTAAAGAGACGTCATGCCTTCCACAGTCACATTCTGACAAAGAAGACCAAGAAGCAGAAGCGCAACTTGGTAGGTACAACTATCGTTGATTCTACAAACATGAAGCAGGTTCGCGATCTGTTGTGTCTCCGTTAAACCTATTGTCTAACATTTTAAAGAAGTAAGAATTATGCCAAGATCAGTAAATCACGTTGCATCAAGAGCAAAGCGTAAGAGAATTTTGAAGCTTACCCGCGGCTACTTCGGAGCCCGCAAGAATGTTTGGACAGTAGCTAAGAACACATGGGAGAAGGGTCTGACCTACGCCTATCGTGATCGTCGTAACAAGAAGCGCAACTTCCGTGCGTTGTGGATCCAGCGTATCAACGCTGCCGCTCGTCAGGAGGGTCTCAGCTACTCTGTATTCATGGGTAACCTCGCTAAGGCAGGTATCGAGATCAACCGTAAGGTTCTCGCTGACCTCGCTATGAACAACCCCGAGGCTTTCAAGGCCATCGTAGAGAAGGTTAAGTAAATTACAGACTTTACCAGTCTTAAAAATAGGGCAATCTGCATTAGCTGATTGCTCTTTTTGTATATTATTACTTGTTTGTAATCGATTTTATACTCTCAGAGATAAGGATATTCGATGGCGGCGGTGGTCTACCTCAATGACGCGGACTGTGACATGCTGATGCAGTTTTACTACGTCTAGCGGATGGGCGATGCGCCGATTTGCCATTTGCGAGATATGTACCAAGCCATCTTGATGCACACCGATATCGACAAAAGCACCAAAGTTGGTGATGTTTGTTACGATACCTGGCAGTATCATTCCCTCGACTAGATCGTCGATAGTCGATACGTTCTTGTCGAACTCGAATGCTTCCAATTGTTCGCGTGGGTCTCTACCTGGTTTCTCCAACTCAGACAGAATATCTGTCAATGTTGGCATACCAACGTCTGAGGTGACGTATTTGTTCAGCTGGATGGCGTCACGCTTGTCTTTATTATTAATAAGGTCGGAAACAGAACAACCCTGATCCTTGGCCATCTGCTCTACAATAGCATAACTCTCTGGGTGTACGGCAGAATTATCTAACGGGTTCTTTCCATCGCGTATGCGAAGGAATCCTGCGCACTGCTGATAGGCAGAAGGTCCGAGTCGGGGAACCTTGAGCAGTTGTGCACGCGATGTGAAGGCTCCGTGCTCACGACGGTAGTCAACGATGTTCTTGGCCAGAGTGGCGCCTAATCCGCTGACGTACATCAATAGATGTTGCGAAGCGGTATTGAGGTCGACGCCAACAGAGTTTACGCAGCTCTCTACGGTCTGGTCGAGCGAGTGTTTCAGCAAAGTCTGATCAACATCGTGCTGATATTGTCCCACACCAATGCTCTTGGGGTCTATTTTCACAAGTTCTGCCAGTGGGTCCATAAGTCGTCGACCTATGCTTACTGCTCCACGCACAGTTACATCCTCATCAGGGAACTCGTCGCGGGCAATCTTAGAGGCAGAGTAGACCGAGGCTCCTGATTCGCTGACAACGAAAACCTGTGGCGATGCTGTTTTGGAAGTTGACTTTGTGTCGATGTTATATCTACCCGCAAGCACATCCTTAATGAAAGCATCGGTTTCACGACTAGCGGTGCCGTTGCCTATTGAGATTGCTTCAATCTGATATTTTGATATCATGCGTTGGATTGCTAATGCTGCTTCTGTGCGCTTGTTTACAGGCGGGTGGGGGAATATGGCGTCGTGGTGTAGCAGGTTGCCTTGTGCATCGAGACATACAATCTTACAACCTGTACGGAATCCTGGGTCTACACCCATTACGCGTTTCTGACCTAATGGAGCCCCAAGCAGCAGTTGGCGCAGATTTTCTGCAAATACACGGATTGCCTCTTCGTCGGCCTTTTGCTTGCTTAGTGCAGCAAACTCGGTCTCTATGGATGGCTTGAGTAATCGTTTGTAGCCATCGTCGATAGCCTCGCTGACTAATCTGCCACATGGTGTGTTTCCATATACGTAGTGTCGTTTCAATCGCTCGCAAGCTTCCTCATCATCAGGCGAGATGCTGATGCGGAGAATGCCTTCGGCCTCGCCTCGGCGCATTGCCAGCAAACGGTGGCTGGAACAGCGTTTCAATGGCTCGCTCCAATCAAAATAGTCGCTATATTTCGCTGCCTCATCGGTATCGGATTTGGCCTTTACTACTTTTGATGTGATGACAGCCTGGCGTTGGAAAGCATTTCGTAGTTGCTGACGTGTGCGCTCATCTTCGCTAACAGTTTCTGCAACAATATCCTGTGCGCCCTTCAAGGCTTCTTCAACAGTCTTTATATCGCCCTTGATAAAACGCTCGGCAGCACGTTCAGGATCGTGTTCGCGCTGCTTCATCAGCAGAAGTGCCAAAGGCTCCAATCCTTGCTCACGAGCCACTTGGGCACGAGTGCGGCGCTTTGGCTTGTAAGGTAAGTAGATGTCCTCTAACTCGGTGGCATCCCAACACTTATCTATACGCTCCTGCAATTGTGGAGTCATCTTGTCAAGATCATTTATGGTCTTTGTAATTGTTTCCTTACGTTTCTGTATTTCAAGCAGCTTTTCGTATCTATCGCTAATGGCTGTTATCTGAACTTCATCCAGACTACCTGTCCGCTCTTTGCGATAGCGGGCAATGAAAGGAATGGTGCAGCCTTCTTCGAGTAGTGAGAGCGTTGCAGCTACATACTTCTCGCCGATGCCTAACGAATTGGCAATAAGACAGGAAAAAACGTTCTTTTGCATAAATATAAGTAGTAATTACGTTAATTTGTGTGCAAAAATAGTAATAAATCGCGAGAAATATGTAATTTTGCACTCCGAAAATGAAAAGATAATGAGAAATAGGATAATTTTTGCGATAATAATGCTGATAAATGCTCTATGCACAATTCAGGCACAAGAGACAGCAAACAGCCGACAGGCACGTCGCATATTTAACTCGGCCTACCAGCAGGTGTTTGGCGAAAAAGGTGCAACACTGCACTATGACGTAAACATAACAGGCCTTTATAAAACCCATGGTACCATATGGTATAAAGGTAAGAAGAGTAAGTTTGAGGATGCAAAGATGAACTCGTGGAACGACGGGCAGATAGTGTATACCGTAAAGAAAAAGAAGCGTGAAGTGGAGATACACACTGCCAAAAATAATAAGTCGGACAAGTATTCACAGAAGTTTAAATTCGAGCCCGATAACTATACCTACAGGGTGGCTCTGGCAGAAGGAGGACTGATGGTGACGCTGAAGCTGATAAAGGGTAGGAAAGGCATGAAGGAAATTCACGCGCTACTTGAGCGCAATACTTATAGCCCTATAAGCGTGAAGATTAAGATTGCGTTCATTTGGACAACTATCAAGATAAGTGATTTCCACTCAGGAGGTATTACCGATGAGATGCTGAGATTCCCTAAGGAGCAGTTCAAGGATTATAAATTTGTAGATAAACGATGATATCAGTAGAAGGACTGAAAGTTGAATTTGGCATAAAACCCCTGTTTGATGACGCGAGTTTCGTTATCAATGACAAGGATCGCATAGCTCTGGTGGGTAAGAATGGTGCTGGAAAGAGTACCATGCTCAAGATTCTGTGTGGACTACAGAAGCCTACTGCAGGTAATATAAGCATACCAAACGACACCAAGATAGGATATCTGCCACAGGTGATGATTCTTCAGGATGATACTACTGTGCGCGAAGAAGCTCAGAAGGCATTTGCCGATAACACTCGTATGAAGGAACGACTGGACAAGATGAACCAGGAGTTGGCCGAACGCACTGATTATGAGAGCGAGAGTTATCTGGAGCTGATAGAGAAGTATACCACCGAACACGAGCGGTATATCATGATGGGTGCTGAGAACTATGAGGCTGAGATAGAGCGTACACTGATAGGACTTGGATTTGAACGTAGTGACTTTGAGCGTCCTACCTCTGAATTCTCTGGTGGATGGCGTATGCGTATTGAATTGGCTAAGATTCTTCTGCAGAAACCAGACGTTTTGCTTCTAGACGAGCCTACTAACCATTTGGACATTGAGAGTATACAATGGTTGGAACAATTCCTGGCTCAGAGCTCTAGTGCAGTGGTGTTGGTAAGTCACGACCGTGCTTTTATTAATAATGTATCGAATCGTACTCTTGAGATATCGTGCGGTAAGGTAATTGATTATAAGGTAAAGTATAACGAATACGTAGTTCTGCGTAAAGAACGTCGCGAACAGCAGCTAAGGGCTTACGAGAACCAGCAGAAGGAAGTGGCTGATATGAAGGCATTTATCGAACGTTTTCGCTATCAGGCTACCAAGGCCGTACAGGTTCAGCAGAAGATAAAACAGCTGGAAAAGATAGTGCCTATCGAGATTGATGATGTAGATAATTCGGCCATGCATCTGAAGTTTCCACCTTGCTTGCGTAGCGGCGATTATCCGATTATCTGTGATGAGGTTCGTAAGGACTACGGCGCCCACACGGTGTTCGATCATGTTACGCTTACAATAAAGCGTGGCGAGAAGGTGGCTTTTGTGGGTAAGAATGGAGAAGGAAAGTCTACACTGGTTAAGTGTATCATGGGCGAGATTCCATATACAGGCGAGTTGAAGGTAGGTCACAACATACAGATAGGCTACTTTGCCCAGAATCAGGCTCAGCTTCTGGATGAGAATCTTACCGTACACCAGACGATAGACTATGTGGCTAAGGGCGAGATAAGACTGAAAATAAACGATATTCTTGGCGCATTTATGTTTGGCGGCGAGGAAAGCGATAAGAAGGTTAAGGTGCTTAGTGGTGGTGAGCGTAGCCGTTTGGCAATGATACGATTGCTGCTGGAACCTGTGAACCTGCTGATTCTGGACGAGCCTACCAACCATCTTGATATGCCATCGAAGGATGTGCTGAAAGAGGCCATTAAAGCCTTCGACGGTACTGCAATTATAGTAAGTCACGACCGCGAATTCCTCGACGGACTTGTATCGAAGGTTTATGAGTTTGGTGGTGGCAAAGTGCGCGAACATCTTGGTGGAATATATGATTTTCTGCGTACAAAGAAAATCAGCGATCTTAATCAGCTTGGCGCTGCTAAGCCATCTGAAAAGACTGAAAAGATGGAAAAAACAGCGTCAGTTTCTGAGATACCTCAAGAACCACTGAAAAAGGCTCTTAGCTACGAAGAACATAAGGCGCTGCAGAAGAAAATCAGTCGTGCTGAAAAAGCTGTAAAAGAGTCGGAAGCCAAGATCGAAAAGCTGGAGGCGAAGCTGAAAGAACTCGACGAGATGCTGATGAAGCCAGAGAATGCATCGAATATGGTGATGGTGACCGAATATACAGATGTGAAGCGCGAACAGGATGAAGAGGTTGAGCGCTGGGAGAAGGCAAGCGAAACATTGGAATCATTAACACAATATTAACAACAACTAAGGTTTAAAGATGAAAAAATTATTAACAATCGTTGCTATGGCATCAATATCTATGATGACTTCAGCACAAACAGAACTAGGCTCGGGCTTGAATCAGTCCGACTTTAACAAAAGTGTACGTCCTGGTGACGACTTCTACGAGTATGCATGTGGTGGCTGGATGAAGAACAATCCTCTGCCTGCAGCTTATTCTCGCTATGGAAGTTTTGATCGTCTGCAGGAGACAAACGACAAGCGTATTAACGGTATCTTGAGCGAGTTGCAGAGTAATACCTATGCAAAGGGCACAATCGAACAGAAACTTAGCGATCTGTACAAGCTTGCAATGGACTCAACCCGCCGCAATAAGGAGGGCGTTGCCCCTGTAATGCCGCTGATTAAGAAGCTGGAGGCTGCTAAGACCAACAAGCAGTTGCTGGCTATCCAGTTGGAGCAGGCTCCTTATGGAGAGCAGGAGTTCTTCTATGCAGGTTTCAGTGCCGACGATAAGAATGCTACCCTGAACATTCTGAATGTTTATCAGGGTGGTCTTTCTCTGGGACAGAAGGAGTACTACCTCGACAACGATAAGGCTACTGCCAGTATCCGTGAGGCTTTCAAGAAGCATGTGGTAAAAATGTTCCAGCTGTTTGGTTTCAGCAAGAGCGCTGCTACCAAGAAGATGCAGAACATTATGAAGGTTGAGACAGAGTTGGCAAAGGTTAGTAAGAGTCGTACAGAGCTTCGCGACCCAGAGGCAAACTATCATAAGATGTCTCTGAAGGAGTTTGAGGCCAAGTATCCCAATCTGCCACTTGTCAAGGTGATGAATGCTCAGGGCATTGATACCAAGTATCTTCAGGAGATGGTTGTTGGTCAGCCAGACTTCCTCGTTGGTGCTAATAAGGTAGTAGGCAACATTAAGCCTGCTGAGTATCGCGATGTGATGGAGTGGGGCTTTATTTCAGGTGCAGCAAACTATCTGAGTGATGCTACTGTAGCTGAGAGTTTTGATTTTAATGGAAAAATCCGTTCTGGTCGTAAGGAGAATCACCCTCTGTGGAAACGTAGTACAAGTCAGGTAGAGCGCGTTATGGGCGAGGCTTTGGGTAAGATCTATGCAGAGAAGTATTTCCCAGAGGCAGCTAAGAAGCGTATGCTGACATTGGTAAAGAACCTGCAGATTGCTTTGGGTGAGCGTATTGCTGCTCAGGACTGGATGGATGATTCTACTAAGGTTAATGCTTTGCTGAAGCTTAACACATTCTATGTTAAGGTGGGTTATCCTGACAAATGGACCGATCTTTCGAATCTGAATATTGATCCTACCAAATCTTATTACGAAAATATGGAAGAGTGTTCTAAATTCTGGAACGCTTGGCATATTGAACATACAGTTGGAAAATCTGTAGATCGCGACGATTGGCATATGACTCCACAGACCGTTAACGCTTACTATAATCCAACTACTAATGAGATTTGTTTCCCTGCAGGTATTCTGCAGTATCCATTCTTTGATATGAATGCTGACGACGCCTTCAACTATGGTGCCATTGGTGTGGTTATCGGCCACGAGATGACCCACGGATTCGATGATGGCGGACGCATGTACGACAAAGATGGAAATATGCATAACTGGTGGAAGGAAACAGACGGAAAGAATTTTACAGAACGTACTGACAGATTTGCTGATTTCTTCTCAAATATCAATGTTCTGCCTGACCTCAAGGCTAATGGTAGATTGACTTTGGGTGAAAATCTGGCCGATCATGGTGGTCTGCAGGTTTCATGGGCAGCATATAAGAATGCAACAAAGTATAACAAACTCGAGGACAAGGACGGCCTGACTGCTGATCAGCGTTTCTTCCATGCATACGCTGGTGTGTGGGCAGGTAACATTACAGAAGCAGAAATTCGTAATCGTACCAAGAGCGATCCTCATTCACTTGGTCGCTGGCGTGTGAACGGAGCTCTGCCTCACATTGATGCTTGGTATGAGGCATTTGGTGTGAAAGAGGGTGATAAGTTGTTCATTCCAAAGAAGGAACGCCTCGATTTGTGGTAATCTAAGTCAAAAAATAACTATTTTTTCCGTCGTAAATGTAAATTTACGGCGGTTTTTTTTGGTTTATTGTTTTTTTTAGTTATCTTTGCACCTAACTTAAGTTAAAATTCCAACAAGAGATGAACGATATTACACTAAACCCAGATCGAACCTCCCATGGTTCAGAACCTCTACAGCGCGATCAGTTCCGCGAACGTAGCGCGCAGGAACCTCAGTATCAGCAGGCCATGCAGATGAATACAGCCAATGCAGTGGCTTGTCCTCATTGTGGCGCTTTAAACGAACCAGATGCATTGTTTTGTGCATCCTGTGGTAATGCTATCGGCATGACTAAGTGTCCAAATTGTGGCGCCGAAGTTGATGCTGATGCAGATTTCTGTGAAAGTTGTCGTCACTATATCCGAAAGGATGTATGTTCTTTCTGTGGCGCCTATCTGACAGGAACAGAGGCATATTGCCCTGAATGTGGTTGTCCTAGGGGTGGTATCGCTTGTCCTGTTTGCGGAACGCTGAATGATTTCTCGTTTTGTAAACAGTGTGGAACAGCTCTTACAGAAGAAGCACGCCTGTTGAAGGAGAAGGTGATGGAGATGCCAGAATTCAAGCAGATGCAGAAGCTGGCCGACGAACTGCAGGAGCTGGAGCAGAAGCTACCTTACACCAATGAACAGGATAGAGAGCGCGATCGTAAGAGTCAGGAACTGCGCCAGAGGGTGCTTATGCTGCTTGCACAAGACCGTGGTTTGGATCGTGTAGATGCAAACCTTACAGAGCATAAGGTCATGAGCAAAGAGGAATACGACAAGAAGAAACAAGAACGTATGGATATGTTGTCGCGTTTGCTCGACCAGATGGCACAGCAGCCACAGCCCAAGCCTGCTCAGGTGCGAAATTATGCGATGGCCTGTAAGCCACAAGGTGTAAGACTGGCTTGGGAGTGCAATTTCAAGCATGCGCTGCACTCAAGTCCATGTGGCTGCGCCAAGCCTCAGATGGGTGGAAAGTGGATTATTCTTGGTAAGGGTACTAGAAAAGAAATTAAAGACGATATCTAATGAGTACGGTTCGAACTCCACAAAATAGGGTAAACGAGAACGAAGAGGTTAATGTCGACAAAACGGTTAGAGTAACCAACTTCGATCCAATCCCAATGCCTCCTCCAGAAACAGAGGAGCCAGCTAAGCCATTAGACGGAACTATCCGTGCTGCCATGCCCATGATGGATGTGCCGAAGAACGAAAAAGCATCGGCCGAGAAACCTCTGGATGGTACCATACGAGTTCCTCAGATGCCTCAGATGCCAATAGAAGAGCCTGCGATGCCACAACCTGAGGCACCAAAGCCTGCTGCACCAAAGCCAGCTGCGCCCAAACCAGTGATTGAGATTGTTGGTTCAGGCGGCGGCGATCTGAGCGGAACCGTGCGAACAGCCCAGTCGGCACAACCTCAACCTAAGGCTCGTCCAAGTGTTAATATATCGATTATCTCGTCTGTCAGCAATACTCAGAGGGCGCATAAGCAAAAAATGCAGCGCAATGAAGTTGATGACAGTATATTTGTACTGAAAGGTCAGGACTACAAGCGTGTAAAGGTCCTGAGTGAGAATACAGGCGAAGCGCAGGTGTTCCTGGTTGAAAAGAACAAGCAGGAATTCGTGCTGAAGGTTTACTATCCCAACTTCGACGTCAACAGAAAGATTCTGCAAACTGTGCTGAACTTCGACTTCGAGATGGTTGTGAAGGTTTACGATTTTGGTAAGACCTACGTAGACGGCAAGCATCGTTATTATGAGTTGATGGAGTATCTGCGTGGAGGTTCAATGGCAGAATACAAGTTGGACGGCGATATGGACAAGTTCCGTCGTATCACTCTGCAAAGTGCAGCCGCTTTGGCTTACTGCCATCAGTTGCGTATTCTTCATAAGGATATCAAACCAGGAAACTTCTTCTTCCGCGATAAAGACCATAATGAGCTGGTGCTGGGAGATTTCGGAATCTCAAGTATGCTTGAGGACGATGGTAAGGCCCATAAGACTACTCAGGCCCGTACCCCTATCTATGCCGCTCCTGAAATGTACTCTGATGTTATCGACGGTGTTGTAGAAATTTCGGCCAAAGCTGATTTCTATTCGCTGGGTATAAGTCTGATGACATTGTGGTTGGGCGAATCGCCAATGAGTACCAACGAGCGTGTGATGATGCGTCAGAAGAACGAAGGACGTATTCCTCGCATGAATGAACTGCCAGAGCGTATCAAACTTCTGGTGATGGGTCTTACGGTAGTAAACCCAATTAACCGTTGGGGATACGAACAGGTTGAGCAATGGTTCCTTGGCGAGAGTCCTAAGGTTGATTTGTCTTCGCCATTCCTTAAGTACAAGAGCTTTATTGTCGATCCAGAACGAAATCTGGTTGCTGATAACATTCATGAGTTGGTTCCACTGTTGTTGGCCAACGAGAAAGTAGCCATAGGATATCTGTATAATGGTCGTATCACTCAGTGGCTTGATGCTTGTGGAAATAGTAAGCTCAGCACAATTGTAAAGGATATTATTACAAAGCGTTATCCCATAGATCAGAGGGCAGGACTGATGGCATCGGTATATGCTATGGAGCCCACCTATCCATATAAAGATTTAAGAGGAAACCTTTGTGACGATATCCATAGCATCTGTATCTCGCTGTTGAGTAATCAGGACGAGTATGCGTTAACGCTGAACAATGAAAACGATCCATTCTATCTATATGTAGAAACCCATACAAGTTGTGATGTGGAGCGCCTGCGCTCATATTTTAGAGGTATTGACCGTACCAATAAAGATGAGGTAAGAGTGGCTATTATGAAGATAGTGCTGGAAGTTGACCCAGAGATACCATTCATGGTAAAGCACCCTTCATCCACTATCAACGAGATTGTCAGCGCATATAGCAATGAGGATATTACTGATGACGAGTGGCATAGTCTTACAGACGGGCGACTTCTTGCCTGGATGTACAGCCACGAAGATCCAATGGCGTGTGAGAGCCTGAGAATCATGATAAATGGTCAGCAGTATTCTCAAAATCTTGCATACAAGGTTCTGTATAATCTGAATCGTGAGTCGGCTTATGATCTGGCCAATGCCTTTACGCCCATGCAAGTTGGCGAGCAGCTGAATGCACGTCTGCATAAGGCCCAGAACTTAACCGATAAAGAGTTTGAAGAGGAGATGAAGGATATGCTGGAATTGGATGGCCGATTTGCATATTATGCTCAACTTCATGGATGGACAGAGATGTACAATGAGCATCAGCGCTGCTTTGACTTTAAGAGCGATGAGAATAAGGAAAGGCTTGGTGCCTACGATGCAAAAACTGCAGTATACAGATTCTGCAGAATATTAGGCGTAACACCTACCTATATCATGCCTGATGGCATCGAATATGCAGACGGACGCAATCTGCAGAGTAAAAAGATGCAGCAGTTCCGCAATGAAGTACGCAGCGGCTCGCTGGCCCAATGGATGGCTGTATTCTATCATGAAGACCCCAATGCCGATTTCGCTCAGGAATATTCATACGAGCATGCCATTGAAGACTGGCTTATGGCTATGGGTAAAATTGATCCTGCGCAGCGATATTACAAACGCTTTGTGGATGCACGCGATGAAACACAGAAGCGTGTAAAGCACGTGAAAGACAGCTGGCAGAGAGCAAAGACAAAAGAGAATATATGGCGTATGGCTTTCTATGCTCTGAGTGGAATATGGTTAGTATTCGTCATAATATTCGGAGTTACCAATCCTGCTTACATTCTTAGCCACA
The DNA here is from genome assembly GCA_902800365.1 of uncultured Prevotella sp. Lineage (GTDB taxonomy): Bacteria > Bacteroidota > Bacteroidia > Bacteroidales > Bacteroidaceae > Prevotella. The sequence continues at coordinate 15,586 of CADCEF010000010.1, read as the reverse complement.
CGTTCCTTAGCATCGGACTTCCTTTGGGAGGTATGACTGGCATTATCGTGGCCACTCGTTCGTTCTTCAAAGGTTACGATTTCCTGTTCTCATTCTTCTGGGGACTTGTTGGCGCATTCACATGCTTTATACCTATTATAATATTAAAGTATATAGGTGCTTCGCATCCTACATTATTTAATGTAGCAATCGTAGTGATTACACTGATTTATATGTTGGTATGTCACTTAACTGACTTCAGAGGCGACGAGAAAGCAGACAGTAGACTTATTTCAGAGGTTCTGGAAAACGACGTTAAGTCGAACCTGATAGAACCACTGTTCTATACCTTTAAAGCAAGATCGTATAAATTCAAGGGATCTAAGTTCGGATTGTTGAACGATGTAACTGACCAGGTACGTTCTATCAGCGGAGAGAGTGTTCTGCACTATGTGCTGTGGAGCCTGTTGATGTTGGTATTTGTTATTTCGTTTGTTGTGTTCAGCCCAAAGATGCTGAATGTAGCCAATCCTAACAGCCACATGAAGGAAGCCCCTGCTAACATTATTAAGAAAATAGATAGAGACGCATAATATAAAATGGTTTGTCAGAATTGTCATAAAGAAAATAGAAGCATAGCAAAGTTCTGCAAGTGGTGCGGTCAACCACTTGCAAGTACGGATCTGCTTGATAAGCTGGTTGGACTCGACGAAGTGAAGAGTCAGCTGAAAACCATTGTCGATACATATACGTTTCTGCGTTCTCGCAAGGATATCTCAAATGCCCGTATTTCATTAAACGCCGTAGTGATTGGTGAGACTGGAACGGGTAAGACTGCATTGGCAGAGATACTGCGCGATTACTTCTACCAGCATCAGATTATCGAGAAGCCGAAGCTGATGATGGTAGATGCAGTGGATTATCAGAGATTTGTTGACAAATGGGATGATAATATCAAGAAGGCTAAAAACGGTATACTGTTCTTCGACAATGTGCAGAAGCTGTTGCCAGATAAGTACTCTAACCAGGTAAACCCTCTCGACAAACTGTTTGTTGAGATGGACAAGTGGGAAGACAATCCAATAGTAATCATTTCAGGATTGACAAAGGGATTGGAAGACTTCCTGGAGAGTAACCCAGCCGTAGCCAACCGATTCAAGTATACGTTCCGCATGACCACTCCTGGTTATCAGGAACTTACTGAGATATGTAAGATGGACCTGCGCTTTAAGTATGGTATCACAGAATACTCGCCTGAGGCTGAAAAGCAGTTGATGCGTTTCTTCAAGTATCAGGTAAAGATCAAGGACGAGACGTTTGGAAACGGCCATCTGGCTAATAAGACAGCAGAAGATATCTTTACCCAATATATCAGTCGTGGCGCCAGCGCTACAAGGGTAGAGATTGGCGATATCAAGGGCTATGTACCTGAGGAACGTTCTGTTGAGGATATCCTGAAAGATCTGGATACCTACATCGGCATGGATGAGGTTAAGGCCGCTGTTAAGGAGATGGCTTACTCTGTTCAGAATGCCATGCAGCGTGCAGAACGTGGACTTGGTGAACAGGAGAAGATGTCGATGCATATCATCCTTACTGGTAATCCTGGTACAGGTAAGACCACCATCGCCCGTAAACTGGGTGAGATACTTGCTGCGATAGGTTATCTGGATAGTGGCCATGTGGTTGAGGTTGACCGTGCCAAGATGGTGAGCCAGTATCAAGGTGAAACGCCAAAAGTGGTTGATGCCCTCTGCGATAAGGCTAAGGGTGGAATCCTGTTTGTAGATGAGGCCTATACCTTGGCTCCAGTAAGTGCTTCAGGCGATAGAGACGCTCAAGGCGCACAGGCCTTGGAGAAACTGATGAAGAGAATGGAGGACGATCGCGGACAATTCATTGTGATTGCAGCAGGTTATCGCACAGAGATGGAGAATCTGTTCCGTGTTAATCCTGGTTTCCGCAGTCGTTTCAACTACTTCCTCGATATCAAGGACTACTCACCAGCCGAGCTGTATCAGATTATGCAGGTGTTTGCAAAACAGAAGAAGTATATCTTCTCGCCAGATGCACAGGCACTTACTCAGAAGATGATCAAGGAGATGTACGACTCTCGCGACAAGGACTTCGCAAATGGTCGTACCATGCGTACGCTCTTCGATCAGATTTGCAAGAAGCAGGCCCAGCGCCTGCAGGGTGCAAACATCTCTATGATGAGCAACGAGGAGCTGATGACCATTGTTCAGGAGGATATACCATACGATGCACCACAAACCGTAAGTGCCGACGACTGTCTGAAGAAGCTCGAGGGACTCGTTGGACTCTCTGGCGTCAAGAAGGAGATTGCAAATCTCACGGCTTTCCTCAATCTGCAGATTGCTCGTGGCGAAACCAATACGTTCCAAGGCAAGCACTATGTGTTTACTGGTAATCCAGGAACAGGTAAGACCACAGTGGCCAGAATCATGGCCGACATCTTTAAGACACTCGGCGTAGTTGCAAGAGGTCAGCTTGTTGAGGCCGATCGCTCTAAGTTGGTGGCAGGCTTCTCTGGTCAGACGGCTATTAAGACAAACCAGTTGGTTGATCAGGCTCTTGGCGGCGTACTGTTTATCGACGAGGCTTATACGCTGAAGTCGAGTGATGGCGATACCTTCGGAGCTGAGGCTATTGATACCCTGTTGAAGCGTTTGGAAGACGATCGTGGTAAGTTCATTTGTATCGTTGCAGGTTATACTGACAACATGCACGACTTCATTGACTCTAACCCAGGTCTGAAGAGCCGATTCACGCAGACTATACACTTCGACGATTATACACCAGACGAGTTGACAGAGATCTTCCTGAAGCTTGCTGCAGGCAAGAACTTCACTGTCGACGAGGAGACAAAGGCTGCTATCCATCGCTTGTTCGAGCAGCTTTATCTGCGTCGTGATAAGAACTTTGGTAACGCTCGTGAGGCACGTCGTATCTTCAACGAGGCTGTTGAACGTCAGAGTCAGCGTCTTGTCAAAGAGATGGGCAAGCCAGGATTCCAGGAATCCGACATGTTCGCCCTTACCAAGGAAGATCTGCCTATGTCGCAGAGCGAAGCTGCCCGTCCACTCGACGTTGTCCTCAACGAGCTCGAGGAGTTTATTGGTATGCGCAGCGTCAAGGATTCTATCCGTAGGCTCGCAGTTCAGAGCATGTTCATGAAGCAGCGTGCAGCTATGGGCGCTGGTAATGTTCAGCAGATGGCTATGAACTTCATCCTTACAGGTAATCCAGGCACAGGAAAGACGTCGATAGCTCGTAAGATGGGTGAGGTGCTCCAGGCAATGGATATCCTGCCCACATCACGTGTGATAGAGGCCAGCCGTGCCACACTTGTAGGAAAATACATGGGTGAGACTCCTAAGATTGTCAACAGCATGTGTGATAAGGCGATGGGCGGAATACTGTTTATCGACGAGGCATACACGCTGAGCGATGGAGGCGACATGTATGGTAAAGAGGCCATCGATACCCTGATGAAGCGTATGGAGGACGATCGCGGCAAGTTTGTTGTGATAGCAGCAGGCTATAAGGACAAGATGGAAGAGTTCCTCATGATGAATGCCGGATTGGCCAGCCGATTTACACATAAGTTACATATCGACGACTATGATCCAGACGAGCTGCTTGCCATCTACAAGCATATGGCTCAGAAGGAGCAGTACCAGTTGTCGCCAGAATCAGAGCTCAAGGCACTCGACAAGATCTACAAGATGGTGCTTGCCAAGAGCGACTCTTGGGGCAATGCCCGCGAGATGCGCAACCTGTTGGATTCTACTATCCAGAAGCTGTCGCAGCGTGTATCCATGCTGCCGCCTGATCAGGTTACGAAGGAAACATATCAGATTATACTACCAGAAGATATTTAAATAAAATATGATTATTTGTCCAGCATGTAAAGAGGGAATAGAGGATGATTCCTATTTCTGTGACCAATGTGGGCAGGAACTGTCGTTCTGTAAGCAGTGCGGTCATGTGGGACTGGGAAGGCGTTGCACCCGTTGTGGCGGCTTGATGGTTTCGCGACATGAGAAAGCTGCAGGACCGCAGCAGCCAGTAGCAAGTGTAAACGTTAATGTAGCAAGTATTTATGCTGGTAGAAGCGCTGCTGCTGGTCCAGGTGTTGCTGCTGGTCCAAGTGTTTCTGCAGGAGGCCCAAGCGCTTCTGCAGGTCCAAGCGTTGCTCCAGGACCAAGCATTTCTATTGCTCAAGCTGGTCCTTCGCGTGGAAGTCTACCAGCACTGACATTAGTAAACGATAGCCTCAATATACGAATCGTTGCTATGAACGGAGCAATTATCGGCCGTCGTAAGGGCCCATATGTCCAATTCTTCGAACAGCATTCATATGTTTCGGGTGTTCATGCCCAGTTAAAGTATAAACCTGGCTCAGGCTGGTGCGTTATTGATAAGAACTCGTCAAATGGTACGCGAGTTAATCAACGCCCCTTAGAGCCTGATGTCGAAATGACGTTGTCGAATGGTGATATACTCACTATTGCCAACATTAATCTTCAAGTGATTATTAGATAGTTAGTTTAATAGCAATATGATAACAATACAAATAACATCTGCCAGTAAGGTTGGCTGTGTACGAAGCCAGAACGAGGATATGATACTTGTAGGGAATCATTTCGTGAGAAATGATGGTTTCGAAACACGAGTTGATTTGACTAATAGCGATAGATATCTTGTTGCTGTTGCTGATGGCATGGGTGGTCATAATCGTGGTGATGTGGCCAGTAGTGATGCTTTGCATAATCTTCAATTCTTCTTTCACGATTTGCCCACAGGGCTCAATCCTAATGGCATCAACGAGATATTGATAGGATGGTTGGATTCTATCAATAATGTGATTGCCTCAAAGGGAAGAAGCGATGAACAGTATAAGGGAATGGGTACAACCTTGGTAGGAATAGCTTTCTATGAGGGAGAATTTTATTCCATGAACTGTGGTGATAGTCGCCTGTATCGTTTCCGCAATGGCGAGCTCACTCAGCTTACGTCCGATCACTCGCTCAGCAATATGCTTGGTTCATCGCATCATTCAAATATCATCACCAACTGTATCGGAGGCGGATGTTCTTCGTCTTTCATGGATATCGTAAAGATGACTGAAGATGTAAAGGTTGGCGACGTTTACTTGTTGTGTAGCGATGGCTTGACAGACATGTTGCCCGATCATGTTATTACCACATTGCTTACAAATGGTTCTGATGCCAACAACCTGTGCGATGCTGCTGTTGAAGCAGGAGGACTTGACAACGTATCGTGCTGCGTGTTGAAGTTTTAAAAGATAGGAAAAAAGAGAAATGCCTTTAAGATTACCAGACAGACTGCCCGCCATAGATATTCTGAAAAACGAGAATATCTTCGTCATGGATAACTCGCGGGCCACAACTCAGGATATACGTCCACTTAAGATAGTAATTCTTAACCTGATGCCTCTGAAGATTACTACAGAGACTGATCTTGTTAGATTGCTGTCGAACACTCCATTGCAGATGGAGATAAGCTTTATGAAGCTTAAGAGTCACACCCCAAAGAACACCCCAATCGAACATATGATGATGTTCTATCGCGACTTCGAATCGATGCGAAACGAGAAGTTCGACGGAATGATCATCACTGGTGCACCTGTTGAGACTATGGAGTTCGAGGATGTTACCTATTGGGATGAGATAACAGATATTTTTGATTGGGCTAAAACCCACGTAACAAGTACATTGTTTATTTGTTGGGCAGCTCAGGCTGGCCTCTATTATCATTATGGAGTGCCCAAGTATCCGCTAAAGAAGAAGATGTTTGGCATCTTCCCACAGACTCAGGTGGTTACACATCTGCCCATATTCCGTGGGTTCGACGATGTGTTCATGATGCCTCATAGTCGTCATACCGAGGTGCATCGCGAGGATATCCTTGCAAACCCAGAGCTCACACTCCTTGCTGAATCAGAAGAGAGTGGGGTAAGCATGGTGATGGCTCGCGGAGGTCGTGAGTTCTTCATTACAGGCCATTTGGAATATGCTCCCAACACACTCGATAATGAGTATAAGCGCGATAAGGGAATACGCGACGATGTAGACATGCCAAAGAACTACTATCGCGATAACAACCCTGATAATGAGCCACTGGTAACCTGGCGTGCTCATGCCAATCTGCTGTACTCAAACTGGATAAACTACTACGTTTATCAGGAGACTCCGTATAATATTGACGAAATCAAGTAGGCCTAGTGACTCCGTTAGAACTATTAGCTCCTGCCAAGAATCTGGCTTGTGGTATCGCTGCCATCGATCATGGTGCCGATGCCGTATATATTGGAGCACCAAAATTCGGAGCCCGCGCTGCTGTTGGTAATAGTATCGATGATATCCGCCAGCTTTGCGAATATGCCCACCAGTTCGATGCCAAGATCTACGTAACGCTCAACACCATTGTCTACGATGATGAGTTGGAGCAGGTTCGTGGTATGATCGACCAGTTGGCTGCTATTGGTGTAGATGCTGTGTTGGTGCAGGATATGGGTTTGCTGCAGTTTATGGATGGCAAGCCTTTCGAGATTCATGCTTCTACACAGACTGATAATCGTTCTGCAGATAAAGTGCGCTGGTTGCAGCAGCTTGGTTTCTCGCGAGCTGTTCTGGCGCGCGAATTATCAGCCGAAGAGATAGCAGAGATTCATCGTGAGGTACCTGATATAGAGCTCGAGGTGTTTGTTCATGGCGCCTTGTGTGTCAGCTATTCTGGCATCTGTTATGCCTCGCAGCATTGTTTCCAGCGCAGTGCCAATCGTGGAGAATGTGCTCAGTTCTGCCGTATGCGTTTCTCGCTTGTCGATGCCGAAGGCACTGAGGTTGAGCACGAACGCTATCTGCTTTCGCTTAAGGATATGAACCAGAGCGATAATCTTGATAAGCTTATCGAGGCAGGTGCTGTATCATTTAAGATTGAAGGCCGATTAAAGGATGTGGCTTACGTCAAGAATGTCACTGCTGCATATAGCGAGCGACTTAACGCCTTTATACGTAAACATCCTGATGAGTATTGTCGTGCTTCTAAAGGACGATGCGAGTATACGTTTACTCCAAATCTTAATCGCACTTTCAATCGTGGCTATACCACATATTTTGTGAATGGCCGCCAACCAGATATTGCATCCTTTGACACCCCAAAGGCAGTAGGCGAGTTTGTGGGCAGGGTTAAGGAGATTCGTAACGACTCGTTTAATGTAGCAGGAACTGCCAGCTTTGCTAATGGCGATGGATTGTGCTTCCTGAATAGCGATCGCCAGTTCGAAGGCTTCCGTGCCAATCGTGTGGCTGGTAATCGCATCTTCCCATTCAAGATGCCTGCTGGATTGCGTCCAGGAATGGCTCTGTATCGTAATAACGATCAGGAGTTCGAGCGTATTCTGTCGAAACCCAGTGCCACGCGTAAGATAGCAATTACTGTAGCCCTGCGTGCTGTTGATGATGGCTTCGAGCTTAGTGCTAATGGTGTTACTGTGCACTTCGATGCAGAGCATCAGTTGGCCCAGAAGTCACCTCGCGAGAATATTGTTCGTCAGCTGTCAAAACTTGGTGATACCATCTACGAATGTGCTGAGGTTGTGGTGCCTGACGATTTTAGTTTCTTTATCCCCAATAGTCAGCTATCTGATATGCGTCGCCAACTGATTGACGCAATGGGCCAGGCTAAGCGAGAAGTCAAGCAGGCCAGGGTGGGAAAGAATCCTGGAGTTAAGGAACTTAGTTATCAGAATAATATATCAAACCACCAGAGTGCAGTTTTTTATGGAACCAACGAGCTGTCGGCCTACGAGCTTAAAGGTGGTGATGGTCCTATCATGCAGTGCCGCCATTGCTTGCGATACAGCCTTGGCTACTGTGTGAAACGTGGTGGAAAGCGCCCCACATGGCGCGAACCCCTGTCTCTTGTATTAGGCGATGGTCGTCGTTTCCGTCTTGAGTTCGATTGTCAACATTGTCAGATGAATGTCTATGCGTCGACTCGTTAGCCTTCTGTTCATATCGCTATTGCTGTGCGGCTGCTACAATCGTGGGCCTATAACTCCTGATGCCTGGGATCTAACTGAGCAGCAGCTCGACTCGATATCGTTCTATACCACTCATCATTACACCCAGAATTACAACTTTGTGGTTACTGGCGACTCATTGGTTGTTGTAGCCCAGCAGCCTGATGATATGTCAGTTCCTGACGTAGTGAGTATAGAGCTTGAGTCGATAGGCGAGGAGCAGAAGAAGGATTCTATCACCATTCGTCGCAACGAGCATGTTGTGGTGGCTGATATCAAGACAGTTCCTTCTGACTCTATCGATTCTGTTTGGGTAAAGGTGGCTCGCGACCAGCTTACATTTGGTTGGATTCATGAGAATGAGCTCCTCTCAAAGGTGTCGCCTGATGATCCTATCAGTCAGTTCATCGATGCTTTTTCTAACACCCACTTGCTGGTGTTCCTGGCGTTCTGTATTCTTACAGGTGCTGCTTATGGCCTTCGCCATCTTATGCGTAAGGGTTCTAAGATTGTGCATTTCAATGATATCAAGTCGTGCTATCCCACAGCTTTGTGTCTTCTCATAGCTTCATCTGCAGTACTTTATAGCAGTATCCAGCTTTTTGGCCCAGAGACATGGCGACACTTCTACTATCATCCATCGCTTAATCCGTTTGCTTTGCCATTCTGGTTGGGTGTATTCATATCGTCTGTCTGGGCGTTGATAATTGTTGCATTAGCCACAGTCGATGATGTTTACCACATGTTGCCACTTGGCGAGGCAATTCTTTATCTTGTTGGTTTGGCTGCTGTGTGTGCAGTGCTTTATGTTATATTCAGCGTCACCACGTTGTATTATATAGGTTACCCATTGTTGATAGCCTATTACTACTTCGCCATTAAGCGATTAAAACATTAAACTATCATCAGGTCGCTCATCACCATGTCGCTAACAAACAGTCCTTCTTTTGTTAGTGCCAGATGGTTGTCATCCAATCTAAGCAGATTGGCATCGATGTGTCGCTTGGCGTTGGCGATACAGTAACGGCGTTGATTATCGGGTAGGGTAGTAAGGTCTAATCCCTCTTTGGTTCGCAGTGCCACTGTTATGGCATCGTTGTATCTTGTGTCAGCATCTATTACCTCCTCTTCGTATGGGCGTTTTCCTTGCTCCATCGCCTCTATATACTTCCTGATGTCAGCCACGTTCCAACTGCGAGTCTTAATGTCATACGAGTGGGCAGCTGCTCCTACTCCTATATACGGAATACCACGCCAATAGCTGCTGTTATGCCTGCTGCGATAGCCTTTACGGGCAAAGTTAGATATCTCGTAATGCTCGTAGCCTGCAGCTTCCAGGCGCTCTATCAGCGTGTAGTACATCTTGCGTTCCAGCTCCTCGTCAATCTCAGCCACCTTGCCTTGTTCCAATAGCTTGTATAGAGCTGTTCCTTCTTCATACATCAGACAGTAGGTCGATATATGTTCCACATCCAGCTCAAGGGCTTTCTCTATGTCAGCCTTCCACTCTTCCAATGTCTGGTTGGGGAATCCGTACATCAGGTCGATACTTATGTTCTTGAATCCAGCCTGTCGTAATGTTTCTACGGCATCTTTTACTTGCGATGCATTATGCCTGCGACGCAGAAATCTTAATCGCTCGTCGCTGAAGGTCTGTGCTCCCATGCTTATACGATTCACAGGTAGCTTTCGCAGAGCCTCTGCTGTTTCCTTGTTCACATCGTCAGGATTCATCTCAATGGTCACCTCAGCATCGTTTTCCACCTTATTATATATATAGGCGCTATCAAAAATGCGTTTCAGCTGCTCTGTTGATAGCTGCGAAGGGGTGCCTCCTCCCAGATAAATTGTGCTTATTTGTTCGGCCGATGGGCGCATCTTTATCTCCTTGCAAACAGCATCCACATACCTCTCACGGAGCTCCAGCCCAGTGGTAGAATAGAAGCCGCAATACACACATCGGCTGCTGCAAAACGGAATATGTACGTATAATCCTGCCATTTTGGGGGCAAAATTACAAATTTAGTTTAAAATTTAAAAGAAACTTTTGGTGTTTTCTCAAAAAATACCTAATTTAGTGCCCGATATAGATTATTCACCTAAAACTCAAAAGATATGAAGGTATATCAGACTAACGAAATTAAAAACATTGCACTCATTGGCAGTGCGGGTAGCGGCAAGACTACTCTTGCCGAAAGTATGCTTTTCGAAGCAGGTATTATCAAGCGTCGTGGCTCTGTAGAGCAGAAGAACACCGTTAGCGATTATTTCCCTGTTGAACAGGAATATGGCTACTCGGTGTTTTCTACTGTATTCCATGTAGAGTGGAATAACAAGAAGCTCAATATCATCGACTGCCCAGGATCTGACGACTTCGTAGGTGGTTCAATCACCGCTATGAACGTTACCGATCAGGCTGTTATCCTTATCAACGGCCAGTATGGTCCTGAGGTAGGAACCATGAACGCTTTCCGCAATACAGAGAAACTTAATAAGCCAGTAATCTTCCTGGTAAACCAGCTCGATCGCGAGAACTGCGACTTCGATGCAATCCTCAACCAGCTCAAGGAGGTTTATGGTCCTAACTGCGTTCCTGTTCAGTATCCTATCGCTACAGGTCCTGGATTCAATTCAGTTATCGATGTGCTCCTTATGAAGAAGTACTCTTGGAAGCCCGAGGGTGGTGCTCCAATCATCGAGGATATTCCTGCCGACCAGCTTGAGAAGGCTAAGGAGTGGAAGGCTAAGCTCGTTGAGGCTGCAGCTGCTGGCGATGACACACTGATGGAGAAGTTCTTCGAGAGCGAGGATCTCAGCGAAGACGAGATGCGTGAGGGTATCCGCAAGGGTCTTGTAACTCGCAGCATCTATCCTGTATTCTGCGTATGTGCAGGTAAGGATATGGGTGTTCGCCGCCTCATGGAGTTCTTGGGTAATGTTGTTCCATTCGTAAGCGAGATGCCTGTAATCCAGAATGCAGCTGGTAAGGATGTTCCTGCTGATGCCAATGGCCCAGAGTCACTCTATTTCTTCAAGACAGGTGTTGAGCCACACATTGGCGAAGTATCTTACTTCAAGGTAATGAGTGGTATTGTAAAGAGTGGCGACGACCTTACCAATGCCGATCGTGGTTCTAAGGAGCGTTTGGGTACTATCTACGCTTGCGCTGGTGCCAACCGTATTCAGGTTGATCAGCTCGTAGCAGGTGATATTGGTTGTACCGTTAAGCTTAAGGACGTTAAGACTGGTAACACCCTTAATGGTAAGGATGTAGAGAATAAGTTCAACTTCATCAAGTATCCTAACTCTAAGTTCTCTCGTGCCATCAAGGCCGTTAACGAGGCTGAGACCGAGAAGATGATGGCTGCTCTGGCCAAGATGCGCCAGGAGGATCCTACATGGGTTGTTGAGCAGTCTAAGGAGTTGCGCCAGATTATCGTTCATGGTCAGGGTGAGTTCCACCTGCGTACCTTGAAGTGGCGTATGGAGAACAACGAGAAGATCCAGATTGAATATATCGAGCCAAAGATTCCTTATCGTGAGACTATCACTAAGATGGCTCGTGCCGACTATCGTCACAAGAAGCAGTCGGGTGGTGCAGGTCAGTTTGGTGAGGTTCACCTGATTGTAGAGCCTTACACAGAGGGCATGCCTGATCCAACAAGCTTCAAGATCAATGGTCAGGAGTTCAAGATGAACATCAAGGGTAAGGAAGAAATCAACCTCGAGTGGGGAGGAAAGCTGGTATTCATCAACTCTGTTGTTGGTGGTGCTATTGATATGCGCTTCATGCCTGCTATCCTTAAGGGTATCATGGAGCGTATGGAGCAGGGACCTCTCACAGGTTCTTACGCTCGCGATGTTCGCGTGATTGTTTACGATGGTAAGATGCACCCAGTTGATTCTAACGAGCTTTCGTTCATGCTGGCTGCTCGTAACGCCTTCTCTGCAGCCTTCAAGGAGGCAGGTCCAAAGGTTCTCGAGCCAATCTACGACCTCGAGGTGCTGGTTCCTGGCGACTACATGGGTGATGTGATGTCCGACCTTCAGGGTCGTCGTGCTATCATCATGGGTATGGATTCAGAGGCAGGCTATCAGAAGCTGAGTGCTAAGATTCCTCTCAAGGAGCTTTCAAGCTATTCTATCGCTCTGAGCTCTATCACTGGTGGACGTGCATCGTTCACAACAAGCTTCTCAAGCTACGAGCTCGTTCCAAACGATATCCAGCAGGCTCTTATCAAGCAGCACGAGGAAGAGATGAAGGACGAGGATTAATCCTCACTCCATATTTCAAGTCAAGAGTCCCCGCTATTTTTATAGTGGGGATTCTTTTATAATTAAAATATAGCAACTAAAATTCTGTAAACTTGTTAATTTTGCGAAATATAGCGCAAATAATTAACATATTCCGACCGCCGTATTAAGAAATCGCTTATCTTTGCACTCGATATGAAGAAAAGAACGATTTGGATAATAGCAATAGTAATGGGCCTCTCATTCATAGGTCTGCTTTACCTTCAGATTTCGTACATCGATGCGATGGCGAAGATGAAGAAGGAGCAGTTTGATGAGAGTGTGAACCGCAGCCTCTATCAGGCATCTCGAAACCTTGAGATGAACGAGACTCAGCGTTACCTCATGAAAGACATCAAGGAAACAGAGCGCAAGGCATTCAAGCAGGATTCTGTAATGGTAGATGGTCTTGACGGAACTGTTAAGCACTCTCACCAGTTTGCAGTAGCAGCTGACGATGGTACTGTTTATTCCAGCTTCGAGCTAAAGACCTTTGCTATCCGTCCTGCCAATGTACCCAAGGCCATGATTCTTCGCACTGATAAGAATTCTATTGCCGAGGCATCTAAGTCGCTGCAGGAGATTGTGCGCAACCGCTATGTGTACGAACGCGCCCTGCTCGACGAGGTGGTTTATAAGATTCTTTATACAGCCAGCGACAAACCCCTGAAGGAGCGTATTAACTTTAAGCTGCTCGATCAGGACATCCGTACTGAGCTGCTTAACAATGGTATCAACATTCCTTACCACCTGCGTGTTGAGACTGCTGATGGTCGTGAGGTCTACCGTTGTCCAGAGTATTCAGCCGAGGGCGAGGAGTATTCTTATCCACAGGCATTGTTCCAGAACGATCCTACATCCAATAAGGGCGTGGTAAAGATTCACTTCCCCAACATGAGCTCTTACATCTTCTCAAGTGTACGTTTCATGATACCAGCTGTGGTGTTCACCATCGTGCTTCTGCTCACGTTCCTGTTCACCATCGTGGTTATCTTCCGCCAGAAGCGCTATACTGAGATTAAGAACGACTTTATCAATAATATGACTCACGAGCTCAAGACACCTATCGCCTCTATCTCGCTGGCTGCGCAGATGATGAACGACGATAGCGTTACCAAGAGCGAGCAGATGACCAAGCATCTTAGTGGGGTTATCAACGATGAGTCGAAACGCCTGCGCTTCCTGGTAGAAAAGGTGCTCCAGATGTCGATGTTCGATAAGAAGAGCATCATCTTCAAGAAGAAGGAGCTCGACCTGAATGAGATGATCGAGAATATCGCCCAGTCGTTCACACTGCGTGTAGAGCACACTGGAGGTAAGATATATACTGAGATCGAGGCCGTCGACTCAGCCCTCTATGTCGATGAGGTTCACTTCCAGAACGCTATCACTAACCTGATGGACAATGCAGTGAAGTATCGCAAGCCCGATGAGCCTATCGATATCTATATCAAGACGTGGAACGAGCGCGACCGCCTTTGCTTCTCAATCCGCGACACTGGTCAGGGTATCAAGAAGGAGAATGTGAAGAAAATCTTCGAGAAGTTCTATCGCGTTCACACTGGTAATGTGCACGATGTGAAGGGCTTCGGACTGGGTCTGGCCTACGTCAAGAAGATTATCAACCTGCACGATGGCGAAATCAAGTGCGACAGTGAGTTGGGCAAAGGCACCACCTTCACCGTATCGCTGCCCGTGCTTAAAGAAGACGAAAATTAAAAATAAAATATAGTATTAACTCAAAAACATTTTGAATTATGATGAACGATGACAGACTGAAAATCTTGCTTTGCGAGGACGATGAGAACCTCGGAATGCTGCTTCGTGAGTATTTGCAGGCCAAAGGCTTTGTTGCAGAACTCTGTGCTGATGGTGAGGCCGGCTTCAAGGCTTTCCTCAAGACAAAATTCGATATCTGTGTACTTGATGTGATGATGCCTAAGAAGGACGGATTCACACTCGCTCAGGAAATTCGCTCAGCCAACACTGATGTGCCCATTATCTTCCTGACAGCCAAGACTCTTAAGGAGGATATCCTCGAGGGATTCAAGCTGGGTGCCGACGACTATATCACCAAGCCCTTCTCAATGGAGGAGCTCGTATTCCGTATTGAGGCCATCCTGCGCCGTACCAAGGGCAAGAAGAGCCGCGAGTCAACAGTTTACCGCCTGGGCCAGTTTACATTCGACACCCAGAAGCAGTTGCTCCAGATAGGCGAGAAGCAGACCAAGCTCACCACCAAGGAGAACGAGCTGCTTGCTCTGCTCTGCAGCCACTCTAACGAGATTCTGCAGCGCGACTTCGCTCTGAAGACCATCTGGATCGACGATAACTACTTCAACGCACGCTCTATGGATGTTTACATCACCAAGCTGCGTAAGCACCTCAAGGACGATCCACAGATCGAGATTATTAACATCCACGGTAAGGGTTACAAGCTCATTACCCCTGAGGTTGAAGACGAGTAAGCTGTGAAGCAACTTATAAATACATATCTTGGAGTAGCACTGGTTTTTACTGGTGCTCTCCTTTTGATTGTCAGTTATCTTGCAGGTTTTACTGACAATAATCTGGTACTGCTTGCTGGTCTGATAATCATCATTTTAGGAGCTGTTTTGCATGTTCGGTATCAGAAAAAGGGCGAAAAGTATTAAATATTCTTAAATCATTGGTCAGTTCAATGTTCAATGGTCAATGTTCGATAGAAAATTCGTACTTTAACGTAGTATGAATCAATACGAAACCGTTTTCATTTTAACTCCCGTTTTGTCTGATGAACAGATGAAGGAAACGGCCGCAAAATTCAAGAAGGTTCTCACCGATAAGGGTGCAGAGATCATCAACGAAGAGGCCTGGGGATTGAAGAAGATGGCTTATGCTATTCAGAAGAAGTCTACAGGTTTCTACTGCCTGGTAGAGTTCAAGGCTGAGCCAGAAGTGATTAAGACATTGGAGACTGCTTTCCGTCGTGACGAGAAGGTAATTCGTTTCCAGACAGTTAAACTTGACAAGCATGCTGTTGAGTACGCCGAGAAGCGTCGTGCAAAGCTTGGTAAAAAAGAGGAGGCTTAAACTATGGCAGAACAGAGTGAAATCCGTTATTTGACAGCTCCTTCTATCGATACAAAGAAGAAGAAGTATTGCCGTTTCAAGAAGAGCGGTATCAAGTACATCGACTACAAGGATCCCGAGTTCCTGAAGAAGTTCCTCAACGAGCAGGGTAAGATTCTTCCCCGCCGC
>CADCEF010000009.1 GCA_902800365.1 uncultured Prevotella sp. | reverse complement strand
AGAACCATCAGCACCACTCTTAGCAATGTCAATAGTAGGCTGGCTATGACCAGCGTGATACTCATCATTATACTTCTTACCAAAATCTTCACTTTCATACGTAAACAGTTTTTCTTCGTTAATAAAAATTACATCTTCATTTGTAGTTAGGAACGCACCCCTTGAGGCATCCTTACAGGCTTCGTCTGGGTTCAGTCCCAGTTTAACAGAGAACACTATCTGGTTGTCAATCAGGTTGCCGACATTTACGTCAGCAATAAACACCACTTTTAGTCCATGTCCCGATGGTGTAACAAACACATAGAGAATCCTTGCTTTGTCTTCATCAGAGAGTTTAGCATAGGCTTCTTCCCAAACCTTGCGAACATCGCCTTCCACATGGTCATAGTCTATAACACACAATCCGTTCAATCGGCAATGCTGCTGACTGCGCCAACAGCCCCTCTTAAAGGTTTCCTCATGAGTTACCCTATCCTCAAACTTCTTATCCCATTCTTCATAGGTAGCAATGAAAATCACAAACGGTAACCCTTTCTTCTTATTGTCGTAGGCATTTTTATCGCCACGCGCCAGAGCTTCGCGGGCTTCTTTTACCTTTCTGATAGTTTCAGGCGATTGTAAAATCGCCCAAAACTGTTCTTTAGTGATTACTTCAGTTGGCAAACCGAAGCTTCGTTGATAACAAAACATTTGTCAATCTCGCTTGTTAAATTGTACAACTCTCTCCTTATTTCAATCAATCCTTTAGCCTCGAGTGTCAACCAGACCATAATCCTGCCATTGTTCGCAGCAAACTGTACCTTCAGGTTCTCTTTGTTCAAAAGGAACTCGCTTACGGGAAATGTTGGCTCTTCTATTGCTATGTCTTTGGTTAGCTTGGCCAGCTCTTTCTGGAAGAAAGCTGCCTTGTCGGGTACTTCTGCCGGACATTTCAGTTCTATGCAAGTCAGCGGATTTTTACCGGTTGTAGAATATCGCTTATTGCGCCCCACCTTCTTTACTTCTTTCTGCAGCGGTGTGCCCACAGTTTGTGGCGTAACCTCGATAGAATTATCGTCGAATATGCGGGTGTTGGATTTGAAGCTCTTGATACACTTCTTTCTCTTTACATCTTCCATAATCTCCAAATACTCTAAAGTCATACCATGCTGATTTTGTCTACATAGATGGTGGTGGCTTGCATTGCCTCACCTGTCTGCTGAGAGTTCCACTCGCGAACCACCATAGAGCACTGAACTCGATAGATGTACTGTGGGTCGTACATAGGGCAGTTCACGGCTCGTTCTCCGGTTATTTCGCCCAAGAAGGTGTCGATACCATCCGTCAGTTTCAGAATGACAGAGTTGATTACTTTCTGGTCGCCAGTCTTGCGGTCCATGTAATGGCGGGTTGACAATGGACTCTGATTCAGAATTCTAACAATTCTTTCCATTTTGATTTTGTTTTTTTGAAAGTTTTGTATCCATATCCTTTGTCCTTTTCCTTATTTCATTTATTGGGTATATTTATTTTCTTAGCACAAACAGCAGATGGTCTTTTGTTTCTGCAAGCAGTTCAATTTTTATCTGGAAATACTCTTTTTCAGGGTCTAGCTCCAACAGATCTATCAGATGTGATGCTAATTCCACATTGTTGAACTGCAGACTGTTGCTGCCCGATTTGAATTTTACTTCAATCCCCTTAACCCTGTTGAACATCAGCACTACGTCGGTTGTCCGTCGGTTGCGGGTTAGTAGCATATGTGTAGAAAGTTTTTTGGCTACCATTCGCGAGTGTTCTATGTTAAGAGTCAATCGGTTACCGCCTCTGATACTCAGCGAACAGGTGTTCTTGGGTAATCCCAGGTTGATGTTCCGCTGTTTTATGTCTATTACTTCCAGATCCAGACTGTTTAACTGATCGGTATTGTAGTGAGTATTTCTAAGCTGGTATAGTCTTGCAGTCCACTCCTCGTGGATGGCCAACCAGAAATCCTTTCCGTAGACTGATTTTGGATAAACAAAAGCCTGTGGTATAACACTCTCGGCTTTGGCCTGCTGTAAGTATAGCTCCATTGTTTCAGGATTGAACGAGAGGTGGTTCTGTCGGTAGTTCTGTGAGAACATCAGGAAAACATTGCGCTCTTTCAAAAACTGCTTAAAGTCCTTTATTTCAGTTTTATTCATCTTTTGTTTTTTTAACGTCGGCCCCTTTAAACCGACTTTTAATTGTTTAACTTGTTGTGATTGCGAGTGCAAAGGTAACATTGTTTATACTCATATTTTAAAAAGGGTATATACTAAAAGCTCTCGTCATCAATCGATAACGAGAGCAAAGGGATAGAAAGAGAAAGAAAGAGATTTCCTGAAGAGAGAAAAGAGATTCTTTTTCAGTTGTTTTATTGTTGATAAGGCATTGTTGGCCCCAATCTCTTACCTATTCTTTCGCAGGAAAGTCTTTCATTCTTGTAATTATCATTCCATTCATGATAGCCTTCTTCGGGCAACCTCTTATATTTATCATTAACAGCACGGACGATTTTTATAAACTCTACCTCGGTAGTAACCTCAATCATACCCCATGCTACCAAAGACATAACAAAAGCCTTGTGAGAGTTTCTTTTCTTAAGCTGTTGATGATGAAACAGAGTAACCTCTATTAATGCAAGATTAGCATAGCTGCCTTGGTAGAACGAATTCACGATCCTACTTACACTTTCCTTAGCATAGTCGTTGGTAAACTTAAAGCATTTAGGAATAACCCGTTCATCAGCTTCGAACCCTGTAGTTGATAAGTCTTCTTTATTATCAATTACAGATTCTCTTGAAGTCATAACAGGGGCGACTCCTTGTAATACTTTGTTCATCGAATGGAAGTCGGAATAATCTATGTCTAAGCCAAACTCACCGCCATGCCCTGTAAGTACCGAAGTCATAAAACCAAGATTTCCAATCAGCATAACCAACTTGCTGGCATTACAGTCAATCAAACTTTGTGTCTCATAGAGCCTTCTCACCATCACGCGCCAGGAATCGGTATTACATATTAGTTGACTCCACCAGTCACTTATATCAAGCATTGCGTATTGTTCAATTAGCCTGTTGCGCCACTGGTGCAAATCCTGCAAAAAGTATTTATCCTCAAAACGGGTTTTGTAAACAGTCTGAATATCAGTATACTTTTGCTGATAACCATACAACATGTCGTGTACAAAGCAGATGTCGCTATGCTGCATCAGCTGGCAGCATTCCATATTGGTTTGTCCTGCAGAAGCATTTAGAATCTGCAGTGAGTCACGCCGTAAACGCGATAGAAAATCGTCGAACAGGAACATTTCGTTGGCGTGCTGTTGAAGATAGTCTATCCTTCTGGTGAGACCGGCGGAGTATCTCATGTCGCAACCAATGTTACGTTCATCAAAACTTCCTATCATACATCTTTGCATTATATTCCAGATCGAGCCAGTCGAGTATATAATTCATACTGAGATTATATTCTCTGGTATCAAGATCAATATCAAACTTCTTTATTTCTTCATTTATCACGCGAAAAACAGAAGAAGTCCATTTTGCGCGTTTTTCCACGCTCATCGATAAATGGTCTTGTGGCAGCATTTGTGAAACAATTGGCTGAATGACCTTGGCGCATTCAACATATTTCTCAGGGTAGTTATGAGTAAAACTTGCTCGCAATGAGTCCACTATTGTGGCCAATTCTTTGCTTAATCCTAATTCTTCTGCACGTTGTCTGTGATGTTCTGCTTCTGTAAGAGTTTCGAATCCAATATTTACATAAGCTATACATTCCTCAATATGATCCATATTGATAAGGACACTTCCGAAAAAGCCGTAAAAATAGTCGTGTTCTACAGGGTTCTGGTATTTGGCTCTATCACCAGCCGCACTAATCATCGAAGACATCACACCTGCAGCTACTCTCCTATAGTTTGTTGTTTTTATCCAATCTACAAGAACTTTATTGTCTAAAGAGAATACTTCCTCGTATGACGTCAAACCATTCCATTCCGTAAAATAATCCGTCTGGATGTCATCATCCATACCGGTACCAAGGAATAATTCTACATTGAAGTTCCTGCCAACAGCTGAGTTCATACAGTGGGTAAAATATGCCAAGTAATAGCATATATTGGCAAAATCCATTTCGATTTTTGAGAGACCGTCAATCTTTTTATAGCTGAAATATTCAGATACACCGGGATCGCCATAAGTTAGGGGAGTAGGATTCTCCTCGTCAAAATAGAGCGAGTATAACCACATAATGAGTTTTCTGTTCTCTCGTGTAGAAAGTAATCTTTCTGAATGTGTTAACAGAAACTTATTCCAATCATTGTCATATCTTGTAGGAACACTACTTAGTTCTACACCCTTAAACACCTTCTCCTTAATATCATTAAGAAGTACTTTTACATCTGAACTATTTGTTTTTGTCATTGTATTTTTTGTTATTCTGATAAACGCTGCAAAGATACTAAAAAAGGTCGTAACTAAAGACGGTTTTGGGAAGATTAATGCAGAAATGTTAATGAAAACAGAGATAATTTTGCACTTTTGCAGTTTGATAGTTTGACATTTAGGTTTTGGGGATAGATAGATTATTTTTGAAAATGATTTCATACTTTTATTATATATAATATTATATATAATATAAGTATGGCTCTTTTTTGAGCATTTTTCGAATCGCAGATGTCAAACTGTTAAAGTGTCAAACTGCAAATCTTGATTTTTTTACTTTTTTTATTGAAAATAATTACCAAAATGTTTGGCTGTTTCAGATATTTTTAGTACCTTTGCATTGTAGTTAAGGCTATACAAATTTGCGGTTAAGCCAAAGAGAATTTTCCCGTAGGCCTACCAGGAAAATGTTCTAAGCCAAGCCTGCAAATCGAGGACTAAGGAAGAGGTTTTAAGGAAAAGGAATAAATTTTACAAACCCTTTTAATTAAAACAAAATTATGGCACTTAAAGTGAAAGCAGTAGAAAAGCTACTGAAGTTTTCAAACGATCCTAACGACAAAGGTGAGTATCGCTACGTGTTGAGTCCCGACCTGTATACCGCGCTGAATCAGGAAAAGGTGATCAAGGAAGCTGCACAGCGCAGCGGCGTGATGGAAGGTGTAATGAAGGCTTGCTGGGACGCAGCTGGACAGGTGATCAAGGCGTGGGCCACTGAGGGCCACTCGGTAGCCATCCCCGGACTGGGCACCATGCGATTCGGATTGCGCTCGAAGGCGGTAGATAAGGTTGAGGACGTGAAGGCTGGTCTCATCAGCACCCGCCGCATCATCTTCACCCCATCGGTGGCCCTGAAGGACGAGCTGAAGAACACCGCCATCCAGATTACCTGTATCGACCGCAACGGTAAGGAGGTGAAGCGCGTTACCAGTGGCGACGGTGGTGACATCGAGGACCCCGAGAACACCCAGCCATCGAATGGTGGCGGTGGCCAGCCAAGTAGCGACGATCCCGGAGAGGGCGATTAAGCGATTGGGGCTTTAGCCCCTTCGCTTTCCCTTCCCCTCCTCACTCCCTGTCATGTCGACCAAGCGTTCCTTCACCCCACCTTGTCATGTCGACCAAGCGTTAGCGCGTGGAGACATCTCATGAATGCGCCCACAGGCGCAAGCGGCTAAAGCCGCAAAGATTCCTCGACTACGCTCGGAATGACAAGGGAGGGGGGATGGTCGCTCGAGATGACAGACTAGTATTAATCTTTAATAAACTGTATTATGACAAAGAAAGAAACTACAAAGTTTATTGTGCAGCTCATCGCTTCGATAGCGTCTGCGATTCTGACAGCACTTGGAGCCACGAGCTGTATGGGAATCTAATGGGTGCGTGCAACCGATTGCACTGTATAACATTCTAAAAATAAGCCGTTTGGAGAATAACCAAGCGGCTTTTTTCATATCTTTGCACCGTAATTAATTAAATAACTAAAAGCATATGAGAAGATTTTACTCTACATTGGTGTTCTTTTTAGTGACCATAGCTACTATGGCACAGGGGTGGCCAGCTGATTACAAAGGTGTAATGCTGCAGGGATTCTTCTGGGATAGCTTCAACGATACACAGTGGACTAGATTAGAGAAACAAGCCAATGACTTTGCTGGCACTTTCGACTTGGTATGGATACCACAAAGTGGAAACTGCGGAGGCACATCTATGGGTTATGACGACCTGTATTGGTTTAACAATTACGATAGTTCTTTCGGGAGCGAAGCTCAACTTCGTTCTATGATTCAGACTTTCAAGGCTAAAGGAATCGGAACTATAGCCGATGTGGTAATCAACCACCGTAAAAACGTTAGTAACTGGGTTGACTTTCCAAGCGAGACCTATAATGGTGAAACCTACGAGATGAAATCCACCGATATCTGTGCTAATGATGATAAAGGTGCTACTAAAGAGTGGGCTGACAAGAACGGCTATAGTCTGAGTACTAATAACGACACAGGTGAAGGTTGGGATGGTATGCGCGACTTGGATCATGAGAGTGAGAATGTGCAGCGCATTGTAAAAGCTTATCTTAATTTCTTGCTCAATGATCTTGGTTATACTGGTTTCCGCTATGATATGGTGAAGGGCTATTCTGGCTCGTACACAAAGATTTACAACAACGATTCTCAACCTTCTTTCTCTGTAGGCGAATGCTGGGATGGTACTGAGACTATCCGTAAGTGGATAGATGCAGCAGACAAGACCAGTGCAGCATTCGATTTCCAGTTCCGCTATACGGTTAGAAATGCTATCAACAATGGCGATTGGACTAAACTGGGGCAGAAGAATGATGATAGTTATCCTCTTGTTAGTAAGGAATATGAAAATGGTGACTATCGCCAATATGCTGTAACTTTCGTTGAGAACCACGATACAGAGAAACGTTCAAATGCAGCTCAGGATCCTATTAAGAAGGATACTCTTGCTGCAAATGCATATCTGTTGGCTATGCCAGGCACACCATGCGTGTTCCTTACTCACTGGAAGGCTTATAAGCAGGAAATTAAGTCAATGATAGCTGTGCGTAAGTTAGCTGGAATCACCAATACCAGCAGCTATACAAATATGCGTAGCAACAAGGATTATTATGCTAACGTCATAAAGGTGGGTGACGAGAATCGTCTTCTGGTTGTTGTTGGTAAAAATACTAATGGCTATGAGCCAAGTGCCAGCCAGTGGCAGGAGGTTCTTTCGGGCTATAAGTATAAGTATTTCCTGCCCAGAACCATGGAGACTGCTTTCGTTGATATGGTTTCTGGCGAGTTCGACGAAGCCTTTAAGGTAAAACTGATTGCCGTTTCGGCCGATGATGATGCTAAGTTGGTTTATACTCTTGACGGTACGGACCCTACTGCCAGCAGCACTAAGGTTGACAATGGTACCAGCATCGACATTACTGAGGATTGTACTCTGAAAGTAGCTCTTCTGGTTGGTGGTGTTGTTAAAGGAATGGTAACTCGTGATTATATCTTTAATAAGCAGGAGAAACGTGAAATTACTGTATACGTAAATGCAGCTAATGTAGGTTGGACTTCTGTAAACTTCTGGAGCTGGGGTGGCGATGGTAGCCATGCACCCGCTAGTAGTAATTGGCCTGGAGATAAGGTTACAGAGAAAGTTACCAAAGACGGTAAGGATTGGTTCTGTAAGAAGTTTACCATGAATGGAGATGATGATGACGTTAGTCTGGTGTTCAGCACAGGTACAGGCAGTCCGCAGACTGTTGATGTAACAAACGTATCGCAGACATCATACTTCGAGATTCTTACTGATAAAGATAGTGAAGGTAAATACAAGGTTAAGGATGTTACATCGTCTCATACCGGTATTCGTGCCATAAGTGCTGATCCACAGGAGTCTACAAAGGTTTATACCCTTGATGGACGACTGGTGCGTACGGCTCCTAAAGGCAGCGATGCCCTCAGCGGATTGGCCAAGGGCATATATATTGTAAACAAGAAGAAGTTCATATTGAAATAATTGGTTATTAGTTAGTGTTTAAGTAGGGCGCGGATTACAAACCATACGTGTAGTAGGCAGGTTTGTATGCGTCCGTAGTGATGCTCCATCACCTTATATCGCTCTATGAGCGATTCACGGTGGTGGAGCGTTGTTTGTCCCTCCTCCGTATAGTTGGCTACTACCATTTTTAAGTTCAAGAGTGGTATGTTTTCTTTCTCTGCAGCTTTCATCACACGTATGCACCAGTCAACATCGGCCGAGTAGCGGTACTGCATGTCGTAAGGTGTGGCGATAGCAAAATCGGTGCGGGCATAGAATGCCTGATGACATACCAGCATACCCTGCTTAAACGACTTCCATGTCAGGTTTTCAGGTGGAGACAGTCTGCGATGATGCAGGAACCGTCCCTCGCCATCTACGATGTCGGTGTTGCCATACACAACTGCAGGCAGTTGTGAGGTGTTGGGTGATGGGGATTGGGTGTTGGTGATAGCTTCAGCTATGCGGCTGACGGTGTCGGCGGCGGGCAGGAAATCGCCAGCGTTTAGAAAGCACACGTAGTCGCCATCAAGACTGCGCAGACCTTTGTTCATTGCATCGTAGATGCCCTTGTCGGGCTCGGATGTTACTTGTATTCGGTGTCCGTTCTCGGCTGCGTTCGATCGGGCGATGTAATCTTCTACCAATTTCATGGTGTCGTCTGTCGATGCACCATCAATAATAAGGTGTACTATATTTGGATAGTCCTGCTGCAGAACACTGTCGAGAGTGCGCTGCAGAACCTTGGCGGCATTGAATGTGATGGTAACGTAGGTAATGCGTATCATAGGTTATAGTGTTTAAAGGCCATTGCCTGGTGATAAACATCGAGATATTTCATTGCCACACTCTGCTGCGAATAGTTATGTGTCACCTTGTGGATAGCGTTTTCACTCAGTGCTCGGTAGTCGGCCTCGTTTAGAATCCAACTGATTCCGCGAGCCAGATCCTCTGCATTGCGATACTCGGCCACGTAGCCGTTCTTCTTGTGATCAATCTCCTCGGGAATACCACCCACTCTGAATCCTACGCAGGGTACACCGCAGGCCATGGCCTCCATAATGGTGTTAGGCAGATTCTCGGATAATGATGGTAACACAAATAAATCTACAGAGTTATACACATCCACGATGCGTTGTTCGTCGTTGACATAGCCAAGTGGGTATGCCTGGAGTGGCAACTGTGCCACGACCTCCTCTGCATGACCGCCTAGAATAACTACACCGGGTTTCTCGCCATCGCTGTTGGCCAACTGTTTGCAGGCCTCTATCAGGTAGCTCATGCCTTTGTTCTCGTTGGTTACTCGTTGTGAGGCAAAGAGTATCAGCTTCTTGTCGGCTGGTAGTCCCAGGCGCTGACGGGCCTCCTGCTTATTACCTTTCTTATATATATGTGTGTCGATACAGTTGGGCACGTTGGTTATCTTCTGTCCGTAGAGCAGCGCGCTCTTCTTGGCTTCTTGCTCCAGCCATCTGCTGCAGGCCACGTAGTAGATGTTCTCATCTCGTGCCATCGCTAACTTCTTCTGCCATGTCTGGTAGGCCAGATCGTGGCTTGAGCCATTACCTGGCAACAGACGGCAGTTGCTGCAGCCTGTGGTGAATTTCCTGCAGTTGAGTGTTACGTGACATATACCGGTGGCTGGCCAGATGTCGTGCATGGTCCATACCACGGGTTTTCCACTGCGAAGAATCTTGCGGATATTGCTTAGCGACAACATGCCTTGGTTAATCCAGTGCAGGTGGATGATGTCGGCCTCCTTAAACTCGCGTAGTTTCGTTATGTCGGTACCAGCGTTGGCGATATCTATCTCAAACAGGTGCTGCTTGCTGAAGTGCAGATGGCAGAACACCACCAGTCGCTCCCAAAGGAAGTGCCAGCGTTTCATAGGCGACTTAGGCAACTCTGCTACAGTAAGCGTGTCGGTTTCCTTCTCGCGTACCAGCATCTTTGCCTTTACACCATTATTTATCAGGGCCTTCATCAGCCGGTTGGCTGCTACAGCCGCACCGCCTGTCCGCTCGCTTGTATTTACTATCAGTATTTTCATCGTTTCTTATTCGCTCTGCAAAGGTACAACAAGTTTTGTTAAAACCAAGTAAAAATACGTAAATAATTGTTGTGTGCGTCCACAATAGCTTGACCTAGGTCAATAATAATGTTAAAAATTACACTTATAATGCTAAAACATTTGGTGGATTCAAAAAATCGTCGTACCTTTGCATCGTCAAAAGGTTAATAGATTAGATTGTTTTAGGTTAGTAGTAATATTTATAGTTTTAGGTTTTTAGTTATTGGTAAAAGAAAGTTTTCAACAGTGGGATAACTGGAGGTCGCTGTGAAGCTCCCTTTTAAACTTTCAAATTTTTGGTCCTGTTGGGCTGAAAATTTCTTTTTATAGAAAAGGATTTTTAGTTAAACATAGGCTTTTGTAATGCCACAGCTCGTGAGGGTTGTGGCATTACTCTTTTCTGTCCTATGCTTTTTCAATCAGCACCACAGCATAAGCCGAGATACCTTCCTCGCGGCCGGTAAAGCCAAGCTTCTCGGTAGTGGTAGCCTTGATAGATATGTCGTCTTCATCGCAGCCGATAACCTTGGCCATACAAGCCTTCATATCAGGTATGTGTGGGTTCATCTTTGGGCGCTCGGCACAGATAGTGGCGTCGATATTTACCAGCTTGTAGCCCTTTGTAGCTATCAGCTCGATGGTCTTCTTCAGTATCACCTTACTGTCCATACCGTCGGTAAACTCGGCTGTATCAGGAAAGTGGTAACCTATGTCACGCATATTGGCAGCGCCAAGCAGTGCATCGCAGATGGCGTGCAGCAGCACGTCGGCATCGCTATGACCAAGCAGTCCTTTACTATGTTCAATCTTTATACCGCCCATCCACAGGTCGCGGCCCTCTACTAACTGATGGACATCAAAGCCCATTCCAACTCTAATCTTCATATTCTTAATGTTTAATGTTTAATCTTTTAATGTTTAATACTTAATGTTTAATGTTTAACGTTTAAACAAGTCCTTTATTCCGTCCATATCAAACGTCAGTGAGAATCGCAGCGTCTGATCGAGCGGATTACTGCGGGCTGTAGAGATAACGTAGCCTACATCCAGAGAGAACACGTTCATCTTGAAGCCGCCACCAACGGTGAAGTATTTAAGGTTACCCTTCGACTCGTCCTGATGATGATATCCAGCTCGCAGCGAAAACTGGTCATGATAAACATATTCTGCACCTATGCTCCACTGTATCTCTCTCATCTCCTCGCTAAATCCGCCAGGAGCGTCGCTAAAGCTCTTCAGCATACCGCTTATGGCGCTGATGTCGCTGTACTCGCGACGAACACGGTCCTGATAGTCGCTGTTGCTCTCGCCTTCCTCCTGTCTTGGTACTGTTGGAACCAGCAATTTGTTGGCATCTGCCGATATTGAGAAGCGGTTGTACTCATCTACAGGCACCATCAGCGATACTCCTAAGCGCATATTGGCAGGTAGGAATTGACTCTCGTCGTCGCCATAATAACTAATCTTACTACCTATGTTCGACAGGTTTAAACCAATGCCTAACTGACATTCACGACTGCCTAACATCAAATAATTATTATAGTACATTGCCAGGTCGGCAGCAAAGGCCGAGGCTGGTTTCGAGTCCTCACTGTAGTCATAGCGAAGGTCGCTGTAAATCCAACGTATTCCTGCTGCAAGTGATAGTTTCTCGCTCAGCATCATAGAGTAGGCTGCATCTATCGACATCTCGTAGGGCTTAACTGTCATGCCATCGCTGGCTATCACCTCGCCTAATGAGAAGTATCGTACAGAACCAGATATGGCCGAGTAGTCGCCTATGCGGTAATAGCCTGCCAGATATGCAAGGTCGATATCGTTCACCAACTGACGCAGCCATGGAGTGTAGTTAAGTGCTATGCCTGCACGACTGATACAGAATGGGTATTTTGCCGGGTTCCAGTACTGAGAGTTAACATCAGGATCGGTGGCGGCACCTACATCGCCCATACCAGCTCCACGAGCATCAGGAGCAATGGTCTGCGATATTACTGCGTGTTCAACAGGGTTGAACATCACGGTCTTCTCATCTTGAGCCGATGCAGTGAATAGTGAATAGTGAACAGCGACGAGTGTCACCATCATCCACCTGATTATACGTCCATGATCTTTCATATTCTTTAATCTTTAATGTTTAATCTTTAATGTTTAATGTTTAATGTTTAACCAGTACTTTTACTGTTTTTGATTCGTTGCCGTTCAGGCGGAAACGACACAGATACAATCCCGTGTGCAGTCTGCTGCCGCCGGCCACATCCAGATTCCAGTCTAAGGTGAATGTATCGCCCGACGGAACTAAGGTCTCAGTCTGTCGCCATACCTGTCGACCAGAGGTGTCATAAACATCGAGAGTGACATTTATCTCGCTACCAGTGCGGTTGTGGGTTATCACAAACTGTGTACTGCTGTTAGCAGGGTTATTTGTACAGGTAACATTAAACTCGGTTCCGGCATCCTCAGTTACCTCGAATGCCATCTCTACTGTCGACGAGTTGTTAAATATGTCCCATGCTCTGAACTGCAGTTTGTGCATGCCAGGACTAAGCTCTGGAATGCTGAAGCCTAAGCTGCCCGAACGATAGTCGCCAAAGTCAAACTCAAAGTAGTCGTTCAGATTGTAGGTCTTGGTAGGATCTGCGTCGATAACCAGTTCCAAGTCGTGACCTATGCTGCTTCCCGAAGCATTTATTCCGCTGTCGTCATATAGCTCTGCAAAGAAATATGGCGTTGGGTTAACCTTATCGCCGTTCTTAAATGCTTTTGAATTCAGATAGCAGTATACCGATGGACCGATAGAGTCGGTAAGTGCCGTCTGACTTCCTATCAGTTCAAAGCTCTCATTCTCACCATGTGCGGTCTGTGTTCTGTCGCTGCTCATGGCGTAAAGTGTCATAAGTCCGCTGCCGTCGGTATAGCTTATATCCTTGGGCACAGCGAATGTTACGCTGAATCTGCCGTCGGCAACGCTGTCGGCTCCTTGGTATAATGTCTTGGTGCGGTCTTTGTAAATAAACGGCTCGTCGGTTTCTGTCTGGTCATTCTGGCGGCAGGTAATCGTCTCTTCGGCATCTCTTACAGTTAGTGTCACCACTCCATTAAAGCTGGTGTCTACATCGTCGTTCTGTATGATGTGGCCAGATACTCTTACCACCGAGCCTGCAGCCAGTTTTATTCCTTCGTCGGCAGGCAGCCCGTTTATGCTGTCTACCACAATCTCCTGTTGTGGTGTAGCCAGACGCAGTGCAGGGTCGCCCAGAAGAGTGTATTGCAGTTTGTTGCATGTCAGGTCGCTACCCTTGCTCACCAACTCACATTTTGCCAGTCGTACGGCTTCGCCTATTGATATGCCAGGGGTAAGTACGTAGTTGGTAAAGGCCATGTTCATCACCTCGTTATATGTTGCGTAAACGGTTCGTGTGGTACCGAAAAATGACACGCCACCGCCTTTACGGCTCAGTATCACGGCCTCACCTATGTTGTCCTCCTGTCCGTCGAAAGGCATTATGTCGCACGAAGCTGTAATCCACAGCGGCAGGTATTCCGATTGCGAATCCTCAAAGTCCTTCAGTTTCATTACAAACTCGTGACTCATGGCATAGGCAGCACCATGTCCGCAGTAGTTCATCATCAGAGCTCCGCTCTGTATCTGCTGTTTTATCAGTCGTGTAACGTCGGGATAGCTGTAGCCTGTCGACGATGATGTGCGTTGGTAGGCATCCCAGTATATCTTATTGACATTGTAGTGGGGATAGTTCTGTTCTATCATTGTTGCCACCTTGTCGGCTGTCTTCATGTGCGAGTTCTGGTTTCCGTCGTCGCCCATCATGCATATCTCGTTCTGCCAGTTGCCGGCATGCTCGTTGTATGCGTAGCTTATAATCTTGTCTACCAGCGTTTCGGCGTCGTTGGTGGTACGTATAGGCAGTCTACCCACAGCCACGTCGGGCTGTCCTGCATAGGTAATGTTGCTTCCGCTGCCTTTCTGTATCACCTCCTCGTCGTCAAGCAGACAATAGAAGTCGTCACTCACGTAGCAGTTTACCTGACTAAACGAGTTCTCGCTCTCGTAGCATAGCAGATAG
The DNA here is from genome assembly GCA_902800365.1 of uncultured Prevotella sp. Taxonomy (GTDB): domain Bacteria; phylum Bacteroidota; class Bacteroidia; order Bacteroidales; family Bacteroidaceae; genus Prevotella. The sequence continues at coordinate 93,686 of CADCEF010000009.1, read as the reverse complement.
TCGTCGGCATCATATCCGCTCCACTCGGCGGTTTTCATACGGTTGTCCCATCCGCCGTCGCCAAACAGCAACAGATAGCGTGGCTTCTCACTGTCGTTGGTGGCGCGGTCGTACATCATCTTCATATATCGGCGGTAGGCCGTGGCATCGGGTGTTCCGCTGCTGTATTCATTGTATAGTTCATCGGCGGGCACTATCCTCACCGTCATTCCATCGTGCTGTTCGTGGTGAGTCTTAAGTCTCTCGGCCTCTGCCAGTGTCTTTTGCGATGTAGGGATTATTATCACCATGTCAACAGCTGTGTCGGCGTGGTGGTCTTGGTTTGTAATACGGTACATGTATTCTGGCTCAGGCAGCGTATTGAGCTCTAGTGGGGTAGGGTCGTCATGCTGCAGGTCGATGTAGTCCAGCCTCATATTGCCGCCCGATGTCTGGGTGATACGTATGGTGTTCTGAGCCTTTAATATGCCCTTTATCTTGTACTGATACAGTTCTTCATCGGCTTTGGTATAGGTGTCGAGCGAGACTTTCTTGCTTATGGTTGCCACAATCGAGTCGTTCACCTCGATGGTTGCCGCGTAGTCATCGTCGGCTGTCAGTGCTATGCCGATACGTCCGTCAGTTCCTGTGGCTTTCAGTGTGTATACCTGTGGGGTTCCAATGCTGAACAATGTCTTGTCAAACAGGTTGCGCCCGCCGTGATACCACGAGTAGTTGTCTACCTCATACAGATGGTGGTAGTCGTTGTTTGCAGGATAATTGCTTGACACCAGTGTGGCGCTGTCGGTTGATAACGGCTCGTCGTCACTCTCGGTGATGAAGTAATAGCCATAGTCGGAATAAGGATTGCGTGTGCGTTCTAGTGATTTCTGCAGGCTCCATGTTACGGGACCTGTAGCATAGAACACTCTCTTTCCGTCGATGGTGCATGTGGGCACCTCCTTCAGATCGTCGGTAGCCGTAAGATAATCGCCTGTAAGCTTCTCGGGTTGCAGTGCACCGCCGTAGCCGTATATCTTAACCCTGCTTGGATTACTGAATCCGGCCTTCTTTATCAATGCATCTGATAGCTGATAGAATCCGCTCTCAGGCACACGTATCTTAGCCCAATTCCCCTCGCGGAGCACAGAGTGTTCCGCATACCGCCCCTCAGCCTTGGCAGTGGTGCCTAAGGTCATCATGAGCACGACTAATATAAGTCTGCCGATGGTCTTCACTATAATAATAACGTAAGTGGCTGTGTTTTATTGCCTTACTTGCAATTAAACTCCAGAACTTTACGCTCTTCAAGCCAACCCTCCAGGTGGTCGTTTATCTTTACCGGACCTACACCTGCTGGTGTTCCTGTGTAAAGTATGTCGCCTGTCTTCAGGGTAAAGAACTTCGAAATGTAGGCTATTATCTCGTCAACCTTGTAAAGCATATCGCTTGTGCAACCCTGCTGTACTGTCTGTCCGTTAATATCCAGATGGAAGTGTATGCCCTGTATGTCGAGGAACTTCTCCTTGGGCACCCACTCACCGATTGCCGCTGAGCCATCGAAACCCTTGCAGATGGTCCAAGGCTGTCCTGCCTCGCTCGCCTTTTTCTGCAGGTCGCGTGCAGTGAAGTCGATACCCACTGTCACAGCGTCGTAATAGCGATGTGCAAATCGCTCGCTGATATTCTTTCCCAGTCGGCAGATACGTACCACCACCTCCGTCTCGTAGTCGATGCGGCCTAAGTGGTCGGGGATAAAGAATGGCTTACCCTGATTCAGAATGGCCGAATCGGCCTTAGTAAATATCACAGGCTCATCGGGACGTTTCAGTGTTCCGTGCAGCTCCTGGTTATGTGCGGCATAGTTCATGCCTATTGCAAATATCTTCATATTCTTCTTTTATTCGTAATCGTCAATAACGGAGTTGATGAAGTCCATCATTGGCTTGGCTGATTTGAACATGCGTTCTATCTCGTCGAGCCATTTATCGCCTTGGTAGAAGTCGTCAGGCACCTGGTGCCAACAGCAGTAGTCCTTCATTCGCAGATATTCTATGTGTTCCCAGTCGCGTGGGAAGCCTGATGGACAGGTCTTGAGCTTTTCCAGACCGAAGCCTTGGGGCTGGTCCCAGCTTAATACATCGGTTGGAGCCTTGAAACTGCTGGCAGTCTGACTGCCGAAATAGTGCTGAAACTCCTTGTTCTCAACGCACTTCAGCCACTCTTCGGTGTTGCCCATTATCTCATTACGGCACGAGGTGAGTATGTTGGTGGGCAACCAGTAATTGCCGCAAGCTACCATACAGTGTCCTGGTTCCAAGTGTAGGTAGTAGCCGCCATGCAGAGCCTTCTTGCCATGTGCGGCTATGTAGCCTCCAAAATGGTTCTTATAGGGCGACTTGTCATTAGAGAATCGTGTGTCGCGATAGAATCTGTAGGTACAATCCTTCACGCTGAGGTGGGCAATCGTTTGGTCGAACTCTGCAATACGACCAATAGCCTTGGCAATGCCAGCCTCGAAATCAGCCCTCACGGCATCATATTCGGCTTTATGTGCCTGATACCACTCGCGATTATTGTTCGCCATCAACTGCTTAAGATATTTCAAGATTCTTTTTGCGTCCATAATTCTACCGATTAAAAACTTTCAGGTGCAAAAATACAACTTATTTCTCAAATATGTGCAAAGGAACAAGAAAAAAAACTCCGCAACAATGTGCGGAGCCGTATTTGTTCAATTATAGTTGCAAGGAAAAACTATTCAGCTTCGATAAGGTCGCTTGCCCAAGGAAGCTCGCTTGTCTCGACAATCTCTCATTAGTTCGGAAGTCGATGTTACCTCTGATGGTATCACCATGGTTTGTGATGATGAATCCTGGTTTAGGGTTTACTTGTGCACGCATCTGCAAGGACATCATAGTCCCCAGCAGCAAAATTTGAAAAGTAATTGGAAATGTGGGGGCAAACCTGTTAAAATTACAAAATAGAACCTATTTCATTATTTTTTTTACACTTTTTGGTGTTATATCGTTTTTTTTCTTTACTTTTGCAATCGATTTAATAAATATTATCTATTAGCACATGCCAGTAAAAATTTTGAGTGTTGACGACGAGATGGACCTCGAACTGTTGTTGACACAGTATTTTAGAAGACAAATTAGAAAGGGAGTATACGAGTTTAAGTTTGCTCACAATGGTCTTGAAGCGCTAACGATGTTGCTCAAAGAGAAGGATTTTGATATCATTCTCTCTGATATCAACATGCCGGAAATGGACGGTTTGACGCTACTCACTAAGATCAATGAGATGCAGAACCCCGCCCTTAAGTGCATCATGGTGTCGGCTTATGGCGATATGGGTAATATCCGCCAGGCAATGAATAATGGCGCTTTTGACTTTGCGACGAAGCCCATCGATCTTGATGATCTGAGTCTGACAATTGAGAAAGCTGTTGAGCAAATCAATTACATCAAGACCATGGAAAAGGAGCATAATCAGTTGGAGTCAATCAAGGGCGATCTGGCTGTGGCCAAGGAGATTCAGCAGGCCATTCTGCCTCGTATCTTCCCGCCATTCCCCGAGAATGCCAGTCAACTGGATATTGCTGCATCAATGAATGCAGCTAAGGACGTTGGTGGCGACTTCTACGACTTCTTCCGCATTGATGAAAACCGCATTGGCTTTGTAATTGCCGACGTGAGTGGAAAGGGTGTTCCCGCAGCTATCTTCATGGCCGTTAGTAGAACCCTGATCCGTTCTACTGGTATCAGGGGCGCAGGGGCTGCAGAATGTATGGGGTACTCGAACGACCTCTTGTCGAATGAATCGGTAAACAGTATGTTTGTCACCGTTTTCTATGGCATATATAATATCCAGACTGGCGAGGTTACCTATACCAATGCTGGTCATAACCCACCATATTTGATAAAAGCCGATGGTAGCATCGAACAGTTGCCACTATCAAAGAATATCGCGGCTGGTGTTTTCGAATCATTCGAGTTCTCAGAAGATACCCTACAGTTAGAGCATGGCGACATGCTGTTGCTATACACTGACGGCGTGACAGAAGCTACTGACATAGAATTCAAAGAGTATGGCGAGAAGCGTCTTGAGGAACTAATCAAGCAGAACGCGAAGGCGGATTGTCAGACAATGATAGATACTGTGAAGGCTGACGTAAAGGCATTTGCTGGCGAGGCTGAACAGAGCGACGATATTACGCTGCTGACACTGAAGAGATTGTAATAATGATGAAAGAGGTGAAAGGGTGAAAAACTGAAAGTGTGAAAAAGGGAACAATCATAACCGGATGTTTAGCGATTCTGCTGGTGGGCACAGCTGCCGCAGGATACATTGGCTGGATGTCGGAATCCAAAAAAGTGAAGACGCTTCAGGCTGAGATAGAAGCCATGAAGAAGCAGGAACTGCGTTCTACGGTTCTACGAAGCGTTAGCGCCCAGATGGAGGAAATCGCCAATGAGCAGAGAGAGATTTCTGATGAGAAGCGTGAGGAGGCTCTGCAACAGACAAAGGTAGCCAACGAGATGCGTCTGCGTTCAGAAATAGAGCGTCAGAACGCCCTCGAGGCTGAGAGATATGCCTTGGCATCGGAGAAGAAAGCTAAAGAGGCCTCTGCGATTGCCGACAGTCAACGTTTGGTGGCAGAACATCAGCGCATACAGGCTATATTCTCTAAGAACAAAGCCGACACTCTGAGCTACATTGCCCTTGGCCGTTCATTAGGCTCCGTTTCTACATTATTGGCTCAGGCCGGAAATGACGAATATGCAATCCCACTTAGCTATGCTGCCTACCTCTACACATCACGCTATAAAGGCGATCTCTATCAGCCAGCCGTGTTTAGACCACTTATGCAGTCAAGTAGAAGTATAACCACTTGGAGTGAGCATACTGGTGCCATAACTGACTTTGCATACATGCCTGGTGAAGAAAACAAACTTGTTACCTTAAGTAATTACGGAGAGATTATATTCTGTGAGCGGCAGGGTGACCGACTACTTACAAAAACACTCCTTAAGGATAGCCAGTTCGATTTCCGTGATGTGGACATCTCACTTTCTACCGGCACTATTTATGCAATCAGCCGCTCTGGACATCTGGTGTATATAGATAAGGATCTCAAGATTGCTAAGCCAATAGAACTTACTGGTGTCCTAAATCCAATGCACCTGCATGGTATCGATGACAAGAATATGCTGATTGTTGGGGAAAACAGCCTTGTTATCTTTGATATGAACCGTAATGTTGTTAGGGCTACTCAGAAATTGCCGTTCCGTGTAACACTGAGTGCGAAAAAGGGAGACCAGATTTTGCTTTTCGACGACAAGGGTATGATGCACCTGATGAAAGGTCCTGATCAGTTTGATTCAAAAAAAGTACCTGTCCAAGGGAAAGTTACCGCTTATAACTATGCAGAAAAGACTGGCACAGAGGTTTTTGGAATGAGCGATGGTACCATCTGGATGGTATATAAGAATGGTAGCCAACAAAAGATGATAGGTCACCTTTCACGCGTCTCCAGGCTATATCTGAAGGGAGCTCGTCTCTATTCGGCAAGTTATGACGGTAGCGTAAAAGTATGGACTCCTCACAAAGAGAAGCAAGAACCCGTCACGCTGGTTGAAACAGGTAACTGGATTATGAGTTTTAAATTCGACTCGGCGATGAATACCGTTTGGTTAGGAGATTTCAAGGGCAACCTTACGGCAGTTAATCTGTCAATTCCGCAGATGGTACAGGCTGTCCGCAAAAGAATTAAGCGCAATTTTACGCGAGATGAATGGAATTCATATATCGGTGTGGAAGTGCCCTACGAGAAGTTTGTTGAGAAAAATTGAATAGGTGAGAAATATGAAGCAGACGATTTTAAATAGAATTCTGAACGTTGTGAAAAGTAGGGCTCTATTTCTTCTTTTCGCCCTTTCGCCTTTTCACCTTTTCACCCTTTCATCTTATTCGCAGGGTATTCCTTTCTTCCGTAACTATACGGCAGAAGACTATCATGCTAACAAATTGAACTACGATGCAGAAACAGATGGCTTAGGGAATATTTTCATTGCCAACTTTGAAGGATTGATGTACTACGACCACGCAGAGTGGCACATTCTCCATACACCAGGCATCACTCGTGTCACAGTTGTCGTCAGAAGCTCTGACAACACACTCTGGGTGGGCGGTTACAACTTTTTTGGAAAGGTGGCGCGTAAAGCTAACGGTGAAGTTGAGCTAAAGAGGGTTGGAAAGCCAGACCTCTTCAATGGCGAAGTGAATGATATTTTCGAACGCGATGGCAAAATTAGGTTCCTTGTCAATAACGGTTTCATATACCAAGTTGAAGGTGAGGATGTTAAGGTTTGGAAACAAGTCGACAAAGATGTCCTCAAAATAGGCGTGCTCGACGTTGTAGACGTTGATGCCGTCGAAAGAGGAGAGAAAAACGTTGTCAAGGACGATATCGTCTTGGAAGAACCGTTAAACTACGGATTTAAAGCTGTCATCAAGAAAAATGTGGGAATTGCCATCCTTAACGATAAGAACGAGGAACTCTATACGGTTACCGATGCCAATGGAATCTGTTCCAACGACATCGTATATATGTCGTACGATGGGCGCAATCAACTATGGGCTGCCACAGCCAAAGGTGTTGTCGCTTTACAGATACCTTCAGCCTACTCACGTTTTACTACTCATGAAGGACTTGTTGGCACCGTTCTCTCCATCAGCGAAATGGGAGGTAAGATATATGCTGGTACCGACGACGGTCTCTATCGTCAGGAGGGAAGGCGCTTTGTAAAGGTTACACAAGTACCACATGCTTGTTGGGATCTGAAAAAAAGCAGTAACAGTCTGTTGGCTGCAACCGAAGATGGTATCTTCCGACTCAATCCAGACGGTAAGGTTCAAAGACTGACGATAGTCGGTTCCATGTCTCTGTTGGAAGATGGCTCCCAGATTTATAGCGGCGAGGCCGATGGTGTATACCTGATTCAGTCAGATGGAAAACGCCGTAAAGTCTGCAGTATGGATAATGCCCAGAAGATTTTGAAAGACAACAAGGGCACCATTTGGGCACAGAGCCTATACGGAAAGGTGTTTTACAAGAAAGCTAACACAGATAATTTCTTGCCATATAAGTCTGGTAATAAGTCAGAAACGATGCAGACCGTAGTTCTGATAGGAGGCGAAGCAATCGTTGTCAGCGCAGAGGATACTAAGCCCTTCCACTACCCACTGCTTTCGGTAGCTGACGGCAATGGTATTACATGGCTTACAGATAATGAGGGTAAACGACTCTACCGATGGAAGAACGGCAAAAGACTTTCCGACCTGGATCAACTGCTGTTCCCCGTACAGGAGATGCCAATCCGAGCTATTTACACACGCCAAGATGAGATATGGCTGGGCAATGATAATGGTCTGACAATTATCAACACCAAGGCGAAAGAGCCGTTGTTATCCATAAAGCCACAGCTTTTCATCCGTTCTGTCGTACTAAACAGCGACAGCATCCTATGGGGAGGTTTCGGTACCATGCCAGAAAAGCTCCAGAATCTTAGTTATTCTGAGAACAACCTGACATTTACCTTCTCGCTAAACTATCAGTCTATCATCGGTACAACATTATATAGATATCAACTGGACAATGGCCAGTGGAGCGCATGGACAACCGATACCCATGCTAAATTCAATAACATACCCGATGGTAATCACACATTCAGTGTCCAGGCACAGGATGCAATGAATCGTAAATCTGACATCGTCAGCATCAAATTCCACATCGTACCACCTTTCTACAAGCGATGGTACATGTATCTGGTATATTTCATCCTCCTTTCAGCTCTTGTATATTTAATGGTTAGGTTAAGAATTCGTAAACTCGAGAATGATAAGATTCGTCTGGAGCAGATTATCCAAGAGCGTACTAATCAGGTTGTGAAACTGGAGAAGATGGCTACTGTTGGTAAACTTACACAGGGACTTATTGACCGTATCCTGAACCCACTGAACTACATTAATAACTTTGCAAAACTCTCTGAAGGTCTTGTCAAGGATGTCAAGGCGAATATAGAAGACGATAAGCCTAACATGGACGAGGAGAATTTTGAAGACACGATGGATGTGCTGGAGATGCTTGGCGGTAATCTGCAGAAAGTGGGTGAACATGGTCAGAACACCACTCGTACGTTGAAAGCAATGGAAGAGATGCTGAAAGACCGTACAGGAGGAGTTGTGGATACTGAAGTTACTGCCATCCTTAAACAGGATAAGGAGATGTTGGAGAAATACTATGCCAAGGAAATTGCCGAACACCATATCGTAGTCGATTTCCAGATACCGGCCCAGGAGATTGTCATCAAGGCTAATCCAGAGCAGTTAAGCAAGTCGTTCATGAGTTTCTTTGTAAACTCTATCTACGCCCTTGTAAAGAAAGCTCAGCGTACCAGCTATACCCCAACGATATCAGCAAAAATCGATTCTGATGGTAAGATCATCACTATTGTCATACATGATAATGGTATCGGTATTGAGGAGACTATCATCAATAAGATATTCGACCCATTCTTCACCACCAAGCCCACAGGCGAGGCTTCTGGTGTAGGTCTGTACCTCAGCAATGAGATTATACAGAACTATGGTGGCGAGATCAGTGTGAAATCAACTAAAGACGAATTCTGCGAGTTTACTATCACGTTGCCCGCTATAACACAATAAACATATGGAACAACAAATCGAACAACTCAAGGAGCAATTACAGAAGCAGGAAAAGTTGGCCTCATTAGGTATGCTAAGTGCCGGCATTGCCCATGAGATACAGAATCCGCTCAACTTCGTAATCAATTTCAGCAAGATGTCTGACAAGTTGCTGAAAGACCTGACGGAGATTGTGGAAGACAACGAAGACAAGCTGCCTGAAGAGGATTGTGAGGAAATCGAGGACATTGTAGCTGACCTGAAGGAGAATCTTGCAAAGATTGTAGAACATGGAGAACGTGCCATCAGCATTATTCAGGGCATCCTTCTCGTTTCCAGAGGCAAGGAGAACGAATTTCTGCCTTCCAATATTCCTAATATCGTAAAAGAATACATCTGGCTATCATATCATGCCATGCGAGCAAACTATAAGGGCTTCAACCTCAGTATCCACGAAAATTATCAAGAAGGACTGCAACCTATTATGGTCATTCCACAGGATTTGAGTCGTGCAATATTAAACATGATGAACAATGCATGCTATGCTGTATGGAAGAAAAGCCAGACTGCTGGTGGAGACTACAAACCTGAAGTAAGCGTAAGTGTTGAAGCCAAGGATGGAAATGTTATCATCACTCTCAGCGACAACGGCGAAGGTATGAGTGAAGAGACCAAGAAACGACTCTTTGAGAGTTTCTACACCACCAAGCCTGTTGGTCAAGGTACCGGTCTTGGCATGTCTATCACTCGTGATATCATCGAGCAGAAGCATGGTGGTACCCTTTCTTTCGACTCTACCGAAGGCGTCGGCACTACATTCACAATAACTATACCAATTCGAAAATGAGAAGGCGCTACCTATTTATATATATAGCACTGCTGATGCTGACTGGTCAGGTGGCCATGGCGCAGAATAATGCCATGCGTCAAGTCTATACCCAGGCAGACGAAGAATATAAGGTTGGTCGTATCGACGAGGCGCTGACCCTACTGAAGACAAATATCGATAACTTCCAGGGTGGGCTGAAGCAAAGTGCTTTCAGACTAATGGCGCTATGTAGCTTGGGACAAGATAACACCGAGGAAGCAGAAGCGTATGTAGGTCTTTTGCTTAAGGAAGCCCCCTATTTTAGTCCGTCGGCTCAGGATCCTGCCCGCTTTGTCGACATGGTGAATAAGTTCAAGTTAGGACAGACGGCAACTATCACGACGGCGTCAAGTCATGCTGAGACCCTTGAGGAAGTACCTGTGCCGGTTACCCTGATCACCGAGGATATGATTAAGGATTGTGGTGCGCGTACTTTAAAAGAGTTGTTAATAACCTATGTACCGAATATCACCAGTGTAGAATCGAACGAAGAGACGATTTTCTCAATGCGAGGTGTTTATTCAGCTGGACAGGAAAATGTGCTTATTCTTTTGGATGGTCACCGCTTGAACAGCTATTCTACTAATGTGGCTAGTCCTGATTTCTCCATGAGCCTTGACAAGGTGAAGCAGATAGAGATTCTTCGAGGTCCGGCATCTTCGCTGTATGGTGGAGTCGCATATACAGGTGTAGTCAATATCATTACAAAATCGGGTGGCGATGTCAATAGCTTTATCGCTAAGGGTGGTATAGGTAACTATGGTCAGTTAAAGGGCGATTTTCTTTTCGGTAGCCGTTATTTAGATATGGACGTCTTTGCATGGGGAAGTATCTACAATTCGACAGGACAGAAAATCCACTATGGAGTCAATGAGCAACCTAATGCCCTTTTCCCCTTAGACGGTGATGTATATATCGGTGGTTTCAATAAGAGACCCTCATACGATATTGGCGCAAAGTTGTCATGGAGAGGTCTGCAGATTCTCTTCTCATCCCGCTTCTCCAAGATGCAGTCGCCTTATACCATGAGCGTAATGTTCGCCCCCTATAACTATGACAACTACCGCACATTCAACGGCCATGCACCTGGCTATGCAATTAGTAGCCAGCATGGCGAATTGTCATACACCCGTTCTTTAGGAAAATTCGCTATTAAGGCAGCCCTTAAACTCGATCGTGAGATGCAGCAGCGCTACCAGATTGTGGGCGACACGGTAGACGACTTCGGTTACAATGATTTTGTGCCTTATGGGACAGCTGACACAGTGAAAGCATACAACGGCTTTTTCCAGAATCATTTCTGGCAGTCTACCACCTTTGGTGCCAACCTTCAGGGTGAGTACAGTTACAAAATCGCCGGTCAGGACGGATATATTCTGTTAGGAGGCGATTTTAACCGTTTCTACCTGTTGGACTCCAATTATTCTGAAGGTCATGAGTATGGTCAGATATTAATGAACTACGACGAGGTGAAAAGAGGCATGGACCCTCATGGTGACATCCCCAAGAACCTTGCCAAGGGACAGGAAACAATGATAGACTGTTACCTGCAGCTTAGACAAAATATAGGCAATCGTGCCATCCTGAATGCTGGTATTCGCTACGACTATAAGCGCAGAAACGCCTCAAATAGTGGTTCGCCAGACCGTCATGTGCTATCACCGCGAATTGCATTAATTTATAAGCTCTTGTCGTGGAACCTCAAGGCCAGTTATTCTAAGTCGTTTGTTGATGCACCCTACTTTTACAGAAATGCCACCCTCGACATCTCTTCATTGGATTTCTGGGGGAATGAACTGGAACCAGAGTATATGGACTCTTGGCAGCTGTCGGTCATGAATAACCAGTTAGTAAAAGGACTTACTATCGATGCAAACTTCTATTATAACCATGCAAAGAATATTATCTACAACGATCAGGCAGTAGGTCTGTACACAAATGCAGGTTATCTGAAAAGTATAGGTGTTGAGTTCGCTTTGGACTATCGTGTAAAGAGTTTTACCGCCCACGGCAATCTCTCATGGCAGAATGTGCTTGAAACAGAATTCTATACAGCTACGGGCAACCGAGTTTACAATGTACCCCCTATACAGTCGAATATCGTATTAGCCTACAAGTTCTCCAAGGCTTTCAAACTACATGCAAACACTACCTTCACCTCTAAACAGGTGAGCCAGTCTATTATGGCGGGCGGTATGATAGTTGAAGAGGAGGATATTCCAGCGCGTGCCATCTTCAATGCAGGAGGAAGCTACGACCTTGCTCCGCTGACATTTGAATTCAACGTTTATAATTTATTTAATAAAAACTATTCTCAAGGCGGCAACTGTACCGCTCCCATCCGTCAACAGGGACTGTGGTTCATGTTTAATGTCGGTGTTAAACTGTAAACATATTAAAGTTATGGAAAAGTATCATGAGTTATTGATTGGTAGAATCAACGAAAACATCGCCAGACTTGCAAGTAAGACTGCCTATATCATTGGCGAGCAGAGAATATCCTATGCACAGATGGACAGTATGGCGGAAAGCATCGCCGCCGGTATCGTAAAGACAATAAAACCTGAGGCTATGTCAGGTGACAAGCCTATACGTATCGGTATCTCTCTACCACGTAGCGAGCACTTCGTGCCTTGTATCCTGGCAGCTGTTAAGTTGGGTTGCGGCTACGTACCCATCGACGTGGCAACACCCGATTTACGTAAGCAGTTTATAAGCGATGATGCACAGCTCGACTACCTTATTACCACCGAGAACTTGCCACAGTTGCTGCAAACTGAGCCTATCGGTCAGTTGCCTGACTATGGAAAAGCTATTTCCGAGGCCTATATGATTTACACATCGGGAACGACTGGTAATCCAAAAGGTGTGTCTTTGCCATACAAGGCACTCTACAGCTACATGCAGACAATTACACGGCCCGACAATTTTAATATCAGCGAGAAGAGCGTTATTCTGCAGTTTGCTAGCCTTAATTTCGATATTTCCGTGCTTGAGATATTCTCCATGCTATACTATGGTGCAACACTTGTCATTACCCAGGATGAAGATCGCTATGATACCACCCGACTACATGATCTGATGATTCGCACCCACATTACCTATTGTTTCCTTCCCCCATCGTTGTTGGCAATCTTCCCCAACTTCAACTTCCCCGACATGGATACTTTGTCTGCGGGTGGCGAGGCCGTACCGCATAGTCTCACACAGAAAATTGCGGGCAAGTACCCATACCGCTTTGTCAATGGCTATGGACCAACAGAGAGCACCTGTATCACTACAACCCACGAGATACAGGATGAAGACGACTGGCAGAATATCGGAAAGCCTGTTCCTGGCGTTGTCTGTTATGTAGCTGATGAGAAAGGACAATTGGTAAAGCCCGGCGAGAAAGGCGAACTGCTTATTAGCGGTATGCAGCTTACCAATGGCTACTGGAATCGTCCCGAGTTGAACGAGAAGGCCTTCTTCGAGAATCCTTGGGAGAAAGAGCACGATGGCATCGACGTTTCGCGTGTCTACCATAGCGGTGACTTGGTGACACTCAACGAGGATGGTAGTTTTAACTACCTCGGTCGTATGGACTCACAGATAAAGCTTAACGGTTTTCGAATTGAGATAGGTGAGATTACCACCCGTATCGAGATGCACAACCGTGTAGCCCGAGCTTTCACCCGCGTAGAGGAAATCAATAACAACCACGTGCTCGTGACCTATGTCTGCACCAAGGATAAGCGTGACTACCTCACCGACATCAAAGAGTATGTGGCCAAATACCTTCCAGAATACATGGTTCCCACGTTCTGGAACCATGTAGAGGAGTTTACGCTTAATCTTAATGGTAAGATCGACAAGAACCAGCTATGCAATGCCGCTTCTGCTCTGACAACCAATACTACGCCTCTCACATCCGACGAGGATACCCTGATGCGAGAGGTTGCCAGTGTATTAGGACTAAAATCGATTAATGTTGAGGCTGACCTTATAGAGGAGTTTGGACTCACATCTCTGCAGGTGATGAGCATTGTGGCCGACCTGACTACGATTGGATTCTATGTTCAGGCAAGCGACTTTACACGCTACAAGAGCATCCGTGAAATTATTAAGAACAGGGATAATCATGACCATTATTGGTACAATGACGATGATAGTACCACTAAGCCTGTGATAATCTTCCTTGCCGGTTTCACTGGTTTCAGTTATATGTATAATCAGTTTGTAGACCGTCTTACCGACCGTTTCTCTATCTATGTGGTAGAAGCCTACCAGCAGATTATTGGTCCCGACAGGTATGCTACCACCGATGAACTGATGGACCTCTATACCGAACGTATCCAGTCGGTAATCGACCACCACACAATTGCTGCCATCTCTGGTGTCTGCTACGGTGGTGAACATGCGCTGTATCTGGCTCACCGTCTCTACCATGACAAGGCCTATAAGCCAGCAGTAGTATGTCTTGATGGTGAGGTTGATCGAGATATTACGCCCGAGAAGAACCCTGTAACTTGGTTCCCATTCTTCAGCGAGGAGTTGAATAAGCACCGCACCGAGCAAGACGACATCCTGCTGCGTACCTTGCCCGACTTCCATTACGAGGGTAAGGTTGTAAGCTTTGTCAGCTCGGAGTTCGTTGATTGCTACTCATACCTCGATCCTAATCCGTCTGAATATAAGATAGACTGTATGAAGCAGTTCCTGGCCTCTGCACCTGCCCGCTGGAAGAATCGTTATCCAGATTGCGAGGTAATCATGTTCCCCACGAATCATGACCTGTTCTGGCGTACAGAGCCATCACTCACAATGATTACCGACTGCTTCAACCGCATCGGCGACGAACTTGGTTAGCTTATATCCGATTTGATGATAAAAATATACCGCCGGTGAGATCTTGGTAGATGCTCATCGGCGGCGGAGTAGTTATATTTGGCTTAGGATCTATCTCTTAAGGAGATTCATTGTGCCCTGAGGCTTCATCACGTTGTTAACCTTGGTCTGCTGAGCCTTGGCAGTTGCCTTCAGAACAGCCTTGATGTCCTGAGATGAGGCTCCTACCAGGAACTGGTATTCGCCAGCGGCTACTACCCATGCTGAGGCTGCCTCGTCGAACGATGCCAGGTCGGCGGCCTTAACGGTCATTACAACGGTCTCGGTCTCGTCTGGGGCCAGCAGCTTGGTCTTAGCGTAGGCCTTAAGCTCCTTAGCGGGCTTGTTGGCAGCCTTGTTGTCAGGTGCAGAGATGTAGAGCTCTACAACCTCCTTGCCCTCAAGTTTACCAGTGTTCTTAACGGTAACGCTAATCTCGAAAGTATCGCCCTTCTCGGTAATCTTGGCATCGCTATAGTCGAATGTGGTATAGCTGAGACCATAACCGAATGGATAGCTTACAGGAATTTCGAACGAGTCGAAGTAGCGGTAACCTACATAGATATCTTCCTCGTAGTCGGTGTAGTCAACGTTCTTGACGTTGCCCTTCTGGCCCTGATTCATCATGTCGATACGTGGATCCTGGTCGATAGGGAAGTTCTTTGAACTGTATGCATCGGTGAACTTAATAGGCCAAGTCATAGTGAACTTTCCGCTTGGCGACTGCTTGCCGCTGAGAACGTCGACAACGCTGTTGCCGCCTTCCTGACCTGCCTGCCATGCACAGAGGATGGCATCGGGCAGTTCCTTCCAAGTGGCTGTCTCGATGACACCACCGATGTTGAGCAGTACAACTACCTGCTTGCCAGCCTTGTGATATACGTCGCATACCTGCTCGATGAGCTTGCGCTCTGAGTCGCTCAGATTGAAGTCGGCAGCCTTACGGTCCATAAACTCACCTGAGATACGACCAAGAGTGATGACTGCTACATCGGCCTGTGAAGCCTGCTTAGCCAGTTCGTCGGCACTGAACTGCTTCTCGGCTGGCAATGGGCGTGGCATGAAGCGCAGCAGCATTGCATTCTTTGGATCCTTCTTGGCTGCAGCCTCTATCTCGGCCTCTTCCTTGGCCTTGCAGTCGGCTGCGTAGGCTGTGTAGGCGTTCTTCAACTCGTCAGAAACGGTGTAGCCACCATTCTTCAGTCCGTCGAGCAGAGAAACAACATAAGCGTGGTTTACATTACCCGAACCAGTACCACCAGCGATGAAATCGTAAGAGGTGTTACCATACAAAGCAACGTTCTTGATGTTTTTAGCAAATGGTAGCACGCCACCATTCTTCATAAGAACCATACCCTCAGCAGCACTCTGACGTGTAACGGCAGCGTGAGCCTGCAGGTTAGGCTTGTTGTTATACTTGTAGCCCTGGAAACGTGGGCTCTTCTCAATGAGGTTCAGAATGCGCTGAACACTGCGGTCGAGGTCGGCCTCGGCCAGTTTGCCACTCTTAACACCGGCTACGATGCTGTCGAACTGCTCGGCCTTACCAGGCTGCAGCATATCGTTGCCAGCCCACATCTGCTTGGCACCGTCCTTACCGCCAAACCAGTCGGTCATCACGGTTCCCTGATAGCCCCACTCATCGCGAAGGATGGTGGTAACAAGGTCTTTGCTCTCAGAAGTGTAAACACCATTGATATAGTTATAAGATGTCATCACAGTCCAAGGCTGACTCTCCTTGATGGCAATCTCAAAGCCCTTAAGATAAATCTCGCGCAGTGCACGCTGAGATATGTGAGCATCGTTGTTCATGCGGTTTGTCTCCTGGTTATTGGCGGCAAAGTGCTTGATGCTGGTACCAACGTCATTCTTCTGAACACCGGTGATATAGGCAGAAGCTGTCTTACCAGCTACAACAGGATCCTCAGAGTAATACTCGAAGTTACGTCCGCACAGAGGGTTACGCATGATGTTGAGGGCAGGAGCCAACAGCACGTCGGCACCATACTCCTTCACCTCCTCACCAATGGCCTGACCCACCTGCTCGATGAGCTGGGTGTTCCATGTTGAGGCAAGCAGAGTTCCGATGGGGAAGTGAGTGCAGTAGTAGGTAGCTGAGTCGCCCTCGCGCTTAGCGTCGATACGCAGTCCGGCAGGACCGTCGGCCAGCACTACAGCAGGGATGCCCAGCGAGTCGAGTGGGTAAGTGGTACCAGCGGCACCAGGAACCAGATTACGTGTTGCGCCGATAACGGCATCATTGCCCGAGAAACCAGCCATACCAGTACCGATGACGAAGTGAGCCTTGTCTTCAAGGGTAAGCTTACTCATCACCTCTTCCTGGTTGATGGTGTTCTTAGGAGCTTGCTTGTCGGCAGTGGCGCAGCCAGCTACGAGTGCAGCTGCTGCCACGGCCATAATAACGTTTTTCTTCATAAACTATTACTTAAACAATAATGGAGTGAACTCTGAGAGATAGATACGCCAATTGCGCCAGATGTGACCACCATCGGTCTCCATATAAGTGTACTTGTGCTTCTTAGAATCAAGATAAGCACGCAGATCGTTGTTGTTCTTGATCAGGAAGTCGGTCTTGCCAATACCAATCCAGAACAGCTTGGGGTTCTTGCTGAACAGCTTGTCGATCTTAGCGTTGCGGTCGGCATAGATGTTGGGGAATCCGCCCTGACCGTTCTGCTGCTGGTCGACAGCTGCAGAGAACAGACCTACATATCCGAACATATCAGGATTGTTGATGCTGATGAACAGACTGTGGAAACCACCCATCGACAGACCAGCAATGGCGCGGTGAGCCTTATCCTTTTTTACACGGTAGGTCTTCTCGATAAACTTAACCACATCGGGGAATGCTGTCTCAAAACTGCCCTCCATGGTCTTTGGCAGCATCATGGTTGGAACCTTGAAGCCCTCGCTGGTCTCACCAGGACAAGCCTCCTGCGAGATGTTGCCGTTGGTCATAACCAGAATCATTGGCTCGGCCTTGCCCTGAGCAATGAGGTTATCCATAATCTGTGCAGCACGACCCAGCTCGCTCCAAGCGTTCTCATCGCCACCGATACCGTGCAGCAGGTAGAATACAGGATAATCCTTGCCGCTGGTCTCGTAGCCGGCTGGTGTGTAAACGGTGAGGCGGCGTGTAATTCCTGCAGTAGGACTCTCGTACCATACTTTGCTTACTGTGCCATGAGCCACCTTGTTAACCTTGTACAGATCAGTACGCTGGTCGCCACCGATGAGCAGTACGCTGAACAGATTGTTGATGTCGCGAATGTTGTAAACGTTCAGAGGATCGATAATCTTTACACCGTCAACAATCATGTTGTAGGTGTAGAGCTCGGGCTTCAGAGGCTCTGTGGTATAACTCCACACGCCCTTCTCATTCTTTACCAGATCTACCACGCCTGGAGTGTCGTAGGTGTTACCTGCGAACTCTACCTTCTTAGTAGGCAGCATGTCGCCGGTAATCTGTACCTTCTTGGCCTCAGGGGCAATAAGGTTGAATGTAACACTGTTGTCGGCATGTACATCGGGTGAGGCCACCTGTGGGCCCTGTCCCCAGCTCAGGTTCTGCTGAGCGTGGGCTGCCATACCCATCAGGCAGAGGGCAGCCACAATCATTAGTTTCTTCATTATTATTATTTTTTTAGTAACGGACTACAGGACATAAGGACTTTTTCCCTATAAATCCTGTTGCCCGCTGCAAATATACAACATTTATTTAAAATATTTACCAAGTTTTGTCAAAAATTTCGGATAGCACTCCTTCCAGAACTTCCAGTCGTGAACACCTGGGCGCTCGATGTACTCATAGTTAGCCAGACCGAGAGGCTGGATAGTGCCTGCCAACCAAGGATTCATAGAATAAACAACTTCGTCCTCTGTGCCTACCTCCTGAGTAAGGTCGGGCAGTTCTGCTATATTGGCAGCAGGATAGAGCTCGAACAGGTTTGGCATGCCGTCGATATAAACGGCTGGGCTCATAGCGTAAGCGCAGCAGAACATCTCAGGATGCTTAACAGCATAGTAGAGAGTTCCGAAACCACCCATCGACAAACCGCCGACAGCGCGCTTTGACTTGTCCTTACCTACGTTGAACATACCCTCGATAGCAGGAACAAGCTCCTCGAAGAAATAATTCTCGTACTCGTTGCAGTAGAATGTAAGCTGAGCATCGGGAGTTACAACTGCTACCTTGCCAAGTTCGCCATTCTCGATGGCAGTACTTGTGAGTGCAGCCATGTTACCTTTGTCGAGCCAAGAGTTCTGATCGTCACCAGCGCCATGTAGCAGGTAGATGACTGGCATAGTGGTCTGACCGTCCCATCCCTCTGGCAGGTAGATAGAATACTTCATCTGAGTGCCAAGAATCTGGCTGTCGATAACCATGTCTCTTACAATAGTACCCTTAACATCAACGAATGATACGAACATAATGTTGAATGAACCGCTACCGGTTGCACCAGTGATATCGGTTGTACCAAGACCAGTACCCTTGAACGAGTAGAGAGTGCTGCCATCGATACCTGTAGCTGTGGTAATCTCTACAGTACCACCACCAGTGAGGTACTGAGTAGCTCCTGCTGCATCTACAAAGCTTGAACCACCAGCCATATTGTAGTCTGGAATAGAGTAACCAGCGCTTATCTGCATTGCATCGTGAGCGTCGCTAACGATAGAGTAATTACCAGTGAGCTGGTCGGCCTTCTTGTCGTTGCCGTTGATAACATCGAAGTAAGCTACCTGTGCGCCATTAGGATCACAGATGGTGATAGAGTACTTGGTTACGTCTGGGTAAGATGTTGTCTGCCATGTTGTCCAGTCCATTATCTCAACAGTGCTGGTCTGGATGCTCATGGTATAGCCGCTTGGCTCTGGATCGTCCTCACCTACGATGAAGCTCAGCTCACCCTTATAGTATGTCTTATACTGCTTACCGTCGGTGGTCTTTACCAGTCCGCTAATAAAGTATGTTCCGTCAACATAGCTAACATCCATGTTTCCCTCGTTGATAGCAGCACCATTAACAGTACCAGAATATGTTCCGGCAGCGCTTACTTCGGGAACTACCGTGAATGTTCCTTCGCCAAGAATCCACTCCTTGCTGCCGAAACGGAGAACAAGGTTGTTACCTGTTGCATCGGCAAACTGTACATTAAGAGCCTTGACACCCTTGCCAATCTTCTCTGTGGGCTGAACACTGGCAGAATTGAAGTCGCAGAAGGTGATATCGCTGAATTCACCCTTCAGACCTTCGATTGAGTCGCTGTCGCAGGCTGTGAAGCTGATAATCGCCAGCAACATTATGATATATCTAAACTTTTTCATAATTACTTCATTATTACATTTTTACATTCTTACATTTTTGTTTTGTAGAATTACCAACCGGTGTTTTGAGTCATGTTAGGATTGAGCTCAATCTCCTTCAGAGGAATAGGCAGAAGCTTGTTTTTCTCCTTGAAGCCGTAGTTCTGGTTCTTGTAAGGCCACTGTGTACCCTCGGTGCCGAATGCGGGTACTTCCTTACCCTGCTGACCAAGTGCGGTCTCTGCATCGCCCCAGCGAACCAGATCCTGGAAACGTACGCTCTCGTTGCAGAGCTCCAGACGCTTCTCGGTTTTGATATCATCCAGTGAAACGCTTGTCAGAGGAGTCTCCTTGGCACGAGTACGAATCTGATTGATATAATCGAGTGCCTTGCTGGTGTTGCCAGCCTGCAGATGAGCCTCGGCAGCCAACAGCAGAACCTCAGCATAGCGCATAATCTTCAGGTTGGTGAACTGAACACCCTGGAAGAACGACTGGTCAACAATGCAGTCTTCCTTCAACGACTGGTTTTTCCACATAAAGTATCCCTCGCAACCATATACCAAGGCACCTGTCTGGATAGTAACACCAAAGGCCTTCAGCTGGTCGTAGGTCATCATTGTCTTGTTGAGACGGTAGCCGTTGGCACCTTCCCAAGCCACGAAAGCATCGTAGAGCGACTTGCGTGGGTTCATGAATCCGTAGGTACCCTGAGCAATCACAGCAGCAGCCTGACCACTATAGTTCACCTTGTCGGTACGCCAGCCCTGCATCAGCAAGTACATATCAAACTGGTTCCACATCTGCTCAGAATCATTACGCTTCTGCAGTTCGAATACCGACTCGCAGTTGTTGTTGGCTGCAGCATGGAACTGAGCATCGTACTCGCCCTGATAGAGGGCATATTTACCAGAGTTGATCACATTGTCGAGCATGGCAGCAGCCTCACTGTTCTTACCTTCGAAGAGATAAGCCTTGCCTAAGAATGCCTGAGCAGTCTCTTTGGTGATACGGATACCACCCTCGGCATCGTTCACGTCGCTCTTTGAGGGCAGGGTACCACTGTTGATGGCATCGTTCAGATCGCTCTCGACGAGTGCCCACATCTCAGCAGGGTCGCTGTTGGCTAAGCGATACTCGCCTGGCTCCAGCAGGTGATCCACAACAGGGGCTGTGCCAAAGAGTGTTACCAGCTCGAACGAAGCCCATGCACGGAACACCTTGGCCTCGTTGATGGCACGTTTCATAACAGGTGTATCGCCCTGTGTCCTGTCGATAATCAGATTAGCTTTGTAGATGACGCCATAGAGACCAGAGTAAAGTCCCTGGATCATGCCGTGGTCGGTGCCGAAGGTGTACTCGTTGAGTTTCTCCATTTCGGCATTGTCGCCGCGTGAACCGCCACCAGTCCAGACATCGTCCGACAGGCAGTTCTTGGTCATAAACCAGTTGTAGTGAAGACTGCGCATCTGCAGATAGAGTGAAGAGGTGGCCTGCATGGTGTTTTCGTCGTTGGTGTAGAAGTCTTCCATGCTTCCCAGGTTGCCGTGCTTGGCAATGTCGAGCTCGCTGTCGCAGCTGCTGAAGCTGAGCGATGAAATGGCCAACATGGCGATATATAATAGATTCTTTTTCATAACTGTATTCTTTTTATATTCTTACATTTTTGCACTTTTGCATTTTCTTTAGAATTCGATGTTTAGACCAAGTACAACCTTCTTTGAGGTAGGATAGCCACCCTTGTCGATACCCATACCCGAGGTAGCGTTGGTGGCAGCCTCAGGATCGAAGCCTGGATACTTTGAGAAGGTAAAGAAGTCGTCGAGTGAAGCGTAGATACGGGCGTGGCTCAGGAATACCTTATTGATCAGGCTCTTGGGCAGGGTGTATCCCAGCTGAATCTGCTTGATTTTGAAGAAGCTGCCATCGTAAACCATGGCGCTTGAGCAAGCGTACTTGTCCATATCGTTAGCACCTGCGCGAGGCACTGTACCGTTCTTGTTCTCAGCAGTCCAACGGTTATCGTAGAACACTTCTTTCAGACGGTTTGAAGCTGCGTAGTCAGGACGGTTGATACAGTTGAAAATCTGATTGCCGTATGAACCTGTTCCGAATACAGTCAGGTCGATGCCCTTATAGGCAGCTGTGAGGGTGATACCATAGGTGAAGTCGGGGATAGCATCACCAATGCAGGTCAGGTCGCCATCAGATACTTTGCCGTCGTCATCCAGATCCTCGAACAAAGGATTTCCGGTTTCACTGTCGATACCGGCAAACTTATAGCCGCGGAAGTAGTAAACAGGATAGCCCTTCTCAAAATAGGTAATGGTGTAAGTATGGAAGTTGCTACCGCTCAAACGCGTGATAGATGGATCGATGTATGTTACCTTATTGCTCAGGGTAGAGAGGTTACCACGGATGCTGTAGTTGAAATCGCCGATGTGGTCGCGCCAGCCAAGTTCAAACTCGAAACCCTTGTTTTCTACGTTACCGGCATTCATAGGTGAAGTGCTGCCGCCGATGATGAGTGAAGGTGTGGTACCCCATACCAGCAGGTCCTTGGTCTTCTTAATGAAGTAGTCGACCCCGAAGGTCATGCGACCACCCAGCAGAATGCCATCGAAACCGAAGTTCAGCTGCTCAGAGGTCTCCCACTTCAGATCGTCGTTACCCATGGTTGATGGGGCAGCGGCCTGTGTGTAGTTGATGCCTGAAGAGAAAGGATAGAGTCCGCCCAGTGCCATGTCGGTGCTGTAGCTATAGCCGCCCAATGCTGAGAGACTACCATTCTGGCCCCAGCTGGCACGGAACTTCAGACTGTCGAACCAGCTCTTGAGAGGTGCAAAGAATTTCTCCTCGCTCAGAGTCCAACCTATTGATACAGCAGGGAAGTAACCCCAACGGGTTTTCTTAGAGAGCTTCGACAGGTCGGCAGCATCAGCACGCAGCGAAGCCTGCAGCAGGTAACGGCCCATGAAGTCGTAAGAGAGACGACCGAAGTATGAGTATTTGGTGCTCTCGTTAGTCTCGCCGCTTACACCCTTGGTAGCCGATGCGTTGGCATAGTTCAGATAGTAGAACAGTGGGTCGTTCTTCTTCAGAGCATCTTCGCCATTGGCAGTCAGTGAGCCATTTACATTATTGCTTGTTGACTTCTGGAACGACATACCAACCATGGCTGTAACGGTGTGTCCGCCAAAGGTCTTCATATAGTTTGCAAAGTTCTCCCACTGATAGTAGATAGAGGTAGAAGAACCTGCGCTGAAGTCGAGGAAGTCGCGGCTCTGTACTCCGTTGCCATAGAATGGCAGACTGGTACTGCTATTGTTTGAACCTGCCAAGCGATAACCGAAACGAGAAGTGATGGTGAGTCCCTTTGCAGGTGTGAAGTCACCATAGATAGAACCGTTGATATTGAATCCCTGATTCTTTGACAGACCGTTGTCACGCATAATCATTGGGTGATACTGTTCGCCGGCATAGAACTTAGAAACAGCATAGTAGTTTCCATTCTCGTCCTGAAGCAACTGTTTGCCGTTGGCCTGTGCATTTACCATCTGGTAAGGCAGGTTCTCGGCTGTGTATGTGTCGGGAGTAAGAGGATCAAGCATCAGGATGGATGTGAGCAGTGATCCGTACTCGTTGTTTGAAGATACAGAGCGTACATCGTATTTCTCAATCTGGTTGGTGGTTCCTACCTTCAACCAGTCCTTAATCTTATATTCAGAGTTAATGGTAGCTGTGAGGCGTTTGTACACATCAGCGTCGCCCTTAACAATACCATTATTATTAAGGTATGCGAGCGAGAGGTAGTAGTTGCCACGTTCGTTACCACCAGTGAATGAAAGGGCGTGCTTCTGCATGTGACCGTGATTGAAAGCAACATCGGTCCAGGCTGTATTGGTCACACCGTCCCAGTTCTTAAGCAGGTAATCTTTTGTAAAGATGTTACCTTCGTCCATGTACTGGATATACTGCTCAGAGTTCAGCATCTTTGGGATGCGAGCCAGACTCTCGTCGGTAAACATGAAATCGTAAGAGATCTTTCCCTGTCCGGGCTTACCTTTCTTAGTGGTGATAAGTACTACACCGTTACCAGCCTCGGCACCGTAGATAGCGGCAGAGGCAGCATCCTTCAGGATTTCCATTGATGCGATGGTGCTTGGGTCGATACCGCTGATATCACCCAGACGCACACCATCGACAACGAACAGTGGTTCTGAGCTTGAATTAGAGGAATAACCGCGTACGCGTATGGTTGGTGAAGAACCAGGGGCTGCACTCGACTGGATAATCTGCACACCAGAGGTCTTACCCTGCAAAGCCTGTTGTGCGTTGGCAATGGTGCGGTTCTCCATATCCTCGGGCTTTACCTGAGAGATGGCACCAGTAACAGAACTCTTCTTCTGTACACCGTAACCTACAACAACCACTTCGTCGAGCACTTTGTTGTCGGGTCTAAGTTTGATGGTCATGCCGTTTTTAGCGGCTGCTTCCTGTGTCTCGTAACCGATGTAGGTAATCTGAATAATCTTACCCGCATTGACGTTAACCGTGAAGTTACCATCAAAGTCGGTGATGGTAGCATTTTTTGGATTACTCTTTTCGGCAACGGTGGCGCCAATGACTGGCTCTCCGTTTTCGTCGATCACAGTGCCCTTAATTCCTTGGGCGAAAGATGTTATTGACATGAACAGTGCCATCAACATCATTAAAATACTGCTCTTTTTCATTGAGATTTAATTGTTTTGAGTTAATTGTTAGAAATAAACTTTGGTTTCAAATTCGGTTGCAAAAGTATTATTTATTATTAAAAGGTGTTTTTTTATTCTGTTTTTCGTTTTTCTGCTTTGTTCAAATCGTTATGGTTGTTTTTCATTTTGTTTAAAAGTTGTCTTATTCGTTCATTTTTTATCTTTTTGCCTTTATACTTTTTACTTTTTTACCTTTTTACTCCTTTACTTTTTTACTTTTTTCTTATCTTTGCAGCAAATTACAACAATATTGACTAAAATGAAACCTTTTTTATCAATCTTTGCTTCAGTGGTTTGTGCTATGATGGTTATCTCGTGTCATCATCAGGGTACACCTAAAGCTAACCGTGATAAAGACGAAGAACATGATCTTGTAGTGGCTCAGGAATTGTCGAACTCCCGTGTGCAGTGTATGGCTGAGGACGCTGCCGGACAGTTGTGGATCGGTACGTTCCGTGGACTGAACCGATACGACGGACATGAGTATCACCAATATTTCTGTACATACGACTCATTAGGACTGCCCGACAATCAGATACAGAGTCTGTTGTGTGATAAGAAGGGGCGCTTGTGGGTGGCCACTGTCAATGGTGTGTGCCGGTATACCAAGTATGACAACTTTGAAAATGTACCTATGCAGACGGGTAACCGCAACGTCCGGAAACTGTTGATGGATAAAAAAGGACGTTTGTTTGTATATAATGGGATGGAGTTGCTTCAGTATGACGAGCAACATAACATTTTTCTGTCTAAGATAAACCGCACCATGACCAATCAGTCGTGGGGCGACTGTTTTATTGATGCTGCCGACGACATCCTGTTGGCCGGTTCTGACAATCTGCTGATATATAGTGGTGAGACGTTTAAACTCAAAAAGGAAATAAAGGATCATAATCACCTTGGATTATACTTCTTTGAACTGTTGCCTAATGGGCTGATACTGGCATCGGGTAATGGTACACTGCTGCTGTTTGATACAAAATCGCAACAGCCCATCCCACTGAGTAGCGAGATGATGGATAGGCTTACAGCCCATGGCAGTGTGCTACAGGCTGCTTGTCTGCTGGAGAACAACACCATACTGCTGAGCACATCGCGCAACGGTCTGTTTGAATTGAATCTGCTGACCCATACGCTGCGTGGTCAGGACGATGCCAATTTTACATTGCCTGTGCCCGATGCATACGTTACTAAGATATTCCAGGATTCGCGTAAGAATATATGGTTAGGCACATACGATAAGGGTATATTTGCCGATTATTACTATAAAGAGAAATTCGGCGGCAGCGACAACTATCTTAACCGTGTGATAGAGAACTCATCGGTTCTTGCTGTTGCAATGGACAAACAAGAGAATCTGTGGGTATCAACACTGAGGAAAGGACTGTTTGTGTATCACTCAGCCACCCAGAAAGCTGAGCGGATAGACATTGCTGGCCTGCCTGCTGGTGAGAAGAAGAATGCTATTACCCATCTGTTCTGCGATCGCGATGGGCTGTTGTGGCTGTCTACCACTAACATCGTGATGAAATGCCAGTACGATGGTGCCCGACTGAACATATTGAGCCAGTGGCCTGTGTGGGCAACGATGGATTTTGAACAGACTGATGACGGAACAGTATGGGCTTCAACCAGTTCTACCTACATAGTTGCTTTCCGTCCAGGTGCCAGTCAGCCTGAGCCTAAGCAGGCATTCAATGTGGACTTTACTTTTATCCCATCGCTGCTGAAACTTAACGATGGCACCATGCTCATTTCGGCATTCTATCAGCAGATAATGAAAATGGACCCGAAGACAGGGAAACTGAGTCAGCAGGAAATACCCGATATGCAGCGATGCATCCGTAAGAGTGTGTATATCCCTACCGACATGCATCAAGATAAGCACGGCAACGTGTGGATAGGTACAGTGAGCAACGGTCTGCTGTGCTATAACCTTCAGACCAATCAGATGAAACGCATCGCTGGACTGTCGTGTTCGGATGTTGGGGCTATCGAGGAAGACCTGCAAGGCAATCTGTGGATAAGCACCATGAAAGGACTGAACCGACTGGATGCTAAGACAGGTAGCATCACGGCACTGTATAAGGCCGACGGACTGGCTGGCGATGAGTTCTGCGACCGTGCATCGTGCCGACTGCCTAACGGTAGTCTGGTGTTTGGCGGATCAGACGGTGTAACCATGTTCAACCCTGCCGAGATAGACACACTGCGAAAACTCCCGCTGAAGTTTTGTGATCTGAAGATTCACAACCAACTGGTTCGTCCCGCTGCCGACGGGCCTATAGAGGCCATGCTCGACAGTTGCAGAGAAATCCGTCTGGAGCATAGTCAGAACAGTTTCAGTATCTCTTATACAGCCCTTGACTTTGGCGAATACGAGCGTGTACATTATTATTATAAGCTCGATGGATTTGACAGTGACTGGATTGATGCGGGAAGCCGTCATGCTGCCGGCTATGCCAATCTGCCATCGGGGCACTATACCTTCCGAGTGCGTACTTCAGACAGTGCCAGTGATGAAGCAACCAGCGATGAGCGCCAGATAAGCGTGATTGTTGAGCCTGCACCAATGTTCTCTTGGTGGGCATGGATGATATATCTTGCATTAGGAGCACTGTTGGCCTGGTATCTGTATCGTAATGCCAAACGTGTGGTGGCTGCACGCCGTGCTGCCCGTCAGGCTCAGATGGAGAAGGAGCAGGAACTGCGTACCAACCAGATGAATATGAGTTTCTTTGCCAATATCGCCCATGAGTTCCGTACACCACTGACGATGATTGCCGGTCCTGTGGGACAGTTGGCAAAGAGCGACTCTATTGATGGCGAAGAGCGTGGCCTGCTTAATATAGCCCAGCGCAGCATCCAGCGCATGTTTAAGCTTGTGAACCAGTTGATGGACTTTAATAAGCTGGAGAACGACAGTCTGCGCCTGAGTGTGGAGCAGATAGATGTGGTGAAACTGATGAACGATATCTGTGATACGTTCGAGTTTAATGTCAAGGAAAAAGGACTGACACTGAACCGATTCGGCATGGAAGACCAGCTGATGGCATGGACTGATGGCGACAAACTGGAGAAGATAGTAACCAATCTGTTGTCGAATGCTCTGAAGTTCACACCACGCGGGGGTAGGATTGATGTGCAGTTGGATGTAGTAGATAATAAGGTAAAGGTGAGTGTTGCAGATACAGGTAAGGGAATACCTGAAGAGCAGTGCGAGAATATCTTTAAACGCTATTACCAGCTGGATAATCAAACCAAGGCTGTTGTGAACTGGGGAACAGGTATCGGCTTGTACTATGCACGCCGTCTGGCAGAGCTGCATCACGGCAGTCTGACAGCCGGCAACCGCCAGGAAGGTACTGGTGCCGTGTTCACACTGGTCTACCCAATGAATGAACAGGCCTATACCCAAGAAGAACGCCGCCCACTGGAAGGCGACGGTGTAGCCGACTACCGCATCGTGGATTCTCCAGCTTCGGTAGCCCCTCACCTCTCATCTCTCACCTCTCACCTCTCAAATGATGACGACAATCGTCCTACCATCCTTATTGTCGACGATGATACGGAAATCATCAACTACATGCGTCTGCTGTTCTCAAACGACTATCGTCTGATAACCTGTCTTGATGCAGACACAGCCCTGGAGGAGATGCGTGCCGAGGAACCGAACATCGTGCTGAGCGATGTGGCCATGCCTGGTAAGGATGGCTACCAGCTGTGTCAGGAGATCAAACAGGATATCCAGCTGAGTCATATCCCCGTCATCCTTGTAACGGCAAAGATAACAGCCGAGAATCAGGTAGAGGGTTTGAATGTGGGGGCCGATGCTTATGTCACCAAACCTTTCGAGCCCGCTGTGCTCTCAGCGCTCATCCAGTCGCAGCTTAAGAACCGAGACCGTGTGCGTAAGTTGCTGGCCAAGGCCACTACTACCGAAGACGAAGGCGTAGATAATGCCCTGTCTGAGCAGGATAAGCACTTCATGGAGGAACTGTATAAGCTGATGGAGGAGGAACTGTCGAACTCAGAACTCGATGTTACACGTATCACCAAGATGCTCTATATATCACGTACAAAACTCTATTATAAGATTAAGGGTTTGACCGGTGAGACACCAAGCAGCTTCTTCCGAACCTATAAGCTGAACCGTGCGGCCGAACTGCTGAAGGGCGGCAAGCATACTGTTGCAGAGATTGCCGACATGACAGGATTCAGTACCCAGAGCCACTTCTCAGTTGTGTTCAAAAAACAGTTCGGTGTAACGCCTACTGAGTATAAGGGATAGGTTTGTGCAAACGTTTGCTCGCTGTTATCTGCGGGATTTCATTTCTGATGTGAATAACGTGGCGTTAAAATGCCTATCTTTGCAGCAGAAACAGCGAATAAACTAAGAACAACAATGAAACGAATCTTATTAGTAACCGCCATTCTTATGGCAAACGTTTTATCAATGAGTGCAGCAAAAAAGACAGTTATTGACCGTATCGAACCAACCGACTGGTATGTAGGAATGAAGAATCCTCAGGTGCAGCTGATGGTATACGGAAAAGGTATCCGCGATGTTGCAAGTGTTACAACCGATTACCCTGGCGTGGTTATCGATAGTCTGGTGCGCCTCGACTCGCCCAACTATCTGCTCGTCTACATGAACCTGAGCGGTGCACAGCCAGGCATCATGACACTGAACTTTGGTAAGACAAAAGTGCAATATCAGCTCAAGCAGCGCGAGATGAGCGGCGACAAGCGTATGGGCTTTACCAATGCCGATGTGCTCTATATGCTGATGCCCGACCGCTTTGCGCAGGGCGCCAACCATCCCAAGCAGATAAAGGGTATGCGCAACTATGTGGAGGATCGCACAAAACCCAGTCTGCGTCATGGTGGCGACCTGAATGGTATCCGTGAGCATCTCGACTATTTCAAGGAGTTAGGTGTTACAGCCCTTTGGTTCACACCTGTTCTCGAGAATGATTCACCCGACTCAAAGAACGGCTATTCTACCTATCATGGCTATGCTACTACTAATTATTATAAGGTAGACCCACGCTTTGGCTCAAACGAGGACTATAAACGCCTCTGCGATGAGGCTCATAAGAAGGGCCTGAAGATTGTGATGGATATGATCTTTAATCACAGTGGTTTCGAGCATCCTTGGACTACCGATATGCCCAGCAAGGACTGGCTGAACACACCTGAGTGGCTTACAGAGAAGCAGAGCGGTCGTGATCCTATGACAGGCTTTACAGCTAATTCCGATGGCTCTGAGCCTGCAAAGAGCGCTTATCTGCAGACAAGCTATAAGCTTACACCGGTTGTTGATCCATACGCTTCGGAGATTGACCTCAAGGAGACTGTAGAGGGATGGTTTGTTCCAAGCATGCCCGACCTCAATCAGCATAATCCCCACCTGATGCGTTATCTCATCCAGAACTCTATCTGGTGGATTGAGACCGTGGGCATCGATGGTATCCGCATGGACACCTATCCTTATGCTTATGCCGATGCGATGGCACAGTGGCTTAAGGAACTTGATTTGGAGTATCCTAACTTCAATACCGTAGGCGAGACTTGGGTTACAGAGCCCGCCTATACTGCCGCCTGGCAGAAGGATTCAAAACTTTCTGAGAAGAATACCTATCTCAAGACTGTGATGGACTTCTCATTCTTCGATAAACTGAATCAGGCCAAAAACGAAGAGACTGATGGTTGGTGGAATGGCTTTAACCGCCTCTACAACTCGTTTGTTTACGATTATCTCTATCCCAATCCATCGAGTGTGATGGCATTCATCGAGAATCACGATACCGACCGCTTCCTGGGTAATGGCAAAGATACCCTCGCTTTGAAGCAGGCGCTGGCGCTATTGCTCACGGTCAACCGCATTCCTCAGCTGTATTACGGAACTGAGGTGCTGATGAACGGCACCAAGCAAGTGACAGACGGCAACGTGCGTAAGGACTTCCCTGGCGGATTCCCTGGCGATACCCATAACTGCTTTACCAAGGAAGGACGCTCTAAGACCGAGCAGGCCATGTTCTCTTGGCTCTCTCGTCTGCTCCACTGGCGCCAGGGCAACAATGTTATCATCAAGGGTAAGCAGACACAGTTCACTCCATTTAATGGTATCTACGTCATTGCCCGCCAGTACAAAGGAAAGACTGCTTTAACTGTCCTCAACGGCACCACAAAGCCAGCCACCTTCGATGTCACCCGCTATGCCGAAGTCATCGGCAAGACCGCCAAGGCCAAGGATATCCTGACCAACCGCTATTTTGACTTATCGAAAAATCAGGAACTAAAGCCCCGCCAGACGATGATACTTGAGTTTTAAACAATAAATCCCTGCCAATCGGCAGGGATTTATTGTTTTAGTGCTTTTTGAAATTCCACTTGGAATTATCGCTGTTGAAGTCGTACTTGGCGAGGGTAGGAGTTGAATCGCCTGCTGAATAGAGGCAGAACTCCTTGTTGATACCCTGCTGACCAGGGATGGCCTTTGGCATGATGCGGTAGGTGCCATCAGTGAGCTGCTCGATACGCCAGAGCTGTTCGTCAGCGCCGGTATAGGCAGGAACAGTGGTTACCTCCTTGTCGGCAGTAGCAGCGAGTGCGCGCTCTGTACCCTCGATGGTAATCTTGAAGTAAGGATTGCTCAGATAACCACCTGCGCTGTCAACAGGGGTGATGGTCCAACGCTGGTGAGGACGGTACATGTAGTCGCCGATACGGGCAGGGATGTCGCCCTTTGGCCATGTGTCGATAACCTCTGCGAGTGTCTGGTTGGCGATGGGCTTTATTGGCTGCTGCATCTGGTTGCGGTTGAACCAGCCCTGGCGCTCCTGCTTCATGCGAACAAAGTCTACAGTAAGCTCAAGTGCATAGCCGCGGCGCTCTGACTCAATGGCGAAGTTGCCGCCCTTGAAGTTGTCGCCAGCTACAGGCCAGCCGTTCTTCCAGACGATAGGACGTACAGCCAGTACCGAACGACCGCTCTGCTCGAAGTCGGCTTCCCAGTGGAATGACATCACCTCTACACCTTCGTCGATGATGTAACGACCGAAGTGTCCGGCTCCACAGGCACGCTGTTCAGCTGCAATAACCATCTTACCGCCTCCGTGGTACATGTCACGACCAACATTGTCGATGTAAGGACCTTCTACGTTGCGTGAACGGCCTACTACTATATTATAGGTAGAGTTAACCCCGTCGCAGCAGGTACCGTGTGTACCAAGCAGATAGTACCAGCCGTCGCGATACATCAGATCGGAAGCCTCACAGTCGATGGCGATATCCTTCTCTTTATTACCCTTCTTGCGGAAACCGGTCTGTGGGTCGAGTTCAATCAGACGGATGGTTCCGAAGTAAGTGCCATAGCTTACCCAAAGACGACCTGTTGTTGGATCTAACAAAAGGCCTGGGTCGATGGCGTCCTGATCTTCCATACCGTCAGAGGCACATACCTCAACGGCCTCACTCCATTTGAAGTCTGGCGACTTAGGATCAAGAGTCTTATTCCACATAGTAAGGATACGGCCAGCGTGTCCACCGCCAAGTCCGCCACCTGTAGCACCGTAGATACAAAGGTAACGATCGCCTATCTTAAGCATGTCGGGGGCTGCACCGCCACCAGGGCGCTCTGCACCACTGTGCCAGCTCCAGCCATCATCTGATATGATACCTCCGCCACCTGTGCCGAAGGTGTAGTATTTTCCATCACACTCGGCGATTGTCGAGGGGTCGTGGATATATGGTGCGCCAATCTGCGCATTAGCGGCTGCAGAAACAACAAGTGCCGCCAGTATTGTATGAAGTCTTTTCATTTCTCTAAATTCTTAATTCTTAATTACCTTGTAGTTTGTGACGGGTTTTCCGTTCTCGTCGAGGAAGCGAACACAGAAATCGCTCATACCTGGGCCGTTGATAATGGCGCCACGCAGGATGTTACGTCCTTTCTTCAGGGTGATGCGTGATGACATGGCGTCGTCCTTTACCATACGGCGGTCGCCAGAGAGAAGGAGTGCCTCCTCACCATTGAGCCACCACATAGAGGCTGAGTTAGAACCAACAGCCAGACGTACGTTCT
Organism: uncultured Prevotella sp.; assembly: GCA_902800365.1. Taxonomy (GTDB): domain Bacteria; phylum Bacteroidota; class Bacteroidia; order Bacteroidales; family Bacteroidaceae; genus Prevotella. Next base: position 61,093 of record CADCEF010000009.1, on the reverse strand, counting down.
CGATATCCTCATCGCAGTCGATGATGGTTACAGCCCAGAAGAGCACACCATATACCTGCTGTCCCCATTTCTCGGCAAAACGGAACAATTTAACGTTCATATTCTCGCTATCGAGAGCGTGCCATGTGAGAGTCTGATTAACGTTGACAATTTTAGGCTTGGCAGGCTCCTGAGGCTGGCCGAAGCCACGTCCGAAGCCGGCGGGAACCTCTTCGCGCTGGAATGATACCTTAACCTTCTGACCATCCTTTGGTACGATAGTCTGCTGACCCTTGAAGTACTGCATGCCAAAGTGCTCACGCAGATATGAGTCGGTAAATACTGTATTTCCGCTGTTTGGCTTGTCGATAGGCTCCAGAAGCATCCAACGGCGGATAAAGCCTTCCTCATCAGGCTTGGCTGGTGTAGCAGTAGCTGGTGAGAAGTACTTAGGACGGTTCTTGAATTGTACCCAGTCGATGCTGACACCAGCTTTGCCCTCGCAGGTTACAACCAGATCAGTTACTCCCTTTGGAGTGTACTCAAGTGGTGCAGTGAGTGTGAGCCACTGATTACTGAAGTCGCGACGGAACATAGCTGGAGCTCCTGCAGGAGTCTCGGGCTTAACGGTCATTTCTATCTTAGCGATAATCTTGCCGTTTGCTGTCTTCTCGCGGATATATAGTATTGTGTTGTCTGATGCTTTAGCATTTACAATGAGATAACCTTCGCTGAGACAATCAAAGTTCACGTCATTATACTTAATCCAGCTTCCCTTAACAGGCAGAGTGGCCTGATAGCTACGGAAGGTGTTTACAGTGTCAATAAGTTGTGTGGTAACATCGTTACTTGCTGCACTGTAGCGGTCGATCTCAATCTTCTCGGTAGCATTGTTGATACCTACACCACGCATTGTTGGCTTAACCTCTTGAATGGTGCCATCGGCATTGAAATACAGTTTCTCGATACAAACAGAACGGCGCTTGTCATCGCGTGGTGAGAAATCGTTGTGATGATAGAACAGATACCACTGTCCTTTGTAGTTCACGATGCTGTGGTGATTCGTCCAACAGCCATTGGCGTGCTCGGCCATGATGAGACCTTTGTACTCGTAAGGTCCCATTGGGTTCTTACTCATGGCATAGCCAAGAACCTCAGTATTCTCGCGCACGTACGGATATGTAAGGTAATAATTACCATTATATTCAAAAGCGAATGGTCCTTCTGCCTGGCGGCTTGGTAGACCCTTCAGGCAGTTAACGCCCATCATCTCAAACTCACGGTCGCCCCACTTTACTTTTTCCTTTGGTGTGTCGTCGGCCAGCTCCTTCATGTTTGGCTTGAGTTTAGCACAACGTCCTGCACCCCAGAAGATGTAGGCATTACCGTCTGATGCCTGGAGAACGCATGGGTCGATACCATTGATGCCTTTAATTGGCTCAGCCTCAGGAATGAATGGGCCTGTAGGACTGTCGGAAATGGCTACGCCTACTCCAAAGCCTCTACCGTCTTTAGGTGCTGATGGGAAATAGAAATAGTACTTTCCGTTTCGCTCTATGCAGTCGGGAGCCCACATAGAGTAGGAGTTCGGTCTCACCCAGGGAACTTTGTTCTGAGTTACAATCACGCCGTGGTCGGTCCAATCGGTAAGATTGTCGGATGAGAACACATGATAGTCTTCCATGCAGAACCAGTCCTGTCGCTGATCGGCAGGTGGCATGATGTCGTGCGATGGGTAGAGATACACGCGGTTATTGAAAACACGTGCTGTAGGGTCAGCCGAGAACTGGTCACGGATAACCGGATTCTGTGCCATAGATACCAAAGGCACAGACATGAGTAATGAAAGATAAATCTTCTTCATTGGCGATGGTTTATTATAATAAAAATAGTAATACTCTCAGTTTATTCATACATACATCATTTATTAGAGTGTTTTTTTTTCAAAACGTTTAATCAGACATAAGATTTTTTTATGAATTGTTTCTTTTCTTTTTTATTGTAAGTGGTATTTTGTTTTTGTTTTTGTGTCTTCTGCTGGCGTGGAAGGTTAAATTTGTGAAAATGGGAAGGTCGAATCGCTCGTTTTTACCGTCTAACTAAATTGGAAATAATTAATAAATGTAACAAAGACTTTGTGATTTGTAACATTTTGGGGCTTTTCTTGCTTTTTACAAACTCTACGTTACAAAAAACAAAGTATTTAAGTTAATTTTAATTTATCTTTGCACGCGATTCGGCACGTCCGAGCTCAACTATAACTTTATTAAAACTTTTAAAAAATGACTTATGACCCGAAACAATTCGTCCTAACTAATGAACCCGCTAACCTGTTTAATTTAATAAGGTGGCGAACTTAGTGAAGTGCATTTGCACTCCTAGAACTAAAATCAACTAGAGAATTATTATCAAACCAATTATCTATAGTTAAAACTTAAGTATGAATCGAAATTTTAGAAAGACAGCGCTGCTGATGGGTACCATGGCCTTTTTGGGACTTGGTTACTCTTCGAATGCCTATGCCGCAGAGTCTCCTCAGGAGGTTCAGCAGGCAACGAAGAAGATTACAGGTACTGTAGTCGATGCACAGGGCCCCGTTATCGGAGCTAGCGTGGTTGAAAAAGGTAAGACCGGAAACGGTGTAATTACCGATTTTGACGGAAACTTTACTCTCACTGTTAGCCCAGGAGCTACAATCGTTGTATCTTACGTGGGTTATCAGACTCAGGAAATCAAGGTTGGCAATCAGTCATCTTTCAACATCACACTGCAGGAAGATGATGCTTTACTTGATGAAGTAGTAGTTGTTGGTTACGGTACCATGAAGAAGAAGCTGGTTACCGGTGCTACAGTTCAGGTTAAGGGTGAGGATATCGCCAAGCTGAATACAACCAACGCTCTTGAGGCTATGCAGTCAAGCACTCCTGGTGTACAGATTACTCAGAGTTCTTCACAGCCTGGTAAGGGATATAAGGTATATATCCGTGGTATCGGAACTACTGGTAATTCAGCACCTCTTTATGTAATCGATGGTGTTGCTGGTGGTAACCTCGACGGTATTAACCCTAACGATATCGAGAGTATTGACGTGTTGAAGGATGCTGCATCTGCAGCCATCTATGGATCACGTGCTGCTAACGGTGTTATTCTGGTTACAACCAAGCAGGGTAAGGCTGGTAAGATTGAGCTCAGCTATAATGGTGCTATGGGTTGGTCAAACGTTTACAAGCGTCCACAGCTGCTCAACGCTCAGCAGTATATGACTATTATTGATGAGTATACCTTTAATACTTCAGGTAAAAAGTTGGATTGGGCATCTTATGTTCCTGCTGATATCCTTAATAAGGTTAATAACGGCTGGCAGGGTACTGATTGGTGGGATGTATTCAACAACAAGAATGCTCAGCAGCAGAACCATTCTGTAACTCTGACTGGTGGTTCAGACCGTTCTAAGTTCGCTATGTCTTACACCTATACTGGTAATGAAGGTATCATGGGTGCAGACAAGGCTTCTTATTACAAGCGTCACACCATCCGTATCAACAGCGATCACGTGCTTCTGAAGGCTAAGGACTTCGATGCTATCACCATCGGTGAGAACATCTCTATTGGCTATAACAAGAGTCATGACCTCGCTGAGGATGGTATGTACTGGAGTTATATCCACAGCCTGCTTCAGACTGTTCCCCTTCTGCCACAGTATGCAGAGAATGGTGATATCTATAACTTCCAGGATCCTATGGGTAATATGACTTATGGAACAGGTTGGAACCCAATTATGTTCAACAACCCATGGGAGAACCTGTCAAAGGGTGGATTCAACTCTATGGCTGAGAGCCGTAACTTCAACGCAAGCGCAACTGCATTCCTGACCATCCAGCCTATCAAGGGCCTGAGATTCCGTTCACAGTTCAACTATAACTGGGGAGCAGGTGCATACCGTAGTTATGGTGAGCCACGTGCCCCATCAGATGGTGCTGCTATCGTTAACTCTTACAGCGGAAGCCAGAGCACTTGGCTGAACAGTAACTTCTCTATTGAGAATACTCTTACTTACGATCTTCCTCTTATTGCTGGTCATAAGATCAGTGCTATGGTTGGTCAGTCATTCCAGAGCACTGCTTGGAGCACAAACCTCGGTGCATCTAACAAAGTTGCATATGGCGAGCAGCTCGCAACTCTGAGAGGATGGGATTCTGCTTGGATGTCAAACTTCAAACTGAATAGTATTACCGACGCTTCTATTACCGGTAATCCTAATGATGAGGAATATCTCGCTTCTTGGTTCGGTCGTTTGACTTGGGACTGGAACGAGCGTTATATGGCTACTGTAACCATGCGTTATGATGGTTCTAGTATCTTCACCGACGGTAAGCGTTGGGGCTTCTTCCCATCTGTATCTGCAGGTTGGGTAATCAGCAATGAGCCATTCATGGAGAAGACTAAGAGCTGGCTCGACTTCTTCAAGATCCGTGCATCTTGGGGACAGAATGGTAACAAGGATATCTCTAAGTATCAGTATCTGGCAACAATCGCTCTGTCAGGCGACGCTAACGACAGCGGTTATAAGTTCGGTTCTGATATGGCATCTTCTGTAGCTGGTATTCCTAATACTGGTGCTTATGCAAACATCGTTCCTAACCCTGACCTGACTTGGGAGACTTCTGAGCAGCTTGACTTAGGTTTCGACGCTCGTTTCCTCAACAACCGTCTGGGTGTAAACTTCGACTGGTATAAGAAGACTACTAAGGACTGGCTGATTGGTGGTAACATGGTTTCAATATTTGGTACCAATCCTGCTGCTATCAATGGTGGTGACGTTGAGAATACTGGTTTTGAGCTCGCTCTTACTTGGAATGATAAGATTGGTAAGGACTTCAGCTATAACGTTGGTGTAAACTTCGCTACCAATAAGAATAAGGTAACACGTATCGCTAACGAGAACCACTACCTCAATGGTCCTGGTGGTGTACTTTCACAGGGTACTGAGTATGTATATCGTGCTGAAGAGGGTAAGCCTATCGGTTACTTCTATGGTATGTCATACAGTGGCATCTGGCAGAATCAGGAGCAGATTGAGGCTGCACGTCAGGCCGGTAAGGCAGTTCTCGATGATGCACAGCCTGGTGATATGATCTGGGATGACTGGAATGGTGATGGTGTGATTACCTATGCTGAAAGTGATGCTTGCGACCGTCATGAGATTGGTAATCCTAACCCAGACGTCATGCTTGGTGTAAATCTCGGTCTGCAGTTCAAGGGCTTTGACTTCGCTGTAAATGGTGCAGGTGCATTCGGTCAGCAGGTTATGCGTTCTTACCGTTCATTCGGTGATGCTGCTTATCAGAACTACGATACAACTATCCTGAATCGTTGGCATGGTGAGGGTACCTCAAACAAGGAGCCACGTATGTCTGCTACAGGTCATAATAATACCATTTGGGTCTCTACCCGTTATATGGAGAATGCCGACTACTTCAAGATTAAGACTGTAACTCTGGGTTACGACTTCAAGCACATCTGGAAGTCTTGCCCATTCCAGCAGCTCCGTTTCTATGTTCAGGCACAGAACCTCTACACATTCACCAAGTACACAGGCCTCGATCCTGAGGTAGGTAACTCTGGTGGTGGTACAGGTTGGGCATCTGGTATCGACCTTGGTCTTTACCCACCATCTCGTACTTATCTGGTTGGTGCAAGTATTAAATTCTAATTCGACTATTAAGATATGAAAAAGTATATTTTATCAGCAGCAGCTGTTTTGTCAGCTGGTATGTTTACATCTTGTAACGACATGCTGGACACAGATCCACGTCCTACAGAGATGACACAGGCTACCTTCCCAGGTAAACCTGCAGATGTTGAGGCTTTGAATGCTGCTACCTATAGTATCATGAATACCATGGGTGGTGGTGACTCCGATAACCAGAATATTTTCTTCTGGTGGGAAGTTATGTCAGATAACTGCTTCGGTAGTGGCGGTTTGCAGGACAATAAAGTGAAGTCTTTGCACCATCTTGTTGAGATGAATGTTAATCAGTATGAAACTCCTTTCACTCTCTTGTATGGTGGTATCTCACGTGCTAACAATACTATCGAGACTATTGATAATGTGCCCTGGACTGAGGCTCAGAAGGCTCAGCGTAACCAGCTCCTTGGTGAGGCATTCTTTATGCGTGGTCTTTATACACTGTGGCTCACTCAGCTGTTTGGAGATGTACCTCTGATTACATCTACCACTATTACAGAGGAGATGCAGCAGCAGGTAAGTGCTGAAGAGGTTATCTATCCACAGATTCTTTCTGACTTTGTTTCTGCTACAAATCTGATGAAGCCAGAGAGAGCTAATGGCTCTGGTCATGCAGATAAGTATGCTGCTGAGTCATTCATGGCTCGTGCATATATGTTCTGGGCTGGCTTCTACAAGAAGGTTGGTGAGCTCGCTTCAGGTGGTGCTCCTGCTATCAATCTTGTTGAACAGGAAGGTGTTAATAGTGCATCTCTTTCTCAGGCAGATGTTATCGCAGCTCTGAAGGATGTTGTTGCTAATGGCGGCTACAAGCTTTGTGAGGACTATCGTTCATTGTGGCAGTATTCTAACAGCTTGCTGTGGGATGAGGCTCACGATGGTGAAGGTCATGCATATGACTATATCGCTGACATGAAGCGTGAGAACTGCTTCGACCAGCCAGGTATGGGTAACGGTAACACTGAGGAGATTTTCCAGATCCAGTTCATGAATGCTTCAAGCTGGAGCATTGGTGGTACTTATAACGCTCAGCGTATGTATTCTAACTACATCTCTGTATTCTGGGGACTCCGTAATGGTGCTTCTGGTAATAACGGAAGCCGTGACCTGACATATCCATTCAACCAGGGATGGGGCCAGGGTACTCCTTCTAACAACATCTGGGATGATTGGACAGCTGCTGAGAATTCAGGTAATTATACAGACCTCCGCAAGAAGGCTTCTTTGATTGACCTCGATGGTGAACTTGCTCAGTACACCTATGAGAAGGACGACTGTGAGGAGTCTGGTTATTCAGTAAAGAAGTATGCTGAGGTTAACCTCGACGCTTGTGGTGGTAATAACGAAACATGGTGGAGCCAGTGTGCGGGTTATACCGGCAGTTCACTTGATAACAAGATGCAGGGTGACCACTTCGAGGATTTCTATCTGATGCGTTATTCTGACGTTCTGTTGATGCTCACCGAGCTTACTGGTGATGCTCAGTATATGAACCAGGTTCAGAAGCGTGCAGGTGTTCCTGAGACTCCTTACTCTCTGGCAGCTGTTCAGAACGAGCGTCGTTGGGAGTTCTGTTTCGAGGGTCTTCGTTTCAACGATATGCGTCGTTGGTCTGGTAAGGACTCTGGTACAAGCTCATATGCAGCTAAGGCTCTTCAGGCTCAGGATGGTAAGCAGATTGTTTGCCTTGGCCAGACAGGAAATAAGCGTTCAATGAAGCACATGACTTGTTCTTGGGCTGAGCGTTACGCTGAAACTAATGGCTTTGTTGCTAAGCCTAAGTCTCAGATTACACTGATGAATGGTAAGTTGGAGCAAAACCCAGGTTGGGATGCTGCAGATCCTAAGACACAATATAAGACACTTTATTAATGTAATAATAAGTAATCAATATGAAAAAGATATTTTTGATGTTATTCGCAGTATGTGCCTTTGCTGCATGCGATCCTATTCATGAGAAGATTGGCAATGGTGGGCACATTTCTGTTGATGAGCTCATTTCAAAGACAACTGTTACTGTTGACAAGGCAGCCAGTGGTCAGAATGGTAATGTGATTACCTGTGAGACCTTAGCACCTGTGAATGCTAAGTGGGATATTGGTGGCAAGGAATTTGTTGGTAACTATGCTACAAAGAAGATGAAGCTTGGTTCTTATTCCGTAAAGCTTACTGCTATCTGTGCAGATGGAACTGAGCTTACTGCTGATTTCCCTATAACATGTAGCGAGATTACCGATCCTCTCCAGAAGTTCTATATCTTCGGTGGTCCTGATAACACAGAGCCTGCCATTCTCGGTCCTGGTGATGCTGCTGCTGGACGTTTCAGTGATGGTGAAGGTAAGTATTTCCCATTCCTTTCAGACGAAGTATACTTTGGTAAGAAGACTCTTATCTTCGACATCATCGAGGCAGAGGAAGGCCAGTTCATCTGGGGTGATGACTTTGGATGTACTGTACGTGTAATGAGTGGATGGTGGGATGGCCCATTTGCTGATAATGTAGCTCTTTCTGTTGGTCTGTGGGAACTTCCTATCACCGACGAGATTGCTAATACATGTGCAAAGGGTGCTACCGCACACGATCTGGACCTCATGATGACACGCGGTACAGTTAAAATCAAGTCTGTTTACTATGAGGAATAATCATTCCTTTACAGTATAAATTATTTAGGGCTGGCTCATTAAAATGAGTCGGCCCTTTAACTCAAAACAATGACTTTTAATAGCAAATTATCCCGTGCCTCACTCTATGTAAGTCTGTTGGCTTTCATTTCGTTTGTTGTATACATCTTATACATCAATCAAGAGGTTCTCTATACGGCACACGACCGTTCTGAATTTATCGTCGGAGCACCGTTTTTCAATACTTTAATGTCGAAGCCTTTCGGCTTGATGCAATATGTGGGTGCCTGGCTCACACAGTTTTTCTGTAAACCCATTGTAGGAACCGGTATTTTGGCCGCTATCTGGGCTATGATATACTTTGTGGGTGCTAAAGCATTCCGGTTACAGGGAAGTGCCTCCGCGCTGATGCTCTTGCCTGTTGCCTGTCTGCTCACATCGATTGTCGACTTAGGCTATTGGATTTATATCCTCCCTTATAGAGGCTATTGGTTCTCGCAGTCGGTTGGCTATTTCCTGATGCTGTTGCTCCTATGGGCTGCTGGCAGTACACCTAGGAAGTGGCATCTTGTATGGTATGTATTGGGTGCGTGTATTTATCCTGTGCTTGGATGGTATGCTTATCTATTTGTAGTATGTCTTGCACTTAGCGACAAGATGACCTGGCGTGAGCTGGTAGGTATCGTACTACTTCTTTTTACCTCCAGTATCTGGCATACTCAGCTATACTCAAATCTAAAATACGACGATGTAATTCTTGCAGGTATGCCTCAGTTTGATGCGCCGCTTGATAAAAGCGATCGCCTCCCGATACCATTCTGGGCGCTAGGTATTATCTCAGTACTGATAGTATTGTTGCGGAATTATCTTGCTAAGTGGTTCGTACCGGTATTATGTGCTATTATCGGTATCTTCTTTACTAAGTCACAGATGTTCAGTGACCAGAACTATATCGATGAGATGCGAATGGTGCGCTATGCTTCTGACGGGAACTGGAAGGAGGTACTTGATCTGGTGGAAGGAAACAAGAAACCAACAACCTCAATGTTATTCCTTAAGAATATCGCACTGTTTAACGAAGGAGGACTTCTGGACCGTTCGTTCAAGAGCGGTAACATAAGTTTCCCAATAAATAACCCTGATTCGGTTCATGTTACACTTTTGGAAATAGCATCGCCTCTGGTATATTATAATTACGGTATGATGAATGAAGCCATACGTTTGAGTTTCGAAAATTCCATTCAAAGAGGCTTCTCACCATTTTTCCTGAAGATGCTATCCCGTTGTGCCTTGGCAACAGGAGAGAAGAAACTGATGGAACGCTACAATACGGTACTGCATCATCATCCTTTCTACAGTAATTGGCAGCCGGCTCCTGTATCTTCAAAAGTAAAGGATTTGCAAACATGTTATACCGACGAGATTTCGGGCGTTGAGAATACCGACAGCTATCTTGTAAATAGTATGTGTGTTTGGGATAATAACAATAATAAAGTGGCTTCGGAGCAGGCGTTGTTTTATTCCATATTACGTTGTGACTCGCATTGTTTTTGGCCAGCTTTCCGTAATTATCTGAAGTCGCATGTTGACGAGGCATTCCCATTGCATGCACAGGAGGCTTATATATTGTATATGGATAAGGCTCCAGAAGAAAGACGCATGATGATCCCTGTTGAGGAAAACGTTTATAACCGCTACAAACAGTTCTTAGAGGCAATGGCAAAACATGTTAAGCCAGGAAAGACTATTGGAGATGTTGCTGAAAAAATGCGTGGGGAATGGGACGATACCTATTGGTATTACTACTTCTTTGGGAGGCAGTATTCTAATATAGTTGACAGAAAAGAAAACGAAGTTGCATCATAAAAAATGAAAATATATATATACTCCTATATAAAGTTTTTGACTGTTGCCATGTTGCTGTTGACATCATGCGCAGGTCATCCAGATGTACCATCTTCATCAAAAGAGGCAAAAAGCCTGCCAGCGATTTATCCAGATTATTGTAATGTTACAATACCTTATAATATTGCGCCGCTAAACTTTATGCTCCCTGCTGATGAGTATGATGAGTGTGTGGCTCGTATAACTACACCCGATGGTAAACAGCAGACATACGGCTGTGGCGTGAAGGTGCAGATTCCTGAGGAGGAATGGCATGATATGCTCCAAGCCTCGAAGGGTAATAGCCTTAAGGTAGAAGTTTGGGGAAAGAAGAGTGATGAATGGCTTTCATTCAACTCGTTTGAGATTTTTGTTGCCGAAGAACCTATCGACGAATATCTGTCATATCGGCTGATTGAGCCATCGTATGTGGCATGGGATTTCATGGAGATTGCTCAGCGTAACATTACCACTTTCGAAGAGACGCAGATATTCAATAACGAGATAACCTGCACTGACAGAGCATCAGGCCAGTGTATAAACTGCCACAGTTATCAGAACTATAAGACTGATAACATGTTGTTTCATGTGCGTAAGTCTAACGGAGGTACTGTACTTGTGAATGATGGTAAGATATCAAGAGTTAATCTTAAACGCGATTATACTATCTCCGGAGGTGTATATCCTGCATGGCATCCTACAGAGAAGTTGATCGCCTTCTCTACCGACCTGACACGTCAGGGCTTTCATACATCTAATCCTAATAAACTTGAGGTTTACGACCTTGAGAGCGATTTGATACTATATGACATTAAGACCGACTCAGTAAGCGTTGTCAGCAACGATTCTACGCTCTTGGAGGTTTATCCCACCTGGTCGCCTGATGGCAAATACCTCTATTATTGTAAGTCGGTGCCACTGCCAGAGGAGCTGAACATTAAAGATAGGGATAACGAGATAGGACGATATTATGAAAAGATACAATACAACATCTATCGCCGCTCGTTTGATGTGGCAACGCACAACTTCGGCGACGAAGAGTTGGTGTATGATGCTGCTTCACAGAATAATAGCGCCACTCTACCTCGTATTAGTCCTGACGGCCGATATCTGTTGTTTGCACAGGGACGGTATGGTTGCTTCCATATATGGCACCATGACGCAAACATTGTTTGTTTGCCGCTTGATGAAAAGAACTCTTCCCCTCTCGATCTAACAAAACTGAACAGTGAGGGCATGTCTGATAGTTATCCCAGCTGGTCGAGCAATGGTCATTGGATGATGCTGGCCAGTCGCCGTGAAGATGGTAACTACAGTCGTGTATATTTTGCCTATTTCAAAGACGGAAAGGTTGGGAAGGCATTCCTGTTGCCACAGGAGGATCCCGAGCACAACACTTTCCTGCTAAAGAGCTACAACCGTCCTGAGTTTATGGTTGAACCTGTTAAGATTAGTGTAGATGAATTCAGTAAAGTATTTGATAAGTAGTCTTTTCTGTGTGGCGGTAGTCCTGTTTTTCGCACAGGCATATCCTCATCACTTGCATTATCAGGAGCAGTTCCAGCTGTTTCTCTTCGATAGCAACTATGTATGGGATATTGTGAAGCAGCCAGGCGGTGTGGCCGACCTGCTGGGACGGTTCTGCACCCAGTTCTTTCTTTATGCTTGGGTTGGTGCTATCATTATTGGAATCCTGTTAACAGTAGTGCAACTTCTGACTCTCCAACTTATTGGCTCCAGCAAACTATATGGCCTGAGCTTTTTGCCTTCGTTTTTTCTTTGGCTCTTTCTGCTCGACGAGCATGCACTCATGGGGGGCGTATGGGCTGTGTTGCTCACACTCCTGGCTGTTTGGGGCCTCAGTAAACTACCGAAAGGCTGGGGGCGATATATCGCAGTGATTGTTGTCCTCCCTATACTTTATTGGATGGTAGGTAGTTATTGGAGCGGCAGTCATTACTATAGATACCCTAAGGTATTCCCTACATTGCTTTATGTAGCATGGCTATTAGCACTCGCTATTCCTCTCCTTGTTTTTGTATGTCGTAAGTGGCTGAAGGATTCGAAAGGTTTGGTTATACCTCTCTGCTCATTCGCGTTAGTGGCCGTTGTTATGGGGGCGGTTGTTTGGAAGAATGGTAATTATAAGGCCGAGAAGGTGATGCAGTATGACTTCATGGCCAGTCATCAGTTGTGGAATCGAATCATAGAAACAGCAAATGCAGAGAAACCGAACAACCAGATAGGGGTGACGGTACAGAATTTGGCCCTGGCCATGCGCGGTCAGCTTACACAGCACATGTTTGATTATCATCAGAATGGGATAGCCGGTCTTCTGCCTGATGTACAGAGCGATGCTACCAGTCCGATGCCTACTGCCGAGGCATTCTATCAGTTGGGTATGATTTATGTGGCTCAACGTACGGTGTTTGAGGCGCAGGAAGCTATTCTTGATTTCCAGAAGAGTGGTCGCTGCTATAAGCGTCTGGCACAGACAAACCTGATCATTGGCAGCTACGAAGTTGCTCGCAAATACCTGATGGCCCTGCAGAAAACCCTCTTCTATCGTGACTGGGCCAACGAGACACTGCCGCTGTTAGGAGATGAAGAGGCGATTGCAAAACATCCTGAATACGGGCGCCTTCGTAAGTCGCTATATAAGGAGAGTTTCTTGTTCAGCGACCATGTAACTCCCGAAATGCTCGAGGATCTATATTTTAGCAATAAGGATAATATGCTTGCCTTGGAGTATCTGAAAGCGTACTATATGCTGACAAATAATCGTAAGGGCTATGCAAAACTACTGGTTAAACTCAAACAACAATGAAAAAAGTTCTGAATGATATGATAAGGTGTTGGGTGATAGGTGTTGGGTGCTGGATGCTGGCAGCTTGCTCAACAGCTGTAGAGAATGCCAAGCAGGAAGCTGCCCAGCCTGATATATATCCCGATTACCTTGGTGTGACTGTTCCTGTGAATATTGTCCCTCTCAATTTTGGTATGGTTGATGAGCAGGCACAACTTATTGATGCGTTAGTGACAGACAATCATGGTAATAGCCTGCACAGTCAGGGTGAGGAATCGGTTGATTTCGACCTTGAAGACTGGCATGCTCTACTTGCACAGAACCTCGGAGACTCACTAAGCGTCACCGTTTCGGCAAAATACGAGGACGGTTGGCATACATATCAGCCATTCTCTATTTATGTCAGTCCCGACAGCATTGATTATGGACTCTGCTACCGCCTGATAGCACCAGGCTACGAGGTGTGGAGTAAGATGGGCATCTATGAACGTGATCTGTCATCGTTTGACATGAGTCTGCATATCCGAGGACCTCATGGCGCCACACTGCTGCGCCATAATGATAGTCAGCTGACTGCTTACAACACCAAGACCGATCAGACTCTCGGTTTCTGTGTGTATCCATATTGGCATCCTTCTGGTCGCTACATTGCTTATTCTACCAACTCAACGAGTCAGTTGTTCCATAGTGCTCACCGCAATCGTATAGAGGTGTTTGATACAGCCTCCGACTTGCAGGTTTACGATGTAGAGAAGAATGAATTGTTGCTGTCGCCTATACTCAAACAGGATTCTATATACGAGACCTTCCCTGTCTTCTCTGCCGATGGTAGGTCGTTGTATTTCTGTGCTGCCCAATCCATCCCTGAGGGCAGTTATAAGCTCGATTCCATTCGCTATAACCTTTGTCGCGTTGATTTCAATCCGGAGACAGGCCGTTTTGGCAATCAGATAGAAACAATCATTGATGCCGTTTCACAAGGTAAGTCGGTGTCCTTCCCCCGTCCTTCGTACGACGGCCGTTTTCTTTGTTACACACTCTCTGACTACGGACAGTTCAGCATCTGGCACCATGAGGCCGACTTGTATTTGCTTGATCTTTCAACAGGCGAGAGTCGCGTGATGACTGCAGCTAATTCGGAAGATACAGAATCATTTCATAACTGGAGCACAAATTCGCGCTGGCTTGTGCTGAGTTCACGTCGTGACGACGGACTTTATACACGTCCTTATTTCTGTCATGTTGATAAAGATGGTGGTATCAGTAAGGCGTTTATGCTGCCCCAGCGCAACCCGCGTCGTTTCTACCGTGAACGGTTCCTCTCGTTTAATGTGCCAGAATTCATTATAATGCCTACTCGTTTCGATGGAAATAAGGCCAGTGGTATCATTCATGACGATTATCGCAAGAATTTTGGCGTGCGCAAGTAGTTTTTCTTGTTGAAATTTTAAATATTTTATTATAAAATCTTTTAAAAATGTAACATTATGCCCGTAATGTTACATTTTTATATTGTTTTTGTTACTCAAAATAAAGTTCCTTTAACAAAATTGCGTTAAATTTGCAACCGAATCAAAATGTAAACCTATTACATATTCAACTTGAGTAAACCAAATTTTAAGTATTACGATTATCTAACTAATTAATTAAATCATGTGGAATTTTAAATCCCTGCAAAAGCCATTATTGGCACTGTTCTTGCTCTGTTTGTTCCCACTGGGAGCGTTGGCTCAGAGCCTAATTAAGGGAACAGTGAAAGATGTGTCGGGCGAACCGATTATTGGTGCCAGTGTGAAAATCCAAGGTGCTAAATCGGGAGTTATCACCGATTTTGATGGTAACTTTAGCATTACTGCAAGCAACAATGCTACGCTTATTATTTCTTACATCGGCTATTCAACTGAAACTGTAAAGTTGAATGGACGTAACAACATTTCAGTTACTCTTACGGAAGATACCCAGTCGTTGAACGACGTTGTGGTTATCGGTTATGGTGTTCAGAGAAAGAGCGATTTGACTGGTGCTGTTGCTTCGGTGAAGTCTGAAGACCTTAAGAATCTGTCAACAGCTGATGCTGCAGCAGCACTTCAAGGTAAGGTATCGGGTGTTAACGTTCTTACCAATGCCTCTCCGGGTAGCGGTGCAGACATCCGTGTACGTGGTTACTCTTCTAACTCAGAGAAGATTGCACCTCTTTATATAGTAGATGGCCTTCAGGTTAGCAGCATCCAGTATCTGGATCCTCAGATGATTGAGTCAATCGAAATCCTGAAAGATGCCGCTTCGGCTGCCATCTATGGTGCAGAAGCTGGTAACGGTGTTGTTCTTGTAACTACAAAGAAGGGTGACGAGGGTAAGGTGTCTGTTAACTATACCGGTCGTGCAACTCTGCAGAACTTCACACGTCGTGTAGGAATGCAGCGTAATGACTTCCTCAAATATATGACTTATGAGTATGGTGAGGAAGATGTTAACAAGAGACTTGCAGACTTTGATTATAAGCATCCTTATTATGCTAATGGTGTAATTGATCAGGATTGGATCAGTGCATATATCGAGCCAACATGGAGCCAACAGCATACATTGAGTATTTCTGGTGGTAATACTAAGGGCCATTTCTTTACATCTCTTAATTATGTACATCAGAATGGTGTTGTAAGAGGTGATAAGGATGTTTACAAGCGTATTACCGGTCAGGTAAATGCCGACTATAACATTTTCAAGTGGTTGCAGGTTGGTTCTAACAACACAATCGAGAAGTGGGAGACCAAGAGCGTATCACAGCGTGGTTATGGTTCTTCATTCGAGCAGATGCTTCAGATGGATCCTCTGACTCCAGTTTATTGGACTAAACCTGATGAGATGTCGCTCTCAGTAAGAACTGTTTACGATGCTTTGCAGAACGGTACTGCTGACCAGAACTATCGTCTGTTCCGTGATGAGAACGGTTGGTTTGCTAATACTAAGTATTCAGACATGGAAGGTAGCCCTCTGGCTAAGCGTGATGCTACCGACGGAAGCAATGGTGGTTGGAACATCAATGGTACATGGTTTGCTAATATCATGCCAATCAAGGGTCTGACTATTACTTCTCGCTTAGGCTATCGTCTTTCATTCAATACCTCTCATAGCTATACTGCTCCTTTCTGGATTGGTGACCGTGGTAACCAGACTACATATTCTATCTCTGCTAACCATAACACAAGCTGGTACTATCAGTGGGAGAACTTTGCAAACTATAACATCACTATCGCTGAGAAGCATAATATCGGTGCAATGATCGGTATGTCTTATCGTGAGAATAACTCTGATAACTCAAGCATCAGCTCTTCAGGTAGTGATATCCTGCAGTCGTATGAGGAGAACTTCCGTTACATCTCTTATTTGAAGGATGATGCTCCTAAGTCAGTTAGCAACTCTCCTGGTAAGAGTGCTTCAATGGCTTACTTCGGACGTGTAAACTATAATTACGATAATCGTTACTTCTTCCAGTTCAACATCCGTCGTGATGCGTTTGACTCTTCAAAGCTTTCTAAGGAGAACCGTTGGGGTACCTTCCCATCATTCTCTGCTGGTTGGACAATCAGTAACGAAGGTTTCTTCAAGAAGGCTGTTCCTACAGATGTCGTTTCATTCTTGAAGCTCCGTGCATCTTGGGGTCGTAACGGTAATATCAGCGTGCTGAGCGGTTATCCTTATACTGCTGCTATTGCAAAGGGTAGCAGCTGGTACCAGTATGGTGTTGACCAGATTGGTTCTACCTATGGATCTGCTCCTGATAAGCTGGCTAATCCAAATCTTACTTGGGAAACATCTGAGCAGGTTGACCTGGGTCTTGATGCTCGTTTCCTCAACAACCGACTCTCTCTCGGTATCGACTACTTCGATAAGCGTACTAAGGACCTGCTCTTCAGCGTAACTGTTCCTTCAGAGCTTGGATTTACCTCGGTTGTAACCAATGGTGGTAATGTAATGAACAAGGGTTTGGAGTTTGAGCTTGGTTGGAGAGATCGTATTGGCGATTTACAGTACTCTGTAACTGCTAACTTCTCTACCTTGAAGAACGAGGTCCTTTCACTGGCAGAGGGTGCTACACCACAGTATAAGACTGATGCAAGCTCTACAAACTATAAGATCCGTACTGCATTCGAGGAAGGTCACTCAATCTGGTATCTCAACGGATTTATCTATGAGGGTATGGACGCAAACGGTGATCCTATCTACAAGGATGTAAGTGGTGACGGTCAGATTGGTACTGATGATATGGTTGACATTGGTCAGACAACTCCTTCTCATACCTATGGTATTAACATTACTGCAGCTTGGAAGGGCTTTGACTTCATGCTGAATGGTTATGGACAGGGTGGTAACTATATCGTTCCCGTTCTGCATCGTACAGGTTTCAAGAATGGCTTGAAGTATTATCTCGACGAGGCAAGAACACCTGAAAATCCTGGTGGTTCTATTCCTCATCCAGAGAAGATCCTTAGCCCTGATGTTCCTTTCTGGTCTTCAACAGGTAACAGATTCAGTGGTGCTTATTTCCGCATCAAGCAGTTGCAGTTAGGTTATACTATTCCTGCAAACATCACTAAGAAGGTAGCTATCAGCAACTTCCGTCTGTATGTATCGCTCGATGACTTCTTCACTATTACAAAATATCCTGGTCTGGATCCCGAGACTGCTTCTACAAACAATTTCTCAGGTGCTGGCCTCGACTGGGGTTCATACCCAACTATGAAGAAGCTGATTCTGGGTGTAAACGTTACATTCTAATTAAATGCAAAAGAAAATGAAAAAGATAATAATCCCAACACTGTTAGTGTGCGCGCTTGGTTTGTTCTCTTGCGAAAACAATCTTGATATCCCTCAGAAGGGAGTTGTTAGCACCGCTGATTACTACGCATCTGATGCTGACGCAGAGGCAGCCCTTGCCGATATGTATGCAAACTATGTTCAAAATGTAGCAGGTACTCAGGGTATCGACAACCCTGAGCAGGTTATCCTGAACTACTCTGCTGATGATATTCTGTCTGCTGGTGGTAATAAAGCAGACCACTTGGACTTCCGTGTGTTTGATGAGTTCAGATATGATGAGTCTAACCCAGTACTGAAGGAGTGCTACAACCGTTATGTTGGAGCTATCTATCATGCTAACCTCGTGATTTCAAACCTTTCTACAGAGAACCGTGCAGGTGTTGAGCCTAATTACCAAAGTGCTTTTACAAAGCAGTGCGTTGAAGAGGCTCGCGTTATGCGTGCATATCTCCATTTCATGATGGCTGCTATCTGGAACCGTCCAGCTATTCTGGATCGTCTTCTGGAGCCTGATGAAATGCCTATACAGGCTGAGAGTCAGGAGCAGGTGTTTAAGTGGGTCATCTCTGAGTGTGACAAGGCTATCAACTCTGGTTCGCTGCCTAAGCGTAATGGAACAGGCGATAAGAACTCTACAGCTCGTATGACTGTTGGATTCGCTCAGTTTGTTGCTGGTAAAGCTGCAATGTTTGTCAACGACCCAACTACAGCCCGCAAATATCTTGGCGCTCTTATCAGTTCTGGCGATTACAAGCTCGTTGATTCTGACGAATACTGGACCAACTTCCATGTAGCTGGTGATGGTAACAGCGAGAAGATTTTTGAGCCAAACTTCATCTATGATAATACAGCAGGATTCTGGGATAATGTATGGCGTAGCCGCTGGATGGTTGCCGACGTATTCTGCTGGCGTACCGATGCTCTGGCTTCTATGCCTGCTTGTGTTCCATGTGCTGGTTGGAATGGTGGTGCTATCCAGGAAGACTTTGCAAAGAAGTTTGTTGAGCATGATGGAGACTCTCCACGTCGTCGTGCATGCTTCCTTACTGAGGATGAGTTCCTGTATGAGATGGAGTGGAATTCTGATAAGAATGATGCTTCTCTCGCAGAAAAGGAGACAGACCAGAACCGCGGTATTAAGGCCTCTACAGGTATCTATAGCCATGGTCCATACTTTGAGTGGAAACATATGGCATATGCTAAGGTTCCAAGAATCCTCAGTGGTGGTAAGGAGTATCCTGGTGATAATGTATCTGAAATCATGGGTGGTGCTTCAACTCAGAAGAACTTCATGGTTGCCCGTTATGCAGAGGCTCTGCTGCTCTATGCTGAGGCTTGTATCGGTGCCGATGAGGCTGCAGGTCTGAAGGCCCTTAACGAAGTTCAGTTGCGTTCAGGCTCTGGTAAGATCAGCACATCACTTACCTTTGAGGATGTGATGGAAGAGAAACAGTATGAGATGTGGTTCGAGAACTGCCGTTTCCTCGACCTGGTTCGCTGGGCAAAGCAGGGTAAGGTTAATCTCGATCAGCTTTTCAATAAGAACTATGGTGGCATCCACAATAAGATTCCTACAACTTATGATGAGTTCTTTACAAAGGGTGCTGCAAAGCATAAGTTCTACACAGATTATTCTAAGGCTGACTTCAATGATTTCTCAGACAAGTATATGTACTTGCCATTCCCACTTGACTGCCGTTTGGCTAACCACTTCAAGAATGTGCTTGGTTGGGAATACCTGAATGGTGCATCGAATGAAGGCGCTGAATAAAAAAGTGATAATATTTAGTAGTTAGTATTAGACACATTGTTTTGGTATTTCGAGGGTGCTGCGTCGTGATGACGCGGCACCCTTTTTTTATTCTTTTATCTCCTCTGCCTCTTCAATCACCTCAGGTTCTTCAATCACCTCAGGTTCTTCAATCACCTCGGGCTCAATATAAACCTCAGGCTCTTCGATGACCTTTGGAGCTTCAACAACCACTGGCTCGGGCTCTGTTATCTGTGCCGGCTCAATAGTTGGTTGTGCTATAGGCTCAGTCTCAGGCTCTATCTCTGGCTCCTGCTCGGTTTCTGCATTATTCTGGAGCATCTTTCTACCGCCCTTGAATCTGATAGCCAATAAAGCTATATCATCTCTTTGCTCGAAGTCACCGGCAAAGCGGTTTACGGCATCAAGCATATTGTCGATGAATGGTTTCGGACGTGGATCGAGTTTCATGGCCTGCAGGGCACAACCCAGCATGCGCTTCTCGTTGAATACTCTGTGCTCGGCATTCTTTACCTTGATGAGTCCGTCGGTATTCAGGAATATCATGGTTCCTGGCAGCATCAGAATCTCCTGTGCTTCATATTTATAGTTGGGCTCTTCGCCGATGGCTATGTTCTGCTCTACAGGAAGGTGGTGCAGTTCGTTGCTTACCAGCAGTGGAGCATCGTGGCTGGCATTACAGAAGAAAAGTGCTCCGCTGCTAATGTCGAGGACACCAACAAACAGTCGCACAGCCAGTCCCTTCTCGCCTTCCTTGGCAATAGCATTGTTGATGGATTCAACAATAAGGTCGGGCTTTTCCTCGAAAGCTACTGCTGTACGGAACTGGGCTTTAACTACGGTGGTCAGCAAAGATGCTTTTATACCTTCTACCTTTGCTTCGCCTACGCAGAAGAACAGCTTGCCATTGCGCATGGTATAGTCTAACACGCCGCCTCCCTCTATTAATCCTACTGTTGTAGAACTCCAGATGTCGAAGAACTTGTGTTGTGGCAACTGACTTGGGGCAATCACTTTCTGTATGTTCTGTGCGATACGTATTTCAGATGCCTCGCGTTCTTTGACAATGGTGTTGGCTTCGAGTTGGTCGTAGTCGTATCTCAAATCTTCAAATTCGGCCTCCATGCGTTTGGCGATACGGTGACGTATGATAACGAAGATGACCATGCAGAGAATAACGAAGGTAAAGGCGATAACAATAAGAATATTGTATTTTCTGTTCTTTTTTGCTTGTAGCTCGGTTAAATTCTCTACATTCTTAACAATCACTGTCTGTTCTTCTTTCTCGATCTTTCTTGACTTGGCAAGTGCCTGACTCAGGGAGTTGCTTATATCTAAAGCTATCTTCATGGCAGAATCACGGCGACCAGCAAGTTGGTTGATGCGATACTTCTTCAGAACATAGGTCTCAATATTATCCAGCGAGTAGTTCTGAGGTGTTTCGCCTATCATGTCATCAAGACTATTGTAGTGTTCTGCAGCCTCGTCCCATCGGTGTGCAGCAATCAGATAATCGTTGGCATCAATACGCCCTTTTGGCGTGTTGCTGAACTTGGTGGTGAGGAACTTCTCGTAGGCTTTCGCTGCCTCTTCTGATTTATGTAATCCCTCAAGTGCGATGGCCTGATAGATGTCGTGGCGTGCCAACTGGCGGTCAATGTAGTCGGCATCGGCATCTGGGCGCTGCTCGTATTCGCTAAGCACCTGTCCGAACCGGGCTGTCCATAGCAATGCTTCCTGCCATTTTTTTGCATAGATATAATCATAGGCAATGTTGATAAGGCCTGTTATAGCGTCTTTATACACTACATCGTTATGGAAAGTCTCGATATTCTCCATGTGTCGCTGATATGCCTTGTTGAATCCATCGGCATTACCGTCGGTAGTACCCAAACCTTCCTGGCAGCAACCTATATATATAAGAATGTTAAGGTAATCGCTGGTGCTGTCGCACTCAAGTGATTCTAGTTTGTTTGCTACGGGTATGGAGATGGTCAGTCCCTCCTCATAATCGCCTCTAACCGATAGCATGTTTGCCAATCGACTGGCCGACTTTGCGTAGTATACCATCTCGTCGCCATCAGTTGACTCTTTTGCTGCATCAAGTGATGCTTTCCAATAGTATTCAGCCAGTCGTTGGCGTTTCATCTTATCGTAGGCATAGCCTCGCCAGTAGCAGGCTTTTGTCGGGGTGATAATACTATTTGCCTCCAGGCTGTCTACAACCTTCAGGAGCTGGTTGTAGTTCTTGTTCTTCTGCGTAGCCTCAATCAGTTTATCGGCTTCGCTTATCTGAGATTTTTTTTCCTCTTCGTTACATGCCGTCATCAGCACACTGGTAAATAAAACCAGAAGAATCCAAAACTTTGTCTGTTTCATATATCGTTTTGAGTCATTGATGTTTCTGGATGCAAAGATACAAAAGTATTTTAAAAATCCCCAAGAAACGGCTAAAAAAGTGCGTATATGGCCAATATGATACTCAGAAAAAAGTAAATGTAACTCACTGAAAAGGCTAATTTGGGAAAAGTGAGTAATTTTGTGCCCGAAATAAAACTGAAACAATAATGAAGCGAATAATTGCTCTAATATCAATCTTATGGGCGCTTGGCGTCGTTGCACAAGGGGTAAGACCTTTGCCCTCTCTTCATACTGAAGGACGATGGCTTGTTGACAAGCATGGTAATCAAGTGGTATTGCATGGTGTGATGGACACGCCAAGCAATTATTTTAATGGTGGACGTTGGGAAGGTTCTAAAGCACTTGGTTGGTGGGATCATTATAATGATACAGGAGCTGCTAACTGCCTGGCCTATTTCGAGAAATTGTTTAAGGGAATGCAAAAGGCAAAGTGTGATGTGTTCCGTCTCCATATGGATCCTGCTTGGACTAACGACCCAAGCGACAGTTATGTATATCCTGGTTCAAATGGTCAGGCTTCTGATGCATCAGGTGAAGCCAATATCAAGAAATTCAATCCTGAACGATATAAGAAATTCTTGCCGCAGGTATATCTTAAGTTAGCTGAGATGGCGATGGATCATGGCATGTATGTCGTTGTACGTCCACCGGGGGTTTGCCCTGGTAGTCTTAAGGTAGGTGATTACTATCAGGCTTATCTTACAGAGGTATGGGACATCTTCTCAAAGCAGCAGTTCGTGAAGGATCATGCTGGTCAGATAAGTATTGAGTTGGCCAACGAGCCTGTTAGTCTTAAGAATGCTCAGAATCAGGACGATTCAAAGGCTCTTCACGATTATTTCCAACCGATTGTTGATAAGATTCGTGAGAATGGCTTTACTGGTATCATCTGGGCACCAGGAACAACCTGGCAGCAGAATTACCGTAGCTATGCCGAACATCCTATCGAAGGTGATAACATCGGTTATGCCGTACACGATTACTGCGGATGGTATGGCTGTAGCGATGATACTCCCGATCCAGATAATAAGATTAATCAGTTCCACCAGTCGGTGCCAGTAATTGATTTCGCTCCGGTTATTATTACAGAAGTTGACTGGAGTCCAGAGAACCCAAATGCTGCAGGTCACTACAATGAGAGTGGTACTTGGGTAAAGCCTAACTACGGCACATGGGCCACTGGTTCTACTTCAAAGTGGGGAAAGGCCTATAAGGCAATGCTCGACTATTTTGGCAATATCTCAATGACACTTTCTGGAACTGGTTGCTTATTCGATATTGACAAGCTTTTGTCAACTGGTAATGTATATCCTGCTTTTAATGGTCTTGAAGAGGCTTGTGGTAAGGCTTGTATGGACTGGTATGCAGAATATTATAATGTAAACTATCCACATGCCGACGACGAGGAGGAAACAGGTGAGTTCTATACTGTTCAATCCTTTTCGGGAGAGAAAGATGCCTATGAGTTGATGATAGGTGACAATACTTATCTCTCTTTGAAGTTGAATTATGCCGACGGTCATAGCAAGGACGTTTCTGAAGTTGCTACCTATGATATCGATAATCCATCGGTGATTGAGGTGAAGAACGGTTATCTGTGCGCTGTCTCTGATGGCGAAGCAAATATTACCGCCTCGTATACTGATGTTAAGGGCGCTGTTTGGCAGAAGTCAATCACAGTAAAGGTTTCAAAATTCGAAATCAGTGGCATGAGCTCTATGAGCAGTCTTTCTGAGATTGTTGAAGATAACTTTGCTATCTTAAATAAGGAAAGTCAAAAGCTTTTCTATGGCTCAGACAATCAGAACCTTGGTTACGCCGATGCAAATACGGTTATTAATAATAAGAATATTAATGGATATATGTTCAAGGCGGAGCCTGTATCAGATCGTGACGGTTGTTATCTGCTCCGTCTTATTACCCTCAGTGGCAGTGAGTATAGCATCTGGGGCAGTCCTGGATACCTGAATGGATATTCTAACGTAGCTGATTGTAGTTTTATTCTTGGGCTGAATAATCAATATGGTCAGGATGTAAAGGATGGTGCCGTTTGGGAAATTAATTATGAAAACGGTAAGGGCTTTACCCTTAAGAATCTGTATACTGGCAAGTATTTGCGTGACAATGCTTCGGCAAGTAGCGAGGCCCCTGTGTATATGGATTTCCTGAAGGTAGGTGGAACGGCAGGAATTAATGCTGTTCAAAGAGACGTTGATAACGATGCTGTCTATACCTTGCAGGGCCAAAAGATTGCTACACGCAGTCAGTGGAACACTCTGCCTCGTGGTGTCTATATCGTCAATGGAAAGAAAGTCATTAAATAACTTTATCAACACAACCAATTATGTATTATTTTAATTTTAAAACTATGCTTCTGGCTTCGGCACTGCTTATTCTGCCAGCCAGTATGTCGGCCCAGAAAAAGAAGGCCGCTCCAAAGAAGAAGGCTGTTGTAGAACAGGTGCAGCCTGCTGATCCTAATTTCTACATCTTCCTGTGTTTCGGTCAGTCAAATATGGAGGGAAATGCCCGTCCTGAGGCTCAGGATCTGAAAAGCCCTGGTCCACGTTTCCTGCTGATGCCAGCTGTTGACTTCCCAGAAAAGGGACGTAAGATGGGCGAATGGTGTGAAGCTTCGGCTCCTTTGTGTCGCCCTAACACAGGTCTTACACCTGCCGATTGGTTCGGTCGTACACTTGTGGCTTCACTGCCCGAGAATATTAAGATAGGTGTCATCCATGTTGCTATCGGTGGTATCGATATCAAAGGATTCCTGCCCGATAGTATCGATAACTATGTAAAGACCAAGGCGCCTAACTGGATGAAGGGCATGCTGGCTGCTTATGACAACAATCCTTATGAGCGTTTGGTTACTTTGGCCAAGAAGGCTCAGAAAGATGGTGTTATCAAGGGTATCCTGATGCATCAGGGTGAGACCAATACCGGCGACCCCAAGTGGGCTGGTATGGTGAAGCAGGTTTACGATAATCTGTGTGGTGACCTCCAGTTGAAACCTGAGGATGTGCCCCTTTATGCTGGTAACATTGTTCAGGCCGATGGTAAGGGTGTTTGCATCGGCTGTAAGAAGCAGATAGATGAGCTGCCACTTACGCTTCATACCTCTCAGGTGATATCTTCTGACGGCTGTACCAATGGTCCCGACCGTCTGCACTTCGATGCAGCTGGCTATCGCGAGCTTGGTTGCCGTTATGGTGAGGCTGTGGTCCGTAACCTTGGCTATGAGCCCAAGCGTCCATATATCGAAATGCCTAAGAGAATTGAAATCCCTGCCGATGCTGTAACTGTAGAGAATGCCATCCCAGGAAATGAGTTCCCAAAGATTGACAGTCAGCGTCGTGCTTATTTCCGCATCAATGCTCCTGAGGCTCGTAAGGTGGTTGTAGACATCTGCAGTAAGAAGTATGATATGCAGCCAGATGGTAAGGGTGGATTTATGGCCGTTACCGATCCTCTGCCCGTTGGCTTCCACTATTATTTCATGAATATCGAAGGCGTAAACTTCATCGATCCTGCATCTGAGACCTATTTCGGTTGTAACCGTGAGGCAGGTGGCCTTGAGGTTCCCGAGGGTCCTGAGGGCGACTATTATCGTCCACAGCAGGGCATTCCTCATGGTCAGGTTCGCAGTATCTACTATCATAGTGAGCATTCAAAGGTAGGCGAGTGGCGTCATGCTTTGGTTTACACACCTGCTGAATATGAGACTGGTAAGAAGAAGTATCCTGTACTTTATCTGCAGCATGGTATGGGTGAGGGCGAGACCAGCTGGGCGCTCCAGGGAAAGATGCAGCATATCATGGATAACGCTATTGCCAAGGGTGAGGCTGTTCCAATGATTGTGGTGATGGAGAGCGGTGATATCAAGGCTCCATTCAACTTCGCTGGTGGTGGCTCGAATGAGCAGGGCCGTAGCGAATATGGTGCTTCGTTCTATCCAGTACTGCTCAACGACCTGATTCCTTATATTGATAAGAACTTCCGTACAAAGGCCGATCGCGAGAACCGTGCTATGGCCGGACTCTCATGGGGTGGTCATCAGACATTCGACATCGTACTGAACAATCTCGATAAGTTTGCATGGATGGGTACCTTCAGTGGCGCCATCTTCGGACTTGATGTTAAGACTGCCTACAATGGTGTGTTTGCAAATGCCGATGAGTTCAACAAGAAGATACACTACTTCTATATGAACTGGGGTAGCGAGGACTTTATTAAGAGTCAGCCCATCGTCGACGGCTTGCGTGAACTTGGTGTAAAGGTAGACTCATCAGTGTCAGAGGGTACAGGTCATGAGTTCCTGACCTGGCGTCGTGGCCTCCACGAATTTATCCCACATCTGTTTAAGAAATAAACAATCTCTATATACCTTAGCTGCTGCGCCTCTGTCAGTTTTATGCTGACAGAGGCGCATTTGTATGCCGCTATAGCTTTGTCTACTACTATAATTTTTTTTGTCGATTTTGTTGTTTTGTTGTTACCGCGCTTCTAAGCTTCTGTTTGTCAGATAGTTGCGGGTGGTAACAACATAAAAATTGGTGACAACAAAACGCTTATTTGGGCGGTTTTGCCAGATATTCTGCGTATTTTGGGGAGTTTTTATGTATTTTTTGTTCGTTTCAACTAGTTTGTAATGGCTGTTTAAATGATTTCCACGGGTTGTTCAGATAAGGCCTTACTACTATTACAGCGTGCTTGTAATAGTGTTACAGCATACTTGTAACGCTGTTACAAGTACTTTGTAACGGTGTAACAGTACCTTTGTAATAAGACCTCTAAGTATTGCGTTGTGGAAAATGGTACATATGATAAAGTTTGTGATACTCATGGAATAGTGGTTTTGCAGGAAATGCAGTACCTTTGCATCCGAATAACTTTACAAACAAAAACAATAATAGCAAATATGAAAAAACTATTCCTAGCGTTATCGCTTATTGCCGGTAGCATTACTGTATCGGCTCAGTGGGGACGTCCTGTTGACTACTCTGCAGGCCCTGGACTGAAGGAGGCTTACAAAGATTATTTCACCATTGGTGTGGCTGTGAACAAGTTCAATATCTCTGATCCTGTTCAGACTGCAATTATCAAGAAGCAGTTTAGCAGCGTGACAGCTGAGAATGCTTGGAAACCAGGCGAGATTCATCCTAAAGAGGGTGTATGGAATTTCGGTTTGGCTGACAGCATTGCCAACTTCTGCCGTGAGAACGGAATCAAGATGCGTGGTCACTGCCTGTGCTGGCACAGCCAGTTTGCCGACTGGATGTTTGTTGACAAGAAGGGCAAGCCTGTAAAGAAAGAGGTGTTCTACCAGCGCCTGCGTGAGCACATTCACACAGTAGTTAACCGCTACAAGGATGTTGTTTATGCATGGGACGTGGTTAATGAGGCTATGGCCGATGACAATATGATGTTCCGTTCGTTCCGTCCAGGTGCTGCTGCTCCTAGTCCATATCGTCAGAGTCGTCACTTCCAGCTGTGTGGTGATGAGTTCATCGCTAAGGCTTTCGAGTTTGCTCGCGAGGCCGATCCTACTGGTGTGCTGATATACAACGACTATAGTTGTGTAGACGATGGTAAGCGTGAGCGTATATATAATATGGTAAAGAAGATGAAGGAAGCAGGTGTGCCCATCGATGGTATCGGTATGCAGGGTCACTACAACATCTACTTCCCTGATGAGGCCCAGCTGGAGAAGGCTATTAATCGTTTCAGCGAGATCGTTAATATTATCCACATTACAGAGCTTGACCTGCGTACCAATACTGAGAGTGGTGGTCAGCTGATGTTCTCTCGTGGCGAGGCTAAGCCACAGCCAGGTTATATGCAGACACTGCAGGAGGACCAGTATGCTCGTCTATTCAAGGTGTTCCGCAAGCACAAGGATGTGATAAAGAACGTAACATTCTGGAACCTGAGCGACAAGGATTCTTGGTTGGGTACAAACAACCATCCACTGCCATTTGACGAGAACTTCAAGGCTAAGCGTTCGCTCCAGATTATCCGCGACTTCAATGTAGCTTTGGATAATCATCAGCCAAAGGAGGACTTCGTTCCTAATCCATGCAACCAGCCTGGACAGCAGTATCCAATGGTTAACAGCGAGGGTTATGCACGTTTCCGTATTGAGGCTCCCGATGCTAAGTCGGTTATCGTAAGTCTTGGTCTTGGCGGTCGTGGCGGTACCGTACTGCGCAAGGATAAGGATGGTGTATGGGTAGGTACAACCGATGGTCCAATGGATCCTGGTTTCCACTACTATCATCTTACTATCGACGGTGGTGTATTCAACGATCCTGGTACACATAACTACTTCGGCTCTTGCCGTTGGGAGAGTGGTATCGAGATTCCTGCTCCTGATCAGGATTTCTACGCAGAGCGTACAAACATTCCTCATGGAAATATGCAGAAGGTTCTGTTCTACTCAAAGAGTCTGGGTAAGATGCAGGAGGCAACTGTTTATCTGCCTTATGGCTATGGAAAGCTTGTTAAGGGTAAGGGCGGTAAGCTCACTCAGGAGCGTTATCCTGTACTTTATCTGCAGCATGGATGGGGCGAGAACGAGACAAGCTGGCCTGTACAGGGTAAGGCTGGTCTGATTATGGACAACCTGATTGCTGACGGTAAGATTAAACCATTCATCATTGTTATGGCATACGGACTGACCAACGACTTCAAGTTCGGTTCAATAGGTAAGTTCACTGCTGAGGAGTTTGAGAAGGTGCTCATCGACGAGCTGATTCCTTATATTGATACTAACTTCCTGACTAAGGCCGACAAGTGGAACCGCGCTATGGCTGGTCTGTCAATGGGTGGTATGACCACAAAGCTTATTACCCTGCGTCGTCCTGAGATGTTTGGATACTGGGGACTGCTCTCTGGTGGACAGTATGCTCCTGAGGAGATTAAGGATCCTAAGGCAGTTAAGTACATCTTCGAGGGTTGCGGTGACAAGGAGAATCCCGATGGTATCAATAAGAGTGTAGAGTCGCTGAAGGCTGCAGGATTTAAGGCCGAAGGTCTGGTGTCTGAAGGTACAGCTCACGAATTCTTGACCTGGCGTCGTTGTCTCGAAAAGATGGCTCAAAGCTTGTTTAAATAACAAAAAAGTGCGAAAAAAGTGCGTTTTTCGACATGTTGAAACAAAATAAAAAGTAATTGTAACAATAGAGTAAGTCTGTTTCGAGAAAATGCACTAACTTTGCACCCAGATAAGATAAAGAATCGGTTAAAATTGTTTTAGTTATATTAGTAGTTAGTAGTTTTTCCTTCCCTGGGACATAGAAAAGCGTTTCTTGTCCCAGGGTTTTTCTTTTCTTTTATTCATTATTATTCTTCTTTTTGAATTTTTATTTGTAATTTTGCAGCAAAATTAAACCAAACTCAAATATGAAACGGATATTATCAACCTTGTTTATCTGTGCGTTTACATCAATCGCTGTTAACGCACAACAACACAAATTGTGGTATAGTAAACCTGCCAGTCATTGGTTAGAGGCTTTGCCTATTGGTAACTCGCACCTTGGAGCCATGGTGTATGGAGGTACTGACATCGAACAAATACAGCTGAATGAGGAGACCTTCTGGAGTGGTTCGCCACATGAGAATAATAATCCTAGCGCGAAAGTCGCTATAAAGGAGGTGCGTAAGCTGATTTTTGCCGGAAAGGAAGAGCAAGCTGATAGCATAATTGGCCGAAGCTTCTTTAAAGGTCCACATGGACAGAAGTTTCTGCCATTGGGTGATTTGAGTCTGAAGTTTAACTATCAGAGCAATTCTGAACCCACCAATTATCGTCGCGAATTGAATCTGGGTGATGCACTTAACACAACAAGTTTTGAGGTAGATGGTGTAAAATACGACCGAATTGTGTTTGCATCACAGGCCGATAATGCGATTGTTGTGCAAATTACAGCCAGTAAGAAAAAAGCGCTGAATTTTGCTGTGTCATACCTTTATAATAGTCAGATGCAAACAGGGGATCTGGTTGATAAACACGAAATTGCTTTTAATATTAATAATGTAGATCACGAAGGTATACCAGGAAAATTGAATGCCGAAGTGCGTCTGAAGGTAATGGCCGATGGAAATGTGCAGGATGCTGGTAGCAATATGTACGTAAGGAACGCTACTACAGCTACTATTCTGGTAACTGCAGCAACCAATTATGTTAACTATAAAGACATAAGTGGTAATCCTGTACTTAAGAACAATCAAACAATGTCGTTGTTGAAAGGCAAGAACTATAAGACATTGTTAAAGCGTCATTTGCAGAAATATCAAGAGCAGTATGATAGAGTATCGCTTACTTTACCAAAATCGGAGAATTCAGACTTGGAAACCGATAAACGCTTAGCAAAGTTTGATGGTAAAGATCTGGATATGGTATCACTGATGATGCAGTACGGCAGATACCTGCTTATTTCATCATCGCAGCCTGGTGGACAGCCCGCCAATCTGCAAGGCGTGTGGAATAATAAGATGGATGCCCCGTGGGATTCGAAATACACGATAAATATCAATGCCGAGATGAACTATTGGCCGGCACTGGTTGGAAATCTGGCAGAGACTCAGGAGCCATTGTTCATGATGATACGCGACCTGAGTGAAACCGGAAAAAGAACTGCAAGAGTGATGTATGACTGTCCGGGCTGGGTGGCTCATCATAATACAGACTTGTGGCGCATTGCCGGACCTGTGGATGGAACAACATGGGGCATGTTCCCTACTGGTGGCGCATGGCTTACCACTCATCTCTGGCAGCACTATCTGTATACAGGTGATAAGGACTTCCTGGAGCAATGCTATCCGATATTGAAAGGTGCAGCTGATTTCCTGCTGTCGTATATGCAGGAGTATCCTAAGAATGGAGAGGTTAAGCATGCTGCCGGATGGCTTGTTACAGTTCCAACTGTGTCGCCTGAACATGGTCCGGTAGGAAAGAAAACTACTGTAACTGCTGGCTCGACAATGGACAACCAGATAGTTTTCGATGTCCTGTCGAGTACTTTGAAAGCTCATCAGATATTGGGATATGATAATATTGTTTATACAACAATGCTCAGCAATGCCATAGCACAGCTGCCACCCATGCAGATAGGACGGTATGGTCAGTTGCAGGAGTGGCTTATCGATGGTGACGATCCAAAGGACGAACATCGTCATATATCGCACCTATACGGTCTCTATCCATCTAATCAGATTTCACCCTATTCTCATCCGGAACTCTTTACTGCTGCCGCTAACACGCTGAATCAGCGTGGTGATATGGCAACGGGATGGAGCCTGGGTTGGAAGATAAACTTCTGGGCTAGAATGCTGGATGGTAACCATGCATTCCGCATTATCAGTAATATGCTGAATCCGATACCTTATACCACAGAGTGGGGGCCACGTGGCGGTACTTATCCTAACCTGTTTGACGCACATCCACCTTTCCAGATTGATGGTAATTTCGGGTGCTCGGCAGGTGTGTGTGAAATGCTACTGCAGAGTCATGACGGTGCAGTACATCTGCTGCCAGCCTTACCCGATGCATGGGCCGAAGGCGAGGTGAATGGTCTGCGTGCAAGGGGAGCCTTTGTGGTTGATATGAAATGGAGCAAAGGTGAACTTACTGAAGCTGCTATATTCTCAAGGATTGGCGGCAAGCTGCGACTGCGTTCGTATGTGCCACTGAGAGGTGACGGTCTGTTTGCTGCTACTGGTGAATGTGATAATGACCTCTTAAAGCCTGCGGTGATACGTGAGCCATTGAAATCGGAAGAACTGACTGAGTTTAATCAGATACCTATCAGAAAGGTATATGAGTACGACATCATGACCGTGCCAGGTAAAATATATAAGGTGTATCATCAATAATAACTTAAAAATATAATGAGGTATCAACTATTACTAACAATTGCTTTCTGTGCTGGCTTGACTGCTTCGGCACAGAAACTTCCTTATCAAAACCCCAACCTTTCGGCAAAAGAGCGTGCTATTGACCTCTGTGGAAGATTGACTTTGGAGGAAAAAGCTATGCTGATGCTCGACGAGAGTCCTGCTATTCCCCGTCTGGGTATTAAAAAATTCTTCTGGTGGAGCGAGGCTCTGCATGGTGCTGCTAATATGGGTAATGTGACGGTGTTCCCGGAGCCAGTGGCTATGGCATCGTCATTTAATCCTCATCTGCTCTACAAGTGCTTTGATGTGGCCTCTACTGAGTTTCGTGCTCAGTACAACCATCGTATGCACGACCTGAATGGCGAAGACGAAAAATTTCATAGTCTTTCGGTATGGACGCCTAACGTGAACATCTTCCGTGATCCGCGTTGGGGACGTGGTCAGGAAACTTACGGCGAAGATCCTTATCTGACATCTGTGATGGGTGTTCAGGTGGTTAAAGGACTTCAAGGACCTGAGGATTCTAAGTATCGTAAACTTTGGGCATGTGCTAAGCACTATGCAGTACATAGCGGTCCAGAATACACGCGCCATACAGTGAACATTAATGATGTATCTGCCCGTGATTTCTGGGAGACTTATATGCCAGCCTTTAAAGCGTGTGTTCAGGATGGTAATGTGCGCGAGGTAATGTGCGCCTACCAGCGTCTTGACGATGACCCTTGCTGTGGATCTAACCGCCTGCTTCAGCAGATTCTGCGTGATGAGTGGGGCTTCAAGTATCTGGTAGTCAGCGACTGTGGTGCGGTAAGTGATTTCCATATGAACCATAAGAGCTCTTCGGATGCTGTTCATGGTTCGTCGAAGGCTGTTATTGCAGGTACCGATGTGGAGTGCGGTTTCGACTATGCCTATAAGAGCATACCTGAGGCTGTTAAAAGAGGTCTGCTTTCTGAGGCAGAGATTGACAAACACGTGATTCGTCTGCTTGAAGGTCGTTTTGACTTAGGTGAGATGGATGATCCTTCACTTGTAGAGTGGTCAAAGATTCCTTACTCTGCTATGTCGACCAAGGCATCGGCGCAGCTCTCGCTCGAGATGGCACGTCAGACTATCGTATTGTTACAGAATAAGAATAACATTCTGCCTTTGAAGAAGAATGCAGAAAAAATTGCTGTCGTTGGCCCAAATGCTGATGATGCACCCATGATGTGGGGTAACTATAATGGTATGCCTAACCACACTGTTACCATACTGGATGGTATTAAGACAAAGCAAAAGAAACTCTTCTATACCAAAGGGTGTGATCTGACATACGACCAGGTGATGGACTGCCAGTTGGCTACCCAATGTGCTGTAGGTGGCAAGAAGGGTTTGAAGGGTACATTCTGGAATAATACTTCTATGGAAGGAAAACCTGTAACCACACAGTATTACACCACACCACTTGCTGTTACTACAGCGGGTATGCACAACTTTGCTCCAGGCGTACAGATTGAAGACTTTTCGGCTAAGTATGAAACAGTATTCACTCCTAAAGAGTCGGGTGAGTATGTCGTTAATGTAGAAGGGTGCGGACACTTTGAGCTCTATATAAACGGCGAGAAGAAAGTGGTAGAGCATACATGGCGTACAACACCTACGCGTACTGCCATTCAGGCTGAGAAAGGAAAGACTTATAATATCGAGGTACGTTTCCAGTTTGTTAAGACCTGGAATGCCAATCTGAAAATTAACATTGCCAAGGAACTGCCTATCGACTATCAGCAGATTATTGCCCAACTGAAGGGTATCAATAAGGTCGTTTTCTGCGGTGGAATCTCGGCTGCTCTCGAGGGAGAGGAGATGCCTGTGCAGATAGAAGGATTCAAGGGTGGCGACCGTACCAGCATTGAGCTGCCTAAGGTACAGCGTAATTTCCTGAAGGCACTGAAAGAGGCCGGGAAGCAGGTTATATTTGTGAATTGTTCTGGTTCTGCTATTGCTCTTACTCCTGAGACAGAGACTTGTGACGCCATTGTTCAGGCATGGTATGCTGGTCAGGAGGGAGGAACTGCTGTTGCTGATGTGCTGTTTGGTGATTGTAACCCAAGTGGTAAACTGTCTGTTACATTCTATAAAGATGACTCGCAGCTGCCAGACTTTGAGGATTATTCGATGAAGGGACGTACATATCGCTATTTCAACGATCCTCTGTTTGCCTTTGGATATGGTTTGAGTTATACAAACTTTGAAATTGGTGAGGCAAAGATGCAAGGCAAGGAGTCAATAACCATCCCTGTTACAAATGTTGGTAATTGCGCTGGCACTGAAACGGTGCAGGTATATATCCGCAATCTGAGTGATGCAGAGGGACCACTCAAGTCGCTCCGCGCATTCCAACGTGTGGATGTAAAGAAGGGTGAGACTGTTAATGTGACTCTGAAACTGGATGAGAAATCGTTTGAGTTCTGGGACCCAGAAACAAATACAATGCGAACAAAGCCAGGAAAGTATGAGATACTTTACGGTAACAGTTCAATGGACAAGGACCTGAAGAAAAAGACCATCACCCTTTAGTGGTGGTCTTTTTCTTGTTTAGTCTGTGCAATATGATAATGCATGTTATGATAATCGCCAAAATGACACAACCAATGATGGCAAGATTCCAATAGTTAGTTACTCGCGTTTCCTTAATCTTTTCCCATATCTCACGTAAAACCTCCTGACGGTCACCACTGTCACGAAGGTAACTGCATCGGTCTATTGTACTTTTGTCGGGGTACATTACGCTGTCGACATGAACTGCGGTCGCCGTGGGACCAAAGAAATAACTGAGGTCAATAGTCTCTTTGATACTGTCATCAGTAACAGCTTTAAGAATCTCAGGCGTTGCAATGGCAGAGCTATAGCCGGTTTCTTCCATACATAATAGAGCAATATCCGGGCGGCACATGAAATTAATCCAATAGCTTGCGGCTTCTGTATTCTTTGAACATGCGGGAATCGTCCAACAGTCCATCCAGCAGTCGCTTCCTTCTTTTGGTACGATGTATTGTAGATCTACTTTATCGCCTGCTTCGTCAATGGCCCATTTGGCGTCGCCATTCCACGTAACGCTCATCCAGTTACTGCCATTAACCATCAATCGTTTGTCGTCATCAACATCAAAGCTTTTCATCTGCGGACGAGCTCTCTCAAGTAAATCCTCTACAATGGCAATATTACGGTTGGTGAGATAAGTGGCAAGCAAGTTGCGATTGGTGGCTCCCATCTTTACTTCCTCATAAAAGGCATAGTTGATGAGAATATTGTATAGGTCACTGAATGAATCCTTCATGATAACCTTACCACGATATTTTGGATTAAGCAGAAATCCCCAACTGAAAACCTCTTCGGGTTTAACATATTTGGTGTTGATAAGTACACCGGTGTTTCCCCATAGATAGCCTACGGTATAGTCGTTGGCATTTACACCCTGTGTTTCTCCGATGTGTTGAAGAAGATCGGCAATAAATGGCGAAGTGCCTTTCATCCAGTTGGGGATACCTTCTTTGACGAAACTGGTGTCGATAGGATTCAGGAAGTCATGTTTCATCATGCGTTCAACCAGATATTCGGGTGGACAGAAAACGTCTGCGTCAATCTCGCCTTTTAACATCTGCTCGAAGCATTTCTCAGGGTAGTCATAGGTGACATACTCTACTTTTATGGTATTGCCGGTAACTTCCTTATACCATTTCTCGAATTTCTCAATGACTCCTTTCCCGATATATTCGTCCCAGTTGCATACTTTTAGTATTTGCTTGCGATTATATTGCGCTTGTATTCCAAGTACGCAGAATATCGCGATCAGGATTGTTGCTAATCGTTTCATACGTTCCTTCTCTTTTAGTTAAGTTATCTTTCTTCGTGTTCTCGCATATAGTCGCGTGGCGACATGCCATAGAATTTCTTGAATACAGTAGAGAATGAAGCTGAATTCGCAAATCCACAGGCGTACATGACCTCGGTTACGTTCATACCTTGGTTAGCTAACAACTGTGCCGCTTTTTTCAAACGGATGTTACGAATAAAATCATGAGGTGTCTGTCCTGTAAGATCTTTCATCTTGCGGTGCAGGTGTACTCGGCTTATACCAACGGTATCAGCTATCATATCGACGCTCAGGTCGGAATTG
Organism: uncultured Prevotella sp.; assembly: GCA_902800365.1. Classification (GTDB taxonomy): domain Bacteria; phylum Bacteroidota; class Bacteroidia; order Bacteroidales; family Bacteroidaceae; genus Prevotella. Next base: position 24,985 of record CADCEF010000009.1, on the reverse strand, counting down.
TTCAGATTCTTATTGATACACTCCATGATGCGCTCAAGCAATTTCTCGTCTGGTGACTTAAGACGAATCTCATCAACCTGCTCCTCAAGGTTGTCGTTGCGCTCGTACTTAAGGCGCAGTAGGCGGTGCTTGTTAATAAGATTGATGATGGTGCGTCGAAGAATGTCCATATTGAATGGCTTCACGATATAAGCATCTGCACCAGTCTCGAGACCTTCAAGTTTGTCCTCGTCGCGACTCTTAGCTGTAAGCAGGATCACTGGGATTGAATTGGTGATCGGGTTGGTCTTGAGTCGTGTACATAGCGTGTTTCCATCCATTTCAGGCATCATAATATCGCTCAATACCAGATCGGGCTTAGTGCGGATAATCTCGCCTAACGCCTCACGGCCATTAACGCATGCATGTACTTCGTAATCACCAGAAAGCTCGTTCTCCAGATAGTTGCGGATTTCCTCGTCGTCCTCTGCGATAACCAACGTCATTCTGCGGTTCTGCGCCATCATCTCTGCCATTGGGTTGGCTGGCTCTGGCTCAGGTTCCTCTTCGAGGATCAACTCTGGCGTGATGGTCTCGGTAGTTTCGTCGTCGAGAAGCATCTCGTCTGAATTTAAGTGACTGTTACCCATGGGGATGGTAATAACAAACTCACAGCCTTTCTCCAGATTGTGGACGGTTATGGTGCCGTGATGAAGTTCTACAAGTGAGCGGGTCAGGTCCAAACCGATACCAGTACCAACATAGCGGTCGTTGATTGATGTCGGTGTCTGATAGAAACGGTCGAAGATCTTGTTAATCTTATCTTCTGGTATGCATTCACCATTATCATATATTGCTATGGTGGCTGATTCGGCGTTATGTGTAAGACGTATGCCTATTTCGCCACCAGTAGGGGTGTACTTGAATGCATTTGAAAGGACATTCATAAATACCTTGTCGAAATTCTGGCGGTCAATCCATACAGGAATCTCTTCACTGTCATGATTGAAAAGGAACTTAATTTGCTTAGCTTTGGCTTGACTGTCAAAGAGGTTGTATATGTCCTTTGCAAAACCAACAAGATTGGTTTCGCGCATACGCATCTGCATTTGTCCTTTGTCAATCTTTCGAAGGTCCATCATCTGGTTTATCAGACTGAGAATTCGTTCAGCATTACGCCTAATCGTCTCATAAACACCCTTTCTGTTTGGATCAGTATCGTTTTTGATAAGTGATAGCAAAGGCGTGAGAATCAAGGTCATAGGTGTACGTATCTCATGACTCATGTTCATGAAGAAACGTAGCTTGGCCTCGCCCATTTCTTCTGCATGTATATGAGCCTGAAGACGAAGTCTGTCTTGCTCCTTATGACGGCGATATGCCAGGTACTGCCATGCAAACATACCAATAATCATAGCGTAGAAGAAATATGCCCACGCTGAACGATACCATGGACTGTGGATGACAACAACAAATTCTTTAATTGGTGTCTCAATATTATTACGCTCTGCTTTTACCCTAAAGCGATAGGTGCCCTGGGGCAGATGAGAGAGCGTCAGGATATTCATTCCAGGCTGAAGACGGTTGAACGGCTCGCCATTGATGCTATATAAATAAGATATATGTTCCGGATTCTCATATGTTAGAGTTGAGAATTGGATAGAGAAGGTGTTGTCGTTATAACAAAGCTCAAAGCGATTGCTGGCGATGATTGTGGTATCGGTTACCAAATAGCTGCCTGAGCGGGTTGCCCTGCTAACCTGCTGGCCATTTATTGAGAATGCGGTAAGTTTGACCTCTGCCTCCCACTTGCTTGGGGAGATGTGTTGTGAATCAAACCATGATACACCCGCTGTTCCACCCATGGCAAGCATACCGCCTGAAGTGATAAAAGATGCTCCATCGCTAAACTCGTTGCTCTGCAATCCATCGTCGGCAAAGTAGTTTTGCCAGATGTCGTTTTTAGGTGTGTAGCAACTCAATCCGTGGTCTGTACCAATCCAGATCCTGCCTTGTGGGTCTCTCTCTATTGTGGCAATTCCGTTGTCTGCTAATCCATTTTCACGGGTGTACTGCTTGGTTTTACGTGTCAGAAGATCGTAACAGAATAATCCTTCGTTTGTTCCAAACCAGAGCTTTCCATCGTACTCACGTGTTATTCTCACCGGAGTTCCGAAGTTTAGACAGTTCTTTCCAAAAGTCTTGGTCCAGCTGTTCTCTGCTATATCCAAGCAGCATAATCCCATAGATGTAGAGGCATATACACGTTTTCCATCAGGTGACAAGTGTACCTGTGAAATGTAGTCGTTGGTGATACAATTCAGATTCCTGTTCTTCTCTACTCCTGGTTTAATCTTATATTGTGCAATGATATGTCCATCAGAGGCATCCATCCTTATAAGACCGTGTTTCATGGTAGCCAGCCACAGACTACCATCACCTGCTATGGCTATATCCATAACAATGAGATGTGGATCCATGGGGAATGGTATCTTATGATACTGGAAAGTGACTGGGTCTATCCAGCCTATTCCATTACGATATGAACCAACCCAAATGCGTCCATTAAGATCTTCGCTAAGCGACATTGCTACAGAAGGAACATTTTCTTTGAGATGCTTGACATCTTTGGTATTGTAGTCATAAATATATATTCCATCTTTGTCGGTTCCTATCCAGATACGCTGTTTGCTATCGAGTATTACACTTACCACACAAGCTGAACCGATAATGTTGCGAGCTCCAAGCTTGTGACCCATGTAATTGAACCCCTTAAATGTTATGGGCTGCATGAATATTCCTTTTTGCAACAGACCTAACCAGAGGTTCCCACTCTTGTCCTCTGTTATAGAATACACTTTACTTATAGAGAGATCTACCTCAAGCGAGAAGAATGGATTGTTAATAATTTCTTTTGACCTAGGATCATAAAGAGCTACACCTTTACCATCGTAGCCTATAACAATCATACCATCGTGGTCACAGAATAGGGCTGATACTGAATTGTTCCATGTCTCGTCAATATGAACGAAGGTGTCGCTCTGCATTCGATATACACCATTATTTGTTGTTCCGGCGTATATAATTCCGTCAGATCCTTCACATAGACATGTAAATACAATGTCAGGGTCGTCTTTTAAGTACTGTCTTACTACTATTCCATCAAAAGATATCAGTCCTAAGTTGTCGGTGACAATCCAAAGAACTCCCATTCTGTCTTCAATCATGCTATTTACAGTATGTATCGAAGACAATGGGCCTTTTACTTGGCAAGCCGTCTTTTTGTTTTTGAATTTAAGTAATCCTAAACCAGATGTTCCTACCAATATATCGCCATTTGAACGCTCAAGAAAACAATTTGGATAACAGTGTCCGGCATTCCCGTCTTTGTCGAGCATCACTACATTGTTGAACTTGTTGCCGTCCCATGTCTGCAAAGCACCATAGAGTCCAAAATAGAATAATCCATTCTTGTCCTGCATCATGCTGTTGACATAGTTGCTTGCCAACGAACTGTCGTGCTCGTTTTCTTTCTTAAATACACGGAACTGGTAACCATCATAGCGGTTTATACCGTTACGTGTGGTTGCCCAAATGAAACCTTCGTTATCTAGGTACACTTGTGTTACGAAACTGCTCGACAATAATTGATTGTCTGTACTAAAGAACTTTCCCCTCTGGGCGAAAGCGCTTATTGATATTAGTAATGAAGCTAGTGCCAGTATGAACTTAACTCGCATTGTTTTGTTAGTAATTAAATGGCTGCGTTAGTTGTTTATTTGTTGCAAAGATACTGTATTTCTTGAAATGTAACAAAGGAATGTTACAAAAATTAAAGTTTTTGATACAAATAATGTGTGTTTTGTCATAAAAATGGCATATCTTTGCATCCAATATATGTAATTTGTAACATTAGAGATTATGATTCTACGACATTTTGGGACCAAAACATTGGTGTTTTTCTTGTTTTTGGCATGCACAATTGATTTGATGGCTGCCGAGAAGTTTGTTTTATTTCAAGCGTCACCTGAAACGTGGCAACTAAAGAACTTTTCAGTTGGTTTAAGTGAGCGTGAACATAGTTGCGTTCAATTAGCTGCGAATAATCTTTTGGCCGACATTGAGAAAGTGACTGGGCAGAAAGGGACCATTGTTGCAGAGAAGATGGAGGTCTTAATTGGCACCGTTGGGGTCAACAAGCAAATTGACCAATGGATAAAGCAGGGAGAACTCCAAGATTTGAAAGGAAGAACAGAGAAGTATATTATTAAGACAATCGGGAATCAGTTGGTGATTGCTGGTAGTGATAAACGTGGTACTGTTTTTGGAATCTATGAACTTTCCAAGCAGTTAGGGGTCTCGCCATGGTATTATTGGGCTGATGTTCCTGTGGAGAAACATACCTATATATATATAAAGAAAGGTGAGTTTACTGATGGAGAACCTGCTGTGCGTTATAGAGGCTTGTTCCTTAATGATGAGGCTCCTTGTCTTACTACCTGGGTGAAGAATACCTTTGGTACCGATTTTGGTGGCCACAAATTTTATGAAAAGGTGTTTGAATTAATCCTTCGTCTAAAAGGAAATTATTTGTGGCCAGCCATGTGGGGATGGGCTTTCTATGCTGATGACCCAGAAAATCTGAAAACTGCTGATAAAATGGGAATCATGATGGGAACATCTCATCATGAGCCAATGGCTCGTAATCACCAGGAGTATGCCCGTCGTCGTAAGGACTGGGGAGCGTGGAATTATTCTACCAATAAGCAGAATCTGGACCGATTCTTTCGCGAGGGTATTGAACGTATGAAGAATACGGATGATATTGTTACCATTGGAATGCGTGGTGATGGTGATGAAGCTATGGGTAATAGTACAGATACTAAACTGCTTGAAAATATCATTAATAACCAGCGCAGAATCATAAAAGAGGTAACAAAGCGTCCTGCGAAAGAAACTCCTCAGATATGGGCTTTATATAAAGAAGTACAAGATTATTACGATGCAGGGTTGCGCGTTCCTGATGATGTAACTATCTTGCTGTGTGATGATAACTGGGGAAATGTACGCAGAATACCTACTGCTGAAGAGAAAAAACGCAAAGGCGGTTGGGGATTGTACTATCATGTTGACTATGTTGGTGCGCCAAGAAATTCTAAATGGATAAATGTTACCCCGATACAGAATATGTGGGAGCAGCTACAGTTGGCTTACAATGGTGGAATACAGAAGTTATGGATTCTCAATGTTGGCGATCTAAAGCCTATGGAGTATCCCATACAGTTATTTATGGACATGGCATGGAATCCATCTCAGTATAATGCTGATAATCTTTTGGGGCATACACGTGATTTTTGCGCAGAGAGCTTCGGTGAAGATCATGCGGAAGAGGCTGCATCCATTTTAAATCTTGTATGTAAATATAATGGTCGTATAACCTCGGAGATGCTGGATGCTACCGTTTATACCTGTGATGAGTTTGAACAGGTAGTTAATGAGTACCGTGCCTTGGAAACTCGTGCATTGAGACTCTTCTTAGAGTTGAAGCCTGAATGCCAAGATGCTTATCGCCAGATTGTTCTTTTCCCAGTGCAGGCAATGGGGAATATTTATGAGATGTATTATGCGCAGGCCATGAACCGCCAGCTTGCTTCGGTTGGTGATCCTGATGCAAATGCTTGGGCAGAACGTTGTCGACAGGCGTTTAAACGCGATTCAATGCTTTGCTTATATTATAATAAGGTGATGTCAGGTGGTAAGTGGGACGGAATGATGATTCAGAAGCATATCAGCTATCGTACATGGAATGATAACTATCGTACTGATGTCTGTCCAAGACTTGTTTCTGTTCCAGAACCTGAAAATGGTCCAGTCTTCTCACCAAAGGATGGCTATATTAGTATTGAGGCGGAACATACATATGATCGTAAAGACGCAAGTAGTGCAAAGTGGACTGTGATTCCGTATATGGGGCGTACACTTAGTGGTATCTCCTTGATGCCATATACTTCTAAAACAGATCAGGCCAGACTTACTTATCGCTTTAAAACCGATGGTGTAAAGACGGCAAAGGTTCATGTCGTTACAAAATCCACGCTTGATTTCCTGGATAAGGGCGGCTTGGTATATGATTTGTCAGTTGATGGACAGACTCCTGTTAATGTTAATTTTAACAAAGATTTGAATGAGAAACCAGAGAATATCTACTCAAAGTATTATCCCACTGTAGCAAGTAGGGTGGTGGAACAGGTGGTTGAGTTGCCTCTGGATTCAAATAGCGATATTCATACCTTGACTATTCATCCGCAAGATCCCGGTATCGTGTTTGAGAAGATAATCATAGATTTTGGCGGCTATAGTAAGCAGTTCTTGTTTGGTAGGGAATCTCCAAAAACGTACAAACTACAATAATTGACATACATCAACTAGCAAGCCGGTCAAATTGCTGTAACACAAACTTTATATTTTGTAACATTTCTCTTATTTTGTTACGACATATAAAGTTTGTGTTGTTTATTTTTTGTTTGTTTTAGCCTATTTTTATTAATTTTGCACCCGTTAACGATGTGAAGTCGAAACAAATTTTTCAATTAACTATAGTCAAATTATGTATCAAAATCAATCAAAATGAAACAGCTAACAAGTCTTTTGAAACGGGCTGTTCCCACTTTGCTTCTGCTTTTCTGCTCTGCTTTCGCGCAGGCGCAGGGAGGTGGTGTCAACGTAAAGGGTACAGTCGTGGACAATGCAGGTGAGCCTCTGATTGGCGCATCGGTTGTTGTGAAGGGAAATGCTGGTCTTGGTGCGGTAACGGACTTTGACGGTAATTTCCAGCTGAAAGTTCCTTCGGAGAGCTCGATTATTGTCGTGAGCTACGTAGGAATGAACACTAAGGAGTTGAAAGTGGGTCGTGAGCGCACTTTCAAAGTTGTTCTTACCGACAATACTCAGCTTACTGAGGTTGTTGTTGTAGGTTTCGGTCAGCAGAAGAAAGCCTCGGTTGTGGGTGCCATCACTCAGACCACAGGTGAAGTTCTGGAGCGTGCTGCAGGTATCACTGATATCGGTGCTGCCCTGACTGGTAATCTGCCTGGTGTGGTAACTACTGCTTCTCAGGGTATGCCTGGTGAAGAGGAGCCAAAGATTCAGATTCGTGGTGCTTCTTCATGGAATAACTCTGAGCCTCTGGTACTGGTTGATGGTATCGAGCGTCCTATGTCAAGTGTTGACATTCAGTCGGTTGCTACTATCTCTGTACTGAAGGATGCTTCAGCTACCGCCGTTTATGGTGTGAAGGGTGCTAATGGTGTTATCCTTATTACTACTAAGCGTGGTGCTGAGGGTAAGGCTCAGATCAGCGTATCTGCCAACGCCATCATGAAGATTCCTTCAAAGTTGCCAGATAAGTACGATTCTTACGACGCTCTTGTTGCTCGTAACGTTGCTATTGAGCATGAGTTGAATATTTATCCTTCAAGCTGGGCCTATATTCGTCCGATGAACTTCATCGAGAATTACCGTAACCAGGATCCTAATGCAAAGGATGAATTTGGTAACCTCATTAGTGAGCGTTATCCTAACGTTGACTGGCAGCGTTCTCTGTTTAAGGATTATACCATGTCTTATAATGCTAACCTGAATGTATCTGGTGGTACACGCTTTGTAAAGTACTTCGCAAGTGTTGACTTTGTAAGTGAGGGTGACCTTTATAAAGATTTTGGCAATGGTCGTCAGTATCCTACCGGTTATGACTATAAGCGCGTGAACGTGCGCTCGAACCTTGATTTTAATATTACCAAGACCACTGTACTGAAGGTTAATATCGCAGGTTCTAATGGTCGTCAGATGACACCTTGGAGCAACCTGGTAAATAATGATTGGCAGGTTTCTCAGCAGTGGGCAGGTGTATATAACATCTCGCCTGATGCATTTATCCCAAAGTACAGCGATGGCTCTTGGGGATTCCTTCCTGGTTCTACCAACGTTAGTAACGCTGCTGTTAGTGTCGCTCTTGGTGGTACACAGTATATTACAACTACTCGTATCACTACCGACTTCGTGCTGGAGCAGAAGCTCGACTTTATTACAAAGGGATTGAATGCACGTGGTATGATTTCATGGGATAATACCTTCCGCGAGGATAACCGTGGTATCAATGACCTCTACAATGATCCTCAGTACAAGTGGATTGACCCACAGACGGGTGCTGTAACTTATAAGTCTGCTTATGAGGGTTACGACCGTTTCGACTATACACAGGGTAACAAGTGGTCTACACAGGCTGGTCAAGTTCAGAACTGGGCTACTCAGCGTAACCTCAACTACCAGTTGCAGTTGAACTGGGCTCGTACCTTCGGATTGCACGATGTTTCTGCAATGGGTGTATTTGCCCGTCAGGAATATGCAACCGGTTCTATGATTCCTAGCTATCGTGAAGACTGGGTGTTCCGTGCTACATACGGATTTGCAGGAAAGTACTTCTTGGAGTACAATGGTGCTTATAACGGATCAGAGAAATTCTCAAAGGACAACCGTTTTGCATTCTTCAATTCTGGTGCTATCGGATGGATGATCAGTGAGGAGCCATTCATGAAGTATCTGCGTGAGAAGAAGATTATCGACATGCTGAAGCTCCGTGCATCTTATGGAGAAATTGGTGATGACAATGTTGGTGAACGCTTCCTTTATATGACACAGTGGGCTTATGGTGGTCAGTCTACTCTGGATACAGCTCAGGGTGGAAGCAACAACCCATATAAATGGTATCGCGAGAAGTCTGTAGGTAACCCCAATGTACATTGGGAGACCGTAAAGAAGTTTAATGTTGGTCTTGATTATGGAATCTTGGGTGGACTCTTTGCTGGTTCTATTGAGGTGTTCAAGGATAAGCGTTCTGACATCTTGGTTCCAGGAAAAGAACGTGCTGTTCCATCATACTTCGGCCAGAGCCCTGTAACTGCTAACTTGGGTAAGGTTACAACTAAGGGTTATGAAATTGAGGTACGCTTCAATAAGGTGTTGAACAACAAGATGCGCTTCTGGGCTAACTTGAGTATGACTCATGCCGAGAATGTAATCGATGTTAAGGATGACGCGCCTCTGTTGCCAAGCTATCGTAAGCAGGCTGGCTATAGCATCGATCAGGTCCGTACCTTCCTCGACAAGGGTATGATGAGTGGTTATGATGCCGTTTACGGATCGCCAAAGCATGATTCTAACGATGATGTGAAGTTAGCAGGTGACTACTATATAGTAGACTTCAATGGTGATGGTGTTGTTGATAATGTGAACGACCAGGTGCCTTATGGTTACTCTGGTTTCCCACAGAATACCTATAATACCACTATCGGTTTTGAGTGGAAAGGCTTCAGCTGCTTTGCTCAGTTCTATGGTGTAACCAATGTGACTCGTGACGTAACCATGACCAGCTTTGCTGATCCAATGCTGGCTAACGTTTACGACCAGGGTACATGGTGGAGCACTGATAGAGAGGGGGCCGATATTGTAACACCACGTTTCAACTCAAAACCATCTTACTATTATGGTACTCAGTATCTCTGTGATGGTTCTTATATCCGTCTGAAGAACGTAGAGGTTGCATATACCTTTACACAGCCTTGGGTACAGAAGATGGGCGTTAAGAATCTGAAGGTATTCGTTAGCGGTAACAACCTCTGGCTCTGGACTCGCATGCCTGATGACCGTGAGTCTAACTTCGGTGGTAACCATACCGCTAGTAACGGTGCTTACCCGACGTTCAAACGTATTAACCTCGGTGTGAAGTTCAATCTTTAAAATAGAGAAAAAGCAATGAAAAAGTTTATTAACAAATATATAATAGGTGTAGCCGTCATGACGCTCTCGCTTGGAGCAACGTCATGTAATGACTATCTTGATAAGTCGCCAGATACGGATGTTAATCCGGAGTCTGCTTTCAAGAACTTCACCGCTTTCCAGGGATTTGTAGAGGAAATCTATAACTGTATCCCTAATAAGGAGTCGAATATGTGGTGTACTTCTTTCAACTGGGGCGAGGATGAGATTATGAATGCAGGTCTGGGTGATGGACATGTTACTGCTCACTTTGACTTGGGCGACTATCGTAACTGGTATAATAACAACCAGAGTTTCCTGCATGCAGACAACCCTGATCCTACTTCAACCGATAAGTATTCTCATTCGTTGGAGCATGCTTGGTATTGTATTCGTAAAGCCAACATCGGTTTGGAGAATTTTGATAAGATGACAGATGCTACTAAGGAAGAGAAGAACTTCGTAAAGGGACAGTTGCTCTTTTTCCGTGCATGGTGGCATCACCAGCTCATGGAGTGGTATGGTGGTGTTCCTTATGTTGACGAAGTACTGCCTGCCGACCAGGTTTTGACATTGCCTCGCCTTTCGTTTAAGGAGTGCGCTGAGAGATGCGCTGAAGACTATCGTGCCGCAGCAGACTTGTTGCCTAACGATTGGGATAATACCACTATTGGTAAGAAGACTATCGGTAAGAACGACCTTCGTCTTACAAAGGTTTGTGCACTTGCTTATCTTGGTAAGGTACTCCTTTGGGCTGCTTCTCCACTTAACGTGAAGGGTGCTGAGGTTGGCGCATCAAAGAATGGCGATACCTATGCCTATGATGCAGCTTTGGCTAGCCGTGCTGCCGATGCTCTGGGTGAGGCTATTGCACAGGTAGAGAGTGGCGCTACTCCTTATTCTCTGGCAGAGTACAAATATAAGGATATCTATAATCACGAAAAAGCTGAAGGCTCAAAGAGCAATTACTCTGATATCTTCCGTACAACTGGTCAGGGTTGGAAAATGCCAGGTAGCGTTGAGGCTATCCTGCGTGGTCCTCAGCCTGATGTAAACGGTTCTAACTGGAACTTTGCTAAGCTGTGGGGGCCAAAGGTTAACAACTTGGTTGAACACGACGCTCTGATCCACATGCCATCTGCCAACTATGTGAACTATGCATACGGAATGGCTAATGGTGAGCCTATCTTGAATGCTGACGGTTCGTTCAATGCACAGTCTGGTTTTGATCCAACTCATCCTTTCAAGGATCGTGACCCACGTTTCTATCACGATATCATGTTCGACGGCTTCAAGTTCCTGAATGCTGATCCAGATAAGGTTGACCAGCCATTCCAGTATCTTGAGTTGTTTACAGGTGGTAACATGGTTCCTACTGGTAACCCTGAGCGTGAGGCCAATGGTAGCCGTACCGGTTATTTCTGTCAGAAACTTGTTCCTCACCAGTGTAACAAGTACGATGGTATGTACAACTGGGGTGGTGCACTTCAGACCTATCTGCCTTATTTGCGTCTGGCTGATATCTATCTGCTCTATGCTGAGGCAGGCGCTGCTGCTAGTGGTGCTGCTCATAAGGCTAAGTGCTCACTCAATGCCGCCGATGCCATCAATGTGCTTCGTGATCGTGTAGGTGCTGGACATGTGGCAGACAGATTCCTGGCTGACCAGAAGAAGTTCATCGATGAGGTTCGTCGTGAGCGTGCTTGTGAGTTGGCATTCGAAGGATTCCGTTGGCAGGACCTGCAGCGCTGGCTGCTCCTTACCGAGTATCCGTACAATGTAAAGACTCGTCAGGAATTTAAGAGAGTAGGTAACTATAACTTTGCAGAGAATGATCCTCGAGATGCTGAGGTTACAGGCTTTGACCCGACAATTAAAGGTCAGACCATTATCGTAGAGCGTAAGTTTGGTACCAAGCATTATCTGCTACCGTTGAAGGAGAGTGATGTATATCTCTATGCTGAGTATCCACAGAATCCAGGATGGTAATTCTTTTAAGTTGAAAATTAAAAGTTAAAGTGAAAAGTTTTATGAAACAAAATAAATTTATCATACTGTCAGCTCTCCTGGCTCTGTCGGCAGCTACTCCTGCTGAGGCTCAGATTGATGCTGCAGACTCAGCCCAGGTCAACGTGGCTTTCCGTAAGGTTGCCAAAGAGGACATTATGGGTGGCGTGTCGAGCGTGAACTACAGAGAACTGATGGACAAGAACTACAATACCTATAGTCTTGATAATTTGCAGGGCTATGTAGCCGGTTACAACGGCAATGGTATGTGGGGTTTTACCGATCAGCTTGTTCTGATTGATGGCGTGCCCCGTGAGGCTAACAACGTGTTGCCTTCGGAAATAGAGGAGATAACTTTCCTCAAGGGTGCACAGGCTGTAGTACTTTATGGAAGCCGTGCTGCCAAAGGTGCTGTTCTGATTACTACTAAGCGTGGTCGCGTAACTGATGGACTGAGTGTTCAGGTTCGTGCTAACACAGGTTGGAATGTAGCTAAGGCTTATCCTGAGTACATCAGCTCAGCAGAGTATATGACTCTGTATAATGAGGCTCGTGCCAACGATGGCCTGGCTGCTCTTTATACGCCCGATCAGATTTACAACTATGCAAGTCGTGAGAATCTCTATCGTTATTCAGATGTAGATTTCTATTCTTCTGATTTCATCAAGAAGGCCTACAATCGTACCGACGCTACTGTTGAGATTGAAGGTGGTAATGATCGTGCTAAGTTCTATTCTAACGTCAGCTACTATCGTAATGGCGACTTCCTGAACTTTGGTGAGGCCAAGAATAACTATACCGATCGTTTCAATGTACGCGGTAACGTAGATGTTCGCATCAACAACTTTATCACAGCGTATGTGAATGCCAATGCAACTTACTACAATTCGCGTTCAGCTATCTCTAATCATAAGAAGCTTGATGCTAAGGGTGCTGTGGTAAGAGAAAATAATCAGGATGTGATTTGTAACTACTGGGAGGCAGCTGCTAACTGGCGTCCTAACCGTTACAACCCATTGATTCCTATCTCTTATCTGGATCCAAATGCCATCCAGCCGCATAATGCTTTGTCATCAACTACAAATATTATCGATGGTAAGTACTTCCTGGCTGCCGGTGCTACTGATGTTGACCGTAATAATATCTTTGCCGACTATTATGCAGCCGGTAAGAGCACATGGACCAGTCGTCAGTTCCAGTTTGATGCAGGTGTGAATGTTGACCTCAACTCTGTACTGAAGGGCCTTTCATTCCATGCATTGGTAGGTGTTGACTATCAGACCAGCTACTCTACCTCTTATAATAATAAGTATGCTACTTTCGAGCCAGCATGGAGTAACTATAATGGTCCCGACCTGATTCTCTCACTTGATAACCATGAGACAGTGGATAAGAAGTCTGGTCAGCAGGATATTTCTGGTTCGACTAATCACCAGATGATTACTTTCAATGCCCACTTCGATTACAACCGTACATTTGCTGATAAGCATAATGTAAGTGCAATGGTAGTGGCTAATGGCTTCCAGCAGACTCGTTCTGGTCAGTATCATAAGGTAAGCAATGCCAACCTGGGCTTGAACCTGTCGTATAACTACGCTCACAAGTACTATGTTGACTTCGCAGTTGCTGCACCTTGGTCTGCTAAATTGCCTGAGGGTAAGCGTGCTGGCTTCTCTCCATCGGCAACACTGGGTTGGAACATCGCTAAAGAGGCTTTCATGGAAGGAAGTATTTTTGATAACCTGACCATCAGCGCCAGCGCTAGCAGTCTGAAGACCGATCTGGATATCGAGAACTATTATATGTATCTCGGAACTATCCAGCAGAGTGGTTGGTGGGACTGGAACGGTTTGACAGGTCATAACGACTTCGCTTTCAAGCGTGGTGGCAATCCTGATCTGGCATATATCAAGCGTAACGAGATTTCTGCTAGCATCCATGCCGAATTGCTGGAGCGCAGCCTGGCTATCGACGCTTCTGTATTCAGCAGCGTAATGGACGGTGGTATCATTACCGCTTCAAACCAGATGCCTAGCTACTTTAAGTCTTACTATCCTGAGTCTTCGTTCCTCTCATACTTGAATTACAACAAGGATACCCGTTCTGGTTTCGACGTTGCTGTAAAATATAAGAAGAACTTTGGTGACTTCGGTTTCGAGGGTGGTGCTAATATGACTTATTACACCACTAAGGCTTCAAAGCGTGACGATGCCAACTATGCTGATACATATCAGTATCGTGAGGGTAAGGCGCTGGATGCTATCTGGGGTTATGAGTGTCTTGGTTTCTTCAAGGATGAGGCTGATATCGCCAACTCTCCTAAGCAGTCGCTCGGTGCTACTGTAAAGCCTGGTGATCTGAAGTACAAGGATCAGAACGGAGATAATATCATCGACAGCAAAGACCAGGTTGATCTGGGTAAAGGTGGCTGGTATGGTGCTCCTATGACTCTGGGTGTAAACCTCACCTTCAAGTACAAGAACTTCTCGCTCTTCATGTTGGGCGTAGGTGGCTTCGGTGGTCATGCCGTAAAGAACAACAGCTACTGGTGGATTTCTGGTGAGAACAAGTACTCAGCTGCTGTTCGCAATCGTTGGACTGCCGCTACTGCAGAAACAGCTACATATCCACGTTTGACAACTCAGAGCGGTGCTAATAACAATACCACATCTGACTTCTGGATGTATTCAACTTCACGTTTCGACCTCGCAAAGGTTCAGCTCACATACGATTTCCCAAAGACCATCATTGGCAATGGTATCGTAAAGGGCCTTTCAGTATATGTAAGTGGCAACAGCTTGCTGACATTTGCCAAGGAGCGTAAGCTGATGGAAATGAGTGTAGGCGAAGCACCTCAGTCTCGTTTCTATAACATCGGTGCTAAAGTAAACTTCTAAAAATTAGAAAGGAATTATGAAACAGAATATATTGAAATTCATCTGCGGTGTTAGCATGATTGCTAGCTTCTCTTCGTGTGACGATTTATTTGAGCCTGCACTGGAGAATAACCAGGATATTACCCAGATGTATACATGGCCTGATTTCGCTCGTGGTCTCCTCGACAATGCATTCCTTGTATTGCCATACGATGAGAACCCTACTTCGGATGTGGCTACCGACGACGCTGTCTCTAACGACAACGACAACAATTATAAGAAGATGGCTACTGGTGCGTGGACATCGCAGAACAATCCTATCAACCAGTGGGATGTTCGCTATCACGCTATTCAGTATTGTAACCTGTTCCTCGAGAACTGCGATAAGGTTCTGTGGGACTATTCTTCTGAGACACTGAACCAGATGCACCTTGATCTGTATAAGGGTCAGGCTTATGCACTGCGTGGTCTTCATATGTTCTATCTGCTACGTGCTCACGCTGGTAAGGTAAATGGCGAGGTTGTGGGTGTGCCCATACATCTCACTTCTGAAGATGGTACTTCTGACTTCAACCTCCCACGTAACTCATTCAAGGAGTGTATTGACCAGATTCTTGCTGACTTTGATGAGGCTCTAAAGTATCTGCCTATGGAGTATGGCGATGTTAAGACCATGCCTGCCAAGTATGCTGGTGGTAGCACTGCAGAGTACAACCGTGCATTCGGTAGCTTGCAGCGTGGTAAGATTGATGGTCGCATGATTGCTGCCTTCAAGGCTCAGGTGGCTCTCTTCGCTGCATCTCCTGCTTATGCATCTGCTGGTGTTATGACATGGGAACAGGCTGCTGAGTATGCTGCTAAATCTCTGAATAATGTTGGTGGTGTTGCTGGTGTTGATCCTGATGGATGGCGCTGGTATGCAAACGTTGACTTTATTGATGCTTTCGGTTTTACCGATCCAGACCCATTGGAGATTTGCTGGCGCGGTGTCGTAACTGATGAAAAGAACCTTGAAAAGGAGCAGAACAACTATCCTCCTTCTTTGGATGGTAAAGGACGCGTTAATCCATCTCAGAACCTGGTAGACGCATTCCCAATGGCTAATGGTTATCCTATTACTGATGCTAAGTCACAGTACGATGCCAAGAATCCATATGAGAATCGTGACCCACGTCTGAAGACTTACATCTTGGTAAATGGCGAGAAGATTGGTGCAAACGGTTCTGTTATCAATACTGCTACCGATAACGAAGGACTCGATGGTATCGACCGTGAGAATGGTAAGTCAACCAAGACTGGTTACTATCTGCATAAATTGCTCCGCGACGATATCAACGTAACCACAAGTCAGGGTGCTAAGCATTTCGGTGCTCGTATCCGCTATACCGAGATTTTCCTTGATTACGCTGAGGCTGCTAACGAGGCTCAGGGTCCAAAGGCAAATGTAGGTGGCGCCAACTATTCTGCCTATGATGTCATCAAGGCTCTCCGTAAGCGCGCTGGTGTAGGTGGTGAAAACGATCCTTATCTTGAGGAGTGCGCTCAGAGCAAGGATAAGATGCGTGAGCTCATCCGCAACGAGCGTCGTTTGGAGCTCTGCTTCGAGAACCATCGTTTCTGGGATCTTCGCCGTTGGAATGCTAACCTTACAGAGGCTGCAAAGGGCGTAAAGATTACTACTGGTACTGATGGCAAGTTAGTCTATACTCCTATTGAGGTAGAGGCACGTGATTATAAGGATTATATGATTTATGGTCCAATTCCTTATTCTGAAGTTCTGAAGTGGAGCAGTCTGCAACAGAATGACGGATGGAAGTAATCAAAAAACAATGTAAAACTAAAAAGAAAAGAGATTATGAAACGTAATATATTAAAGTTCATCTGTGGAATCGGACTCGTTTGTGGTCTGTGGAGCTGTGAGAATGGTAACAAGACTTTCCCAGACTTCGAAGATGGCACAACAGTCTATTTCCCATATCAGTACCCCACACGTACTATCGTACTGGGTGATGATGAGCCTTCAATTGATTTGACTAACGACCATAATCACCAGTGCCAGATTATGGCAACTTTTGGTGGTTCATATAATGGTTCTAATGGAAGCGTTCAGGTTGCTGTCGATGAGAGTCTTTGTGACAATCTGTATTTCGAAGATGGTGTTACTCCTGTAAAGGCCATGCCAAGCAGCTACTACTCATTATCTACAACCAATCTGAATTTCAATGGCACTTTTAATGGTACCACAACTGTACAGCTCACCGATGCATTCTTCAATGATCCAGATGCGGTTGGTCGTACTTATGTGATTCCTCTCCTTATGACAAGTCAGACAGGTTTTGGTAAGATTCTTACTGGTACTTTGAATGAAGGTGAGACAGGTCCTCGCACTAACAGCGATGCTTGGGATATCAAGCCTATGGACTTTGTGCTCTATTGTGTAAAGTTCCAGAACAAGTACTCTGGTTTCTGGCGTACTCATGGCACTTCTTCAATAGATGATATTGAGCATGCATATGAGGTTCAGATTGATACCAAGTCACTCAATTCTTGCGTATACCATGCCAGCTATACAACTAATGATTATTGGATCTATAAGCGTGATAAGAATGGTAACAAGACTTCTGAGACTGAAAAAACTAGTCACACGTTCTACTTCGACCTGTTGCTTACATTTGATGCTAGTGACAAGTGTACTATCACACCAATTTCGGGTATAACTGTAACTGGAAACGGTTCATGGAGCGACAATGGTGCCATTAAGAATTGGGGTAACAGAGATCGTGACCTTATGGAGCTTGACTATCAGATTGATTTCAATGAGACAGATGAACTGGGTAACCCACAAAAGGCTTCTGTTCAGGAGAAACTTGTCTGGGAGCGTAGTGGTGTAAAACCCGTTGATGAGTTTACTCCTGTTTATAAAAAGTAATGCTTAAAAAGTAATGAAAATGAAAAAGCAACATATCATTTTAGCACTCGGAGCCATGTTCATGGCTTCGTGTGCAGATGAGTTTGATCGCAACTTCGAGGTGGGGCGTCCTGAATTGTCTGCAGAATATGCTTATCTGTCAGATTATAAGGCCCTGAAGGAGTATGTAGCCGATCCAAACTTTAAGTTGGGCATAGGTACCGATGCTGCTGACTATGCAAAGCAGGGTCCTACTTATGTGATTACTAACGTTAACTTCAACGAGACCGTTGCTGGTAATGCCATGAAGATGGCTTCGTGTGTAGGTGACGATGGAAACATGAACTTTGGTACCGTGGAAGCTTTTGTTACCGAGGCAGCCAAAGCTGGTATGAATGTATATGGCCACACTTTGGCGTGGCATGCTCAGCAGCCGGTAAAATGGTTGAATTCTCTGTTGGCTGATAAGCCTATTCCTGTTACACCTGGTAGTGAGGATCCTTGCATTGTATATCATAATGGTGATGCTGGAGCTAACCAGTGGGATAAGCAGGCTATTTATACTCTGCCAACTCCAATGGTAAAGGGTAAGACTTATGTAGTTAAGATTAGTGTGAAGACTGACGAAGCTTATCCAGAAGGAACTTTCGGACTCTGGCCTATTTGGAGCACCAGCCCTAACAAGAACGAGTGGGGTGGCTCTAATGATGTTCAGTATCTGGCTTCTTATGGTACTTCAAAGACATTTACAGATCTTCAGTGGGAATTCGAAGCTAGCTTCGATCACGATCAGTTGCAGTTCGTCTTCGGTAAGGTTGCTGGAGATGTATGTATCGACAATGTCTCTTGCAAGGAAAAAGGTTCTGATGAGGAGATGATTGTTAATGGTACTTTCGACAAGAAATCTACCGATGGTTGGAGTGCAAACTGGAATGGTCCATCATTTACTATAGAAGGACAGGCAACTGGTGGCGCCGCCGCTACGATTAAGTATATGGAAAGTGTTATGGTAAATGGTGACCTTGAAGGTACCGGAACCAGCAACTTCTTTACAAAGGAGGCTAATGGACCTACTGTTAATTCTTCTATCACTGCTGGTGTAGGAAAGGATGGCTCTAAGGGTATTAAGATAACATCTCCAACAGGTGCAGCAGAGGAATGGGATACTCAGTTCTGGATAGCATTCCCAGAGGCTCTTGAGGAAGGAACTAAATTCCATGTTGAGTTTGATTATAAAGCCAATACAACTGTTTCATGTGGTACTCAGGCTCATGGTGATCCAGGAGCATACCATCATTGGGAGTGTGCAGGAAATGTGGATTTCACTACAGAGTGGCAGCATTTCTCTAAGGATGTAGTTGCAAAAGGCGACATGGTAAAGGATGGCGGAATGAAGACTATCGCCTTTAACCTTTCAAAGAAAGATCAGGCTTCTGCTAACGAATATTACTTTGACAACTTTGTACTCGAAGTAGAGAAAGAAAAGTCTGCTTCTGGCCCAGTGAAGTACAAGGAAAATCTCATATCTAATAGTGATATGGAGGGCACCGATGCTAGCAACTTTATTAGTAAGGAAGCACCACGTACAGATACCTATAATTCTACTATTGTTGATGGTATTGGTAAGGATGGATCTCGTGGAATTCAGGTGGTTTCTCCAACAGGTGCTGGAGAGGAGTGGGATACTCAGTTCTGGATTTTACTCCCAGAGGCTCTTCAGGATGGTACAGCTTTCCATGTAGAATTCGACTATAAGGCATCTACAGAAGTTAGTTGTGGTACACAGGCTCATGGTGATCCAGGTGCATACCATCACTGGGATTGTATTGGTGGAGTGAACTTTAAAACCGAATGGCAGCACTTCTCTAAAGATGCTGTTGCTTCAGGAGATATGGTTAAAGATGGTGGTATGAAGTCAATTGCTTTCAATCTTGCAAAGAAGGATCAGGCTTCAGCAAATACATATTACTTCGATAACATTATTGTTGAGGTCGAGAAGGAGAGCACAGGTGGTGGTATTCCACAGTCTGCAGAGGAGAAGAAGGATACTCTTACCTATGCTATGGACAAGTGGATTCATGGTATGATGGATGCTTGCCGTGATGAGGAGGGTAACCTGCTTGTTAAGGCATGGGAGGCTGTTAACGAGCCTATCGGTGCTAACGGCCAGCTGCAGCATGGTAATGCTGACGATAAGGACAATTTCTTCTGGCAGGATTATCTGGGAGATCTTGATTATGTTCGTACAGTTGTTAAGCTTGCTCATAAGTATGGCGGCGATGACATTAAGCTCTTCGTTAACGACTATAACCTTGAGTACGACTGGGATGCTTCTGGTAACAAGAAACTCGAGTCACTTATCAGTTGGATTAACAAGTGGGAGAGTGATGGCGTTACTAAGATTGATGGTATCGGTTCACAGATGCACATCTCTTGCTATGCTGATGCTACAGAGGCTCAGAAGAGAAAGGATCTCATTGTTAAGTCGTTCCAGATGATGGCAGAGACTGGTAAGCTGGTTCGTATCTCAGAGCTTGATATGGGTTATGTTGATGCTAACGGCAACGCAGTTAAGACTATTGAAATGACTGAGGAGCAGCATCACCAGATGGCCGACTTCTATAAGTGGATTATCCAGCAGTATAAGACCATTATTCCTCCAGCTCAGCAGTGGGGTATCACTCTGTGGTGCGCTACCGACGCTCCTGCTGATAGCGGATGGCGTCCAGGTGAGCCTGTAGGTGTATGGGATCAGAATTATTACCGCAAGCATGTATACGCCGGTATTGCCGACGGTCTGAGCGGTGAATGATATTATCCGCCCCTATCGTGGGCGGGTAATTTTAGAACTTTACATTGTTTTGGGGGTCCGGGCTTGTGAAAGTCCGGACTTTTTGTTTGTGTTACGTTTAGTAAAGTAAATGATACATTTACGAAATCCGGTATCGTATTTTTGATGTACCTTTGCAGTCGTAAACTAATAAGCAATAATAGAATGATCAAGAAAACAACCGCTATAGCCGCATTAATGCTGCTAGCTACTGGTGCGAAGGCCCAGAATCCCTTCGTACAGACATGGTGTACTAGCGACCCCGCACCAATGGTACATAATGGAACTATGTATGTTTATACCGGTCATGATGAGGATGGTGCCGATTTCTTCTGGATGCAGGAGTGGCGTGTATATTCAACTCAAGATATGGTAAACTGGCAGGATCATGGATCGCCACTCGCTCTTGAGAGCTTCTCGTGGGCAGATGATCGTGCGTGGGCATCACAAACCATCGAACGCGATGGTAAATTCTATTGGTATATCTGTGCCCATTCAAAACTTTCTGGTGGTATGGCAATTGGCGTAGCTGTGGCTGACTCGCCAACAGGACCTTTTAAAGATGCTTTGGGTAAACCATTGTTTGAGAATGGTTCATGGGACCATATCGACCCAACAGTTATGATTGATGACGACGGACAGGCTTGGCTGATGTGGGGAAATCCACAAGTTTACTACCTGAAGTTAAATCGCGACATGATTTCGTACGAGGGGGAACTTGGTAAACTGCCTATGACAGAAGAGGCTTTCGGAGGCCCGATGATGAAGGAACGTGAGAAAGGCAAGACCTATAAGGACTCTTATGTTGAGGGACCTTGGCTCACTAAACGTAATGGTGTTTATCAGTTACTCTATGCTGCAGGCGGTGTACCTGAACATATTTCGTATAGTACAGCTCCGTCTCCACTTGGTCCTTGGAAGTATGCTGGCGAGATTATGCCTCTGTGTGATACTAACTCGTTTACAAACCATTGTGGAGTAGCTGATTATAAAGGACATAGCTATTTTTTCTACCATACAGGCAAGTTGCCGCAGGGTGGTGGATTCGGTCGCAGTGTTGCAGTAGAGGAGTTTAAGTATAATGCCGATGGTAGTTTTCCAACTATTATGCCTACTGATGCGGGTGTAAAACCTGTGGCAGAGTTTAACCCCTATCGTAAGGTTGAGGCCGAAACAATGGCTTTCTCGAAAGGCGTTAAGACAGAGCAGAATGAAGAGGTAGGTGTTTATGTTAGCGACATCCATAATGGCGACTATATCAAGTTGCAGAACGTAGCGTTTGCCAATAAGTACCCACGTACTTTCACGGCTCGTGTTGCTAGCGGCTTGCGTGGCGGTCAGATAGAGATACACCTCGATAGTATTGGTGGCAGATGTCTGGGTACCCTGAACGTGCCTGGTACAGGTGGCTGGGAGAAGTGGCAGACCATTACCGTTGATCTGGACTACTCGACCATCACTGATATCGCTGCACCAACCCGAACCATTTCGGGTTTGAACCTGCCTGCTACAGCCGACGTTTATCTGGTGTTCAAAGGTCGTAAGGGACCGAAACTGTTTAACTTCGACTGGTGGGAGATGCGCGGACTGGAGCAGGTGAACATGCCTTTGTTCCAAACTAAGTACACGGCCGACCCATCACCACTGGTAGTAGGCGACACCCTGTTCCTCTATACTTCGCATGATGCTTCGCCTGAGGATATCCCTGATGTAAACGAGAAGAGCTCGGCCGGCTTCTTTATGTACGACTGGTTGTTGTGGAGCACCACTGATATGGTTAACTGGACTGAGCATGGCGCAGTAGCATCGCTTAAGGATTTCCCATGGCGCAGTCGTGAGAATGGCGCTTGGGCTATTCAGACTGTAGAGCGTAATGGTAAGTACTATCTTTATGCCCCATTGCATGGTCATGGTATCGGTGTGTTAGAGGCTGATTCGCCTTACGGACCTTTCAAGGATCCACTTGGCAAACCACTGGTATGGGATCAGAGCAACTGGTATGATATCGATCCTTCGGTTTATACCGACGACGATGGTCAGGCCTATATGTACTGGGGAAACCCACATACCTTCTGGGCTAAGTTAGGTGAGGATATGACATCGCTGACCAGCGGTGTAACCAAACTGCCACATATCCCCAACTATCAGGAGGGACCTTGGTTCTACAAGCGCAATGGTCATTACTATCTTGGTTTTGCATCAACCTGTTGTCCTGAGGCACTTGGATATGCTATGAGTGACAGTCCTACAGGACCTTGGGAGTGGAAGGGTTACATTATGAAACCAACCCAGCGCGACCGTGGTAATCATCCTGGTATCGTTGACTATAAAGGTCACTCGTATGTGTTCGGTCAGAACTACGACCTGATGCATTTGGAAACCTTTGTTCACCACGAGCGTAGAAGCGTATCTGCAACAGAGATTACCTATAATGCCGATGGAACAATTCAAGAGGTACCTTACTGGTTGGATCAGCAACCTATGAAGCAGCTGCATTGGCTTAACCCTTACAAGAGAGTTGAAGCTGAGACAATGGCTTGGGGCTATGGACTGAAGAGCGCCAAGATGGGTATTGAGAATACTGGTGTTGTTGCTGATATGCCTACCTCGACCGGCAAGAAGAATATGTATATCTTTGATATCAACGATGGCGAGTACATCAAGTTGCGTGGTGTCGACTTCGGTAAGGGAGCCAAGCAGTTTAATATCACTGCTGCTGCTACTGGTGGCTGTACCATCAGTCTGCGTTTAGACAGCGCCGATGGTCCTGTGGTAGGTTCCGTAACCATCGGTAAGACCGGTAGCGTTGAAAAATACCGTACCTTTGGTGGTAAGGTGAAGAATGCAACAGGCGTTCACGACCTCTATATCTGTTTTGATAAGGCTACAGGTGATGTACGCTTGGATTGGTGGCAGTTTAAGAAGTAAACAATGATAATGAGAAAACTAATATCAACTATTCTGTTCTGCGTGGTGGCTGTGGTAGCTGCTGCGCAGCACCTTTCGGTAACCTATGTGGCCAAGAATGCCGTGAGGGTAAGATACACTAATCAGACAGCTAAAAGTGATTTGCCCGATTGGCTCTATGTAAAACACGATGTGCTGAAACAAGCCGATATCACTGCCGTAGTTAAGGGTAATACCTTGATAGTGAAAGATAAAACCGGCAAAGCCATTTTTTCAGCTAAGGCCCATCAGTTGGTGGGCAGCGAGGCTACGCTGACTTTCGATTCGCCAAAGGATGAGTGTTTGTTCGGACTCGGACAATTCCAGGATGGCTATAGTAATGTGCGTGGTCTTTCGCGTAGGCTCACCCAGGTGAACACCCAGATCAGTATTCCGATGCTGATTTCGAGTAAGGGCTATGGTGTACTGTGGAATAACTACGGACTGACAGAGTTTAATCCCTGCAGTGAGAGCATAAAACTCATAAAACAGGCTGGGGAAGGAAAGCGTGAGGTGGTTGATGTGACATCTACCGAGGGCGGTAAGCGTGAGGTACGTGAACGTCATATCTTTGAGGCAGCTATCGATATTCCTGAGGCTGGCGACTATGCTTTGTTGTTGGATGTAGGACAGAAAATGGCCCGCAGACATAACCTGCTGATTGATGGTAAGCCGGTGATTGAGATGCAGAACCTCTGGTTGCCACCAACAGCTTCGAAGATTGTACATCTCTCGAAAGGCAAGCACCAGCTATCAGCCGAACTGACCAAAGACGATCAACCTATACTATATTATAATAAGGTGAAGAACGAGACAGTGTTCCGTTCGCCAGTGGCCGATGGCGTCGACTATACCGTGTTTGTTGGTTCGCCTGATGAGATTATTGCCACGTATCGTGAACTGACTGGTGAATGTCCGTTGATGCCTGATTGGGCGTTGGGCTATATCCACTGCAGGGAGCGTTTCCACTCTTCTGACGAGATTCTGCAGACGGCCCACCGTTTCCGTAATGAGAATCTTCCGGTAAGTGTGATGGTTCAGGATTGGCAGTATTGGGGCAAGTACGGTTGGAACTCAATGCGTTTTGATGAAGAGTTCTATCCCGATCCTAAGGCGCTGACTGATAGTTTGCATCAGATGGGCATGAAGCTGATGCTGAGTGTGTGGTCGAAAATTGATAAGAATTCCGAAGTCGGGAAGGAGATGGAGGCTAGTGGACACTATATTCCAGAAACAGATTGGATTGATTTCTTTAATCCAGATGCTGCAGCTGCTTATTGGAGAAACTTTCAACAGAGGCTGTTGCCCTTAGGAATAGATGCTTGGTGGCAGGATGCAACAGAACCAGAGAATGACGATCTTGTTGGTCGCAAGGTGAATAATGGCAAATGGACTGGCGAGCAGGTACGAAATGTGTATCCGCTATTAGTAAACAAGACTGTTTATGAGGGCCTGTTGCAAGCAGGAAAAGAGCCAATGATTCTCACTCGATGTGGATTTGCAGGTATCCAGCGCTATGGCTCAGCAATGTGGAGTGGTGACGTTGGAAACGATTGGGAAACATTCCGCAGACAGATTACTGCAGGCCTTGGTATGCAGGCTGCTGGTATCCCTTGGTGGACTTAC
>CADCEF010000008.1 GCA_902800365.1 uncultured Prevotella sp. | reverse complement strand
ATTTAAAGAATAGGAGACTTGAATTATGCGTAAACAGTTTAAAGATATTGATATCTATGCAGGCATCAAGGCTCAGGATGGTGCCAAGTGGATTAAAGATAATGGTATTGAGGCCAACTGGAAGACCCCAGAGCACATTGAGGTTCGCCCAGTTTATACAAAGGAAGACCTTGAAGGTATGGAGCACCTCGACTTTACAGCTGGTATTCCTCCCTATCTGCGTGGTCCTTACTCTATGATGTACCCCTTCAAGCCTTGGACTATCCGTCAGTATGCCGGATTCTCTACAGCTGAAGAGTCGAATGCATTCTATCGCCGTAATCTGGCTTCTGGTCAGAAAGGTCTTTCTGTAGCCTTCGACCTTCCTACACACCGTGGTTACGACCCAGATAACGCTCGTGTTGTGGGCGATGTTGGTAAGGCTGGTGTAAGTATCTGTAACGAGGAGAACATGAAGGTGCTCTTCAGCGGTATCCCCTTGAACAAGATGTCTGTATCAATGACCATGAACGGTGCCGTACTGCCTATCCTGGCATTCTACATCGTAGCAGGTCTGGAGCAGGGCGCTCAGCTCGAGGAGATGGCAGGTACTATCCAGAACGATATTCTGAAGGAGTTCATGGTGCGTAATACATATATCTACCCACCTGCATTCTCAATGAAGATTATCGCTGATATCTTCGAGTACACCTCGCAGAAGATGCCTAAGTTTAATAGTATCTCTATTTCAGGTTATCACATGCAGGAGGCTGGTGCTACTGCCGATATCGAGTTGGCTTACACCTTGGCCGATGGTATGGACTACCTGCGTACTGGTGTTAATGCTGGTATCGATGTTGATGCTTTCGCTCCACGACTCTCATTCTTCTGGGCTATCGGCATGAACCACTTCATGGAGATTGCCAAGATGCGTGCTGGTCGACTGCTGTGGGCTAAGATTGTAAAGAGCTTTGGCGCTAAGAATCCTAAGTCGTTGGCTCTGCGTACCCACTCGCAGACATCAGGTTGGTCGCTCACCGAGCAGGACCCATTCAATAACGTAGGTCGTACCTGTATCGAGGCTATGGCAGCTGTGCTGGGCCACACTCAGTCTCTGCACACCAACGCCCTTGATGAGGCTATCGCCCTGCCTACCGACTTCTCGGCTCGTATCGCTCGTAACACTCAGATTTACATTCAGAATGAGACGAAGGTGTGCAAGCAGATTGACCCATGGGCTGGTTCTTACTATGTTGAGACACTCACTAACGAGCTGGTTCACAAGGCTTGGGAGCACATTCAGGAGATTGAGAAGCTTGGCGGTATGGCTAAGGCCATCGAGACCGGTCTGCCAAAGATGCGTATCGAGGAGGCTGCAGCCCGCACTCAGGCTCGTATCGACTCAGGTTCGCAGACCATCGTTGGTATTAACAAGTATCGTTTGGATCACGAGGATCCTATCGATATCCTCGAGGTCGACAATACTGCTGTACGCAAGCAGCAGGAGGAGTGCTTGAAGGAGGTTCGTGCAGCTCGCGATGAGGCCGCTTGTAAGGAGGCTCTCAAGGCTATCACAGAGTGCGTTCGCGACTTCAAGGAAGGTCGCAAGAGCGAGAACAACCTGCTCGACCTGGCTGTAAAGGCTGCTCAGCTGCGTTGTACTCTTGGTGAGATTTCAGATGCCTGCGAGGAGATCGTAGGTCGTTATAAAGCAGTAATCAGAACAATTTCAGGCGTGTATAGTTCAGAATCTAAGAACGATAAGGACTTTGAGTTGGCTTGCAAGCTGACTGATGAGTTCGCTGAGAAGGAAGGTCGCCGTCCTCGTATCTTCATCGCCAAGATGGGTCAGGATGGTCACGACCGTGGTGCAAAGGTTGTAGCAACGGGTTATGCCGATTGTGGTTTCGACGTGGATATGGGCCCACTGTTCCAGACTCCAGCCGAGGCCGCTCGCGAGGCTGTTGAGAACGATGTGCACATCGTAGGTGCATCGTCGCTGGCAGCTGGACATAAGACGCTGATACCTCAGCTCATCGAGGAACTTCATAAGCTGGGTCGCGACGACATCATGGTGACAGCCGGTGGTGTTATCCCTGCTCAGGACTACGACTTCCTCTATAAGGCTGGCGTAGCCTGCATCTTCGGTCCTGGTACGCGCATTCCGTACTCAGCCATCGAAATGATGAAGATACTGTTAGACAAAGAATAAAAGATTTAAATGAAACAAATCGAAGTGTTGATAATCGGAGCCGGTCCTGCCGGCTCCGTTTGTGGAAGTCTGTTGAGGCAGGCTGGTGTTGAATGTCTTATTGTTGATCAAGCTACGTTTCCCCGCGACAAGGTGTGTGGTGGAGGTTTGACGGTAAAGGCTTGGCGACTGCTTGATATGCTGTTGCCAGGTATTACTTACGATTATCGTCCCATCACCCGCATGCGTTGCCAATTCGAGAACGACCCTGTATGCGAGTTCCAGTCGGAGTTTGCCATCCGCATGACTCGTCGTAAGGATTTCGACTATACTCTTGTTAAGTATTATCTCGAGCATGGTGGAGAGATGATGAAGGGTTCGTTTGCCCGTTTCGAGCAGCAGCCTAATGGCCGCGTGCTGGTTACCCTGAGGTCGGGCGAGCAGATTTCATGCCGCTATCTTGTGGGTGCCGATGGTGCTAACAGTTTGATTCGTCGTCAGATTCATGGCGAGCCCAAGTTGCACGCCCTTTTCCTTGAGCAGTTTAATGAGGGCGAGAAGGACGATGATGTGTTTGTGCATTTCTCAAGCAACTACAAGCCAGGTGTGTTCTATAAGTTCTCAAGCATTGGTCGCGATATGTATGGATACGCCAACTTGGATTCAAATGAGGATGTGCCCCGTCATAAGGCAAATTTCCGCGCAGCACTTACTAAATTCGGTGTTGAGGAAGGTCGCATCTGTGGTGCGTATATTCCCCTGAACACTGTTCCCCATACAGCCGATAATGTGATACTTATTGGCGACGCAGGTGGTTTTGCCAACAAGCTGACGGGCGAGGGACTCTACGACGCCTTTAAGACCGCAGCTAATGCTAAGCGCGCCATTGTAGAGGGTAAGTCGTTCAGCGAGACTAATAGCGAAGAGTTCCGTAAGATGGAGCATCAGGTAAAGGTATTCAAATTCTTCTTCAGCCCTATAGGTTGGCGCCTTATCCGTTGGCTCATGCATTATCCAAAAGTCATCAAGTGGCTCTTCGATGCAAAGATGAAACGCGAGACATTCGTTAATAAGTAACCCCACGCTGAAATAACTGTGATTCTGTGATACTGGGATAAAAATACCATTTTCCTGCTAAAATCATTGTCGATTCAGAAAAATATCCTAATTTTGCAATCAGAACATAAAATATGATATCATAAACAACAATGAAAAAACTATTATCAACCATTACTCTCGCCCTCGTAGCCATCGCAGCACTTGGGCAGTCAACTAAGTATGCAACCATCAAAGGCTATTCACCCGCACTTAAGGACGGTACGATTGCAAAAAGTTATATCGACAATACACAAGTTGCTACCGACACCGTTATGGGCGGACATTTCACACTGAACGTGCCTTTAGACGAACTCACTCGTAGCGATTTCGCGTTAAGCGGCGAAGGCTGTCCTAACACATGGTTATGTCTCTATCTGAAACCAGATGCGGTGATTGAACTATCGGGCACCGACTGCCTCTATCCTCTGTGGAAAGTTGATAGTCCCATAGCCGAACAGCAGACACTTAATCGCATCACCAAGCACTGTTTTGATGCCTATAAGGAGTTCGTTCTGCTTTGTATAGGTGAAACCAGTTGGACAAAGTTTCACCATGCCGAATTAAAAGTATTCAAACAAACAATGGATATACTGCCCACGCTACCTGTAGATGCTGCCTCGCTGTACAAGTTAGAATATGTGGCGCAACAATCAAAGGTCTACGATGCCTTAGACGTCTTTCCCTATACACAACAACTCAAGGAGTTAGAGGCAACCACTGCTGCACGCGCTCCTAAAGGGTTCGAACACGATTTGGCAGCGATACACGCATTAGTATATCCACCACATATTGTGCAAACAGGCGAAGAAGCTGTTGATGGCGAAGTCTTCGATTTGCAAGGTAATAAGCACCAGCTTTTAGAGTCCTTAGCCGATGGACGCTATGTGTTGCTCGACTTCTGGAGCTATGGTTGTGGCGTGAGTCTGGCAACAATCCCAGAGCTGAACGCCGTATATCTTCAAAACAAAGACAAACTCGATGTGGTTGGCATCAACCTTGACAAGCTTTCTACATGGCAACAGCATCCCCAGACTCCAAAGATAGACTATAAGAACTGGAACGACGGAAAGATGCGCCGTGGAGGCATCGATGGCCACTATTGCGACATGCCCGCCACCCCTTACCTCATTCTGATATCGCCCCAAGGTCGTGTTGTTTGGAAGAACATGGGATATGGCCAAGGTTGGTTCTTTGGTATGGCCGAGGCCATCAAAGGTCCTAAACAAGACAACAGTTCTTACTTGTGGATGGCTGTTCGCAAAACAGAGGCCAATTCAGAGAGCACCAAGGTGCACTTCCGCATCTACCTAGCGAATAGCGATTGCTTCAGCATCCCAAAGAAATCGTATCTCGAGGCCAATGGCAAGAGATACAAGCTTACAGCCGCCGACGGCATCAAAATCGATGCAGACAACAAGCCCGAAACAAACGCCTTTGGCACCATCAACTACACCGACTTCACGCTCACCTTCGAGCCCTTCGACACCCTTCCTACGACCTACACCTTCAAGAAAGGCGATGCCGAAGACGCCCCCGCCATCCGCAACATCGAGCTGAAATAAAAACAAGGTGCCGAGTTGATTCTCGACACCTTTTATTATTACCCATCCGATTCCCGTTTTCCCTGTTTCCTTATGTAAAAATAGTTTACAATACCATAAGCTACGAATATATAACTACGAATGGAGAAATTTGCTACCACGTGAGGGAAAAATTGCTACCTCACGTGGGAAATAATTTTTCTATTAATGGCGGCGCGGGGGCACATCAACAGCCATCATAAAGTATCTTTACACATATTTTATAGCTACTACTTCATGGGGCACGAAATTACGTTTCTTGTCTCAAGATATTACGTTTCATAGCCTGTGAAGTGGGTTCTGGTGATTTTCGAAAAAGGGAGAAACGTAGAAACAGGGAAAACGGGAATCGGGGTGGTTTTAGTTTTGAACGGGGAAAGTTGATAAATAGATAAATGATACGATTATTAATTTTAATCTTATTATCATATATCTTACTTACCCCAAGTTCAGAACCCACCCGAATCCACGTTTCCCTGTTTCTCCATATTTTTTCTATGCAAATGCCGATTAAGTGGCAGAAAAATAGTACCTTTGCATAAAAATTTTGGATAACAATGAATAATATAACACCAAAGCCCTTTATCGACATGCGTCACTGGGATGAGCGCGAGCAGAATGGTACATACGAGACAGATGAAATAGATGAGCGTTTCTGTCGCTTAGTAATGGAGATTCAGTATCGTTGTCAGCATCACTTCTATGGTGGTTTGGCCTACAACTACTACGATAATCAGGCTCGCGACAAGGCTGCAAATTACACTTGTCATACATCGCGCTTTGCCCAGTGTTTTAAGATGCTGCCCGAGAATTTCTTACGTCAGAAGTTTGCCGAAACCTTTGGTCTTGCAAATGCCGACGCCGCTGGCAAACAGATTGACAGCTTGATAAAGGAAGGTGTCATCGTTCGTCTGAAGCGCGACAACTACGAAAAGAAAGTAGTAAATCTTTAACCCCGAGAAACAGGGAAACAGGGAAAACGGGAATCAGTAATGTGTCGAGTAATCGCTCGGCACATTATTTTACTCAATTATTCCAAAATAATGCTCAATTTTTCTATTAAAAATTTGGAACTAATTATTATTTTTCTTATATTTGTCCCAAACATTTTGATTTATTAACCTACTAAACAAAAACGAAATGAAGAAACTGTTACTACTAGCATTGATTGCTGTGTCGCAGTCAGTATGGGCCGACGGTATCAGTGTGCTGGGGTTCAGGTTGCTTGAAACCGACTTGACCGCTAACACCCGAGGTACTGAGAAACGTGACCAGAATGGCGACAAGGCCGCACTGATCAAGATTGTTACTCCTGAGAGGGGATTCTTGTTCAATGGCGGTTCATTGGGAATTGTTGGAACTGAGGAGAAAGCTGCCGAGATATGGCTTTACGTTCCACCACGCGCACAGAAACTAACTATCACACACCAAGTGTTTGGAGTTCTGCGCGACTACTACTATCCGGTATCAATACAGGGCGGACGCACCTACGAGATGCTTCTCGATATAGGTACAGGTCGCTATGTAACCATCACCACATCGCAAGCAAAAAGTGATGTAACCGTTGATGGAGAATATCTGGGACAGTCACCTATCTATAATAAGTATCTTACTTACGGACGCCACGCTGTGATGACTCAGAACGGCATCTACGAGGGTAAGGATACCATTATTGTTGCTACTACCGACGAGAAGGGCACAAAGGTGGCAAACATACAGATGCGCAACATGAGCGACCACTATGGCGAGGTTGTAGTTAATGTTGAGAACAATGCCGACATCTGGTTTAACGACCATCAGGTGGGCACTGGTTCGTGGCAGACACAGCTGCGCGAGGGTGCATACACCGTTGAGACGCGCAAGGCCGATTGCGACCCTGTGAAGACAAACTTTACCGTTGTGCCGCAGAAACGCAATCAGATTCAGGCTGCTCCTCCTGCACAGCACACTGGTAGGCTGAACATCTACACCCGCCCTCGCAATGCCAATGCCTTGCTGAACGGTACAGACCCGATCAACCTGACTGATGTGCCCACACTGCCCGTTGGTACATATCAGATTGCATTGAGCCGCAAGGGCTATGTAGGCACCACACGCGAGTATACCGTTAAGCACAACATTACCACAACGGATACCGTATCGCTCGAAAAGGTACGCTACATAAAGCCAAACTCATTCTACTTCGGAGCTGGCTACACCATGCGTTCATTAGGCGGAATAACCGCTCTGGCTGGTGCTACTTACAAGAACATCGACCTGCAGCTGAGCTACACCTTCGGACTGGGTTCGAGCGACCCCGTGAGATGGTACAGCACCGATGGCAACGATACATATCTGAGCAGTGCTACCTATAAGCGGTCTACCTTCGCTGCTAAGCTGGGCTACCAGATTGAACTTACCGAGCGCTTGGGTATTGTGCCACAGCTGGGATTCCAGGCTGAGCGTCTATCGGGAAAGGTTACAGATGGCACTAACCTCTATGGCGACGGAGCCTCGGCCAGCTGTGTATCAGTTGGAGCCAAGCTGCTGTTTGCCCCAATAGAGCGATTCTACGTGTTTGCAGCACCTGAGCTTTCTATCGGCGTGAGCAAGGATGACAACTTTAAGCGCATCTCTGATGCCAGCAACATCTCTGCCGGAGGCTTCATGGTTAGCATCGGAGCTATCTTTAACTTCTCATTCTAAAACCACTAAATGCAGAAAGATATGAAAACAAAGATATTCATTACAATACTGGCCTCACTGCCGCTGGTGGCAGGACTCACAGGCTGTAAGAGCGATGATGAGACTCAGGCCAAACCTGCCAAGGAGATTCTGAAGGTTGAAGGTGGCAACATCGAAATCCGAGCCAACGAGGAATCGAAAGAGGTGCCCATTACAGCCGATTGCGCCTGGACGGTGACATACGAAGGCGGCGACTTTGGCTCGAAGCTGTCGGTTCAGCCGCTGAAGGGCAACGGCAATGGAACGCTTATCATCACTACCGACCAGAACTCTACGCTAAGCGATCGCACAGCTACCATCACGCTTACATCGGATGGCGGACTGCAGCAGAAGATTTCCGTGCGTCAGACCAGTTCTGATCCAGGCATGACCGTTACAAAGAGCCTCTACCAGTTTGACGCTATTCCGTCGGCTTCGCAGCTGCTTACCATCAGCAGTAATACCAATTGGAACATCGTCATGCCATCGGGTGTCGACTGGATTCACCTAAGCGCCAACTCTGGTTCTGCAGGTTCTACGCCAGTTGATATTACGGTAGACGAAATCCAGACGGATGCCGACCGCTCGGCTATCTTCACCATTCAATATGGCTCGGGTAGTACAGAGATTGAGGTTAAGCAGGTTGGTAAGACCAACATCGAACTGAGTGTTACTCCAGTTGAGCTGCCTGTATTTACACCAGAGGGCGGCACACAGACCGTTAAGGTAACCAGCAATGCCGCTTGGCGAGCATTTATCCCTACATCGCAACAAGACTGGTTGCATATCGAGCCTGCCTCAGGTGTAGGCAATGGCGAGATTAAGGTAACCTGCGATGCCTACTCAGAGACAGAACGCGACCGCATAACGGTGCTGATTGTTGTAGCAGGCAGCCAGAACCCCCAGCAGGCCGATGTATTCATTCAGCAGTCGGCCGCCGAGGTAGTAGAAACCCCTGGCGAGAACGACAACCCCGATCCAATACTTTCACGTTAAATCCCGAAGGCTATGAAGAAGTTTATATTCACAATAATAGTGCTGCTTGGCACGCTGATGCCAACATCAGCCTTAGCGCAAGACACCGCTGGTGATGGAGAAAAACAGCCCTATGCAGTATTAAATGAAGACAATACTACTCTCACATTCTATTACGACGAGCAAAAAGAAGCTCGTGGAGGTATGGGGGTAGGCCCATTTAGCGGAACAAGAAAATACCCATCAGAATTTCCTGATTGGCATGAATATGCTGAAAGTATAAAAAAAGTTTGTTTTGATGAGTCGTTTACCAACTTTACTGCATTAAGTAGTACAGCTTTTTGGTTTTATGAATGTCGTAATTTGACCGAAATAATAGGAATTAGCAATCTAAAAACTGAAAATGTAACAGATTTGGGTGCGATGTTTAGTGGCTGTTCAAGTTTGACGAGTCTCGATTTGAGTGGACTTAATACATATAACGTAGAGAATATGGTAGGGTTATTCTACGATTGCAATAGT
The DNA here is from genome assembly GCA_902800365.1 of uncultured Prevotella sp. Classification (GTDB taxonomy): domain Bacteria; phylum Bacteroidota; class Bacteroidia; order Bacteroidales; family Bacteroidaceae; genus Prevotella. Next base: position 113,943 of record CADCEF010000008.1, on the reverse strand, counting down.
CTCAAATCTATTAATTTAGGAGAATTTAGAACAGACAATGTTGTTTATATGAAGATGATGTTCTATAATTGTCAAAGTTTGACAACCATTGACGTTAGTAGTTTTAATACAGAAAATGTTACAGATATGAATAATATGTTTGGTAGCTGTTCTGCATTAACTACTATTTACGCTGGAAATAGATGGAGTACAGAAAAAATAGATTATGCTTATGGATTTGATATGTTTTATTTGAGCAAATCTCTTATTGGGGGTGCAGGAACAAAATATGATGCAAGCAATTGTGGCTATGAATATGCCCATATTGACGGAGGAGAATTAAATCCTGGCTACTTTACAGCCAAAGAAACTAGTGGAGATGCAGAGCCTTATGCCGTATTGAGCGAAGACAATACTATTCTTACATTCTACTATGACGACCAGAAAGCAGCAAGAAATGGTTTAAGCATTAGTGGAGAGTTGGGATGGAATGATTATCGCTCATCAATAACCTCTGTTGTTTTTGACGATTCGTTTGCAAACTGCGAGACATTGACAAGTACCGAATATTGGTTCATGGAATGCCGCAATTTGTCATCCATCTCAGGAATTCAGAATCTTAAGACAAGTCATGTCACAAATATGTCAGGTATGTTTGATGCTTGCGTAAGTTTGACAAGTCTTGATGTAAGTGGTTTTGAAACAGACAATGTAACTAATATGTCTAGCATGTTTACCGCCGTTAACTGTAGTAGTCTTGACTTAAGTAATTTCAAGACAGGAAATGTAGTAAATATGCGTGAAATGTTCCGCGAATGTAGTAATCTACAAACCCTTATTTTGGGGCCAGACTTTAAGACAGATAATGTTACTGATATGTGGCTGATGTTCAAGGATTGTGAGAAACTGGAAAATGTCGATTTGAGCGGTTTCAACACGAGTCGTGTAACTGACATGACTTTCATGTTCCATGGGTGCAAGAGCTTGACAAGCCTGGATCTCAGTCAATTCTCTACAGAGAATGTATCAACTATGGAACGTATGTTTACCGATTGTTCTTCTCTTGTCACTATCTATGTTGGCGAAAAGTGGTCTATTGCCAACGTGACCAACAGTGATTACATGTTTGGCGATTGCGAAGCCCTTGTTGGTGGAGCAGGAACTAAATATGATGCAAGTCACACTGATGCAAGTTATGCCCATATTGACGGAGGTTCGGACAATCCAGGCTACTTCACTGCAGCAGGAAGTGAACCATATTTAGAACCTGCCGTAACAGAGGCGTATGCTGTATTGAAATATGAGAGTGAGAACGATGCTTACCTGACTATGTACTACGATGATAAGAAAACATCGCATGCAGAGGAGGGGGTAGTAGTAGGTATCAACGAGCTGGCAGAATCGCCCGATCTTATCCAAGCTCGAAGAACACTTCATTCTGTCATCTTCGACCAGTCGTTTGCTGCTTGCGATACCATCAAGAGCACAAAGGGATGGTTTGCAAATTGCATGGAACTTAAGACCATTAGCGGTTTGGAATATCTTAATACATCGGAGGTTACCGATATGGACATTATGTTTATGGAATGTTCATCATTAGAGTCGTTAGACCTGAGCCACTTCAACACATCGAAGGTAACCACCATGTCTAACATGTTCTTTATGAACAGTAGTCTCCAAACGCTGGATTTAAGCAGCTTCGACACATCAAATGTTACCGACATGAGTTATATGTTTGCCAACTGCTATTCGCTTACAACTATCTATGTTAGCGACAAGTGGTCGGTAGCTAGCGTAACCAACGGCGATTATATGTTTGGCGAATGCACAGCCCTTGTTGGTGGCAATGGAACAACGTATGATGAGAACCATACTGATCCATCGTATGCCAACATCGATATAGCCGGCAAACCAGGATATTTCACAGATATTGCCGACAAGGGCAAGGAGAAGAAGGAGCAGGTAGCAACTCCAACTTGGGAGCTCCAGGACAACCTGCTGGCGCTTTCGACTAAGACTGCTGATGCAAGCATATATTATGCTATGGAAACTTGGGACGACGAGAGCCAGGCCGACAGCATCGCCAACGCTCTGGAGGTAAACACAAGCAGCACTCTTTACACTAAGCCAATTCAAATCACAGACAACGTTGTTATAAAGATGATGGCCGCTAAGGAGGGTATGGAGAACTCTAAAGACACCACCTTTATCTATGCATACAAGTTGTGGTACGAGCTTTATGAAGTCATCAGATATGGTGTTGATATCGCTGATAAGGCAACTGACAATCCAAAGGTTGAGCAGTCGCTGGTTGAAGAGCTGAGATGGGCTCTGAACGAAGGCGACCACATGTACCAGATGCGTGCCGAGGTAAGCAGCCGCGAGGCTGAGTACTTCATACAAGCTATCATGGAGGCTTGCAAGAAGATTGAGGAGCAGATGACGCCAGACGAGCAGGTGGCTACGCCTACATTCTCGTTCAATGGCGATAGTCTGGTAATTAGTTGCACAACCGAGGATGCACTTATCTGGTATCAGTCGGCCGAGATTGACAGTACCTTTGTTGATGAGTGGGCACAGTATACAGCTCCGATGTTTGTTGGCGATATCAAGATTAATGCTAAGGCAACAAAGGAGGGAATGCTTGACTCGGAGATTGCATCGATGGTTTATTACTATACCGAATGGCAGGAGCTTATTGAGACTACGTACATTTGCGATAAGGTGCTGAGTGAAATACTACAGAGCAAGCCATCAGAAAACATCACTAAGATGATAGATGATGTATATGTAGAGTTAGCATATGTGCGTGATGAATATGAAGGACATCGTCTTGAGTGGGATCGTGATAAGATTGAGGACGAGATAATGAAACTCAAGCATGTTGTTGCTGAAATAGAAGAAGAGTGGAAGAAAGAATCGAGTGAGGCAACTTACGAGAATCTAACTCTTACCGTTGGTGGCGCCAACACTATGGCTACCGCACTTGAAATGGTTGGCGGTCGTGATGAGGTTACAAAGGATATTGCTGCAATCGTTTGGAACAGCACCGAGCCTCTTACCAAGAGCGACCTTGAGGGCTTTGATAATCCTAATATGCTGATATTTGTTAATGAGGCATCGATGGCTCCAGAGGGTGTTGAAAACGTTGTTGTAGATGGTAAGGCAAAGAGCATTGTGCTGGTTGATACCGACTCTATCATCAACAACTTCTACGCTCCACAGGAGTTTACTGCTGAGAGCATCAGCTACACGCGCGAGTTTAAGCAGACCACCCAGAAGGACGTAAGTCGTGGTTGGGAGGGTATCTGTCTGCCATTCACAGTTCAGGCGTATACTCACGATGATCATGGTACTATCGCTCCGTTCCGCAACGATGCCAGCGAGTTCCACTTCTGGCTGCATCAGATGACTGAGGATGGTATGGCTATTGCTACAGATATTGAGGCCAACAAGCCTTACATCATCAGTATGCCTAACAACATAACTTATCCTGCCACTTACAATCAGGCTGGTAAGGTAACGTTCTCTGCCAAGGATGTCGTTGTTCCTGTATCTACTCCAGTAATGATACATCTCAGCGATGGCTCGATAGGTGTTGGTGGTGTTTATAACAGCTTGCCAAAGATGGAAGGCTTCTATGCGCTGAATGTTGGCGACGACTTTGATGGATATCCTGAGGGAAGTGTGTTTGTAAACAACTATCGCACTATCCGCCCATTCGAGGTTTATAGCTATCATGCAAGCCGCAGTGCTGGCACTCGCACCATCAGTGTATCAAGTCTGTTTGGCGGAGTTGATGGAGCTACTGGCATACTCGACGTTATGGACAAGCAGGAGAGTGATGAAATTAAGGTTTACTCTATTAACGGCATACTACTTAAGAAGGGTAACCGTAGTGAGGTTATGAATAGTTTGCCAAAGGGATTGTACATTATTGGAAACCAGAAGATAATGGTTAAGTAAGGTATACCCTTAAACAACAATAAAGCCCGCTTAGCATTATCGCCAGGCGGGCTTGTTTTATCCCAGTATCCCAGAATCACAGTTATTTTATCATGTCCTTAGCCTCTTTGGTTAGAAAGGGGAGGATCTTGGCGAAGGGAACTTCGAAGGTGATGATTCCGCTGGAGTAGGGGGCTATCTCGTATTGGGTGTAGAGGAATACTACGCCTGTGTCGGAGAGATAGGGGGCATTGAGGGGAAGTGGAATATTATCGAGTTCTTCTGCTTCGCTTGCAAAGAGGAACTCCAGCACCTCTTCATCGCTCATTGTTTTATCAGGGGCACCTGCAAAGAAGCTCTTTATGCCTTCTTTTACCAGTTGGGCAAGTTCGGGCGAATCGGTGTTTTCAAGCAGCTTTATCTGCTTGCCGTCGCTCTTGCGGAAGGTGAAACCCACGTCGGTAGTGTATCCGTGAATGCCACCTTGATACTCATGTTGGCGATAGAAATAGGTTACGTAGCGATTAGTCTGGGCTTCGAGAGTAATTTCATAGTACCTGGTAAAGGCGCCTAAACGCTCTTCGGGCTCCATCTCGTCGTAAACAGAGTGCCAATCTAACGACAGCGACTCGAATAGTGATTCGCCATAGGCTTTAACATCGTCAGGACGGTTAAGCTCGTCACCAAGCAGATAATTGATGTGATGGCGAAGGCTGTCGACAATAATCTTGTCGCCATTAACTGGCCACTGTACCAGCACTGATACTTCTGCAGTAGAATCGCTCTTTTCGAACTTTGCTGTCTCAACCTCGATGGTCTTTGACTTCTTTGCAAAAGCACAATGACCGCCTGCAAGAAGCAGAACGGTCATTGTTATAGTGAGATAAATGCGTCTCATCGCAAAAGGATTGATTACTCACCCTTGATAGCAGCAACGCCTGGGAGAACCTTACCCTCGATGGCCTCGAGCAGAGCACCACCACCAGTAGAGATGTAAGATACCTGGTCAGCAAGACCGAACTTGTTTACACAAGCTACAGAGTCACCACCACCAATCAGAGAGAATGCACCCTCAGCAGTTGCCTTAGCGATAGCATCGCCAATAGCGCGTGAACCAGCGGTGAAGGCGTCGCACTCGAATACACCAGCAGGACCGTTCCACAGGATGGTCTTTGCACCCTTGATTGCCTCGGCAAATGCCTTCTGGCTCTCAGGACCAGCGTCAACACCCTCGAAACCAGCAGGAACCTGGTTAGCTGGGCAAGTGATAATCTGAGCACCCTCCTTAACACTCATAGTGCCGAAGTCGAGACCGTTAGTAGCGGTGCAGTCAGAACCCAGAACGAGCTCTACACCGTTCTTCTTAGCCAGCTCCTCAACACCCAGAGCAACATCCAGCTTGTCGAGCTCAACGATTGAATCACCAATCTCGCCGTTGTGAGCCTTAGCGAAGGTATAAGTCATACCACCGCAGAGGATGAGCTTATCAACCTTACCGAGCAGGTTCTCAATGATACCGATCTTAGAAGATACCTTAGAACCACCCATGATAGCAACGAAAGGACGCTTGATGTTAGAGAGAACGGCGTCAACAGCCTGAACCTCCTTCTCCATCAGCAGACCCAGCATCTTGTTGTCAGCGTCGAAGTAATCAGCGATAACAGCAGTAGAAGCGTGCTTGCGGTGAGCTGTACCGAAGGCATCCATTACGTAGCAGTCAGCGTAGCTAGCGAGAGTCTTAGCAAACTCCTTCTGGCTGGCCTTCATTGCCTTCTTAGCCTCGTCGTATGCAGGATCAGCCTTGTCGATACCTACTGGCTTACCCTCTTCCTCTGGATAGAAACGAAGGTTCTCGAGCAGCAGAGCCTCACCCATCTTCAGAGCCTTAGCAGCATCAGCAGCCTTAGCGCAGTCGGGAGCGAAAGCAACGGGAACACCCAGAGCCTTCTCAACAGCCTCGCGGATCTGACCGAGTGACTTCTTAGCATCTACCTTACCTTTGGGCTTACCCATGTGGCTCATAATGATAGTAGCACCACCATCAGCCAGAATCTTCTTCAGGGTAGGCAGGGCACCACGGATACGGGTGTCGTCTGTGATCTTACCATTCTCATCGAGGGGTACGTTGAAGTCTACACGTACGATTGCCTTCTTACCGGCAAAGTTGAATTCGTTGATAGTCATAATTTAAATATTTAATAATGTGAAAAATTTCATTCTAAAATGCGACTGCAAAGATACAATTTTTTAGTGAATAGTGGATAGTGAATAGTGAATATTTAATTCTTTTTTGCGCTCAACTATCAATTATGTAAGCAAAAAGTGCAAAACTATAGAAAATTGTTATCCAAAGATTGCACGTAGCGCTTCTTCCACCTTGCGCACGGGATGGAGATTTATCTTGTATTTCTTCTTGTCGAAGCCCTGCATATTGTATTTTGGGATAATCATATCAGTAAACCCGAGTTTCTCGGCCTCGGCTATGCGCTGTTCTATGCGATTTATGGGGCGTACTTCGCCTGAAAGACCAACCTCGCCAGCCATACACCAACCAGCTTCGATAGGTGTGTCGACATTCGATGATAGTACTGCTGCGATAACGCTTAGGTCCATTGCCAAATCAGTTACTCTCAGGCCTCCTGCGATGTTTACAAACACGTCTTTCTGTGCCAGTTTAAAGCCCACACGCTTTTCGAGAACGGCAAGCAGCATGTTCAGTCGGCGCTGGTCGAAACCAGTAGCCGAGCGTTGTGGCGTTCCATAAGCTGCTGTTGATACAAGTGCCTGAGTTTCAACGAGGAAGGGGCGTATTCCCTCGATGGCCGAAGTGATGGCGATGCCAGACAATCCGTCGCGTTCTTGTGTCAGCAGTAGTTCCGATGGGTTGCTCACTTGTCGCAATCCGTTCTGCAGCATCTCATATATTCCAAGCTCAGCAGTTGAGCCAAAGCGGTTCTTAATAGAGCGCAGTATGCGGTACATATAATGCTGGTCGCCTTCAAACTGTATAACGGTATCCACAATATGTTCCAGAATCTTAGGACCCGCAAGGGTGCCTTCCTTGGTTATATGACCAATAAGAATCACAGGTACGCCGCTTGTCTTGGCGAATCTCAGCAAGGCAGATGCACACTCGCGCACTTGGGCGATGGAACCAGCAGAGCTCTCTACATCCTCAGTAGAAATGGTCTGGATTGAGTCGATTACAATCAGCTCTGGCTGCACCTCTTTAATATGGTCGAAGATAGCCTCGAGCGAGTTTTCTGTCAGCAGCATGAAGTTTTCACTTCCTCCACCTATACGTTCTGCGCGCATTTTCAGCTGGTGGGCGCTTTCCTCACCGCTAACATAGAGGATGCGCTTTTCTGGCATATTAAGCATAGTCTGGAGCGATAGGGTAGACTTTCCGATACCTGGTTCGCCACCAAGCAGTACGATACTACCTGGAACCAATCCACCACCAAGCACACGGTTAAACTCTGCATCGTGCATGTCGATACGTGGGTCGTCGTGCGAGCTGATTTCGTGAAGCCGCAGCACCTTGTTGTTACGCAAGGCGTGACCTGCTGATGCTGCTGCCGAAGCTTGTTTCTGCTTGGTATCAGCAGCAATCTTTATCTCCTTGAAAGTATTCCATTGTCCGCAAGAGGGACATTTTCCAACCCACTTAGGCGACTCCTGGCCGCAGTTGGAACAAACGTATGCTGTTTTATCTTTTGCCATAATGGTTGCAAAGGTAATAAAAAAAGCAAAAAAAAGAAGCTTTTTTTGAAAAAATCAGTACCTTTGCAGGCGATTATGAAGAAATTAGTTTTTGGATTCATAGCTCTTCTGATGCTCGCTTCATGCGGACAATCGTACGAAGAAACCAAGCGCCTCACTCGTGAGCAGCGTTTGAAGATGTGGCGTGAGGATTCGGCTGCACTAAAAATCGCCGTTATGCCCACACTCGATTGTCTGCCCGTATTCGTAGCCAAAGAGCGACAGATGTTTGATACCGCCGTTGATATCCGCCTTAAGCGCTATAATGCCCAGATGGATATCGACACCGCATTGATAAGAAACCGTGCTGAAGGTGCCATCACCGATTTGGTGAGAGCCGAGAAGATGATAAAAGAGGGTACACCTCTGCGATATGCTGCTGCTACCAATGCCTATTGGCTGATGGTTAGTCAGCGCCAGCTGCGTATCACCAACTTCAAGCATCTCGACGATAAAATGTTGGCCATGACTCGCTACTCAGCAACAGATTTGCTTGGCGATTTGGCTGTTGATAGTGCCAAGCTGGCTCCAGAACGCGTGTTCCGCATTCAGATTAACGATGTGAACATCCGCCTTAAGATGCTTGAGAACAACGAGATGGATGCCATGCTGCTTACAGAGCCTCAGGCATCGCAAGCCGTATTGAAGAAGCACTACGTGATGCTCGACACTCGTAAGGAGGATATACAGTTGGGCGCACTTGTGTTCCGCACAAAGAACATGGGCGATAAGAACCGCCAGCATCAGATGGATGTGTTTATGAAAGGTTACAAGCAGGCTTGCGACTCTATCAACCATTTTGGCGTGACCCACTACAAGCAGATTCTGAAGAAGTACTACGGACTTAACGATCAAGCCATCAAAGCACTACCTGATTCGCTTAAGTTCACATATCAGGCACCAAGACAAAAAGACATAGACCGTGCCAAGAGATGGCTGGAAAAGAAGAAGTAACACATGAGACAGGAAGAGACACTGAAGAAAATATACGAATACTTGTCGGTAAGGGCACTTAACGGTGCTATTTTGCGCATGGAGAATTATCTGGCGATGAATCCGCATCAGATAAACTCCGACCGCCTTTTTGCTATCAAGACCGATTATCAGGTAATGAAGGACTATTGGCGCAAGAGCTTTAAAGACCCGCAGCTTTCAGAGCAATACGACAAGCTGCTGCGCCGTATGTATGTACTTTACGCCAATGTGTATACCAATGCCCGAGTGCTGCATTCGCCATTCCTCTCATCGCTCTTCATGAGGGCACATCTTAGTCCGAGAGATTGGTCGGTACAGGTGTTGCGCGAGCAGTTGGAATCGTTTGTCTCTGACGTAGCGATGCTCGAACTTGAGCCACCTCACACTTCTCAGGGTCGACGCAAGGAGTTGTACAGAAATCATTATCAGCTTATGGGCGACATCTTTGCCCATATCCTTACATCCGACCTTTGGACTGAAGGTCAGGGCGAAGCTATGGAGCAGTTGCTCTTATCGCCCACCGTCGACTCAATCGATCAGCAGATTATCGTAAGCGCTACAACTCTGGCAGCTATGAACTGCTTTGATATGGTTAAGTTCCGCACACTGATGAATGTTTATCAGCAGAGTAGCGATGAGTATGTGCGCCAACGTGCACTTGTGGGTTGGGTGCTTAGCATCGACGACGAGTTGCATGTGCAGCTCTATCCAGAGATGCAGGAGCTTGTAAACAAGGCTCTTGAGAATCCTGATTGCTGCAAGGAGCTTGCTGAACTGCAGAAGCAGATTTTCTATTGTATGAGTGCTGAGCAAGATCGCGACACCATTCAGAACGAGATAATGCCCGACCTTATTAAGAATCAGAGCAACATTGGTCGCGATGGAATCCTTGAGCAGGACGAGGAGGCAATACTCAACGATATTCTGCACCCAGATGCTGACGAGAAGAATCTGGAGAAGATGGAGAACAGCTTCCGCCGTATGATTGACATGCAGAAACAAGGTTCGGATGTGTATTTCGGAGGTTTCTCGCAGATGAAACGTTTCTCATTCTTCAACGAGATAGTAAACTGGTTTACACCTTATTATATAGATCACCCAGGAGTGGCCTTTGCCCGCGAAAGATTTGCTGACGTGAAATTCCTGAAGGGCATTTTGGATTACGGTCCATTCTGCAACAGCGATAAATACTCATTCTTGCTGGCATTCGATAGTGTGCTGAACCAGATTCCTGAGAACGTTCGCGAGATGTTGAATCGTGGCGAGGCTATGATGGTGCAGAAAGTAGATAAGGACGAGATGGAATCTCCTGCCTATATCCGCAGAATCTATCTTCAGGATTTGTTCCGCTTCTTCCGTCTGTTCCCACAGCGTGGCGATTTCCGCAATTTCTTCACATACGAAATGTCGGAGTGCCTTTTCTTCCACTATCGCTTGTTCTTCTTCACCAAGTTGCAGGATCAGTTCTACGATATAATCTGTTTCCTCATCAAGCGCAATCGCCATCAGGATGCGCGCAAGGTGCTGGAGTGTTATGAAGATGAGAAGTACTATAATTACGACTTCTACATGCTTAGCGCCTACCTGCGACATGGCAAAGAGCTTGATTATAGACGTGCATTAGAGCTTAATCCTGATAGCGAGCAGGCTATGTGGGGATTGGCAAGAGAGGTGTTTGGAAAGGAGAAATATGATGAGGCTCTCGACCTTTACGATAAGTTGCTTGCCATCAATCCTGATAAGAAACTATATCTGCTCAATAAGTCGGTTTGTCTTACCAATCTGCGTCGCTACGATGAGGCCGAACAGATATTGTTCCGCCTTAACTACGAGGATTCCGACAATCTGAATGTGGCTCGTGTATTGGCATGGGCTCTTACTTGCGATGGGAAATACGAGCAGGCCGGACGTCTGTACGACCAGCTGATGGCGGTAGATGTTCCAGCTTCTGGCGACTTGCTTAACTATGGATTCTATCTGTGGTTTAATGATAGGATTGACGAGGCCGCAAGTTGCTTCCGCTCGTATGGCAAGGATGTTTACGACCTTATCAAGAAGGAGGTGTATCTGCTTGATAAGAACGGCATTGTCGATGAAGAAATCAAGATGATGTTCGACTTGATTGGCGTTTAGCCTTCAGTCTTTCTGCAAGCCAGGTGCCAAACAAAGGTATACCTACGCCAGCTATGGTGTAGAGTATCCAGAATGCGTCTTCCTGCGAGTGGTCGTGTATCACCATGTGGCAACCTACCTGCCGTATGTCGAGCCCATAGTACCATATCTTTATCAAGCTAACCACCTTATATGCCACAATGTGGAATATAAATATGTTCAGCGTGTGGTCGCCAGTATACACAAGGAAACGCTTTAGCCAATTTTCCTTCTTGTCAAGCAGCATACTGATGTTGTACGTCATCAGGAATCCCATAATAGCAGGAACAGGTAACGATAGGAACTGAACAAAGCTCGAACGCCAGTTCATGTTGGCAGTAAGGTAGTACGAGAATACGTAGACCACGATGCCAAACACTATGCTTGTCCAGATGATTGCGTAGTATCGCTTGATTATTGCCTGATAGCTCTCAGCATATTGGCGGAAGATGAAACCGCATCCAAAGAAGAAGCAACCCATCATGTCGCGATAGCCACCTTGCACGAGTGTAACAATCTTAAGTTTCTCGTATGTCTTCCATCCGCAGAGTATCAATAATAAAATGCAGATGAGGTAGGGGATGGCCTTCTTCCATTTCTCGGATTTTATGCTGTAATCCATCACCTTATATATAATAAGGTATAGGATGCTGGCCACAAACAACCCTCTGAAGAACCAGAATGCACCACATAGAAACTGGTCGTAACCACCCATTGCGGTAAAAATGTTCCATAGGTTCTGCTGTATGCTGTGCCAACTGTAGGGGTGGGTAACTCCGCCCGTCTCGTTGCCATACGTCTCGTTCAGAATTCCTATCTCGAACATCAGATTGTGCAATGCCAGAAACACAACGCTCCACTTTACGAATGGCACATATAGTCCCTTAATGCGTTTCTTTACGAATGTGGCCTCGTCGTTTAGGTACTTCAGCGAGAAGAAATATCCAGCCGTGATAAAGAACAGCGGCATGTGGAACTCGAATATGAATTTGCACAACCACGCTGGTGCTTCGGCATGAGCTATCACCATCAGTATGATGGCTATTCCCTTACTTATTGATATCACGGTGTTTCTGTTCATGGGCTATTATTATAAGAAAGGTGAAAGCAGGTGTGCGAACCATCCGCGGAACTTCTGCCAACCAGTACGGAAATTGTTCCATTCCTCTTTTGTAAGCAGCACGCTCTTCTGGGTGTCTCTTATAAACATATCATCCAGCTCCTTTGTAATCTTCTTGTCTACTATCAGGGCGTTAACCTCGTAGTCGAATCTCAGGCTTCGTGCGTCGAGGTTAGTGCTACCAACGGTGCAGAACTTACCATCCACCATCATTATCTTCGAGTGGTGGAATCCTGGTTGATACAGCCAGATGTTTGCACCTCTCTTCATCAGCTTGTGTACATTATAATATACGGCATCAGGTGTTAAGGGTATGTCGCTCTTTGCTGATACCAGAATGTCAACCTTCACGCCACGGTCTATTGCACGATGAATCGCTTTTTTCACTGATGGAGTGAGGGTGAAGTAGGGGTTGATGATTTTTATGGAGTCCTTAGCATCGTCGAGTGCCGAAACGTAGAATTGGCGCATAATCTTGTTGGTGGTGCGTGGCTCTCTGTTAGCTATTCCCACCATCATGTCGCCTTTGGGTTCGCCTTTATAGTATTTGGTATTCAGCAGTTGCTCTTTGGTAACTTTCTGCCAGATACGGGCAAAAATGTCCTGAAGTTCGTTTACCACAGGGCCTTCAATTCTGCAATGCATGTCGCGCCATTCGCCTACCTGCTTGGTGCCTACGATGTAGTAGTCGGCCACATTCATGCCGCCTGTATAGGCTATGTGTCCGTCAATCACTACTATCTTTCTGTGGTCGCGAGGCCAGATGTGGTTCACCCAAGGAAACCTGACGGGGTCGAACTCATGTATGTCGATGCTGTCTTCACGCAGACTCTTGATGTGGTGCTTTTTCAGGGGCTGGTTGTTCGAGTCGTTTCCGAATCCGTCGAACAAGGCTCTCACCTCAACCCCCTCCTTACGCTTTTCGCGCAGAATATCGAACAGCAACGAAGCTATCGAGTCGTTGCGGAAGTTGAAGTATTCCAGATGCACACTGCTCTTGGCATTGCGGATGTCCTCAAACATCAGGTCGAACTTCTCCTTGCCCGACTTGATGAGTCGCACGTCATTATGTTTGTAGAAGTGTATGCCCACGTTGCGCATCTGACTCACTATCAGCGAGTCGCTGGTCTGGGCTTGTGCTATTAGAGAAATCAGCAGGAATAGCATGGTGGCTATTCCTGACTGAAGATGCTTTCTTATAATCATTTACGATGTTGTAATCTGTATTCAAGTGGCGTCATGCCGAACTTCTCCTTGAAGATGTTGATGAAGTTCTCGGCTGTCATAAATCCTATGTTCGATGCCAACTCACTCATATTAATATTAGTACGTTTCAACAGGATGCATGCGTGTTTCAGTCGCATGTCTCTTACCAGCTCTGCCGGTGTCTTGTTGGTAAGGCTGCGCACGCGATGGAAGAATGGCACACGGCCCATACCCATGGCGTTTGCCATTTCCTCCAGACTAATCTGTCCACGGCTCATGTTCTGAAGCACGTATTGCTCTATGTTCTTCAGCAGCTGGCGGTCCATAGCGTCAACCATCGAGTAGTCGTTGCCTCCGCCTTCATCCTCGTCAGCATCGTGTGCCTTGATACCCTCTGGCAGGTTGCTTGTAGTCTGCTGACTGCGTGGGTTCTTAACCACTGTTTCAACCTTGTTCATTGGGTCGTCGGCTCCAACCTCAGCAAGTGCTGTTGTCTCAATATCGCCAGCGTCCATAGTCTCGGTAGCTGTGGTCATACTGCTGCTGTTGCTCTCCAAGCGACGAGTCTCTGCACCCTCAATAAGGTCGTTGTCAACCTGAACTGCTCCAAGACCCAGCACCTTGTTGAATCTCATCGTGGCCTCCTGCATGTTGAATGGCTTGGCCAGATAGTCATCAGCACTCAGAGTGATGTTCTTCGAGCGCATATCCTGAGGTGTGAGCACGGTGTCGGTCATCAGTATGAACTTCATGTTCTGTGTAATGTAGTTGGTCTTCAACTGGTTACACAGGTCACTACCCGTCATTCCGAACATCTCCTGCTTGCAGACAACCAGGTCGCACTTCATCTGCTCCAGATCCTCAGCAGCCTTCTCGATGTCGTTATATACATGGAAGTTGTATACATACTTCAGTCGTGCAGCAGCAAACTCCAGGAACTCCTCGTTGTCATCAATCATGATAACAGTGAACTTGGCAGTAGGCGAGTCGATAGCTGCACGCGAACGTGTAGTATCTGTGGTAAGCACCTCACTTGCGATTTCAGGCAACTCAATCTCACCCTTGTTGTTCATTGTCAAGCGGTCCTGAACATTGTTCTTTGCTCTCTCCTCTGGGTGCTCCAGATTCATCTGCATATCAGCCACACGGGTGATGACTTGCAGCATCTGCGAGTGGAGGGCGTTAAGCTGCTCCTTCTCTTCAAGCGATTTCTCTTTCTCTGTGAGGTTTCCAATGATTGATGTCATGCGGGCCATTGGTTGGCGCAGATCATCACTTGCTGCCTTAATCTCTTCGCGCTGAAGTTTCAGCTCACGTATCACGGCCTCTTTCCTTTGCTTGATGGCCTTGAGCTGCTTGATACCTATACGCCAGAAGTAGATAATCAGGGCAAACACGATGACGTAGGCTGTAATCATCCACCACGACAACAGGAAGTGGCGCTCAACGTTTATCTCGATTACTCGCTCCTGAGTACTTACGGCACCCTCAGCGTTAATGGCCTTTACGTGCAGAGTGTAGCTACCTGCCTTCAGATTGTTGAATGTCACACCGTGAGTCAGGGCATCACCATTGCGCCAATCCTCATCACGACCCTCCATCCAGTACATAAACTGCAAGCGCTCACTCTGGTTATAGTTACCAGCAGCAAACTTGATGGTGAATGTGTTTTGACTATGACTCAGGTCAATGCGGCTTGTCTCGTTCAGAGCCTGATTCAATATCACATTTCCGTGATACTCATGTCCTGCCAGCACCTCTTCCTCGCCAATAAACAGCTGGGTAAGCATTACTCGTGGCAGCTCCTCCTTCTCGGCTCCCTCTCTGTGAAGCACCCAGTTCACACCATACAGTCCGCCCAGCAATACCTCGCCGTCCTGCTTGGTAAGTATCGAACCCATGTTGAACTCGTTACTCTGCAGTCCGTCAGCAGTGGTGTAGTTATAGAGTCCGTAGTTGTTAACGCCCTCCTCGTGGTTGCGCTGTATCACAATACGGCTCACACCGCGGCTTGTCGTTACCCAAATGCAGTGGTTCTTGTCCTCAGCAATACCGCAGAT
Source organism: uncultured Prevotella sp. (assembly GCA_902800365.1). Classification (GTDB taxonomy): domain Bacteria; phylum Bacteroidota; class Bacteroidia; order Bacteroidales; family Bacteroidaceae; genus Prevotella. The sequence continues at coordinate 98,745 of CADCEF010000008.1, read as the reverse complement.
GTTGTTGTTACACAATCCTTGCTTCTCTGTGAGGTAGTCAAGCTCGTCGGTCTCAAGATTCAGTATGTTCAATCCCTCGCGCGTTCCTACCCATATAAGTCCGCGTGAATCCTGGAATATCTGTGTAATGTAGTTGTTGGTAAAGCTCTTAAGGTTTGTGCTGTTACCCGTATATACCTTTTTCTCTGTTGTAGATAGGTTCAGAATGATGAGGCCTTCGCTGGTACCGATAAGCAGATTGTTCTCCGTGGCATCCTGCTTATAGAAAAGGCATGTGATGCTGTTGGTGCTCAGCTTTCCGTTCTCGCGAGTGTAGCTTGAGAACGAGTTCATTCTTGGGTTGTAAACCTGCAGACCTCCGTTTGTTGCTATCCACAGATTACCTATCTTATCAGTAGTAAGGTCGTTGATGTGGTCGTCGATGATGGTGCGCACGCTGTCTTTCGCTACCGAGTAGATGGTAGATACACCATCCTTGATACGAGTCAGACCGTTGCGCTTCGAACCAATCCAGATGCTACCGTCGGGGGTATTACCCATACACGATACCTTAAGACTTGCCAGCTGTCCGTTGAATCCTATCACACCTTTGTCGCTGGTACCATACCATATCGAACCGTCAGCGTGCTGGGCCATGGCGGTAACATCGCCCAAGAGGTCGGAGCCGAAACGGTAGATGTACTTACCAGTATATGCCACACCCGATTTCTCAGTACCAACCCACAGCAATCCTGTATCGTCCATATAAACGCTCTGGATGCTTATGTTGTCAGTAATCAGCTGCTTCTCGTTTATGTTTCGTGGCTGAACGGGTTCAGTCTCGTATGTCTTTGGATCCATGCGCAGCAATCCAAGCTGGTCGGAACCAATCCAGATGCTACCTTGATTTCCTGCCATACCGTTGATGTTACGGTCGACACCCAGACCCGTTACGCCAAGTCGCTGACTTACGGTATAGTCCCATGCACCTTTCTGCTTGTCGTACATCACCAAGGTGCCCTGTCCGTAGAGCCAAACGTTGTCGTTCTCATCAGCAAAGGCGCGTAGTGATTTAGTCTTGTGGTCTCTCAGTGCGGGTATTCCCTCAACCACCCAGAGGCAGTTCTGTTGGTGCATAACGTCGCAGCAGGCTATCTTTCCGTCTTCGTAAACTATCAGTGCACCCTCCTTACACTCGCTGATAGAGCAAACCACGCCTTGTGGCACTCCGCGTGTGTCGTCGGTATATCCAAACTCGTAGAGCAGCTGTTGCTGCTGGTTGTAGCAAACCACACCCTTGTTAGGTATTGCTCCCCACAGGTTCTTGTGCTTGTCTACGTAAACCACCGATGGTATTGTCTCGATACCGAATCGTGCGAAGGCTTGCTTCATGTCGCGCTCAAAGCTCTCCGTCTGTGGGTGATATATGCAGTAGCCCGATGCTGTTTCTATCAGCAGGTTTCCGTCGAGAGTCTCTTGTATTGAGTTGATATAGCTGTCGCTCAGCGAGCTACCGTTCTGCGAGTCGCTCTGGAAGTTGCGGAATGTGTATCCGTCGAATCTGTATAATCCTGCTGGCGTACCAAACCACATATATCCTCGCGAGTCTTTCAGTATGCAGTTCACCTGACTTGATGTCAATCCGTCGCGGGCTTCTAGTGTTTTAAACAGATAGTCAGCTGCCATTGCTACAGGCAATGCCAGCATCAAGAAGATCAATAGTTTTTTTATAGTTTTCATCATCGTCATATCATACAAGAATAATGGTCAACTACTCCCAACAAATGTTTCTCGTCATCGGTAACCAGTACCGAGTGTACCTTATATTTGTTCATGATTCGTTGAATCTCTGTAATCTTTGTCTCAGGTTTCACCATCTTTGGTGTTCGTGTCATGATGTCGCTCACTGTGCGGTCGAAGAATTCGGCCTGCCATTTCTCCATGGCGCGACGAATGTCGCCATCGGTAATCAGTCCAACTATCTCGTCGTTCACCATGGCGATGCCAAGTCCCAGCTTGGCTTTGCTCACCAGAATGATAGCCTCTCCTAAGTGCATCTCTGGTGGCAGTATAGGCATATCCTCTGTTCGCATCACGTCCTGAGCCGTTGTCAGCAGTCGCTTTCCCAGCTCTCCACCTGGGTGGAACTGTGCAAAGTCGCGTGGCTGGAAGTTCCTGCGCTCCATCAGTGCTATCGCCAAAGCGTCGCCCAGCACCAGTGTGGCTGTTGTCGAGCTTGTAGGAGCTAAGTTCAGTGGGCATGCTTCTTTTTCAACGGCAATGCTCAGGTGGCACGATGAGTATTTAGCCAACAGCGATTTTGGGTTTCCGCTCATTCCGATGATGGGAATCTGCATGTGCAGTACCATAGGTATAAAGCGCAGCAGCTCGTCTGTCTGTCCTGAGTTCGATATGGCCAGCACCACGTCGTCTTGTGTCATCACGCCTAAGTCGCCGTGGAACACGTCCAGAGGGTTAGTAAAGAACGAAGGTGTTCCTGTGCTCGAGAGTGTGGCAGCTATTTTCGCGCCGATGTGGCCGCTTTTACCCACACCTGTTACAATCACTTTTCCTTTGCAGTTCAGTATCAGGTCCACAGCTTTGTCGAAGCTCTCGTCCAGCTGCGGTATCAGCCCCAACACTGCCTCAGCCTCGTCCTTTATAGCTTGTATCGCGATTTCTCTTGATGTCTTCATCTTCATTTTTAATAATCAATCTTCAATGAGCTTGCTCACAAGCGATTGCAGCTTGTTGAGCTCAAGCATGTTGGCGGCGTCGCTTAAGCCCTGATCGGGGTTGGGGTGCACCTCGAAGAAGTAGCCCGTGGCTCCGAAGGCCTTTGCTGCAAGCGCCATCTGTGGCACAAAGCGGCGATCGCCACCCGTCTTTCCGTCGCTGCCACCTGGACGCTGAACACTGTGCGTGCAGTCCATAATCACCGTAGGCACTATCTCCAGCATGTCAGGTATGTTGCGGAAGTCAACCACCAGATTGTTGTATCCCATCATGTTTCCGCGCTCGGTAAGCCACACCTCCTTGGCACCAGCATCCTTTGCCTTGCCCACGGGGTAGACCATGTCCTTACCGCTAAGGAACTGTGCCTTCTTTATGTTTACCACTGCACCTGTCTTTGCTGCTGCCACAATAAGGTCGGTCTGGCGACACAGAAACGCAGGTATCTGTATCACGTCGCACACCTCGCCTACGGGCTTTGCCTGCCAACTCTCGTGTATGTCGGTAAGTATGCGTAGTCCGTACTTTTGTTTCACGTCAGCAAGCATCTGCAGTCCGCGGTCAATACCAGGGCCACGGAATGAAGTTATCGACGTGCGGTTAGCCTTGTCGAACGATGCTTTGAATATTATGTCGGTACCCAGTTGCTTGTTTATTTCCAGCAACTTCTGCGCCACGGTGTCGAGTAGTTCGGCACTTTCTATGACGCATGGTCCTGCTATGATGGTTGTCTTGTTGCTCATATTATCGCTGCAAAAATACGTATTTTATTCAAATCAGCCAAATATTTTTTTTAAAATATTTAATTTTGAATCAAATGAACATCTCTTTGTGGGAATGGGATGCTGATGTTGTGCTCATTCAGGGTGTCGTATATCAGCTTCAGCATATCGCTTATCACTATCGTGCGCTTAGGTGCCTCGGCCCATACCACAAGCTTCATGTTCACGCTCGAATCAGCCATCTCTGTAACCACAACCTTGGCGCGCTTCTCTGGGTCGATGGCCTGATGGCGCTGGTTGTTCACGGCTTCTTCTACCATGCTGATGACCTCTTTGAGGTTCGATCCGTATGCCACACCAAATGGTACAGCAGCCAGCACGTAGCCGTGATTCCTTGTAAGGTTCTTGTAGTTCTTAGCAAACAGCTGTGCGTTCTGGAATGTAATCACCTCACCCTGCATCGACTCAACCACGGTAGATGTGTAGCTAATCGAAACCACCTTACCCATTGTTCCGTCTACGTCAATCCAGTCGCCCACTTTTATGCGGCCGGCCATAAGCGAAGCACCGTAGTAGATGTTCTCGATGATATCCTTCGATGCAAAACCGATACCGGTAGACAGACCTCCTGATATTGCAAGCAGCCAAGCTAAGCTGATATTGAACAGCGATAGCGAGAACATCAGCCATGCGCCCCACACCAGCACCTGTATCACGTTTCGTCCCATCACTTCCTTACTTGCTGCAGTCGATGGGTCGCTAATCTGATAGTGCATTCTGAGGAATGCCAGCACCGTCTTCGATATGTATCGGAAGATGAACCACATGTTTATCACCATCGTAAGTTTGATGATTGATACCGTAAGTGTAGGCTCATTCTGTGCGTTCACCATGTTGATAAATGGGTGGAAGAATATCTTCAGACACATATCCGTGAGATTGAACACCTTGGCAGCCCAGTAGATACTCAGCATCACCGAGTGTACGCCCAAGATAGGTATCACCGTCTTCTCAACTAAGTAGTAAGCCCAAGTCTTCGATATAGGCTTCTGCATCAGTCGCTTACGCTTTGCGTAAATCTCCAGGTAGCGGCTCAGGCAGTTGATGGTCAGTATACATGTAAGCTGCATTATCCACCAGATGATGAGCTGCACTGCAAACAGCGTGTATCCTATCACCGAGCATACCACCGATGCCACAAACACCATCAGCGAGATGTAGGTGTAGAATATGTCGCTTCGCGGAATGTTCTGGTTGTGGCGACGAATCACCACCCACTGCCAGATGGTGCATGCCAGCAGTATTGGGGGCAGAATCAGGTTAACCAGTTCGTTCGGAATCAGTATTATTCGGCATCCGATAACCACGAATCCCACTGCTATCAGTGGTGCGTATATACGGAATGCACTTTTTATCTGGTCGCCTTTTACGCGCAGCAGCAGCGATATCAGTACCACAGCCAGTAGCCACGAGTACTCCACCAGCAGCCCTGATGCCATTATAAGGAAGTTCTGGCTCGAGTTGCTTATCACCAGTCCCTGTATTATGGCAAAGGTAACGGTGGTTGTAGCCATTATTATGCATGCACGCTTCTTGCGGAACTCGTCAGTCTTGAATTTGTTGGGCAGCACAAACTTAAAGAACAGTAGGTTCAGTATTATGGCCACTATCACATAGAACAGTATTCCAAGGAACATACCGAATATCCATTCCACACTCCATTGCGAGTTGGCGTTGGCATTAAAGCTGTATTTCTTCGATAGGTTGTCTGTTATCTGCTGCCATCTTCGGCTCAGGTTCTTTAGTAGGGTGGGGTAGCTGTCGCCACCGTTTATGAAGATGTTTTGCTGAATCTCTCCGTAGCGCTTGTTTGCATAGTCGTTCAGCTCGCTCAAGCGGTTCTCTGCCTTGGTATACAGATATATGTTACGGCGCAGTGTGGCAGCGTTGTCGTATAGTTTGCCACGTATGCTCTGTGCCAAAACCAAGCACGAGTCGCGGTTCTGCGCTCCGTATTTTGTCATTATGCGCACAGGTATTCCCTGCAGGTGGTTTATCAGACTGTCATATCTCACTATCTCGCCCTCCGTCTTCTCAAGGAAACTTGTAAACGGCAGCTGCTGGCGGTGGAAGTTGCGATACTGCTGAGTGGCCTCATGACAAGCGTAAGTAAGGTCGAACACGTTGTCCTGCTGCTGCGAGTATAGCATCAGCGCGTTCTGGTCGGCACGTTTCATCGTAGCCATCAGCTGCTGTATCAGTCGCTTTGTCCTGTCGGTTCTTACGGCCGATCGGCGTGTAAGCTCGTTGTCATATTGTTTCAGTTCGGTACGCAGTATACCCAACGTCTGTTCCAGGTCTTTCTCTTTCAGCACGGCTCCGGCTTCCATAACAAGAGCCAGCGCAAAGGTGCAAACCAATAGTAATCTCTTCATATCTTTTAGTCTGATGTTTTCTTTATACATCGTGCAAAATTAGTGCTTTTTTTCTTATTTTCTGCATTTTCTTGCTATAAGTTTTGGATTTTTGCTTATTTTTTGTTACTTTTGCACCAAAATCCACTTAAATACACGTAGATAATGGCGATTCTAATAGCTGATAGTGGTAGCACAAAGACGGATTGGGTATGCTTCCAGCCAGGTAGCGAAGCCCCTCAGATAGAGGTCCACACTGTGGGTCTCAATCCTTTTCATGTGTCCGACAACGAGATACTTTCCGTTTTCAACCACGAGCTGCTGCCCCAGTTGGGCGATACCAAGATAGATTCTGTATATTTTTATGGCAGTGGTGTTCGTCCTGAGGTAGAGGGCCGTATGGAGGGCCTCATCCGCCAGGTGTTTACTGCTGCTCATACCGTCGAGGCCCATAGCGATCTGCTTGGAGCTTGTCGCGCCCTTTGTGGTGGCGAGAGCGGTATAGCCTGCATCCTTGGAACGGGCGCAAACTCGTGTGTTTACGATGGCAAGGAGATTGTTCACAACACTCCCGCTTTGGGATATATCCTTGGCGATGAGGGCAGTGGTGCCGTTCTTGGCAAGCATCTTCTGCACGACCTCTATACAGGTGTTCTCTCACAGAATATCAAAGCCACTTTCGAGCGTGAAACGGGCATGCAATTGTCCGAAATTATCAATAAGGTTTATCGCCAGCCACAGGCCAATCGTTTCCTTGCCTCGCTGTCAGAGTTTATCCATCGTCACCTCGACGATGAGGGCATACGCCAGCTGGTCTACACCACCTTTAACGATTTCTGCAGTTACCATCTAGCCCGCTATGGCCGTCGCGACCTTCCAGTGTCGTTTGTAGGCAGTATCGCCTGGTATTATCAGGAGCAGCTCACGCTGATCCTCCAGATGCAGGGCTACGAGGTTGGTACCATCATGCAGAGCCCACTTCAGGGCCTTGTGGCTTATCATAGCAACTAAATAAATTAAAGAAAACTAATAATATAATTTGATATGGAAAAAAGTACGACTATCGATTTATGTTCGAAAATTTTTAAGAGTGTATTTATTACAATTGGCACCTTTATGGCGGTGCCAATGATTCTTCTGGCAGCCGAGATTATCGGTGCCCGTTTGGCTCCAGAGGGAATGGAGATGCCTTTTACCCTCGAGCGCTTGGGTCTGGCTGATATTGAGAAGAACTCACCAGGTTTGTTCACTACCTATCTTATTTCGCTGTTCTTCACCCTGCTGTCGGCTGTTTATCTGCTGGTAAGCAAGCAGTTTGTTAAAATCGAGCGTATCGCTTCGTGGGCAGTGTTCTGTGTTTCGCTGCTGATATTGTTGCCCACTACCAATACTATTTTAAAAGAAAACCGCAAGGCCCTCACTAAGGCCGAGGAAGACCGTAGCACCTATATGGGCGTTCAGATGGACGATTTCAGCAAGGCCTATCTGAGCAAGAATGGCTGGAATCTCACCAAGCACGAGAACTGCGGCGACAACTTTGTGCGCAAGGGCGAGCACTACTCTGGCGACCCTCTGGCAGGCTATCTCGATGCCTGGAGCCCCGATAACTCTCAGGTTTATCAGGCCGAGAAGCAGCAGCCTGTAGGTCCTGGCACCTATCGTGTTGTGTGTGCAGCCCGTGCCGAGGGTCCTGGCGTTTATATCTTTGCCACCACCACCAGTAAGAAGTATGGCGTGAAACTCGTTGAGGTTCCCCACTATGGTAATACCGAGGGTGAGATCTGGGAGAATGCCCTCGACGGTTCGGCCGAGAAGGAGGCCAATATGGGTAATGGTTATGGTTGGAGTAAGGTGGTTGTTACCATCACTATCGACGATAACGATACCCTCGTATATGGTGTTACTTCCGACTCGAAGTTCACTGGCCGACCATTTAACTCACAGTGGTTCTCAGCCGCCGACTTCACGGTTGAGCGTGTAGCAGCCAATTAATTGCGATACCCCTATATCAACAAGAGCTTGCAAATCCGCAAGCTCTTTTTTTGCATTTATTTCTCTCCGCCGCCGCTGTTTCCGCCACCGCTCTTCACATCATCGTTGCTGATAGAGCGTTCCGCCTTGCGCACGCTGGCTTTCAGCTCGCCTATGCGATAGCTTACGGTTACAGCGAATCGCTGTGCCACACTCTTCGACCAGTTGGCCGCCTCAAAGTATGTGTCCGTGGTGCTTGATTCATACGTCTTGTACTTCTTCAGGAAGTTCGATGCCGAAAGTGTCAGGTTCAGTCGCTTTTTCATCCACGACTTCTGTACAGACAGGGTATAGCTGCTATAGCTGCTGCTACGACCTTGCAGGGTAACACTGGGGGTGTAGGCGTACATGTTGAACGTGATGTTCCAGTTCTTAGGCAGCGTCTGCTGTGCTCCACCATAGCCGAAAGCCGCCCATCCGCTGTTCGATAGTGTTCCACCGTCGTTCATATCCGTATATCTTAGTCGGCTGTTCACATACACGCGTGTGTTCTTGCTCGCGTTCCAGTTCACGTATGCGTTCAGATTGAAACTCTGACTGCGACCTATGTTCTCGTAGCTCGTGTATAGCACATCCATGCCAGTGGGGTTCTTAAGTCCCGGTATGTCGGTGTCGCGCATCATCTTCACCACGTTCTCAATGCTGTTGTTTGTAAACGTGTACTGCGTGGTAAGGTTGATGTTGAACTTTGGTGTGAACTTGCTGAATGTAAAGCTTATGTTGTGACTCTTCTCGCTGTCCAGGTTAGGGTTACCCTGGTTAATGTTTGTTGGCGTAGAGTCGTCCAGATACGGGTTCAGATACCATATGCTTGGGCGATATATTCGCATGTTGTATCCCAGTCGCAGGTTCGTTGTCTGCCCCAACTTTAATCCCAAGCTTGCCGATGGCACCAGGTCGTTAAAGTGCTGGCTGAAGTCCGTTCCGGGGCCCAGCTTATACTCCACATCCTGCAGCGTGTGCTCATAGCGTAGTCCCAGTCGTCCTGATATCTTCTTTATCTTCAGTCCGTAGCCCAGATAAGCCGCCAGAATGTCGTTGCGATGCTTGTAGTGCGACGAGTGCTCATAGTCCATCACGTCCATCTCGTATCTGTCGTCCTCCGATGTGTTGTTTCTCAGAATGTACTTCAGTCCCGTCTCTATGGTGTGATGCTTAGCAAACGGCGTGGTGTAGTCCACCTGGAAAGTGTGCTCCACAGTGTTCTCGCTGCCGTCGTCGCGCTGCCTTTTCAGTCGTTCTATAAACTTCTCCCATCCGTCGGCAGCCCTCAGGTCGGCATAATCTGTCTGCGAGTCGCTTGCATCAGGCTCGCTGCCTATCCTGTACGACAGCGTAAACAGCTTCTCCTCCGTCTTAAACGTGCGCTGATAGTCTATACCGCCATCCACATACGCATATTTGCTTTTCGAGTGTCGCAGCGTGTTGTAGCTGTACAGCTGGTTTCCTGTAAGCGGCGATGTGGCCAGCACCCAACTCTCACCGTTGCTTGTGCTGCTGCCCCCATACAGGTCGAAAGCCGCCGTTATCAGTCTCAGCGAGTCAATCTCGTAGCTTGCCTCTATCGAGCCGTATTTCGAGTCGCCGTGATATTTCGATGTTCCCTCGCTCTCTATGTTCGATGACGATTCCGTTATGTTCCCTATTGTCTTTCGTGTGCTCCCCGAGTAGCTTGTAGGGCGGTCGTAGTAGCTGTAGTCCATGTTTGCGCTCACCGTCAGCTTTCCGCTCTTCACGGTGGCATACACGCCCCCGCCCAGTCCTTGGTTGCCCGCGTTGGCGTTGAATGTCGCAGTATATCCCTCTATGCTCTTGCTGTGTGTTATAATGTTCAGTATACCTCCCACGCCCTCAGCGTCGTATTTCGGCCCCGGGTTTGTTATCACCTCTATTCGCTTAATGCTACTTGCCGGCATGCTTTTCAGCACCTCGCTGGGGTTGTTGCTCATCATCTGGTTAGGTTTGCTGTTCACGTAGATTTTAAACGAGCTCGATCCGTTCACCTGTATCTTGTCCTCACCGTCCACTGTCACCATCGGCACCTTTCGTAGCATCTCTAATGTCGAGTTCGATTTCGAGTCTGGATCATCCTCTATGTTATACGTAATCTTGTCGATGTCCGATTTCACCAATGCTTTCTGCTTAACAATCTCTACCCCTTGTAGTTCAAGCGATTTAAAAATGCTGTCGGCTCTAAGAGAGTCCGCCTTTGTCTGAGCCATTGCGCCAATGGAGCACAATGCCGCGAGAGTCAGTAATGATAGTCTTTTCATACCTTTTCGTATCCTATAAATTTAGTTTCTTCAAGTAATCTATTCATTAATATATACGAACGAGCGAGCCAAAAGTTGACAAAATGCATGTTAAATAAACCTAAAATTCCCCCAACCGCACTCGTGAGTTGACAGTCCGCTACGATGCCAACAAGACTTCAGCCCGCAACATCAGGCACTTCATGGCATAATTGCCATTCCATATATATACAAGAATCCCCGGCTTGCATTCTACAGGTCGGGGATTTGACTGTTATATAAGTTTTCACCTATATACTAATCTTCATATGGATAATATATACGTGTGGCTGGCTGGGGCTTGTAGATAACGAGGTTGCCCGGCATGGCATTCTCCATATACAGCTGATGATCCCAGTCACCTTGAGTAAACTTGAAATAGGCAGGCAGGTGGAGCTGAAGGTCGATCACGTAAGTGCCGTCACTCTGCTGCTTCATCTTTACTCCCTTCGGATTCCAGTTGGCCAGAGCCTCCTGATTGCCTGTGATATATACATTACCCTTCAAATCCTTACCTTTCAGTTCAAAGTGAATGGGATATGTTTCCTGACTCGTGTACTGCTGAAGCAACGACGTGGAGAACTGCAGATATTCCCTTAATGCCTCGGTAAGACTCGGAACAAAGCTGGGATTGTGATCGTAATCAGGAAAAGTTTGTACTGAAGCGATTGTACCATTGGCGAAATTAGACCTGTTGCTGAGGAAAGTACTGACGCGCTGCCATCCTTGTGTCCAGTCTTCGCCCCAATCAGAACGCTTACTACCAATCTCGTTAGCCATAGAAGTATAGATGAAACGGGGCTTCGTGAGGCTCTTGAAGGGATATTGTTCGATGCCGCTGGCCACCCTGAACTCATCGAAATAACAGTTGGGAGACATGGCGATGTAATCATCAAACAAATCGTCGGTAACCATACAATCGAGCACGAATGACGCACTCAGCGAGTGTCCGATACCGATGGTACGGCCAGATGTGCGATAGTTCTTGTCAATATATGGCATCAGTTCGTTCTTCAGGAACTTCTTTAGATCTCCCGAACGACCATAGCCTTGTTGAGATTTAAAGAGTCCTTTACCTTTCGCACTCTCATGGATGGGCATGGGCAGATAATCGGTATTACGATAGTAATCAATGTCAGGAAGGCTGGGTGAACAGATGCCAACGATAATAAAGCGTTTGCTCTCGTCCGTATCATCGGTGCATGCCAAATCCAAAGCACAATGCACGAAATCGAACTTAGAACGATCTTGCGAGTCGAACACATACATGACGTCAAAATCTGTGGCGTCATATTCATCGTAGCCCTCAGGGGTATAGATGAGTACCTGGCGTTCGTGGTTGAAATACTGAGACTTCATAGAGAGGTCTGTAACTCTTGCTACGGGCTGAGCCACAGCAAAGACTGCCGCAAAAAGCAGCGTGATAGAGAATACAAACTTTTTCATTTCTTTTTAAAAATTTCTATCTGTTAGACGTAAGAACGATGCGAAAAGTTGCAGATGAAATAAATAAGTGCTATCTGGCCCAATATGCCGCGCATTAATACAGCAGCCCTACCACCCAGAGGGGTAGCTTCTTGCCAATGGGGAATTCCATTGAGTCTGCTAGAATGTATGAGTTGGGTATGTCTGCTATCTGATCGAACGACTTGTCCTGTCCGCCCACTTCAACTGTTATCTTGCCGTCAATCAAGAAGTCGCCCTGTGTCTTACCATATTCTACAGTATGGCCTACTGACAGTTGATTGACCACAAAGCACTCTCGCAGGGTGCCTACATTGAGATTTGAGCTCAGTGCGCAGAGCATATTGGGATTGTGCACATATATCTTGTCAGGCTTCTGCATCTTGGTCACCGACTTGTTATCCGCATACAGCAGGTGCAACAATTCTGCCTTTTGCATACTCGACAGATAGCTCAGTACCGTGTTTTTGTTCAATTCTAGATATGATGCCAGTTTTGCGATATTAACATCGTAAGGCACATTATTGGCAAGAAACAGCATCATCGCCTTGAGTTTGCGCGTATATGCAGGATCAACGCCACACAACTGTGTCATCTCCTGGTCGATAATAAAACTTACCACATTCTCTATGCGACTGTAGTATTCCTGTTCGTCGCCATCGTAGAAGGGGTAGTAGCCTGCACGCAGATATTCCTCAAACAAAGGTTGGGGATGACATACCTTGCATACCTCATCGCACACAGCATCCGTATCCTCCAGCACTTCCTTCATAGTATGTACAGGTAGTTCTATATTCTTATAGAAACGTAGATACTCTCTAAACGATAGCCCTGCCATATCGTAGCTCAGCACCCTGCGCGACAGATCGGCATCGGCATTCAGAATCTGCAGGAGCGACGAGCCTGTAAAGGTAATCTTCATATCGGGCCATAGGTCGATAATCTCTTTCAGTTCCTTACTCCATGTAGGATATTTATGCACTTCGTCCAGAAACAGGTGTTTGCCACCCATCAGGTGGAACCGCTCAGCCACCTCCATCAGTGTGTGACTGGTAAAGTACATGCTGTCCATCACACAATACAGGGCTTCGCCAGCATTCACTCCATACATCTGCTTGATATACTGTCGCATCAGCGTAGTCTTACCCACGCCTCGCGAACCGCGTATGGATACAAGTTGCTTCTCCCAGTTCACAGATTTCATTATTTCGCGAACGATGCCAGTGTTCGTTTGCGATATCAATGTACGATGTTTCTTAAATAGAGTATCCATAATAACTATTTTTGCGTGCAAATATAATTAAACTTATTGTAATAACCAAATTTTTAGCCAAAAAGGTTAATATAATAAGCGATATTTGATAAATATAGGTTATTCTGATAATCTTTTTTAGAAAAATCCTGCATCCCTCCATCTGGAATCACTTTTTCTATGCAAGCAAAATCCCATATTTTAGGTATTGCAGTTATGAAATAATCCCTATACCTTTGCACCCAGATAATTTGGCCAATGTTATATTAGTATATTGTTTATTTATTTACGAATCAAGGTCTGTCGCGATGATAGACCTTTTTCTTTACCATAAACATCCCTTAAGCGAGCATTCACTGCTGGCCTAAGGGGTATAGACTATAAAAAATGAAAAAAGAACTTCTATTCGAAAAAACGCCTCGCTGCAGTTTGAGGGGCGCGCTCGGCTTTCTTGCCTTGCAAGCGACCAAAGTCGAGCGGCCGCTTGGCTTGTCCAAGAACCCCTCAAGTGCAGGTCTTAGGCTTTAACTACATACCCATGCAGCTTGTAGCGCCGAGGGCTGTAACAATCGCTGTTGCGATTGATGCAATCATCTGTACGATGAATTTAATGGTTTCTCTCTTTGTCATGGTTGATTAAATTAAGAAGGTAAATAATTTGGAGGGGTAGGGGTACTACCCCTCCGTTAGTTTAATCTCCCTCACCTGGGTCGTCGCTGCTATTGTAGCCGCCACCGCCCTGATTGCCGCTATTGCCGCCGCCGTTGCCGCTTGGGCTATCACCCGAGCCACTCTCCAACAGCTGACCAGCCAATGCCTCTGCATTAACGAACTCTGCTTTCTTGATGAACTCTCGCGAGCTGATGTTTGTCTCTGCCTCCTGATCGGGCAAGAATCGGATGTGCAATGCCTTCAGGTTCTTTGTAGAGTGGTGTAGAAAATGCCCAGACCATCAATCTTCACGCGCTTGCTCTCAAGCAGCATTTCGATAAGACAGCTGCGGAACTTCTCCAGCACACCAAACACCACGTCGGGGGTGTAGATAGAGCCGTGCTCTGCAATGTGGTTGGCCATCTTTCGGGTGTTCAGGGTCTCGATGGTCTTGCCGTGAGCAAACCACTTGCCGTAAATCTTAGAACCCTGTGCCTTGTTTTGTTTCAGTAAATAAAAAATCTTTGCCATAATGCTTTTGTAATTTTAAATGGTTAATGTTTAAGTTATGTTGTCTCTCATGATTGACAATGCAAAGGTACGAAGATAGAGCGAAATGAAAAAATAATATCCGAGTTATTTCCGTTAAATGATGTTAATAAAAATGGTGTAACGCTTCATGGCCTACGAACCGTAATTTTATGACCAGATAAACGTAATTTCATGGGCAACGAAGTGCCACCGCGTGGAGGGCATAACAACATAACATGCATAACATGTCCGTACTCGAATGTGCATATTCTGGGTAATAATGGTGTATTATAATATTATATATATTATAATATATATAATATTAATATATAATATATTTAATAATATTATCTCCTTCGCCGCGCTTGTTGCTCCAATTAGTTACTTCTCATTTTACAGATGTTATGTATGTTATGCATGGTATGCCTGGTATGTGTTTTAGACTGCAAAGATACCACTATTTTTTAAGTTGACCAAACCTTTTGGGATAAAAGTGTATCGCGAATAAATTTTTGTTGAAAAGCTTCTCGGCTCCATTTATCGTGATGCGCCACTGGGCAGATATGAAGCAGGATGGTGAATACTGGCATGGAGAGTTTGAGACTGACGACATAGACTGGAAGTTAGCAGAGCTTATCGTTAACATGCAGTATGCTTGCCAGCGTCATTATTTCCTCGGCATGGCTGATAAGTATTTCGATGATCAGCAGCGAGAAATCTCTATTAATTCGCATAGAAACAGCAAGACTATAGAGTCGTTTGATAGACAGGTAAACATAACATGCATAACATACATAACATTATGGAAATAGTTCAATTAAATGCAAATGCAAAACTCTCCGAGCACTTTACGCTCGGGGAGTTCACGAGAAGTAATTCTCATCCAGAGATATATAACATCCCAAGTCACGAGGCTATTGCAAACATGAAGAGACTTTGCGGATGGCTTGAAGTGCTGAGAGAAGCCTCCCCCGGCCCCTCCAAAGGGAGGGGAGAACCAATTATTATAAACAGTGGGTATAGATCACCTCAATTGAAGAGGAAGATTGGCGGGGCGCCAAATTCTAATCACTTGACAGGGTGTGCGGTGGATATACGTGTGAGCGGTATGGAACAGCTAATACGTTATGCAGCAATCTTGTTAGATTATGCTAATGAAAGCAAGCAGGAATTTGATGAATTGCTGATAGAACGCAATAGTCACGGGGCGATTTGGCTGCATTTTGCCGTCCGTCCGAGCGGAAATAGAAGAAAAATTCTTTTTATTAATGCTTAATTAAAAAAAAGTTTTTATCTTTGCACGGAATTATAAAGTATTACTCACCATAAATAAAAATTACATGGATATGATATCAACTTGGGCTAAGGAGAATTTTGATTTGATAATACTGCTTGTCGGAATGATAGGCGTGGTAATATCGGTGATATCGCTGATATACGAGATACAGAAGAAAAAGAAACAGAAGAAGACGCCGCTTTCCATAATAGTGTTGGCTCTATGCTTGACGGCTTGTGCCAGCAACACGGCACAGGAACCAGGCTTTGTGAAGGTGGAGAACGGGCACTTTGTGAAGAACGGCCAGCCTTACTACTACGTGGGAACGAACTTCTGGTATGGTGCCATACTTGCATCGGAAGGGCAGGGTGGCGACCGCGATAGACTAGGCCGCGAGCTTGACAAGATGAAGGAGATGGGTATAGACAACCTGCGCATACTTGTGGGCAGCGACGGAGAGCGCGGCATAACAACAAAGGTGGAGCCAACACTGCAGGTGGCACCGGGGGTGTATAACGACACGATACTGGCAGGACTGGACTATCTGCTGCAGGAGATGGGAAAACGACAGATGGTGGCAGTGCTATACCTGAACAACTCGTGGGAATGGAGTGGCGGATATGGGTTCTACCTTGAGCATGCGGGCGAGGGCAAGCAGCCGCGACCAAACGACGTGGGATATCCTGCGTTTATGGAGGCAATGAGCAAGTATGCCACAAACGAGAAGGCGCACCAGCTGTTCTACGACTACGTGAAGTTTATAATAAGTCGCACAAACCGCTATACAGGTAAGGCGTATAAGGACGACCCAGCGATAATGAGTTGGCAGATAGGTAACGAGCCGCGAGCATTTAAGAAGGAGGCTCTGCCTGCCTTTGAGAAATGGCTGAGCGAGGCATCGGCACTGATACGCAGCTTAGACCCTAACCACCTTATTAGTATAGGTAGCGAGGGCGCATGGGGATGCGAGGGCGACTTTGACTGCTGGGAGCGCATTACGGCGGATAAGAACATTGACTATGCGAACATACACCTGTGGCCTTACAACTGGGGATGGGCTAAGCAAGACTCGCTGATAGAAAATCTGCCACGTGCAAAAGAAAATACCAAAGAGTATATAGACCGACACTTAGATATATGCGCTAAGATAAAGAAACCACTGGTGATGGAGGAGTTCGGATATCCGCGCGACGGGTTTAAATTTGCATTGGGAACACCTACAAAGGGGCGCGACGGATTCTATGAATATGTCTTTTCGCTGGTGGGCGACAATGCCGAGAAGGGCGGCTATTTTGCAGGCTGCAACTTCTGGGGATGGGGCGGCTATGCACAGCCTAAGCACGAGGAGCAGTGGCAGGTGGGCGACGACTATACGGGCGACCCTGCTCAGGAGGCTCAGGGACTGAACTCGGTGTTTGCTGGCGACACGTCGACACTGGGCGTGATAAAGGCGCAAGTGGACCGCATGAGCAAATTGACAAAATAGTACTAATATTGGATAAAATAGAGTACTTATATTATATAAAGATGTCGTAACTTTGCAACCGAATAATTAAAGATTAAACATTAAACATTATGAAAAAATTATTGACTATCGCGGTGGGGGCGATGATGATTATCGGCTGCACGGGACAGAAGAAAGCGTGCGTGGAGAGAACGGTGAGAGACCAGCTGATTATGCGACTGGACACTCTGCGTAATTATGGTTATATGTTTGGACATCAGGACGATCCGTTCTATGGGCTGACATGGGATTACGTGGCCGACAGCAGCGACGTGAAGAATACCTGTGGCGACTGGCCTGCAGTGATGGGATTTGAACTGGGCGGCATTGAGATGGGTGACAAGAAGAACCTGGACAGCGTGCCGTTTACTCGCATGACGGAGGAGATAATAAAGCACAATGAGCGTGGAGGTATAATAACAATAAGCTGGCACCCACGCAACCCGCTGACGACGATAGAAGGCGGCGGACTGGCCGGACAGAAATTCCCAGAGGGAACAGCATGGGACGTGAGCGACACTACCGTGGTGAAGAGCATACTTGAGGGCGGTGCAAAGCACGAGCTGTTTAAGCAGTGGATGCAGCGCGTGAGCGACTTCCTGGCTACGCTGAAGGACAAAGACGGAGTGAAGATACCAGTGATATTCCGTCCGTGGCACGAGAACACAGGCAGCTGGTTCTGGTGGGGCGAGAAATTGTGTACGGCTGAACAGTATAAGGCGCTGTGGAACATGCTGCAGGACAAGTTGACGGCCGACGGTTTCGACAATCTGGTGTGGGCTTACTCGCCTGGAATGGCACCCGATCTGACTGAGCAGAAGTACTTAGAGCGCTATCCTGGCAACGAGCGAGTACAGCTTGTGGGAATAGACGGATATCAGTGGGGAACAAAGGAGGACTTTGTGGCTCAGCTGGACGCTAACCTCGCCATGCTGGTGAAGTTTGCGGAGCGCAGAAACAAGATAGCTGCGCTGACGGAGTGCGGACTGAAGAATCTTACTGACTCAACATGGTGGACATCGACTCTGACTCCTGTGCTGGATAAGCATCGCATAAGCTACTTCCTGGTGTGGAGAAACTATCGTGAGGAGTGGTTCGGTCCATCGCCCGCAAAGCCCGATGCACCGTACTTCCGCGAGATGTACGCGAAAAAGAACTGCCTCTTCCTTGAAGAAATTCTTGGCGAGCCAAGCGGCAAAGCCGAGCGAAACATTAAAGATTAAACATTAAACATTAAGATATGAGCGAATTTGAACAGAAGGTAGCAGCGCTGAGAAAGCATCATGAGGAGCTGCTGAGCCGCAAGAACGAAAAGATAGAGTGGGGTAATGGTATTTACGACAAGTACAAGAACCCCGTGGTTACAGCTGAACACGTGCCCCTGGAGTGGAAGTACGACTTCTGCGAGAAGGACAACCCTTACCTGATGCAGCGCATAATGTGCAACGCCACACTGAACGCTGGCGCAATGAAATGGCAGGGAAAATATATATTAGTGGTACGCGTGGAGGGAGCCGACCGCAAGAGCTTCTTTGCTGTGGCAGAGAGCCCTAACGGTGTGGACAACTTCAGATTCTGGGATGAGCCTATAACCATGCCAGACGATGTGGTGCCCGCAACAAACATCTATGACATGCGACTGACTCAGCATGAGGACGGTTGGATATATGGTGTGTTCTGTGCTGAGCGTCACGACGACTCAAAGCCGGGCGACCTGAGTGCTGCAACAGCTACTGCTGGTATAGCACGCACAAAGGACCTGAAGACATGGTACCGACTGCCCGACCTGAAGACAAAGAGTCAGCAGCGAAACGTGGTGCTGCACCCTGAGTTTGTAGATGGTAAGTACGCCTTCTACACCCGTCCGCAGGATGGATTTATAGACACTGGTAGCGGTGGCGGTATTGGCTGGGCTCTGGTAGACGACATTACCCATGCGGAGATAAAGGAAGAGAAGATAATATACGAGCGCAAGTATCACACCATTACCGAGGTGAAGAACGGAGAGGGTCCGCACCCGATAAAGACACCAAAGGGATGGTTGCACCTGGCTCACGGCGTGCGCGCCACAGCCGACGGACTGCGCTACGTATTATATATGTATATGACTGCTCTCGACGACCCAACGAAGGTTATAGCTCGTCCGGGCGGATACTTCTTAGTGCCTGAGGGTAATGAGTATCTGGGCGACGTGATGAACGTGGCTTTCGCCAACGGATGGATTGCTGATGAGGATGGAAAGGTGTTTATCTACTATGCCTCGGCCGACACTCGCATGCACGTGGCAACATCGACAATCGATAAGCTAATCGATTACTGCATGAACACGCCAGAAGACGGTTACTACACAGCGGCTTCTGTAGAGACCATTAAGAAGCTGATTGCGAAAAACAGAAAGACATTAAAAGATTAAACATTAAACATTAAAGATTATAGAATGGCTAGTTTAAAAGAAAAAATCGGTTACGCCTTAGGCGATGCAGCTGCTGGAGGTATCACATGGAAGATAATGTCGATAGCCTTCCCGCTGTTCTTTACAAATGTGTTCGGACTTACCTTTGCCGATGCAGCAACACTGATGCTCATTGCGCGTATGTTTGATGTGGTTACCGACCCGCTGATGGGTTCGCTGGCCGACCGCACCCAGAGCAAATGGGGAACATACCGCCCATGGCTGATTTTCGGCGCAATCCCATTCGGACTGGTGTTCGCACTGCTGCTATACACACCCGACTTCGGGCTTACAGGCAAGCGCATCTGGGCTTACAGTCTGTATCTGCTGATGATGGCTATGTACACAGCTGTGAACGTGCCTTACGGATCGCTGCTGGGCGTGATGACCGATGATGACAACGAGAAGAACCAGTTCTCGAGTTTCCGTATGGTGGGAGCTTATGCAATGGGATTCATCACACTGCTGTCGTTCCCATATCTGCAGCGACTGGTGGGTGGAACAGAGCAGCATCAGTATGCAGTGCTTGGCGTGTTCTTTGGAGTAATCGCAGCCGCTGGAACACTGGCTTGCGGACTGATGACCAAGGAGCGACTGAAGCCCGTAAGAGCTGAGAAATTCTCGTTCAAGCAGTTTGGCGATCTGTTTAAGAACAAGCCATGGATTATTCTTACTCTGATTGGAATATGTACCAACTTCTTTAACGGATTCCGTTATGCTGTGGCTGGATATATGATAGAATACTGTCTGCATGGCGACGTGACCGTTAGCGGACTGATTATAAACTACACAGTGTTTATGACCTTTGGTGAGCTTACATGTATGATATTCGGAGGTGTTTCGCCTGCATTCACTAAGTTCATAGGTTCAAAGCGCATGGCCTTTATGGCTGCTGCTCTTATCTGTGTGGTATTCTCGGTGGCATTCTTCTTTGTGCCAATGGATCCAAGCTACATCTGGGTGATGGTGGCTCTGGTAGTGCTTACCTCTATCGGTATCGGACTCTACTCGCCACTGCTGTGGAGTATGTATGCCGACGTGGCTGACTATGCTACAGAGAAGAACGGAACATCGAGCACAGGACTTATCTTCTCATCGGGTACAATGGCGCAGAAGTTCGGTACAGCCATCTCTGGTTCGCTGGTGGCTCTGTTCCTGGGCTTGGCTGGTGCAAGCATGATTACCGACGATATGGGTAACACAATGGTTGACCCTGCATCGATTACCGACTCGGTACTTACGATGGTGTGGAGCTTGTTCTCTCTGTTCCCAGCTGTTATCGCTGGACTGATTATTCTGCTTACATGGATTTATCCTATTAAAAAATGAACGAAGAACATTTGGATATGATGAGGCTGGAGATGCAGGATGTGCTGGAAAACAACATCCTGCCCTTCTGGCTCGAGAAAATGCAAGATAACGAGAATGGTGGCTTTTACGGGAGGATAGATGGTAACAACCAACTGCACCCTGAGGCCGAGAAAGGTGCCATACTGAATGCAAGAATATTATGGAGCTTCTCAGCCGCCTACAGAGTGCTACAGAAGGAGGAATATCTCGAAGCTGCCACACGGGCGAAAGATTACCTGATTGAGCACTTTATCGATCCTGAGTACGGAGGCGTGTACTGGAGTGTGGACTACACGGGTGAACCACTGGATACCAAGAAACAGTTCTATGCCATAGCCTTTGTTATTTATGGTCTGACGGAATATGCACGCGCCACGGGCGACAGAGAGGCTCTGGAGTACGCCCTCGACCTGTATGACTGCATAGAGGAGCATGCCTTCGACAGCGAGCAAAACGGCTATATCGAGGCTTGTACGCGAGAGTGGGGCAAGATAGAGGATATGAGGCTATCAGAGCTGGATGCCAACTATCCTAAGTCGCAGAACACGCATCTGCACATTATGGAGGCGTATGCCAACTTGCTGAGATGCTTGAAAGAGATGCGTAGTCAAGAGCAGTGCGACTATGTGCCTGCTATCGGCTCAGTGCTTCCTGTAGGCATAAGTGTGCCACCTGAAACGCTGATAAGTGTAGAGGGTGCGCTGCGGAATATTATTGACATTTTTGTTAGCCGTATATTAAATCCTGATACCAATCATCTGGATTTGTTCTTTGACATGGACTGGACGCGAGGAGCTGGCAGATTGGAGAGCTATGGGCACGATATAGAGTGCTCGTGGTTGCTACACGAGGCTGCCCTTGTGCTTGGCGATGAAAACGTGCTGGAGAAGGTGGAATCCGTGATACAGGAGGTGGCTAAGGCTGCAGAGAAAGGATTGCGACCTGATGGTTCGATGATACACGAGGCCAACCTTGATACAGGGCATGTTGACGACGACCTTCACTGGTGGGTACAAGCCGAAAATGTGGTTGGATGGTTTAATATTTGGCAGCATTTTGGTGATGAAGAGGCTTTTAAAAAGTCGGAAAAATGTTGGCAATTTATTAAGGATAAACTCGTGGATTGGGACAATGGCGAGTGGTATTGGAGCAGGCATCCAGACGGTAGTCTGAACACCATCGACGACAAAGCCGGATTCTGGAAATGTCCCTATCATAACAGTCGCATGTGCCTCGAAATAATTGAGCGCACTGCAGAGGATTAGACAACTAAAAGTTGTTTGCAAAATTTTTCGCCAAAGTATTTGGAGCTTTGGCGGATTTTTTGTACCTTTGCACACAATTATGAGGAAGATTTTACTGTTAATTGCAATAATTGCGTGCTATGTGACTGATTGTCAGGCACAAACAAAGTTTAACGAGCGACCAAAGCTCGTGGTGGGCATCGTAGTAGACCAGATGCGTTGGGATTACTTAGGCAGATATTACGACAAGTATCAGGAAGACGGATTGAAACGTCTGATGAACCAGGGATACTCTTGTAATAACTGCCTAATTAATTATCTGCCAACCGTTACCGCAATCGGTCATACAAGTGTGTATACAGGAACAACGCCAGCTTTCCATGGTATCTGCGGAAACAGCTTCTACAAGAACGGCGTAAAGGTTAGCAGTTGTGAGGATCACGACGTAGCTGTGGTTGGTAGCAACAAGAAGGAAGCATCATCGCCCGTCAACCTGTTGGCAAGTACTATCGGCGACCAGCTGAGACTGCATACCGACTTCAAGTCGAAGGTCATCGGTGTGAGCTATAAAGACCGTGCGGCTATTCTGCCTGCAGGTCGTAGCGCTAACGCTGCCTATTGGATTGACACCAAGAGCGGGCAGTTCATCACCAGTACCTGGTATATGCAGGAACTGCCGAAGTGGGCTAAGGACTTTAATGCTCAGCTGAAGAAGAACAAGGAACTGCAGAAGGTGGGAAAGGACATAGGCTTGTATCCACTCTGCGGTCATATCACAGCTGATATGGCTATAGCTGCCCTTAAAGGCGAACAGCTTGGTAAGGGCGAAGAAACTGATATGCTGTGTGTGAGCTTCTCGCAGACCGACGTTATCGGACACGAGTGGAGCACACGTGGCGAGCGTACCGACGAGGCTTATCTGGAACTGGATAAGGATATCGCCAAACTGTTGAAGGCTTTCGACGAGCAGGTGGGCGAGGGTAACTATCTGGTGTTCCTAACTGCCGACCATGGAGCTGCTCACAACTTCAAGTTTATGGAAGACCACAAACTGAATGGTGGCGCTTTCAAGTGGGACGAGGTGTTCTCAGTAGAGGCTGCTAAGAGGTTGGCTGCAAAGTTTCATCTTACAAAGAATGTGATTAAGGATTGTCTGGACTATCGCATTGTCCTTGACAAGGATGCTATACGTGAGCAGGGTGTTGACGAGCAGGCACTTCGCGATGCTATCGTAGAAGAGTTGCTGAATACCCCACACGTCGCATTTGCCTTCGACTTTAAGAAAGCTGCTACAGCGCCTGTGCCTGAGATGCTGAAAGAGCGCGCTTTGAAGGGATATCATCACGACCGTTCGGGCGATATCATCTTCATGCTCGAGCCAGGATGGTACGGCTTCAGCAAATGGTCGTCGCCAGTAGGCACTACCCACGGCGAGTGGAATCCATACGACGCCCATATACCCCTGCTGTTCTATGGCTGGAAGGTGAAGCATGGAGCTACAAGCAGAGAGGTGCACATTACTGACATAGCGCCTACGGTGTGCCAGAAGATGCACATACAGCAGCCAAACGCTTGCGTTGGTGAGGCAATCACAGAGGTGATAGAATAAAGTATATTAGTATAACATTATATTTAACTTTTTATGAACTTTACTTTGTTGATTACCGTCTTGGTGACGGCTTTGACATTGGTGGTAGCGGCCTACGTAGTAGCCAAGCTGATAGGACCTCGGTCTTACGCTAAGGTGAAGGGTGAGCCGTATGAGAGTGGTATCCCCACACGAGGCAGCTCATGGTTGCCTATCTCTGTGGGATTCTACCTCTTTGCCATCTTGTTCCTCATGTTTGATGTGGAAACGGTGTTTCTGTATCCATGGGCAGTAGTAGTGAAGGAGGCTGGTGCTATGGCTTTGTTTAGCATCGGATTCTTCTTGGTAGTTCTAGTTTTAGGCCTGGCTTATGCTTGGCGGAAAGGAGACTTGGAATGGAAGTAAAGAAGCCCTACATCAAGAGTATTCCCTACGAGGAGTGGAAAGACAACTCATCGTTGGAGAAGATTGTTGACGAGCTCCATGAGGGTGGCGTCAATGTGATTACGGGCTCGCTCGACCAGTTGATTAACTGGGGACGCGCCAACTCTCTGTGGTCACTGACCTTTGCCACATCTTGCTGTGGTATCGAGTTCATGGCCTGCGGTTGCGCACGTTACGACTTTGCCCGCTTCGGTTTCGAGGTTACACGTAACTCTCCACGTCAGGCCGACCTGATTATGTGCGCTGGTACCATCACACACAAGATGGCTCCTGCACTGAAGCGTCTGTACGACGAGATGGCCGAGCCTAAGTACGTGATTGCCGTAGGTGGCTGCGCCATCAGCGGTGGACCTTTCAAGTCGAGCTACCACGTAGTTAAGGGTATCGAGGAAATTGTGCCCGTTGATGTGTTTATTCCTGGTTGTCCTCCACGTCCAGAGGCTATCATGTATGGTATGATGCAGCTGCAGCGTAAGGTGAAGATTGAGAAATTCTTCGGAGGCGCTAACCACAAGCAGACCGCCGAGGAGCGCGAGCTTGGCGTATCTAACGAGGAGCTGACATTCCGCGAGAAGCTGGGCGACCACCGTCGTGAGCCAATCGTGGTAACAAACGTTCCACAGGAATTCGTAGAAGAAATGAAAACTGCTCAGGCAGAAGCTAAAGTAGAGGAGGAGAAGGCATGAAGTTAGAGTTCTTATCATTTGATTTTGAAAAGTTCGCACAGGAGATGCAGAACTTGAAGGACAAGAAGGGCTTTGACTATCTTGTCACCATCGTAGGCGAGGACTTCGGAGCTGAAGAGGGACTCGGCTGTATCTATATCCTTGAAAATACTAAAACTCACGAGCGTTGCAGCGTGAAGCAGCTGGCTAAGACTCAGAAGGATACACCTTATATCCCTACTGTGTCGAATATCTGGAAAGTGGCCGATCTGCTGGAGCGCGAGGTTTACGACTTCTTCGGAATCGTATTCGTAGGTCATCCCGATATGCGTCGCTTGTTCTTGCGTTACGACTTCAAGGGCTATCCTTTCCGCAAGGATTGGGAGTTTAACGATAAGTACACCCTCGAGGACGATGTAGAGCCCGACTACGGTCTGGAGTACTATCTCGACTACGATGGCGAACTGCAGTGCAAGCAGAATAAACTGTTTGGTGATGACGACTATGTGCTTAACATCGGTCCTCAGCACCCTGCTACCCACGGTGTACTCCGTTTGCAGACTGTGCTTGACGGTGAGATCGTAAAGCGCATCTATCCACACCTTGGCTACATCCATCGTGCCATCGAGAAGATGTGGGAGGGTATGACATATCCTCAGACGCTGGCTCTTACCGATCGTCTGAACTATCTGGGAGCCATGCAGCATCGCCACGCTTTGGTAGGTGTTATCGAGGAGGCTATGGAGGTTGAGCTTACCGACCGTATCAAGTACGTTCGTACCATCATGGACGAGCTTCAGCGTCTTGACTCTCACCTGCTATACACATCGTGTGTAGCTCAGGACCTTGGTGCGCTTACAGGTATGCTTTATGGTATGCGCGATCGTGAACATGTGCTGAACGTGATGGAAGAGACCACTGGTGGTCGACTGATTCAGAACTACTACCGCATCGGAGGATTGCAGGATGACATCGATCCGAACTTTGTTAAGAACTGTAAGGAGCTGGTGAAGTATCTGCGCCCAATGATTCAGGAGTATATGGATATCTTTGGTGATAATATCATCACACACAACCGTCTGGAGAACTGCGGTCCGATGAATCTTGAGGATTGTATCAACTACGCTGTTACCGGTCCTGCCGGACGTGCTTCGGGTTGGAAGAACGACGTTCGTAAGAACCACCCATACGATATGTACGACAAGGTACAGTGGGAGCAGTGCACACTTGATGGTTGCGACTCTATGGCTCGTTATATGGTTCACATCAACGAGATGTACCAGAGCCTGAACATCATCGAGCAGCTGATTGACAACATTCCAGAGGGTGACTTCTATGTAAAACAGAAGCCTATCATCAAGGTGGGTGTTGCTGGTGAGTTTGGTGTTTATCTCGACTCTCGTGGCGATAAGAGCCCATACCGCATGAAGATGCGCCCAATGGGACTCTCGCTGGTAGGTGCTTTCGACCCAATGCTGCGTGGTCAGAAGGTGGCCGACCTTATTGCTACTTGTGCCGCTATTGATGTAGTTATTCCTGATATTGACAGATAAAAGCGAAGGATTATGTTTGATTTTAGTATTGTTACACAATGGTTCGACGCTCTCCTTCGCGAGACACTCGGTTTGGGAGATTTCCTGTCGATATTGATTGAGTGCGTGCTGGTGGGTACCGCTATTCTGGTGGGATATGCCCTCATAGCTTGCGTACTGATATTTATGGAGCGTAAAGTTTGTGCCTATTTCCAGTGCCGCCTTGGCCCGATGCGAGTAGGCTACTGGGGAATACTTCAGGTGTTTGCCGATGTATTGAAGATGCTCATCAAGGAGATCTTCATCGTCGACAAGGCCGATAAGATTCTCTATCTTGTTGCTCCTATCTTGGTGATTATGGGTTCTGTAGGTGCCTTCTCGTTCCTGCCTTGGAACAATGGTGCTACAATCCTCGACTTTAATGTAGGTGTCTTCCTGCTTACCGCTATCTCTTCAATCGGAGTCATCGGTATCTTCCTGGCAGGTTGGGGCTCTAACAACAAGTACTCTGTTCTTTCGGCTATGCGTGCAGCTGTACAGATGATTTCGTACGAGGTTTCACTCTGTCTCTGCTTGATTACTGCCGTTATCCTTACTGGTACCATGCAGATGAGTGGTATTGTTGAGGCTCAGACAGGTCCTTTCAAGTGGTTGATCTTCCAGGGTCATATCCCTGCACTTATTGCCTTCTTCGTATTCCTGGTAGCAGGTAACGCTGAGGCAAACCGTGGCCCATTCGATATGGCTGAGGCTGAGAGTGAGCTTACTGCAGGTCACCACACCGAGTATTCTGGTATGGGATTCGGATTCTTCTATCTGGCTGAGTTCCTGAACCTCTTTATCATTGCAGGTATCGCCGCTACCGTATTCCTTGGTGGTTGGGCGCCTGTAAACATCGGTATCGAGGCATTCGATGCAGTGATGAACTACATCCCAGGTATCGTTTGGTTCATGGGTAAGGCATTCCTGCTGGTTTGGGTGCTGATGTGGATTAAGTGGACATTCCCACGTCTGCGTATCGACCAGATTCTGAAGCTGGAGTGGAAGTACTTGATGCCAGTGTGTCTCATCGACCTCGTATTAATGACAGTTGTTGTGGCCCTTGGCCTATATATTAAATAAGGTATAGCAATGGAAGATAATAAATCATATTTCGGAGAAATCGGGCACGGCTTGAAGACTCTGGCTGTTGGTATGAAGACCTCTTGGAAGGAATATTTCAAGGATTTCTTCACCAATAAGTCAACCGAGCAGTATCCCGAGAACCGCAAGACTACACTCCATGTTGCTAAGCGTCATCGTGGTCGCCTGGTATTCAAGCGCAACGAGGATGGCAGCTACAAGTGTACAGCTTGCACATTGTGCGAAAAGGCCTGTCCTAACGGAACCATCAAGATTACAGCACACATGGCTGAGGATCCTGAGACAGGTAAGAAAAAGAAGGTGCTCGACGATTATGCTTACGACCTTGGCGACTGCATGTTCTGCCAACTTTGTACCAACGCCTGCAACTTCGACGCCATCGAGTTTACTAATGATTTCGAGAACGCCGTTTTCGACCGCTCTAAGTTGGTGCTCCATCTGAACCAGGAGGTTTATGCTGGTGGATCGCTGCCTAACCTTATTGAAGGTGGTGCCGAGTGGCAAGTAGGTAAGTTTAATACTAAAACTAAGTAACGCATTATGGCAAATATAGTTATGTTTATCATTCTCGCGGTGTTCATCATCGTTTCGGCGCTGATGTGTGTAGCCACCACGCGAATTGTTAGAGCCGCAACATTTATGTTGTTCGTGCTCCTTGGTGTAGCAGGTATTTACTTCCTGCTCGATTACACCTTCCTGGGTGCTGCTCAGATCGCCGTATATGCCGGAGGCGTTACGATGGTCTTTGTATTCGCTATCCAGCTGGTAAGCAAGCGCACACTTCAGGGTTTGGAGAAGCGCGTAAAGCTTGGCACAATGGCCGTTGGTGCTCTGTGTGCTCTGGCTGGTCTGGCTGTAGTAAGTCTTATCCTGCTTAAGGCTGGCTTCTATACTCAGGAGATTGCCAACGTTGAGGTTCCGATGAAGGAAATCGGTACTGCTCTCGTAGGCTCAGGTAAGTATCAGTATGTATTACCCTTCGAGTTCATCTCAGTATTCCTGCTGGCATGTATCATCGGAGGTCTGGTTGTAGCAAGAAAGGAGGAAGAGGCATGATACCTGTAGAATGTTTTTTCGCACTGAGTGCCATCTTGTTCTTTATTGGTGTCTATGGTTTCACCACCCGTCGCAATCTGATTGCCATGCTCATCTCGGTTGAGCTCATTCTGAATGCTGTCGACATCAACTTTGCCGCTATCAACCGTCTGTTGTATCCCAACGGTAACGAGGGTATGTTTATGACACTCTTTGTGATTGGTGTTGCTGCTGCCGAAAGTGCTGTGGCCATCTCTATTATCATCAATGTTTATCGCAAGTTCAAGAGCGATAGCGTAGATGCAATCAAGAATATGAAACGATAAAAAACGGTAAAGATTATGTTTAGTTACACATTATTTATCATGCTTCTGCCGCTGCTGTCGTTCATCGTTCTTGGACTGGCTGGCATGAAGATGCAGCACAAGGTGGCAGGACTCATTGGTACCTGCTCACTGGGAATCGTCACAATACTCTCTTATCTCACAGCATTCCAATACTTCGGTATGGATCGTGTGAATGGAGTATATCAGACTTTTGTTCCGTACAACTTCACATGGTTGCCACTCGGCAATCTGCACTTCGACCTCGGTATCTTGTTGGATCCTATCAGTGTGATGATGCTGATTGTTATCTCAACAGTTTCACTGATGGTTCATATCTACTCATTCGGCTATATGCATGGTGAGAAGGGATTCCAGCGTTACTACGCTTTCCTTTCACTCTTCACTATGTCAATGCTGGGTCTGGTTCTGGCCACCAACATCTTCCAGATGTATATGTTCTGGGAGTTGGTAGGTGTTTCTTCTTACCTGCTCATCGGCTTCTACTATCCTTTGAAGCCTGCTATTGCAGCATCTAAGAAGGCATTCATCGTTACCCGCTTTGCCGATATGTTCTTCCTCGTAGGTATCCTTACCTTCGGTTACTTTGTTGATTCGTTCAGCTTCTCGTTTGCTGGCGACATCGTGATGGGCCAGGGTACTACACCATTTATCGAGGGTAACATTGCCAAGGCTGTTGCTGCTGGAGGCTTTATCATTCCTACTGCATTGGTGCTGATGTTCATCGGTGGTGCAGGTAAGAGTGCTATGTTCCCTCTGCACATCTGGCTGCCAGATGCCATGGAGGGTCCAACACCTGTATCTGCTCTGATTCACGCTGCTACCATGGTTGTAGCTGGTGTGTTCCAGATTGCACGTATGTTCCCTCTCTGGATTGAGTATGCTCCACAAGCTATGTCGATTGTGGTTTGGGTGGGTGTGTTCACCGCTTTCTATGCTGCTGCTGTGGCTTGTGCTCAGAGCGATATCAAGCGTGTGCTCGCTTTCTCAACCATCTCGCAGATTGCATTCATGATGGTTGCTCTTGGCGTATCGCTGCCAGGTCATCATGGTGCTGTGCTTGATAACCACGCTCAGCTGGGTTATATGGCAGGTATGTTCCATCTGTTTACCCACGCTATGTTTAAGGCTTGTCTGTTCCTTGGTGCTGGATGTATCATCCACGCTGTTCACAGCAACGAGATGGCTCTGATGGGTGGTCTGCGCAAGTATATGCCTATCACTCACATCACGTTCCTTATCTCATGTCTGGCCATCGCTGGTATTCCATTCTTCTCGGGCTTCAGCTCAAAGGATGAGATTATCACTGCCTGCATGGAGTACAGCCCAGTAGTTGGTTGGATTATGACAGGTATCGCTGCCATGACAGCCTTCTACATGTTCCGTCTGTACTACGGCATCTTCTGGGGAACAGAGAACAAGGAGGCTCATGAGCATCATACTCCACACGAGGCTCCATTGACAATGACAATCCCTCTGATTGTTCTTACAGTGATCACCGTTGGTGTTGGTGTTTACACCACTATCGCAGGCTTTGCAGAGTGGGGTGGTTCGTTCGGTAGCTTCGTTTCAGCTGCTGGTACTGACTACACTATCCACTTCAACATGCAGATTGCTGCTACCTCTACAGTTATTGCGATTCTGAGCATCTGTCTCGCCACCTATATCTATAAGGGTGAGAGCCAGCCTATTGCCGACCGCCTGTATGCTACCTTCCCCAAGCTGCATCGTGCAGCCTACAAGCGTTTCTATCAGGACGAGATTTGGCAGTATGTAACTCATCGTATCATCTTCCGCCTTGTATCTACTCCTATCGCTTGGTTCGACCGTCATATTGTTGATGGCACATTCAACTTCATGGCTTGGGGTGCTAACGAGGCTGGTGAGAGTATCCGCAGCTGGCAGAGCGGCGACGTTCGCCAGTATGCCGTTTGGTTCATCACGGGTACAGTTGCTTTGACATTAATCCTTTTATGCATCTAAGAATATGAGTATATTAAGTGTTTTCGTAATAATTCCTGCCCTGATGCTGTTGGGTCTTTGGCTTTCAAAGAGCCTGAATCAGGTGCGTGGTGTGATGGTAACGGGAGCTTCGTGTCTGCTGGCCCTCTCTATATGGTTGACCATCTATTTCATCCAGGAGCGTGCAGCTGGTAACACAGCTGATATGCTGCTCACTTACAGCACGCCTTGGTTCAAACCTCTGAACATTGCTTACAGCGTAGGTGTTGACGGTATCTCTGTCGTTATGCTTCTGCTGTCAAGTATCATCGTGTTTACAGGTACTTTTGCCTCATGGCAGCTGAAGCCACTCACAAAGGAGTACTTCCTTTGGTTCACACTGCTTTCTACTGGTGTGTTCGGCTTCTTTATCTCTACCGACCTGTTCACTATGTTCATGTTCTACGAGGTAGCTCTGATTCCTATGTACCTGCTGATTGGTGTTTGGGGTTCTGGTCGCAAGGAGTATTCGGCCATGAAGCTTACACTGATGCTGATGGGAGGTTCGGCTCTGCTGATTCTCGGATTGCTGGGTATCTACTACTTCAACGGTATCTACAGCGGTGAGTACACATTCGAGCTGACAACTATCGCAGCTAACCATTGTATTCCTGGAAACATCCAGAATATCTTCTTCCCATTCATCTTCATCGGATTCGGTGTTCTGGGTGCTCTGTTCCCATTCCACACTTGGTCTCCTGATGGTCATGCTTCAGCGCCTACAGCTGTATCAATGCTGCATGCTGGTGTGCTGATGAAACTGGGAGGTTACGGCTGCTTCCGTGTAGCGATGTATCTGTTGCCTGAGGCTGCTCAGGATCTGTCATGGATCTTCCTGATTCTCACAACAATCTCTGTAGTTTACGGTGCGCTCTCAGCCTGTGTTCAGACCGACCTGAAGTATATCAATGCTTACTCATCGGTTTCTCACTGTGGATTGGTGCTCTTCGCACTGTTGATGATGAGTCAGACTGCCGTTACTGGTGCTGTACTCCAGATGCTGTCACACGGACTTATGACGCCTTTCCTGGCTGTAGGCTATGTTATTGCTGGTCTCGCTAACCTCGGACTTCCTGGTTTCTCAGGATTCATTGCTGAGATGACTATCTTCGTTGGTTCTTTCGGTGCTCATCCAATGAGTGGCGACCCCAACACTTCGTTCCGCATGGTGGCAACTATCATTGCTTGTATGTCGATTGTTGTAACAGCAGTTTACATCCTGCGTGTTGTTGGTAAGATTCTGTATGGCGAGGTTGAGAACAAGCACTTCCTTGAGCTCACCGATGCTACATGGGACGAGCGTTTTGCTGTTATCTGTCTGATTTTCTGTGTGGCTGGTCTTGGTAGCTTCCCATTCTGGGTTAGCAACATCATCTCGCCTGCTGCAGGAACAATCCTTGAGTCAATTGGTGTAATGTAAAAATAGGAGGACTAAAGATATGAATTATAGCGATTTTTTTAATATGCTTCCTGAGCTGACACTTATTGCAGCTCTGCTGGTAGTCTTCTTTATGGACTTCTTCTGTCCTAGCACTGCCGAACGCAAGGCTTATCTTGGCACAGGTACTATACTTATGCTAATGCCTGTAATATCTACCTGTCTTGGTTCTGAGCCTTCAAGCGCTTTCGGTGGTATCTACGTTGCATCTGATGCTATTAATGTGATGAAGGCTATTCTGGCCTTTGGTACACTTGTAGTAGTTATAATGTCGAAGAGCTGGGTTGAGAATAACTGGAAGCTTTCTGGTGAGTTCCACATGTTGCTGCTTAGCACTCTGCTGGGTATGTTCATGATGATGTCATCAGGATCGTTCCTGCTGTTCTTCCTTGGTCTTGAGACAGCTTCAGTGCCTTTGGCATGTATGGTTGCTTTCGACCGTCGTCGTAAGGAGAGCGCCGAGGGTGCTGCTAAGTATATCCTTGTAGCTACTTTCTCAAGTGGTGTCATGCTGTTTGGTATCTCGTTTATCTATGCAGCTACTGGCACACTTTACTTCGAGGATGTTGCTCAGGCTGTTTCTGGCTCACCTCTGTGCATCATGGGTCTGGCATTCTTCTTCAGCGGACTTGGTTTCAAGATCTCTCTTGTACCATTCCACTTCTGGACAGCCGACACATATCAGGGTGCTCCAACGCCAGTAACCGGATATCTTAGTGTGATTTCTAAGGGTGCTGCTGCCATCACATTGTGCACCATCCTTATGAAGGCCTTTGGTCCTATGGTTCACTACTGGAACTACATGCTCTATATTGTTATCGTATTGTCAATCACTATTGCCAACCTGTTTGCAATCCGTCAGAGTGAGCTCAAGCGCTTCATGGCGTTCAGTTCTATCTCTCAGGCTGGATACATCATGCTGGCAGTGGTTGGTAACGGACAGATGGGCGTAGCTGCGCTTACTTACTATGTACTTGTTTACATCGTAGCTAACATGGCTGTGTTCACTGTTATCAATGTGGTTGAGCAGCAGAACGGCGGACGTACAGATATGTCTGCATACAATGGATTTTATCAGACAAACCCCAAGCTCAGTTTCTTGATGACTCTGGCTCTGTTCTCATTGGCTGGTATTCCTCCATTCGCAGGTATGTTCTCTAAGTTCTTTGTATTCATGGCTGGTGTGCAGAACGGTGAGCCAATGGCCTACTTCGTAGTGTTCATTGCTTTGGTTAACACTGTAGTATCACTCTACTACTATCTGCTCATCGTTAAGGCTATGTACATCACAAAGACAGACAATCCTCTGCCAACATTTAAGAGCGACGAGGGTACTAAGATTGCTCTTGCTATCTGTACTGCAGGTATTGCCCTGTTTGGTGTAGTAAGCTATGTTTACGGCTGGATTGCCGCTGCAGGTCTCTAATATATAGATAAAGACTAATAATAACTTTCTGAATCCCAATTACTCGCAAGAGTTTTTGGGATTCATTTATACCTAAAGATATGAAATATACTCCTGAACGTATCACGAATCTTAGCGAGAACGAAGTTTTTGTTTTTGGTAGCAATCTTGCTGGTGCTCATGGAGGTGGTGCTGCTCTTGTAGCTATGAGAAGCTTTGGCGCCATCTGGGGACAAGGTGTGGGATTGCAAGGACAGAGTTATGGCATACCAACCATGCATGGTGGCGTTGACGTAATTAAACCGTATGTCGACGAGTTTATTGAGTTTGCCAAACATCATACCGAGTTATTCTTCTGGGTTACAAGAATAGGTTGCGGAATAGCGGGTTTCCACGACTATGAGATAGCTCCGCTTTTCAAGAATGCAATGAACTTGAAGAATGTTGCGCTACCCAAATCGTTTGTTGATGAAATAACCAAATAATGAAAAAGTATAAGGATCTGTTCGTTGATTTCGACGATACGCTTTACGATACTCATGGCAATGCGGAGATAGCGTTGCGTGAGACGTTCGATACATTTAAGCTGGCACAGTATTTTGAAGAGCCTCAGACGTTCTACGATACTTACTGGGCTGCTAATATTGATTTGTGGACAAGATACTCAAAGGAGGAGATAACACGCGATTATCTGATTGTAGAGCGATTCCGTAGACCTCTGAGCGAGGGTAGAGGATTGGATGTTACAGAGCAGATGTGTCTCGAGATGAACGACGTGTTTCTTGATTACTGCTCAAATAAGCCAGGAGTAGTTGAGGGAGCGCATGAGCTAATGTACTATCTAAAAGCAAAGGGCTATAGAATGCATATGACAAGCAACGGTTTCCATGAGGTTCAATATAAGAAACTGGCTGCTTGCGGACTGCGTGATTTTTTTTACTCAATAATACTTAGTGAGGATGCTGGAGCAAACAAACCATCAAAGGCTTTCTTCGACTATGCTTTCAGTAAGACAGGTGCCAATCCGGAAACAACCATGATGATTGGTGATAACATGCAGACGGATATAAAAGGTGCCATGGCTGCAGGATTAGATACCATACTTTTTAACCGTTGGAATTATGATATAAAAAGTGGAGACCCTGAGGCCCCCACTTACATAGTATCTAAACTGCTTGACATCAAGCAGATAATTTAGACTTATTATTTAGCATAAGCTACCGAACGAGTCTCACGGATAACGGTAATCTTTACCTGACCTGGGTAAGTCATCTCGTTCTGGATCTTAGTTGCAATATCGGTGCTGAGGGCCTCGCTCTCGGCATCGTTCATCTTGTCGGCACCTACGATTACGCGGAGCTCACGACCAGCCTGAATAGCGTAAGTCTTGGTTACACCAGGATAGCTCATTGCAATAGCCTCAAGATCGTTAAGACGCTTGATGTAAGCCTCTACAATCTCACGGCGTGCTCCTGGACGTGCACCAGAGATAGCATCACAAACCTGAACGATAGGAGCCAGCAGAGTCTGCATCTCCATCTCGTCGTGGTGAGCACCAATAGCATTGCAGATATCGGGCTTCTCCTTGAACTTCTCTGCAATCTTAGCACCATATATAGCGTGTGGCAATTCGCTCTCCTCATCGGGCACCTTACCTATATCGTGCAACAATCCTGCACGCTTAGCCTTCTTAGGATTCAAACCAAGCTCTGAAGCCATAACAGCACAGAGGTTAGCTGTCTCACGAGCGTGCTGCAACAGGTTCTGTCCGTATGATGAACGATACTTCATCTTACCGATGATACGGATAAGCTCTGGATGCAGACCATGAACGCCAAGATCGATGGCTGTACGCTTACCAGTCTCGATAATCTCGTTGTCGAGCTGCTTCTTAACCTTTGCAACAACCTCCTCGATACGTGCTGGGTGGATACGTCCGTCGCTAACCAGCTGGTGGAGAGCCAGACGACAAACCTCACGGCGAACTGGATCGAAACCAGAGATTACGATAGCCTCAGGAGTATCGTCTACTACGATTTCAACACCAGCAGCGGCCTCGAGAGCACGAATGTTACGACCCTCACGACCAATGATACGACCCTTAACCTCATCGTTCTCGATGTGGAATACACTTACAGAGTTCTCGATGGCTGTTTCAGTAGCAACACGCTGGATGGTCTGGATAACGATCTTCTTAGCCTGAGCGTTAGCGTTGAGCTTTGCCTCGTCCATAATCTCGTTAATATAGCTTGCTGCTGCTGTCTTAGCCTCGTCCTTCATCGACTCAATCAGGCGGTTCTTTGCTTCTTCTGCGCTAAGACCTGAAACCTCTTCCAGCTTCTCGCGCTCCTTAAGCTGCATCTTCTCCAGCTCTTCAGCCTTAACAGAGAGCAACTTCTTTTCGTTGTCAACTCGCTGCTGCATGTTGTCGAGCTCGTTCTTACGACGTCCAAGCTCTTCCTGACGCTGGTTGAGCGAAATCTCACGCTGTTTCAGTTTGTTTTCACTCTGCTGGATGTGCTGGTTGCGCTGCTGCACCTCCTTCTCCAGCTCGCTCTTCTTGTTGATGAACTTTTCCTTCACCTCGAGCAGCTTCTTTTCTTTTATGACATCGGCCTGTTTTGTGGCTGTGTCAATCATTTCATTGTATTTCCCCTTCAAAACGTAGCGGAATACAAGGTATCCACAGACTCCTCCCAGAGCGAGAGCACCTGCGGCGATCAGTAGTACAAAAATAATATCCATATATAATCTATGTTTATAAAATATTCTCACTTAAGGGCTTCTTCAATTTCAGAAGTCAACTTAGTGAGAATACTATTATAGGGGTCAGTGTCGTTGTTGCCAAGCTCACGCTCGTACATCAGGGCAATATCGATAAGCGTCATGAGCGCAATCGTATGCTCGCCCTTCTTACCTTTATAAGCCTGAGAGTAGGCGTTATAACGGTCGGTGATGAGTTTGGCTGCCTTACGATAGAATTCCTCGTCGGAACGCTTGATGGTTACCTCGATTTCTTCATCGTAGACATGCAACCTGATATGTAGTTTCTCGTTATTCACTTCTGACATTGTGGCACCTTTTTATTTTTCGTCGCTTAGAATGGCGATGCATTTATTTACGTTCCGAATCATCTTCTGTACGCGGGCTTTCGCGTCTTCCAAATCACCATCGGTAATCTGCATCATCTTTGCCATCTTCAGTGAATTATAATCATTGTTCGCCTGGGTTA
This sequence comes from uncultured Prevotella sp., assembly GCA_902800365.1. Taxonomy (GTDB): domain Bacteria; phylum Bacteroidota; class Bacteroidia; order Bacteroidales; family Bacteroidaceae; genus Prevotella. Next base: position 62,024 of record CADCEF010000008.1, on the reverse strand, counting down.
ACTTGGCCTGCAGGTCGTTTATCTCCTGCTTACCCTTTTCGATTTCTGCGCGAAGGTCAGAATTCTCTTTTTTCAACTGCTTGAAATGGAGAATCATCTGTCGTACACGCGTTTCGAACGCCAATATTGCCTCCTGGTTTGAACTCATGATTTAACTATTTGGTGTACAAAGTTATATAAATTATCTATTAAAGTATAGCCTTATCGCTATAATTTAAGATATTTTAAACTTTACTTCTCGTCCTGAGCTGGCTTTGGTTCTTTCTTTGCCAGCATTACCACCTTGTAGACAAAGTCTGTAATCCACTTCTGTGAGAAACCTAAGCGGCGGTTATACTCACGAACGGCTACAACACTCTTAAGTACAGCAGGATCTGTGAAGTCGTTCTTATTGAATATATCGTTCACAGTTTTCTCTGTCATGGTGTAGATTGCTTTCTTCATGAAGCCTGGCAGACGGAGCTTGAATTTCATTAGGTTGCCAGTAAGCATCATGATGTCCTGAGTGAAGCCCTGGAATTGCAGCATGTATGTCTGTGCGTCCTGAATCTTCTTGCAACGCTTACGCAAGCTGGCATCAATCTCCTTGAAGAAATCATCGTCCATGCCATACATGCTCTTCAACATGTTTTTACAACGGCTGCGCTCGCCTACACCAAGTTTGTTGTTTACAGTAGCAACCTTAAGTGTTGTTTTGAATACACGCAGGTCGGGTAGGGCAGCAAGATTGGTGATACCCAGATCTGCAGCCATAGCAGCCTGAAAGTATACACGGATAAGAGTCATGAAATCCTCCATGCCGCCAACCTTCTGTTCGTCCTTATTTCCAAATAATTTATTCCAAAATCCCATAAAAATCTATTTATAATTACAAATCGACTGCAAAGATAGTGAAAATTTGGCACGAATTGCGCGAATTTGCACGAAAAAATGGCGATAAAGATGAAAAAAACGTGTTATTAGTGCTATTCGTGCATAAAAAACCTTATCTTTGCACCACAATTATAAAATAACAACGTATGAAAGGAATTGTTTTAGCAGGTGGTTCTGGTACACGCCTTTATCCAATCACCAAAGGAATCAGCAAGCAGTTGATCCCAATTTTCGATAAACCAATGATCTATTATCCAATCTCGGCATTGATGCTTGCTGGTATTCGTGAGATTCTGATTATCTCAACACCACACGATCTGCCAGGATTTAAGCGTCTTCTTGGCGATGGCTCTGATCTTGGTGTTCGTTTTGAATATGCCGAGCAGCCTTCTCCAGATGGATTGGCACAGGCTTTTATTATTGGCGAGAAGTTTATTGGCGATGATTGCGCATGCTTGGTGCTTGGCGATAATATCTTCTATGGTTCTGGTTTTACAGGACTTCTGAAAGAGAGTGTTGAGAATGCAGAGAAGCATGGTCTTGCTACTGTATTCGGATATTATGTAAACGATCCAGAGCGCTATGGCGTTGCTGAATTTGATGCTGACGGAAATTGCCTTAGCATCGAAGAGAAACCAGCTAATCCTAAGTCGAATTATGCAGTAGTTGGTCTCTATTTCTATCCAAATAGTGTGGTTGATATTGCTAAGCATATCAAGCCTTCTGCTCGTGGCGAACTTGAAATCACTACTGTTAATCAGGAATATCTTGCACAGAAGAAACTGAAGGTTCAGACTTTGCAGCGTGGTTTTGCTTGGCTTGATACTGGTACTCACGATTCACTCTCAGAGGCTTCTACCTTTATCGAAGTTATCGAGAAACGTCAGGGACTCAAAGTGGCTTGTCTAGAGGAAATCGCTTTCAAACGCGGATGGATTACTAAAGAGAAGCTGAAGGAAGTTGCTCAGCCTATGGCTAAGAACGACTACGGAAAATATCTGTTGAGTCTGGTAAAATAGAAATAAAGAATCCCGCAATCAATCGATGATGCGGGATTTCTTTTTTATTGTGGTTTTGCGAATTCGGTGATGGCATTGGTAAGTGCTGATGGATTACCCATGTCGTACATATGTCCACGCAATCTTACTCCAACCATTCCGCTGCGTTTGCGAACAGCATCAAGAGCAGAGGTAAGCTCTATCTCGGTTACGTGGTCGCCATCAATCTCTTTTTGCATGATGTCCTCATGTAACTGCGAGAATACCTCGGGAGTAAGTATGTATTGTCCGAATACGCTATAGTATTCCTTTTCACCTTTCTTATTACGTACGGCAAGGAATTCCTCGGCATAGCTTGCCTTTGGCTTCTCTACCATAGCCGATACATTAAGGATAGAGTGGTCGTTATCCTCCCAAACACCATGCAGTATTCCGTAACGGCTTACCTCGGCCAGTGGAATAGGATGGATACTTACCATCAGTCGGTTGTATCGTTCGTAGTCCTCAATCATCTGCAGAGCACATGGCTTATTGGTGTCGCTGCGATATAATGTATCGCCAAGAAGCAGCAATACAGGCTCGTTTCCTGCAAACTGTGCTGCCTGATATACAGCATGACCGAATCCACGCTTTTCGCGCTGATATACGTAGTGCAGTTTCTTACCTATATCTAATATATGGTTCTCGTACTCCTGTGCTTCTGGATTCAGTTTGGCGAGATGCTCATCAGATAACGGATGTTCGAAGAAGTCGGCATACTGTTGGCGCTCTTCTTCTGATCCGAGTACCAGACAAACCTCCTCGATACCGCTCTGAATAAGCTCTTCGAGCAGAATGAGTATTACAGGGCGAACCATTCCATCTGGACATGGAATAGGGAAGAAATCCTTCTTGATTACACGTGTTGACGGATATAGACGAGTTCCGAATCCTGCTACAGGTATGATGGCGCGACGAACGGTATGTACAGGCTTAAGTGTAAGCGTATAGGCCTTCATGCCTTGCTGGTTCAGATAGTCGGCCACCTGTTGCTGAGCTTCTTCGGTCTTTGCAAGGAATTGTACCGAGCCATCGCCGTGCGAACCTACACCTTTTCCACCCCATACCAGAGGCTGGATTTTCGGGTCTTGCAATACTGAGTGCAGTTTTGGCGACCAGAGTGCAGGAGACATTGGTGCTACATTCTTGTCAAACAACTCTTCGGCTTTGGTCATCAGTTTTCCAAGACTTTCTGCATCACCTGCGGCCATGTATTTTATTGCTTGGTCAACTAATTCCAGATTCTGCTGTCCGAGTGCATCATGCAGTGCACGTTCAGCATCGCTATTGGGGAACGGATATGCTTTATTGAGGTCCGACAGAATTTTAATAGTATCCTTTTCGGCACAGAGGTCAGCAAACACCCAGTATAGTGGTTTCTTAACGTTAAGCGAGCGTACCTCAATCTCGTCACCATCGAATGTCATAAGGTTTGGCTTAACACCGAATGCGCATGCCTGGTCAAGACGTCCGCATCGGCTGCTGGTACGTAGCTCACCAAGGTATGCGATGTTCATCTCACCTAACGTGTTGAGATTGAGATTATACAGCTGGTTGAATGCGCGAGCTACGAGTACACAGATGGCTGCTGATGACGACAGACCGCTCTTCATTGGCAGAGTCATATCAGTGATACGAATGCGTACACCACCTACTTTGTACCACTCGAGCATGTACGATGCTACACCAGCACAATAGCAGAAGAACGATCCGCTTTTAGCTATTCGCTTAAGCTCCATCTCGTCCATTCTACAACTGAAGTCCTGCCAGACATCCTTTATTTCGCCAGCGCTACTATATAGCTCAAAAATGCTTGATTTTTCAACTTCGGCATAGATTCCTTGTTCAATACCCGTTACAATCGCTGCTCCAGGTTTGATGTCGGCGTTCATTGTTCTGTAATGGCCTGCCCAGTCAGTGTGCTCACCAAAAAGACATAGGCGACCTGGTACGAATAGTTTCATGTTATTTTCCTTTTTAGGTAGTATTTTAGTGCAAAAGTAACAAAAAAAATATAGATTGTGAACTTTTTGGCGATTTTTTTTGGTGATTTGGATAAAAATATCTATTTTTGCCCCAGATTATTAACAATTAAAAAATTATTGCCTATCGAAACAAGCTCTACTCAATTTTAAATTTTTGAGAAAATGAGTACAATAAAAAGTATGACCGACGAACAGTTGGCGCTTGCTTACATTGATGGCAATAACAGAGCATTCGACGAGTTACTTTCGCGTAATCAAGACAAGGTTTTCACTTACATCATGTGTATAGTGAAGAATGATGATTTGGCTAACGATCTGTTTCAGGAAACATTCCTGAAGGTGATTACCAAACTTCAGAACCGCCAGTATTCAAATACAGGCAAACTGTACTGTTGGATTACCCGTATAGCGCATAATGTTATTATTGACTATTATCGTCGCCAGAAGAACGATAAGGTTGTAGATGCTCCAAAGGAGAACGACCTTAGTATCATCAAATCGGCAGATGTAGTTGGCGATAATCGCGAAACGGAGATGTCTAACAATCAGACTATGCGCGATATAGTGTTTCTTATGAATCAGCTCCCCGAACAGCAGCGCAATGTAGTTTATATGCGTTATTTCCAGAATCTGTCGTTTAAGGAGATTGCCGAGGAGACAAACGTAAGTATAAATACGTCATTAGGACGTATGAGGTACGCCCTAATGAATATGCGAAAGATGTCGCGTGAATACAATATTAATCTTGGCTTGGAATAAGCTTACAGTGCTCTGAGCGAACGTATCACTCCTTCAGGATCTTTTGCTCCGAACACGTAGCTACCGCTTACAAGCACGTCAACTCCTGCTTCAACCAGTCGTGGAGCTGTTTCGCCTTGTACTCCGCCATCAACTTCTATAAGCGTCTTGCAGCCTTTCTCGTTTATCATCTGGCGCAGACGCTTTACTTTTTCGATGGTGTTCTCAATAAATTTCTGACCGCCAAAGCCTGGATTTACACTCATCAGCAGTACCATGTCCACGTCGCCAATTATGTCTTCAAGCACGCTTACAGGTGTTGATGGGTTCAGTGTAACACCAGCTTTCATGCCAGCCTGATGAATCTCCTGAATGGTGCGATGCAGATGTAAGCAAGCCTCGTAGTGCACATTCATCATCATAGCACCTAACTTGGCTGTCTGTGCGATATAACGCTCGGGGTGCTCAATCATATAGTGAACATCCAATGGCTTTGTACAGGCTTTTGATACGGCCTCGAGTACAGGAAAACCGAATGAAATGTTTGGAACGAACGATCCGTCCATTACGTCAAGGTGAAGCCAGTCGGCCTCACTGTGATTAATCATGTTGATGTCGCGATCGAGATGCAAGAAGTCGGCGGCGAGCAATGATGGTGATACTAATGCCATAATCCTTTTTGTTAGTTCAGGTTCGACTTTTCGTTGCAGTTACTACGATAGGTATAAGCCACGAGTCGGATGATATCAAGCGTTTGCTTTCTCGGCTTGAATGTCTTCTCGCTTAACATGATGTCTTCTTCTTGAGTAAAAAGCTTCATAGGCAATCTGTTTTTTCTTTATCCTATTATAGTAACGCAGTTATGCCTTATTTTATTATATAGTTTTCGAAATTTTTAATGCCGTTCAGGAAGTCGCGGCCGTTCATACGTTTCTTACCGGCCAGCTGCAGTTTTTCTATCATCAGCAGTTCGTCGGCAGTGCTGATGCATGGCTTGCGCTCTACGATAGCTGTTGTGCCTAATGCTCCTGCTTTCTGCGATGTACGCTTAGTCTTGAATATCTTCAGCACAGTCTCTTTTCCATCAGGCGATACAAGTGTAGTCCATGCGCCAGGGTAGGGTGAAAGGCCTCTGATGAAGTCATAAACCTTCTTGGCTGGCTGGTTCCAGTTTATCTGGCATGTCTCCTTGAAAATCTTTGGTGCAGAGTGCAGTTCGCTTCCTACGGGTATCATCTGCTCCTGAGGGATGCTTTCTGGGTGTCCGTCAGCAGCGATAATCTTATCGAGTGTTTCCAGACAGATTTCGGCACCCAGATACATCAATCCGTCGTAAACGTATTCTACATTGGCCTCTTCTGGAATATCGAATGGCTTCTGCATGATGATACGACCAGTGTCGATGTCGTGATCCAAGAAGAATGTTGTAACTCCAGTCTGAGTTTCACCATGTATTACGGCCCAGTTTATTGGAGCAGCACCGCGATACTGTGGTAGTAATGCTGCGTGAACATTGAATGTGCCGTATTCTGGCATATCCCATACCACCTCTGGCAACATACGGAAAGCTACAACCACTTGCAGATTTGCATTGTAGCTGCGCAGCTGCTCTACAAACTCGGGATCCTTCATCTTTACTGGCTGCAGTACAGGCAGATTATGCTCACGTGCATACTTCTTTACTTCCGATGGCTGCATCTCTGTCTGATGCCGGCCTACGGGTTTGTCAGGCTGAGTTACCACAGCCACTACATTATAATCGTTCTCCACAAGAGCCTTCAGTGTCTCCACTGCAAACTCAGGTGTTCCCATAAATACAATCCTTAAATCTTCTTTCTTCATCCTTCTTAAAAAATAATTAATCCTCACTCATGTCGGCTACCATCTTGCGATACATTGTGTAGATGCGCTGGCGGGAGATGTAGCCTTTCAGGCGATTCTCGGTGTCGAGTACTGGTAGCCAGTTAGCACCTGTGCGGTCGAATGCTCGCATCACTTGTCGCATAGGCATACCGTCGTTCAGTATCGCTTTCGGGTCTGTCATCAGCTGCGATGCTTTGAAGTGGTGATACAACTCTATTCTGAACACCACGTTTCTTATCTTCATAATGTCAATCTCACCAAGCAGCTTACCTGCTGCATCAAGCACTGGCAGAACGGTAGAGTGGCTTCGACTGATTTTCTGTACTATCTGATACAGCTCCATGTCGGGATCCACGTCCAGATAGTCGCGCTCGATAACCGAATCAAGGTTCATCAGCGTGAGCACAGCGTGGTCGGTGTGGTGTGTAAGCAGTTTTCCTTGCTTAGCCAGTCGAGAACCGTATATGCTATGAGGCTCAAAGATAATAATCGTAAGATAAGCGCACACACTTACTATCATCAGAGGCATAAACATAGAGTAGCCACCAGTGAGTTCTGCTATCAGGAAGATACCAGTAAGCGGTGCATGCATAACACCCGACATTACGCCTGCCATACCCAGCAGTGCAAAGTTCTTCTCGGGTACAAACACACCTATCTCATTTATATTCCACAGGCGCGAGAACAGGAATCCCGTAAAGCAGCCTATGAATAGCGAAGGTGCGAATGTTCCACCACAACCGCCTCCGCCATTTGTGGCCGATGTAGCTATTACCTTGGTAAACAGCACAAGAGCAATGTAAACCAGCAACAGCGAACCTTGACCAGAGAACATAGAGTTGTTCAATATGCGGTTCCAGTCGTCAGCATTCTGTCCGTTAAGCAGCAGATTGATGCTGCTGTAACCCTCGCCGTAGAGCGATGGAAACAGGAAGATAAGCAAGCTAAGCACCGTTCCGCCGATGGCCAGTTTTACGTATGGTTTATCCTTGAACTTAGCAAACACATCCTCGCACACACCCATCATGCGGATAAAGTAGAGTGATACAAGTCCGCACGATATACCAAGACCTAAGCAAGCTGGAATGCGCTCCACGCTCCATTCACTGTCAAGATGGAACGTGAATAGCGATGCGTCGCCACTGAATAGATATGTAAACACCGTAGCAGTTACGCACGATACCAATATAGGCAGCAGTGCCGACATCGTCATATCGATCATCAGCACTTCAAGCGTAAACACCAGTCCAGCTATTGGTGCCTTAAAGATACCTGCAATAGCACCTGCAGCACCGCAGCCAACAAGTGTCATCAGCATCTTTCGGTCAAGGTGGAATAGCTGTCCAAGGTTTGAACCAATGGCTGAACCTGTAAGCACGATAGGTGCCTCAGCTCCTACTGATCCACCAAAGCCGATGGTGATGGCTGAGGCTATCACACTCGACCAGCAGTTATGCGATTTCAGTCGCGAACGGTTAGACGAAATGGCGTAGAGTATTCGTGTTATTCCGTGCGAGATGTTATCCTTTACCACATAGCGTACAAACAGTGACGTGAGATAGATTCCTACTACAGGATAAACCAGATATAGCCAGTTGGCGTGACTCTGCTCAAACGAACTGGTAAGCAGCAGTACTATCTGGTTGATAATCCAGTGCAGCACAAAGGCGGCTACGGCGGCAAAGAATCCCACAAGCAGTGCGAGGATAATCATGAACATCCTCTCGCTGATGTGTTCCACTCGCCAGTCGTGCAAGCGCTTCAGCCACTCCGGTCTTCTATCTACAATTGTTGTCTCCACTTATTTTCTGATAACTGTTACTTCGCCGTTTTCTTTCAGTTTTATTATGCTCGATGGAGTGTGAGGCTTGTGCTCCTGTCGGCGGCTCCAGCACACGTAGTCTACGGCTTCAAGTATGCGTGGGTCGATGTCGCAGTAGTTCTGCGCAGCAGGCTCACCGCTTATGTTTGCCGATGTTGAAACGATGGCTTTCTGGAATCGGAAACACAGCTCCTTCGAGAATGGCTCGTTAGTGATGCGGATACCTAGGCTGCCGTCTTCGGCAATCAGGTTTGGCGCAAGATTAATAGCACCATCCAATATAAGTGTTGTAGGCTTGGCATCGGTAGCTTCCTTTAAGCTGTCGATGAGCTGCCAAGCCACGTCGGGTACATTACGGAAATAACGCTGCATGCGTGCATCGCTATCTACCAGACAGATGAGTGCCTTCGAATCCTCGCGCTGCTTAATCTCGTAAACGCGCTTCACAGCCTCGGCATTGGTAGCATCGCAGCCGATACCCCAAACTGTGTCAGTAGGGTAGAGTATCACTCCGCCTTTACGCATGCACTCAACGGCCTTCTTAATATCGTCTTCTACCTTCATAATTAAAACTCACTTGTAAAGTGGAACTTGATGTTTTCAAAATCCTGCTGCGCCATGCTCAGCACGTAGCCACTGTCGGCCAGGAATACATCGCGGCCTTCCTTGTCCTTAGCCATGTACTGATACTTACGCTTCTTGAAGTTCTCCAGCTCCTGTGGATCGTCGCTCTCAATCCAACATGCCTTGTACAGGTGTACTGGCTCCCAACGGCACTTTGCGTTGTACTCGTTCTCCAAACGATACTGGATAACCTCAAACTGCAGCTGTCCTACTGTTCCGATGATCTTGCGATTGTTGAACTGATTAACAAACAGCTGAGCCACACCTTCGTCCATCAGCTGATCGATACCCTTCTGCAGCTGCTTTGCCTTCATTGGGTCGTCGTTCTCGATGTACTTAAACAGCTCTGGCGAGAACGATGGCAGTCCGCGGAAGTGCAGTTTCTCACCCTCGGTCAGTGTGTCACCAATCTTAAACATACCACCTGTGTCTGGCAGTCCTACGATGTCGCCTGGCCAAGCCTCGTCGATAGTGCTCTTACGCTGAGCCATGAACTGTGTTGGGCTGCTGAATCGCAAACTCTTTCCCTGGCGCACATGCAGATATGGCTGATTGCGCTGGAACTTACCACTGCACACCTTACAGAAGGCGATACATGAGCGGTGGTTGGGGTCGATATTTGCGGTAATCTTGAAGATAAATCCTGTGAACTTAGGCTCTTCTGGCTGTACGTCGCGCTCCTCGGCCTTTGTTGGGCGTGGCGATGGAGCAATCTCAACAAAGCAGTTAAGCAGCTCCTGCACACCGAAGTTGTTCAATGCCGAACCGAAGAACACTGGTGCTACCTCGGCCTCGCGATATGTCTCAACGTCGAACTCTGGATAAACACCGTCTACCAGCTCCAAGTCCTCGCGCAGCTTAGCGGCGTTCTCCTCGCCAACGCGCTTGTCAAGCTCCTCGCTATCGATGTCAACCTCAACCTTGTCAGTTACGCGCTGCTTGTCGGGGGTAAACAGGTCCAGCTTCTGTTCGTAGATATTGTACACACCTTTGAACTTTGCTCCTTGGTTGATTGGCCATGAGAGTGGACGAACCTTAATTTCCAGCTCCTGCTCCAGCTCGTCGAGCAGGTCGAACGGATCGCGACCTTCGCGGTCCATCTTATTGATAAAGATGATAACCGGTGTCTTACGCATACGGCACACAGTCATCAGTTTTCTTGTCTGTGTCTCAACACCTTTTGCTCCGTCAACCACGATGATTGCCGAGTCAACGGCAGTGAGTGTGCGGAATGTATCCTCAGCAAAGTCCTGGTGACCTGGTGTATCCAGAATGTTTACCTTGTATTCTATGTCTGAGCCTTCTGGAGTATAATCAAACTCCATCACCGATGTCGACACCGAGATACCACGTTGTTTCTCGATATCCATCCAGTCTGATGTGGCTGTTTTCTTGATTTTGTTGCTCTTTACAGCTCCAGCCACCTGTATCTGTCCGCCGAAGAGCAGAAATTTCTCTGTCAGCGTAGTTTTACCCGCATCCGGGTGCGATATAATCGCAAATGTCCTTCTTCTTTCTATCTCCTGATTCATATACCAAATGATGTTATCCTAATAATTTTGTTACGCACTCTTGCAGACTTTCCTCCCAGTATGGTATCTCTATGCCATAGGTCTGCTTTATTTTTGTTTTGTCTAATACGCTGTAGTGGGGGCGTGCGGCGGGAGTTGGATACTCTGCGGTGTGCAGCGGACGTACCTTGCAATCCTTGATGCCGGCAATGCGATGGATGGCCTTTGTGAAGTCGTACCACGAAATTACACCCTCGTTACTGAAATGATAAACGCCAGGAACAACACCCTTGTTGATAGCTGCGAAGATGGCCACCGCCAAGTCGCGAGCATAGGTTGGTGTGCCTATCTGGTCGAAGATTACACCCAGCTCAGGCTTCTCGTTACCCAAACGAATCATTGTCTTTACAAAGTTGTTGCCGAAGGTAGAGTACAGCCACGCCGTGCGAATAATCATGCTCTTCTTGCAGCTTGCCAGCACAGCCTCTTCGCCAGCCAGCTTGGTGCGACCGTATGTGCTGTTAGGACAAACAGCATCGGTCTCAACATACGGACGATGGTTTGTTCCGTCGAACACGTAGTCGGTAGAAATCTGTATCATCCATCCTCCGCGCTTTTCGATGGCTTTAGCCAGATATTCGGGTGCTGTAGCGTTAAGCTTCATGCACAGTTCCTGGTTCTCCTCGGCCTTGTCAACAGCGGTATAGGCGGCGCAGTTCACGATGCCGTCAATCTCGTTTTCCTCAACAAATCGGTTAATGGCTTCCTCGTTTGTTATGTCCAATTCTGCCACATCTGTATTAAAATAGGTATGCTGGAGATTCTCCTTCTCCAGCAGTTGCATCTCGTTTCCAAGTTGGCCGTTACAGCCTGTAATAAGTATCTTCATCTTATTCGAATTTCAATCCTTCTTCTTTATCCTTCTTGTAGTAATCAGAGAGCATGCCGATGAAGGTTGTAATCTCCTTAACGGCGTGAGCGGTGTCGGGCGAGATATCCTTCTTCTGAAGGCGCAGCAACATCACTCCGTAGAGCGAGTTGAAGCATGTCTCAATCTCGTTTTCATCCTTGTTGGCACCGCGGTTGCGCAGCTCTACGATAAACGGCAGAACCTTGTAGTAGGCAGTGTTGTAGAAGGGAAACTTGCTCGACTGCAGCAGCTGGCTGTGCAGCTCTATCAGCATCTGCATTGTGACCTTGTTTATCTGCAGATGTCCCTGCTCACGACAACCTTCCTGATTCATCATGCGTATCAGATTGCCGAACCAGTCGGTCTCCTCTTCTTTCTGTTCGTCGGTATAGTCGAATCGCTCGATATACTCGCGCTTAATACGTTGCAGCGAGCAGTCGAATGCTCGCACCGTGTCCTCCATCTGCCACATATAGAGCAGATATTCGGCAATGTTTGTCTTTCTTAACTCGTTTGCTATATACATTATTATATGTGTAAGTGGCTTAGAACAGTCTGACAAGATTTGTTGTCAGTCCAAGCAGCATCACGATACTGCCTATGATTACAGCCACGCCAATTATTTTATTAATCAGCTTGATGCCGTTAGTGTCGAATTTTGTGCGTATCTGGTCTACCAGCCATGTAAGGCCCCACCACCACAGCAAAGCTCCGCCAACGATGCTTGCAAAGCCAACAATCATCTCGAACGGATGGTTGGGCAGCACAAATGCAAACTGGGCGTACATGGCTATAAACAGGAAGATGATGAGCGGGTTAGAGAACGTTACCAGGAACGCCGTCCACGTGTTGTACCAGAAGGTGCCCTGTTGTTTTCCACTCTTGTGCATCTTCTGCGTGGGGTCGGTGTGGTAAGTGTACCATCCGAAGCACAGCAGCAGTATGCTACCACCTATCTGCAGATAGAACCGGTTCTGGTCGTTAGTGATAAAGTCCATTACAAACGACATACCGAAACCGGCTATCGCAGCATATATGATGTCGCTTGCCGCAGCACCCAGTCCTGTGGCAAAACCGAACCATCGTCCCTTGTTCAATGTTCGCTGTACGCAGAGAATGCCAACTGGCCCCATTGGAGCGCTGGCAATCACACCGATCAACATCCCTTTGAAGATGAAGTCTAATATATTTATTGGTATATGAATTGGCATAACGGGTGCAAAGTTACGAAAAAAAATCCTGTTTCGTTTGATTTTAGTCATTCTTTTATAAAATAATGGTTAATTTCCGTAAAAAGTCAATTGTTCTGCCACTTTTTTAGTAATTTTGTGCCTTGAAAATAAAAAGATTCTTAAACGACTAATAAACTTATAATAATTATGAACGAACAAAATGCAGCTCTCAAGCCATATGTTATTGGCTTAGACTTAGGTGGCACAAACTCTGTTTTCGGCATTGTTGATGCTCGTGGTGATATCAAAGCAACTACTGCTATCAAGACCGGTGGTTACGATAAGGTAGAGGATTACGTCGACGCTTGTGTCGAGGTTCTTAACGTTATCATCGAGCAGGTTGGCGGTATCGATAAGATCAAGGCCATGGGTATTGGTGCTCCTAACGGCAACTATTATAACGGCACTATTGAGTTTGCTCCAAACCTGCCATGGGCTCACGATGGTATTGTGCCTCTGGCAAAGCTGTTCAGCGAGCGTCTGAACAATATTCCTGTAGCTCTTACCAACGATGCCAATGCCGCAGCTATCGGCGAGATGGTATATGGTGTGGCTCGCGGTATGAAGAACTTTATCGTTATCACTCTTGGCACCGGTGTTGGTTCAGGTATCGTTGTTAACGGTCAGCTTCTTTACGGTCACGATGGTTTCGCAGGCGAGCTTGGTCACGTAACAATGGTTCGTGGCGAGGAAGGCCGCTCATGCGGTTGCGGTCGCACAGGCTGTCTTGAGGCTTATTGCTCGGCCACTGGTGTAGCACGCACAGCACGCGAGCTTCTTGCTAAGACCGACCGTCCATCACTGCTGCGCGATATGAAGCCCGAGGATATCACATCGCTCGATGTGTCAATCGCTGCTGGTAAGGGCGACGAGCTGGCTAAGGAGATTTACGAGTTCACCGGTAAGATGCTTGGTGAGGCTTGTGCCGACTTTGCTGCTTTCTCTTCACCTGAGGCATTCATCTTCTTCGGTGGTATGGTTAAGGCTGGCGATTTGATTATGAAGCCAATCGAGAAGGCATACAACGACCATGTGTTGAAGATTTTCAAGAACAAGGCTAAGTTCCTCGTTAGTGGTCTCGACGGCGCCAGCGCAGCTGTACTCGGTGCCTCTGCCATCGGCTGGGAGGTTTAATAAAATACAATAAAGAGGAACTCAATCGGGGTTCCTCTTTTTCTTTACAAAAAGATAGTCGAATTATTTGTTTATGTGGCTTTGGAGCATGTTGTATAGCGTGCGCGGGGTTACTTCGAGGGTGCTGGCGGGGATGCGAATGGCGGCACCTCTCAATGAGATGGCGGCTAGCTTTAGCTTGAATCGGGTCCAAGGGCTGGCCTCCAGCAGCTGATATCGCTCATCTTCGCGTACGTAGAGATCGAACGACAGCGACCCCTTGAAATTGAAGTCCTCAATCTTTACTACATCCTTCCAATCGAAGATGCGGTAGCGCTTCAATTTTAAATCGTACACATGCAACTGATCGTTGGTAATGATGACAACCGGCGTACGACGGATGAAAAGCCCCAATTGAGAAAAAGAGTTGAAGATGACGTAAGCCAGGATAGCAGCACCAAAGAGCATCACGGCATCAATAAAATAACTGAATACGACAGATATCCCCGGCGTATTGATGGGTATGACTAAGTAGCAGCAAAACCAATAACCCAAGGTAATCACAGGTAGAAACACTGTTTGTATAAAGGCATAAAGCCGGCTCATATAGATTTCTGTCATAATCGAGTTTCTTAAGTTTATGAGGACAAAGGTAATGAGTTTATTTGAATCCTCCAAGCGATTTGCAAGGAAAATTTTATCTTGAGCTTCGCTCGAAGGTACTCCCGTTCGAAAAAAATCAAATTTCATTTGTTTTTTTGCTCACTTATTCGTACCTTTGTCGGCAGTATGGAGAAACTTTTAGAATTATATAAGCAATGGAAGGGCGCTGAGCCGGCTAATGTTCAGCAGATTCCAGGAGGAGGAAGCAATCGCTCGTATTACCGACTGACTGACAAGAACGGACAATCGGTGGTGGGCGCGATTGGTACTAGTCGCGACGAAGACCACGCGTTCATATATCTTACCAAGCACTTTACCAGCTTGAAACTGCCTGTGCCAAAGATTCTTGCGGCAAGCGACGATCAGCTGCGATACCTGCAGACCGACCTCGGCAGCATGTCGCTGTTTGATGCCATTCGCGGCGGACGTGAAGCTGGCGGAAGATACACGCTGAAGGAGCAAGAGCTGCTGAAGCGCACTATACGCGAGTTGCCGAACATGCAGATGAACGGTGCGCGCGGACTCGACTTCAGCAATTGCTATCCGCAGGCGGAGTTTGATGTTGACAGCGTGCTGTTCGACCTGAACTACTTTAAGTACTGCTTCTTGAAGGCTACGGAGATTGACTTCCACGAGCTGAAGCTGGAGGCCGACTTCCGTTTGCTGGCTAAGGACTTGACATCGGAGCAGGGCGACACATTCTTGTATCGCGACTTCCAAGCGCGCAACGTGATGCTCGACCACGACGGCAATCCTTGGTTTATCGACTATCAGGGCGGACGAAAAGGTCCGTACTACTACGACCTTGCATCGTTCCTCTGGCAGGCATCGGCAAAGTATCCGCACAAGCTGCGCCGCGAGCTGGTTTACGAGTACTACAACTCGCTGAAGGATTACATCGAGGTGCCCACGGTGCGCCACTTTGTTAGTCGCCTGTCGCTGTTTGTGCTGTTCCGCACGCTGCAAGTGCTGGGTGCATACGGATTCCGCGGATATTTCGAGCAGAAGAAGCACTTCATCGAGAGCATTCCGCCCGCAATACAGAACCTGCGCGAGCTGCTTGCATCGTCAACACAGTTCCATTATCCATATCTGATGGATATTCTGCGCCAGCTGACTGAGCTGCCACAGTTCCAGCAGATAGAGGCGGTGGCAAGTCGTGCCGATGGTTATAAGACTACCGATTTGAATCCGTATAAGGCTCACCCACAGGACGGACCTGCTACGTTCTCAAAGTACGATGCGCAGGGACCGCTGGTGGTTAAGGTGTACAGCTTCTCGTATCGCAACGGCATACCAGAGGATGAGAGCGGCAACGGTGGCGGATATGTGTTCGACTGCCGAAGCACGCACAACCCCGGCCGATATGAGCCGTATAAGAAGCTTACCGGACTGGATGAGCCGGTGATACGTTTCTTAGAGGATGATGGTGAGATATTGACTTTCCTGGATTCGGTTTATAAGTTGGCCGACAATCATGTGCGCCGATATATACAGCGTGGATTCACATCGTTGATGTTCTCGTTTGGATGTACCGGCGGTCAGCACCGCTCGGTTTATTCAGCGCAGCATCTGGCCGAGCATATCCACGAAAAGTTCGGCATCGAAGTCCGCGTAGAGCATCGCGAACAGAAAATAAAACAAGTATTCGAGGCAATGAATAAATAAAAAAGAGCAGCGCTTGCTGCTCTCTTTTTATTTCTGCTCCTCAGCCTCGGGCTCGGCGTCTTTGAAATCGTTGATGCCGGCTTCGATCAGAATGTTATACCAAGTGATGAGCTTCTTGATGTGGCTGTCCTTTACGCGATCCTGATCCCACTCAGGAAGTACCTTTGAGAAGTACTCGCGCAGCTCGGCTGAAGAAGCCTTCTTCTCGTTGATGCTGGCCTTCTTACCACCCTCGAGGTTCTTAAGATTCTCGAGAACGTCAGTCAGTGGCACATCATCGGTCTCGGTAAACATGGCGATGTCGCCAAGTGATGTGATACGATCGGTAGCAAAGGCAGGCATACGACGATGAGTAGCATCGAGAGCCTCTACTATCAGATTGTTATTTCCGCGGGTAACCAGCTTGTAAAGGCCTGGCTTACCGGCAATTGCTAAAATTGTTTGTTGCATTGTTCTATTATTTTAATTATTTGATTTTCTAAATCCGTCTCGCCATCGTTTATCACCACAAAGTCGGCCTTGCTGGCCACCTCGTCCTGATTCATCTGACGGTTCATCCAGTCGAGCGCCTTTTCGCGGGTGATGTTGTCGCGCTGCATAACGCGCTGTATGCGAACCTCCTGTGGCGCTACTACTGCCACCACCTTGTCAACCAGCTTATATGCTCCCGACTCGAAGAGTATCGCGCTCTCCATCCAGTCAAATCCGCTCACTTCGAAAGAATCGAACACTGCTGGGTGCACAATGGCATCGATGGCCTTGGCATTGGTAGGCGATGAAAGCAGAAACTGCGCCACTACAGCCTTGTTAAGGCTGCCGTCGGCGTTGTAAGCATCGGGGCCTATCAGCTCGGTGAGTTGCCGGCGTATATCGGGAGCGTAACGCATCAATACCTTGGCTGCCGTGTCGCAATCGAACACCTCGATGCCGTGCTGCTCCAAGTACTTGCATACGTAGCTTTTGCCGCTGCCTATGCCGCCTGTTAATCCTATCTTCATTCTATGTCTTCTATTAGATAGTCGACCATGCTCACTTCAAGGCGCGCTCTTGATATTCCGCGAGGCACACTCTTAAGATAGATGTGGCACTTTTCGGTGGGGTGGTTGATAATCTCATTGTAGTCGGCTATGACAAGAAAGTCGGTTGGTTTGAGACTACGATACACACTAACACCTGCAACGAAGCTGATATTGATTTTGGCGGGGAATGTGCGTAGATGCTTTCCAACAGGCATGTTGATGGCTCTGATGGGCACATCCTCTATCTCTTCCTCGGTAAGCACATCGGTAAAGAAAGTAACCTTTGTGCGGTCAGGTATCATCTTTACACCCTTAATCTTGTTCAACTCGCAGTCGGCTATAAGCGTGTCGCGGAAGTTGACGTAGTTAAGCTGCTCGGTGTATATCACGTTGATGCTGTCGAGTTTCTCGTGCGATGCATAGATGGTGATGCTGTCGGGCTGATAAGCCACGCGCGAGATGAAGAACATCTCTTCAGGAATAACGCGTCCGCTCCAGCGTACCGGCACCTTTTTCTTAGCACCGTAGTTGTAGTAGAACTCAAGCTTATCGGGTTTCACGCCTGTGATGCGCGAACCGTTAGCCAGCTGCTGGTAAACCAGCTTCTGCAGTTCGGATGCTGTGACTACACCTGTGCCGTTGCTCTTTGAGTAGGTCTTGAAACTAACGTTTATCTTCTTCAGTATGTCGCCATACATGTAAGTAAGCAGCGTTATACCTTTGTCGCGTATAGTCATGCGAACGGTGTCGGTCTCCTCGCTGGTAAGCACGGCGTTCTTTGGCACGCCAACCACCGAAACGGGGATTGAGAACTCGTACTCGTACACCTCATTGAGCGTAGTGAACAGCCAGAAGGCACCTGATAGCGCCAAAAAGAAAATGAATACCACGAACTCCTTATTAGCTCGGCTAAAAAGGAATTTTTTAAATATTCGCAGTATTCCCGGTATCTTCATTTACTTACTTCTGAATGGTGCTGGCCATATCTTTGTAAACAGAAGTCTTCTCGACGGTAACAACAACGTCGCGAGCAATCTTCACGTCAACGGTGTTCTTAGCCAGGTCAACGCTCTTTACTGTTCCGTGGATACCACCGCCTGTTACAACCTCGGTACCCTCAGTAAGCTCGTTCTGGAACTTCTGGATTTCCTTCTGCTTCTTCTGCTGTGGGCGGATCATGAAAAACCACATAATGGCAAAGATAGCTACCATCATGATAATCATACTCATTCCGCCTCCCTGTGCTGCCTGTGCAGCCAATACGATACTAGTCATTTTTCTTAGTTATTTGTTTTTTGGGTTTAAAATCTTTCTTCTCCTTCTTTGGCTCGATGAACTTAGCCAGGCGTCCGCTCTCAACCAGGCTGCGAGCGATGGAATCGAGCATACCGTTGATGTAGCCGGCACTCTTTGGAGTAGAGTAGAACTTAGCTATCTCAACATACTCGTTGATGGTTACGCTGATGGGGATGTTTGGCAGTGTCATCATCTCAGCTATTGCAATCTGCATGAGTATGATATCCATGAATGCCAGACGTGAGAAATCCCAGTTGCGTGAAGCCTCGCTCATGGCACGCTGGTACTCGTCGGCGTTAAGGATGGCAGCACGGAATATCTTGCGTGCAAAGTCCTTCTCCTCTTCGCTGTCCCACTCCTGCAGCAGCTCCTGCTTAGCGCCGTTCTGCTCGTCGAAGCGCTTGATGGTCTTCAGAACAAATGTGTCGACGATGGTCTTGTCGTCGTTCCAGTAGAGGCTCATGTCCTCAAGGATAGCATCAATCTCGTCGTTGTCCTGTATGAATGTGCGATACAGCTTGCGCCAGAGCTCACGGTCGGCATCATAGCTGTCGTCGGTACTGTTCATGTAATCCTGATAGATGTCGCTCTGCTCAATCTTCTCCAGCAGTGATGCAACGAATGTGGCATTCTCATCCCATCCGCTCTTCTGTGTGCTCATAAAATCGTTGAGCTGAATATTCTCTGCAAGCTGGATAGCAAAACGGTTGAATACAAATTTCTGTGATGGTTCGGCTGTACCCTCGCGCTTGGCACGCTGTACAAGCACCTCATTGCGGCGTGCAGCTTCCTTGTTAACTGCTACGATAAGTGCCAGCATGTAGTTGTAGAGGTCATAAGCTTTCGAGAGACTGAAAAACAACTCTTTTTCAGCCGTTTCGATGTTCTTGTTACCGTTTTGATAGTAAGCATAGGTTAACTGAACAATCTTGATTCTAATAATTTCTCTGTTAATCATCTCACTTGATGTTTTTATTTTTTTACCTTATATATATATTATGTGCGCGTTAGTAAACGCAATTTCGGTTGCAAAAGTACTAATAAAAAGCCAAATCTGCAAGAAAAATGCAGAAAATTGAGGTTTTTTAGCCAAATATTTTGTTGGTTTCAAAAAAAGTAGTACCTTTGCACCGCTTTTTCGGATAGGTATGTCCGGATTCGTGTGATGGCGAATTAAGCAAAACGTAATTTTAACAACTTAATTTAGAGTAACACATTATGAAAGAAATTAGCGTAAGTGGCCAGATGCGTGCCACAACTGGCAAGAAGGCCAGCAAGGAAATGCGTAAGGAAGGTCTTGTACCTTGTAACCTTTATGGTGAGAAGAAGGGTGAGAACGGTGCACCTGAGGCTGTTGCATTTGCAATCCCAGCATCACAGCTCCGTCGCGTAGTTTATTCACCCGACGTTTACGTTGTAAACATCACTATCGATGGTGAGGCTCACAAGGCTGTAATGAAGGAGCTTCAGTTCCACCCAACAACAGATGCACTGCTGCACGTTGACTTCTATGAGGTAAGCGAGGAGAAGCCAATCACAATTGGTATCCCTGTTAAGCTCGTTGGTCACGCTCAGGGTGTTCGCGATGGTGGTCGTCTGAGCCAGGCTGTTCGCACACTGAACGTTACAGCTCCTTACAAGCAGATTCCTGAGGTTCTGAACGTTGACGTAACCGAGCTGAAGCTTGGTAAGGCTATCAAGGTGGCTGAGCTGAACTTCGACGGTCTGCAGATCGCTACTCCTGCTCAGGTTGTTGTATGCTCAGTTAAGGCTACACGTGCTTCTCGTTCTGCAGCTGCACAGGCTGCTGAGTAATTTATCTAATTCATCTGTGAATGGATAAATTCTTGATTGTCGGACTGGGAAATATCGGCGACGAGTACGAGAACACCCGCCACAATACAGGCTTTATGGTATTGGATGCTTTTGCTAAGGCATCCAATATTGTTTTTGCCGATAAGCGCTATGGATTTGTTGCCGAGACATCGCTCAAAGGCCGTAAGGTGATACTACTCAAACCGTCTACCTATATGAACCTGAGCGGAAATGCGGTGCGCTACTGGCTGAATCAGGAGAAGATAGATCAGAGTCGGCTGCTTGTTATCAGCGACGATGTGGCTCTGCCGCTTGGAGCATTCCGTTTGAAAGCAGGCGGTTCGAACGGCGGACATAATGGACTCGGACATATTCAGCAGTTGATCGGTCAGAACTATGCTCGCCTGCGTATGGGTATCGGTAACGATTTTCCACGCGGTATGCAGGTTGACTGGGTGCTCGGAAAGTACGACGAGGAGGATATGAAGACACTCCAGCCAAGCATCGACACCGCTTGCGAGATAATTAAGAGCTTTGTGCTGGCTGGCATCGACTTGACGATGAACCAGTATAACAAGCTCGGCAAGAAATGACAGTGACACAATGACAAATGACATTTAGGTGTTATGGAAGAAGCAAGAATTGATAAATGGCTGTGGGCTGCGCGAATTTTTAAAACTCGCACTTTAGCCGCCGACGCATGCAAGAACGGACGCGTAACCATAGAAGGGGTAAACGTAAAACCCTCGCGTATGGTTAAGGTAGGCGAGACCGTAAGCGTGCGCAAGCCACCAATCACTTACTCGTTCCGTATACTTAAAACCATTGAACAGCGCGTAGGAGCAAAATTCCTGCCGGAGATATACGAGAACGTTACTGCGCCCGAGCAGTACGAACTTCTGGAAATGACCCGCATCAGCGGATTTGTTGACCGAGCACGCGGCACAGGTCGCCCAACTAAGAAAGACCGCCGCAGTCTCGATGCATTTATCAGCGAAATGGAGTAAAAAACTGAAAAGGTTATGACACTGCTTAACATCGGATTTATCATCATTGGCGTGGCGCTTGTCATCTGGGGAGCCGACCGCCTTACTGAGGGTGCCTCATCTCTGGCTCGCGGTATGCGAGTGCCTGAGATTGTTATCGGACTCACCATCGTGGCTGCTGGAACATCTGCACCAGAGCTGTTTGTAAGTCTTGTGTCGGCCTTGAAAGGTACATCCGACCTTGCCGTTGGTAACGTGATTGGTTCGAATGTGTTCAACACCTTGCTGATAGTAGGATGTTCGGCTGCTGTGGCGCCAATAGCTGTGGCTCCAAACACGGTTAAGAAAGATATTCCCTTTGCCATCGTAGCATCGCTGATGTTTTTTATCCTGTGCTTCGATGACATGAGCTCACCTCACTTGTGGGGAAATGAGATAACACGTCAGGACGGATTGATACTGCTGGTAGGTTTTCTGGCGTTTATGTTCTACACCTTCCGCATGGCTATCAATTCAGGAGAGCTGAAGCTGCGTGAGGAAGAGCTTGGCGTTGAGCCGGTAAAGGAGCCTCGCGACTACTCGCACCTGTGGCGTAATCTGGCTTGGATAGTTATCGGACTGGCATGTCTAATAGGCGGTAGTAATCTGTTTGTCGATTCAGCTACCTATGTGGCTCATCGTTTCGGTATCCGCCAGAGTATTGTAGGACTCACCATTGTGGCTGGAGGAACATCGCTCCCCGAGTTGGCCACCAGTGTAGTTGCTGCTTACAAAGGTCGTTCGGCCATCGCTATCGGAAATGTGATTGGCTCGAATGTGTTTAACATACTGCTGATTGTCGGCGTTACTGCTGTGATTCACCCACTGCGTATTATGGGTATCACAATAGTCGACTTGATGGTGATGCTGATAAGTATCGGACTGATGTGGCTTTTCGCAATAACCAAGTACTATGTGTCGCGCAGAGAAGGATGGCTGCTTATTCTGTCGTTTGTGGCATATATGGGCTGGTTAATTTATTTATTATAACGGATAACAGGGGTACTTGAACACCCCCTTTAAAAAAACAAGAAAATGGAGAAAATTAAGAATGATCGAAGAATCAGTGTGCTTTTTATGTTATATGGCATACTGTTTTGCGTCTGCCTGATTACGGCAAACGTGTTGGAGACAAAACAGATTTCGTTAGGACCTGCTAACATGACTGCCGGTCTTATTGTGTTCCCTGTAAGCTACATCATCAACGATGTGGTTTGTGAAGTATGGGGTTATCGCAGAACCCGACTGCTTATCTGGATGGGATTCTCAATGAACTTTCTGTTCGTAGTGTTTGGCGCCATCGCCGACTGGATTCCTGGTGCATCATACTGGCATGGTGAGGAGGGATTCCATCAGATTTTCGGACTTGCACCACGTATCGCCGGAGCATCGTTCCTGGCATTCCTTGCTGGTTCGTTTATCAATGCTTATGTGATGAGTAAGATGAAGTTGACATCGGATGGTAAGAATTTCTCGCTTCGTGCTGTGATGAGTACCATCTTTGGTGAGTTGACCGACTCAGTAATCTTCTTTCCATTGGCACTCGGTGGTGTTATTCCCTGGGAGGAGATGCCATCGCTGGTAATCACTCAGGTATCGCTAAAGACAATATACGAGATTATCGCTCTTCCAATGACCATCCGTGTAGTGAACTTTACCAAGAAGCATGACCATGAGGATGTGTTTGATACCGACGTGGCCTACAATATCTTTAAGGTCAAAGAACTTTAATGTTTAATCTTTTAATGTTTAATGTATATGAGAGAACAAGAAGGATTGCAGGCGCTTGGAAAGAAGACCGAGTATCGCTCAGATTATGCGCCCGAGGTGTTGGAGACGTTTGTTAACAAGCATCCTGACAATGATTACTGGGTGCAGTTTAACTGTCCTGAGTTCACATCGCTTTGTCCTATTACAGGTCAGCCTGATTTCGCTGAGATAAAGATTATGTATATCCCTGGCGAGAAGATGGTTGAGAGTAAGAGTCTGAAGCTGTATCTGTTCAGTTTCCGCAACCATGGTGATTTTCACGAGGATTGTGTAAATGTGATTATGAAGGATCTGGTAAAGTTGATGGATCCTAAGTATATCGAGGTTATCGGACTTTTCACTCCCCGTGGCGGTATAAGCATCTATCCTTATGCCAACTACGGTCGCCCCGGCACAAAATACGAAACCCTAGCCGAACAGCGATTGATGAATCATACCTATAAATGATTTGTTAGTTCGCTTGGCTAGTCGAAAAAGGAAGTAGTCCTCGCGGACGAAAAAGCAAGTAATTCCAAAACGTCCTGGCTCGGAGGCCGGAACCATATTTTTTCAAAGCACTCAATGAACTCGCTGCGCTCAAACAGCATTTCGTATTTCGTTGCTCAGATTGCTTTGCAATCAGAGACTCAATGTCGCTTCAAAAAAATATAATTCCTCTAAAGACCTCCTCGTGCGGAATGTTATTGGGATTACTTGCTTTTTCTCTGCTTTCTCATTTCTATGACAAATCGTTCGTAAAAACACGAGGATAAATCACTCGAAAACATTCCGCACGAGGAGGTATTCATAGTATGTACTATTATCGGAATCTTCTTCGATTCTTGTGTCGCGTAAGCGAGACAAGCAAATCGACATGAGATGCTGTTTGAGCGTAGCGAGTTCATCGAATGATTACGAAAATATTACATCCGGCCTCCGGGCTCAGGACGTTTTCGCACCTTTCTTTGTTTCGTTTCTTTCGGTGACTAAAGAAATGAAAAACTTCTGCATAGTTAGTCGTAAAAGGCGCATTCCACTACTAAAAATTATAAAATTTGAAGGATATTTGCCGCTATGTGGGAAATTATTGTTATTTTTGCATTCAAAAAATTCAATAGTAACTTGAAATATGGCAAAAAAGAAGATCCAATTTAGTCTCGTTTACAGAGACATGTGGCAGAGTTCTGGTAAGTTTCAGCCTCGTAAAGACCAGCTGGAACGCATCGCCCCTGCTATCATCGATATGGGCTGTTTCGCCCGAGTAGAAACCAACGGTGGAGCCTTTGAGCAGGTAAATCTGATGGCTGGTGAGAATCCTAACCTCGCAGTTCGCGCTTTCTGTAAGCCATTCAATGAGGTAGGCATCAAGACTCACATGCTCGACCGTGGTCTCAACGCACTCCGTATGTATCCTGTGCCCGATGATGTTCGCGCACTGATGTATAAGGTTAAGCACGCTCAGGGGGTTGATATCACCCGTATTTTCTGCGGATTGAACGATACCCGTAATATCATTCCAAGTATTAAGTGGGCTAAGGAAGGTGGAATGACACCACAGGCTACTCTGTGTATCACCACATCACCTGTTCACACCGTAGAGTACTACGCTGCAATCGCCGACGAGGTAATCGCTGCCGGTGCTGAGGAAATCTGTTTGAAGGATATGGCCGGTATTGGTCAGCCTGCTATGCTGGGTAAGCTCACCAAGGCTATCAAGACAAAGCATCCTGACATCATCATCCAGTATCACGGTCACTCTGGTCCTGGTCTGTCAATGGCATCAATCCTTGAAGTTTGTAACAATGGTGCCGATGTTATTGATACCGCTATCGAGCCTCTGTCATGGGGTAAGGTTCACCCAGATATCATCTCAGTTCGTTCTATGCTGAAGAACGAGGGCTTCGAGGTTGCCGATCTTGATATGAACGCTTATATGCAGGCTCGCACACTCACTCAGGAGTTCATCGACGACTGGTTGGGTTACTTCATCAATCCTGCTAACAAGCACATGTCTTCACTGCTGCTTGGTAGTGGTCTGCCTGGTGGAATGATGGGTTCTATGATGGCCGATCTTGGTCCTATCCAGAAGATGATCAACAAGGAGCGCGAGAAGAAGGGTGAGTCTGCACTCACAATGGACGATATGCTTGTTAAGCTGTTCAATGAGGTTGAGTATGTATGGCCAAAGGTTGGATATCCACCATTGGTAACTCCATTCTCTCAGTACACAAAGAACATCGCTCTGATGAATCTGCTCACTATGGAGCAGGGTAAGGGTCGTTATGTAATGATGGACGACGCTATCTGGGGTATGATTCTCGGTAAGAGT
Organism: uncultured Prevotella sp.; assembly: GCA_902800365.1. Lineage (GTDB taxonomy): Bacteria > Bacteroidota > Bacteroidia > Bacteroidales > Bacteroidaceae > Prevotella. The sequence continues at coordinate 36,752 of CADCEF010000008.1, read as the reverse complement.
GGTAAGGTTCCTGGAACTATCGCTCCTGAGCTGGTTGAGCTGGCTGAGAAGCAGGGCCGTAAGTTCACCGACGCCGATCCTCACACACTGCTCGAGAATGCTCTCGACGGATTCCGCAAGGAGATGGATGAAAATGGTTGGGACTACGGACAGGACGACGAGGAGCTCTTTGAGCTTGCTATGCACCCAGAGCAGTACCGTCCATTCAAGAGTGGTCAGGCCAAGAAGCAGCTTCTTGCTGACATTCAGAAGGCAAAGGATGCTAAGCTTGGTGGTGGTCAGAAGATTTCGCAGGAAGAGATCGACGCTATTAAGCACGCTAAGGCCGATGCTGTTAAGTCTCCATTGGCAGGTCAGCTGATGTGGGGCTTTGGTGGCGAAGGTGTACTTGCACCATGCGTTGAGCCATTCATCGGTCAGAAGTATAAGGAAGGTCAGCCATTCTGCTATCTGCAGACAAAGTGGGGTGAGATTGTAGAGATTCCTGCTGCAATGGGTGGTAAACTTGTAGATATCAGCGTTAAGCCAGGTCAGAACATCCGTCAGGGTGACACCATCGCCTGGATCGAGCGCGAAGCATAAACATACATTATAATAGGGCACGAATTTCACGAATTAACACGAAAAATTTTAAAATTCGTGTGATTCGCGTAATTCGTGCCTAATTTTATTTCATATGGACTACCAATCGATAATTAATCGATATTATCCTGAGGATAATGAGCTGAAGAGACTTCTCTTGGTTCACTCACGTCAGGTGGCTGATAGGTGTTTGCTTATCGCTAAAAAACATCCGGAATTGCCTTTGGATAAGGAGTTTCTTGAGGAGGCTGCAATGTTGCACGACATCGGTATCTTCCGCTGCAATGCACCCAGCATTCAGTGTACTGGTACCGAACCTTATATCTGTCACGGATATATTGGTGGACAGATACTGCGTGAAGAGGGATTTGTTCGTCATGCGCAGGTGTGCGAGCGCCACACTGGAACAGGTCTCACCAAGCAGCAGATAGAAAAACAGAATCTGCCTCTACCTCTCGACCGTTCATACGAACCTGAGACGATGGAGGAGCAGGTGATATGTTATGCCGATAAATTTTACTCGAAATCGCATATCGAACTCGAGCGAACTGTGGTAGAAACAGCACAGAGTTTAGAGAAATTTGGACCCGAAGGAGTGCGAAAATTCCTAAAATGGGTTGATTTGTTTGAATAAAGGCAAAAATTTTGTGATAATCTCTGTTAATCTATAGCGGAAATCGCAGAATTATTAGTAATTTTGCAGCCGTGAAAAGAAAATCAGTATTGATTGTGTTCACTTTCGTCATCCTTTTGGTAATGGCGGAGGTGCCAATAAAAATGGTTTCCGGGGTCATGAAGGGCTCGGAAGTTAATGATAGTATCCACAAGGATAGCATCGCTACTGAAAGTGTCATCACTCCAGATACCATCAAGGTCGTTGCATCGAAGGATACTCTCTCAATGGATTCTATCGAACTCGCAATATTCCGTCATAATAAGGCTGTCGACGATTCTTTGGCTAAGGATAGCATCAACAAGAGTCGCAAGAACGGTATCGATTCGCCTGTAGAGTATTCGGCAGAAGACTCGCTTACATACGAGGCTGCAACCGGTTTGGCTCACCTTTATGGCGACTCGAAAGTTAAGTACCAGAATATGGACTTGGCCAGCGATCAGATTTATATGAGTCTTGACAGCAGTTTGGTTCACGCTACTGGTAGCATGGATTCAAGCAAGATGGAACTTATAGGTACCCCCGTTTTCAAGATGGGTAGCGATCAGTACGAGAGCGATACCATGGCCTTTAACTTCAAAACGAAGAAAGGTTTGATTAGCAGCGTTTATACTCAGCAGCAGGAGGGATTCCTTACCAGTGAGCTGTCAAAGCGTGGTGCTGATGGCGAGATGTTCCTGCAGCACGGACGTTACACCACTTGCGATGATCCTCATCCTGATTTCTATCTCGCTATGTCGCGTGCCAAGGTGCGCCCAGGTAAGGATGTGGTGTTCGGACCTACTTATCTTGTAGTTGCTGATGTGCCTCTGCCATTGGCTATTCCTTACGGATTCTTCCCCTTCACAAAGAGCTACTCAAGCGGACTCATCATGCCAACATATGGTGATGAGACCGAGCGTGGATTCTATCTGCGCGATGGTGGATACTACTTTGCCATCAACGATAAGATGGATCTCAAGCTGATTGGTGAGATTTATACTAAGGGTTCATGGGGACTCTCGGCCGCCTCTAACTACCGCAAACGCTATAAGTACAGCGGTTCGTTTATGGCTAGCTATCAGAACACTATCAACGGCGAAAAGAATATGCCTGACTACTCAAAACAGACCAGTTTTAAGGTTCAGTGGAGTCATCGTCAGGATTCAAAAGCCAATCCATACTCGCAGCTATCGGCAAGCGTAAACTTCGCTACATCAAGCTACGAGCGCAATAACCTTTCGTCGATGTACAATCCACAGGCTATGACTCAGTCTACGCGTACATCTTCGGTATCGTGGAGCACCACATTCTCAAGCCTCGGAATGACGCTTAGCTCTTCTACCAACTTGAACCAGAACATGCGCGATTCTACCATATCGCTCACACTGCCTGATCTTAATATCTCTATCTCCCGTTTCTATCCCTTCAAGCGTAAGAAGAGGGTAGGAGCCGAGCGTTGGTATGAGAAGATTTCGATGCAGTATACGGGTCACTTCAGCAACTCTATCTCTACTAAGGAAGATAAGCTGCTGCACTCGTCGCTCTCAAAGGATTGGAAGAACGGTATGCAGCATCAGATACCTATCAGCGGAAACTTCGTGCTGTTTGGCTATCTCAACCTCAATCCGTCGTTCAACTTTACCGACCGCACTTATTTCAGCAAGACACATAAGTCGTGGGATGCTGTAAACCAAAAAGAGGTTGTTGATACACTCAGCGGATTCTATAACGTTTACAACTGGAATCTCTCACTCAGTGCATCTACCAAACTCTACGGTATGTATGTGCCAAGTCGCAAGCTCTTTGGCGATAAGATTGTAGCTATCCGTCACGTCGTTACCCCAAGTGTAAGCTTCAGCTATGCACCTGATTTCAGTGCTTCGCGCTATGGCTACTACGAGCAGTATCAGAAGACCGATGCTGAAGGAAACGTTACCATGGTTGAGTATTCGCCATATCAGATAGGTCCTTACGGAGTTCCTGGAAAGGGTAAGACAGGTAGTTTGTCGTTCGACCTCTCTAACAACCTTGAGATGAAGGTTCGTAGCGAAGACGACTCTACAGGATTCAAGAAGATTTCGCTTATCGACGAGTTCCGCATGTCGATGTCATATAACTTCGCTGCAAAGGTTCGTCCTTGGAGCGACCTCTCAACAACTCTGCGACTCAAGCTTACCAAGAGCTACACTCTCAATCTGAGTGCTGTGTTCGCATCGTATGTCTATGAGGCCGATAGTGTTGGTGCTGTGCCACGTGTTTCTGATCATCAGACATATTGGGGCCTCGGTAAGCTCGGCCGATTCCAAGGTATATCGCAGAACCTCTCTTATACATTGAGTAATGAGAAGGTTGCTAATTTCTTTAGACGTCTGCGTGGCGAGAAGGTCGACAAGGATAAGAATAAAAACAAGAACCGAGGTGACGACGATGATGACGATGATTGGGATTCTGACGTCGAGACTAACGTAGATAAAGACCTTGAGAAGGGTAAGCACGCTGCAAGTCGTAAGAAGGGATCAAAGGCCGAAACCGACGAAGACGGATATATGGCCTTCCAGATGCCATGGAGCCTTAGCTTCGGTTATGGTATCACCATGCGTGAGGATCAGACACTAAGCAAGTTCAACTATAACACCATGCGCTATCCATATAAGTTCACACAGACGCTGAACGTTAGTGGAAACGTGCGCATAAGCGACGGATGGAACATCTCGTTCTCATCTGGTTACGACTTTGATAATAAGAAGATTTCTATGACTACCGCTTCGCTTAATCGCGATCTGCACTGCTTCAATATGTCGTGCTCGGTGGTGCTTGCTCCTTATACAAGTTATAACTTCTCATTCCGTTGTAACGCGTCTACGCTTACCGATGCGCTTAAATACGATAAGCGCTCCAGCTACTCCAATGCCGTTCAATGGTATTAAACCAATAAACTATGTCTGAACTTCCAACACTTATCCAAGACCTGGCGCTGATTCTTATTGTGGCAGGTGTTGTTACGCTTATATTCAAACGTCTTAAGCAGCCGCTTGTTCTCGGCTATATTGTGGCAGGTTTCCTTGTAAGTCCTAATATGCCTTACACTGCATCAGTGGCCGACATGGCCAATATACATCTGTGGGCCGACATTGGTGTTATGTTCCTGCTGTTCTCGTTGGGTTTGGATTTCTCGTTCAAGAAGATTCTTAAGATGGGTGCTTCGCCCATAATATCCGCCATCGCCATCATCTTCTGTATGATGATGCTTGGCATGATAGTGGGACAGTTGTTCGGTTGGGGCAAGATGGATTGCATCTTCCTTGGCGGTATGCTTGCCATGTCATCAACCACTATTATTTATAAAGCTTTCGACGACCTCGGATTGCGCCAGCAGAACTTCGCTGGTAAGGTTATGAGTGTGCTTATACTCGAGGATATTCTGGCCATCGTAATGATGGTTATGCTTAGTGCCGTAGCCGAAGGTGATGAAGTTGGAGGAGGTCAGATGCTTCAGTCGGTAGTCCGCATTCTTTTCTTCCTTATCCTGTGGCTTGTTGTTGGTATCTTTGCCATCCCCATCATACTGCGTCAGGTTCGCAAGGAGATTAATAACGAGGTGCTTCTTATTGTGGCCCTTGGCTTGTGTTGTGCAATGGCAGTGTTCTCAACCAAGGTCGGCTTCAGTTCTGCTTTCGGTGCGTTTATAATGGGTAGTATTCTTGCCGAGACTATCGAGGCTGAGCGAATTGAGAAACTTGTAGAACCTGTAAAGAACCTTTTCGGAGCTGTGTTCTTCGTGTCGGTAGGTATGCTTGTCGATCCTAAGATTCTTGTAGAATACGCCATGCCAATTCTTTGTTTGGTACTTACCATCATCGTAGGTCAGAGTTTGTTCGGTACCATATCGTTCATGCTTGGAGGTGAGTCGCTAAAGTCTGCCATGCGTTGTGGTTTCTCAATGGCACAGATTGGTGAGTTCTCGTTCATCATCGCCTCGTTAGGATTGTCGCTTGGCGTTATCGGACATTTCCTTTATCCGGTTGTTGTGGCAGTATCTGTCATCACTACCTTCCTCACGCCTTACATGATACGACTATCCACGCCGGCATATGAGAAACTAGAGCATCATCTGCCAAGCAAGCTCATAAAGGCCCTTAACACGCTTACCATTGGCAGTACACATAGTCAGGAGGATAGCAATTGGAAGCGTCTGCTCACACAGATGTCTATCAACACCATCGTTTATTCCATCCTCACTGCGGCTACAATTGCTCTGATGTTCACCTTTGTACTGCCGTTTACTCGTAAGCTGCTGCCAGGTTGGGAGCTCCATTGGTATGCCAATGCCATAACCGGCTTCCTTACCGTTATTCTTATAGCTCCATTTCTGCGTGCTATGGTTATGAAGAAGAACCGCAGCGAGGAGTGGAAGACGCTGTGGGCCGAGAGTTATCGCAATCGTATTCCGCTGGCGCTTACCGTGCTGGTGCGCGTGTTTATAGCTGTTGCTTTTATATTCTATATCTGCAATTTCCTCAGCCGTTTCAAGCCTGCCCTCATGATTACCATAGGTCTCCTTGTAATAGTACTCATCGTACTCTCGCGTACCGCTAAGCATCGCTCCATCACACTCGAGCGTTTGTTTGTTCAGAATCTCCGCTCGCGTGATATAGAGGCTCAGGTGCACGGAAAGAAACGTCCGCTTTACGAGGGAAAACTTCTCGACCGCGATATCCATATTGCCGAGTTCACCGTTCCTGCAAATTCCAGTTGGATGGGTATGACGTTGGCTCAGCTCAACCTTGGCAAGAAGTATGGTGTACATGTAAGCAGTATCCTGCGTGGTGGTTGCCGCATAAACATCCCCGATGGTTTCAATATTCTGTTCCCTGGCGATGTTCTTCAGGTAATTGGTAGCGATCAGCAGTTCTCTGCTTTCCGCGAGGCTATCGAAAACGACCTTATTGGACAGGATGTAAATATCGAGCAGCGCGAGATGAAACTACGCCAGCTCATTATCGGTGCTGATAGTAAGTTTATTGGTAAGACGCTTATCGAGAGCCGCATCCGCGATCTATATAGCTGTATGGTAGTTGGACTTGAAGAGGGAAAAGAAAGCCTTTCCCCCTATAGTCCGAACCGTCGCTTCCGCGAGGGTGATATCATCTGGGTAGTAGGTGAGCAGGATTCGCTCGACGCACTGCTTAATGGTTAAAATCTGCTGTTAGCTCGCAGATCTTTACTATCACTTCTTTTGCTTTTTCCATATTCTGGATGCTTACAAACTCGTAAGGTCCATGGAAGTTTACGCCGCCTGCAAAAATGTTGGGGCAGGGCAGACCTTTGAACGAAAGCTGCGCTCCGTCTGTACCGCCACGAATAGGCTTCACCTTTGGTGCTACGCCACAGTCCTGCATGGCGTGCAGCACTAAGTCAATAACGTGCATCTGAGGGTCAATCTTCTCCTTCATGTTGTAGTACTGATCCTTAACAGCTACCTCTACAGTTCCCTCGCCGTATTTCTCGTTCATTGCAGCAGCTGTAGCTTCTATCAGGTGCTTGCGGTCTTCAAAGCGGTCGCGGTCGTGGTCGCGTATAATGTAGCTCATCGTGGCATTCTCCACGTTGCTCTGAATTCCCAGCAGATGATAGAATCCCTGATAACCTTCTGTTGTCTCCGGAGTCTCGTCCTCTGGCAGCATCTTTGCAAATTCTGCAGCCAGAGCGTTGGCATTAATCATCTTGTCTTTTGCGTAGCCCGGATGCACGCTCACGCCTTTTATGTGTACCTTGGCACTTGCTGCGTTGAAGTTCTCAAACTCCAGCTCACCTAAATCGCCACCATCCATGGTGTAGGCCCACTCACATCCGAATTTCTCTACATCAAAGTGGTGTGCGCCCATACCAATCTCCTCGTCGGGGTTGAATGCAATGCGAATTTTTCCGTGACGAATCTCCTTGTGGTCGCGCAGATAGCACATTGCCTCTACTATCTCAGCTATTCCCGCCTTGTCGTCGGCACCAAGCAGAGTTGTTCCGTCGGTCACAATCAAATCCTCACCTGTGTGCTTCAGCAACTCAGGGAACTTTGTTGGCGACATGATTATGTTTTCAGATAGCAGAATGTCGCTGCCATCATAATTATTAACTATGTGAGGTTTAATGTTAGCTCCTGAGCAGTCAGGACTTGTATCGTAGTGCGAAATAAAACCTATTGTAGGTATCTCGTCCTTTGTATTAGCTTTCAGCGTAGCATATATGTAACCCTTATCGTCCATCTCTACGTCGCTCAGCCCCTCATGTTCCAGCTCCTTCTTCAGGTATTCCGCAAACACAAGCTGTTTCGCCGTACTAGGCACCGTATCACTATCTTCAGCCGATTGAGTATCAAACTGTGTATAGTTCAAAAATCTTTCTGTTATATCCATTTTGTTTTTATTATGATTGCGGCTGCAAAAATACTAAAAATCGGTTAAATCTCCAAATTTATCGTCTTTTTTCTTTTTTCGGTCGTTTTCGTGACCTGAGTCAACAAAACCGCCCCAAAAAGCGGAAAATTAGAAAACTTGAACTTTTAATTCCGGTTTTCTCCATACCTTTGCACCGTCAAACTTTTAAAACAATTGAAGAAATGAAAAAGATTTTTATGACACTTGTAGCAGTATGTTTTGCTGCAACAATGAATGCACAGGTTTACGTAGGTGGTAGCCTTGGTCTTAACTTCTGGAACTCTCAGGAGAACGCAGGCGACCGTAGTGAGACAACATTTAAGATCATGCCAGAAATTGGTTATAACATCAACGATTCTTGGGCTATCGGTACCGTTATCGGTTACGAGAGCAACAAGTGGACTGGTGTTAATGGTATCAGCGAGAGCGCTTTCTCTGTAGCTCCTTACGCTCGTTACACTTTTGCTAAGTGTGGTAAGGTTAACTTCTTTGTTGATGGTGGTATCGATTTCACTACTGCAAAGGATGCTGACTGGAATGAGTTCGCTGTAGGTCTGAAGCCAGGTCTTTCTGTAGCTCTTTCTGACAAGGTAAGCTTCGTTTCTCATATCGGCTTCCTGGGCTACGATGTATTCAACCCCGAGGGCGACAAGAACAATATCAGCAAGTTCGGTCTCGATCTTGATGGTAACAACCTCACATTCGGTCTGTACTTCAACCTCTAATAGTCTGAGGTTTAAATATCAATTAAAGAACTCGTCATTAAGGCGGGTTCTTTTTTTATATATAGAAATCCCAAATTTTAGGTATTGCGTGGTTCGGAATTTCGTCGTACCTTTGCACCCAGAAGTTTTAGCCAATGTTCATATAAGTATTTGTTTAGTTAGATAAGGGGGGCCTGTCGCGATGACAGGCCTTTTTTATTAACTTTGCAACCGGGTTGCAGAGCGATGTTCGTACCTTTGCACCCAGAAAGAAATAATAAAACGATATTTGTATGGGAAAAATAGAATGTAAGACATGTGGTCATCATGAGCATGAGCATCATCATGAGCACGAACATCACCACGAGCATAATACTAAGGAGCAGCTTAGACTCATAATAATCACGACTGTGCTGCTTGTGGCTGCGGTGATAATAGAGCACTCGATGCAGCTGGAAACATGGCAGCTGTTGCTGGTTTACCTTATACCTTATATAATAATAGGGCACGACACGCTTAAGGAGGCGGCCGAGGGCTTGGAACATGGTAATCCGTTTAACGAGCACTTTTTGATGAGTGTTGCCACCATCGGTGCCCTTTGTATAGGATTTCTGCCAGGAGCCGAGACTCAGTTTCCCGAGGCGGTGTTTGTTATGCTGTTTTTCCAGGTTGGCGAGCTGTTTGAAGGTTACGCCGAGGGGAAGAGTCGCGACAGCATAGCGCACCTGATGGAGATAAAGCCCGACTCAGCTACGCTTTGGAGAAAAGAGGAGAATGGTGAGTGGAAAGAGGTTACTGTTGCTCCTGATGAGGTAAACGTTGGCGACATCATCGTAATTCGTCCAGGCGAAAAAGTTCCGCTGGATGGTGTTATAGTTGAAGGCGCGAGTGCGCTGAATACCGTGGCTCTTACGGGCGAATCATTACCGCGTGATGTTGCAGAAGACGACGAGGTAATTTCTGGCTGCGTTAATCTTAGCGGAGTGGTGCGAGTACGCGTTACGAAACCATACGGCGAGAGCACGGTGTCGAAGATTATCCGACTGGTAGAGAGTGCCGGAGAGACGAAATCGAAGAGCGAGACATTCATCACACGCTTTGCGCGTATATACACTCCAATAGTGGTGTTTGCTGCAATAGCCTTGGCAGTGGTGCCTACGCTTATGGGCGGAGCTTTCAGCACGTGGCTTTACAGGGCGCTTATGTTCCTTGTTGTGTCTTGTCCATGTGCGTTGGTGATAAGCGTGCCACTGACATTCTTCGGAGGTATTGGTGGTGCATCGCGACGCGGAATACTGATAAAAGGGGCAAGCTATATTGATGTGCTATCTAAGATTGACACAGTGGTGTTTGACAAAACAGGAACGCTTACCCACGGACAGTTTGCCGTTACGGCGGTGCATCCCGATAGCTGCGATGAGCACCAGCTATTGCACCTTGCGGCTCATGTAGAACACTTCTCTACACACCCGATAGGAGCAGCGCTGAGGGATGCATTTCCTGATGAGGCTACCGACGGATGCAAGGTGAGCAACGTGCGCGAGGTTGCTGGACAGGGAATAATAGCTGCTGTAGGCGATAAGGAGGTGGCTGTTGGTAACACCAAGCTGATGGATGCCGTGGGTGCAAAATGGCACGATTGTCAGCATCTTGGTACCATTATACACGTGGCCATAGACGGAAAGTACGCCGGACACATAGTTATAAACGACCAGATAAAGGCTGATAGTGCCGAAGCAATAAAGGCTTTGGGTGAGTTGGGCGTGAAACGCACCGTGATGCTTACTGGCGACCGCAAGGAGGTGGCTGAGAACGTAGCAAATACACTTGGAATCTCAGAATACCACGCCGAACTGATGCCGACTGATAAGGTTTCTAGAATCGAAACATTATCTAACTTCTGCTTTGTTGGCGATGGCATCAACGATGCTCCTGTATTGGCTCGCGCTGATGTGGGTATCGCCATGGGCGGACTCGGTAGCGATGCAGCTATAGAGGCAGCCGATGTGGTACTGATGGACGATAAACCATCCAAGATAGCTCTGGCTATTCGTCTGGCTCGTCGCACATTGAATATAGCCCGCCAAAACGTATGGCTGGCCATAGGAATAAAACTTGCAGTGCTTGTATTGGCAGCAGTAGGCGTTGCCACCATGTGGATGGCGGTGTTTGCTGATGTTGGAGTAACGGTGCTTGCTGTACTTAATGCTATGCGTGCTTTGCGCGCATAGCTTGCGTTTGCGGAGCTTGTAGAAGTACACCCGCACGGAATCGAACCGTGACCAACAGAACCGGAATCTGTTATTCTATCCTTTAAACTACGGGTGCGCTTGCTTAAAGCGAGTGCAAAGGTAAGCGTTTTAATTGAGAATTGTGAATTGAGAATTGAGAATTAGGATTTGTTAACGTGATTGTAAATCGACAAAATGATAGTCAAAATCAACAAAATCTTTCATTTTGTGAAAAATAATTGGGTTTTTGCTTGCATTTTAATAATAAATGTGTACCTTTGCACGCAATTTAAGCATAAACTGATAATATGGGACAAGTAATTAAGCCTGTGATGTATGAGCCGCTGCTGGATATGAAGCAGACGGAGCAAGGCATTAAACTGATAAAAGAGTTCTTTCAACAGAACTTATCTACAGAACTGAGATTGCGCCGAGTAACGGCACCACTCTTCGTGCTGAAGGGACTTGGTATTAACGATGATCTGAATGGTGTGGAGCGCCCTGTGAGCTTCCCTATCAAGGATCTGGGCGATGCCAAGGCCGAGGTGGTGCACTCGCTTGCAAAATGGAAGAGATTGAGTCTGGCAGAATACAAGATAGAGCCTGGATATGGCATCTATACTGATATGAACGCCATTCGTGCCGACGAGGAGCTTGACAACCTGCACTCGCTGTATGTTGATCAGTGGGACTGGGAGGCCGTTATTCGCAAGGAAGACCGCACCCTGGCTTTCCTTAAGAATATTGTAGAGCGCATATATGCCGCTATACGTCGTACCGAATATCTTACCTGCGAGACTTATCCGCAGATAAAGCCATTCCTGCCTGAGAAGATTCACTTTATACATGCCGAGGAGTTGGTGCAGATGTATCCCGACAAGACTCCAAAAGAGCGCGAGGATGCCATCTGCGAGAAGTACGGAGCTGTATTCGTGATAGGTATCGGCGGTAAGCTGAGCAATGGCGAGAAGCACGACGGACGCGCTCCTGACTACGACGACTGGAGTACAGTGGCCGAGGACGGACGTGCCGGACTTAACGGCGATATCCTGATATGGTATCCTGTATTGGGCCGCAGTTTCGAGTTGTCGAGCATGGGTATACGTGTTGACAAGGAGAGCCTGCTGCGCCAACTTAAGATAGAAGGCAAGGAAGAGCGCGAACAGCTTTACTTCCACCAGCAACTGCTTAATGACAAACTGCCACTCTCTATCGGTGGTGGTATCGGCCAGAGCCGACTCTGTATGGTTTTGCTGCATAAGGGACACATCGGAGAAATTCAGGCTTCAATCTGGCCTGAGGATATGCGTAAAGCATGCAAAGCTCTTGGCATGAATCTTATATAATAATCGCCCTTATCGCGATTATTATATCTGCCTGTGGCGGCCAGAGGCAGCCGCGCGCTTATGGTGGAGTGGTCGAGCTTACTAGCGACGACAGTATGACCATAAAGATGGGGCAGTGGGACTTGATGAAGTACCATAGCGATAAGCTTGGATTCGACATAAACTACCCATCGTTCCTATATCACCAAGACCTGCCGCATGAGTACGGTCAAGAGGTGTTTATGGCCGACGATATATCGATATCGGTAATGGTCGACTCGCTTAAGGGAACGCATCGCCCGGCTAGTCAACTAATGTTGGCTATGGGTGCCGACCTTGTTGAGGTAGGCGAGGATTACAGCATACAGGCTGGTAGCGACGAGGACTTTGACTACTACGGCAAGGTGCTTGAAGAAGACACCACCCGACTGGTAACTGTATTGTTGCGCTATAAGCCCGAACACAGCGAAGCTGTAGAGCCTATGCGCGAGTGGGTGAGAAATTTCAGACTGAAATAATTGACGTATCATATTTTTAACACGGATTAATCTAAATTTTCGTCAAGAAATCGAGGTTAATCCGTTTTCTTTTTGTACCTTTGCAGCCAAATTTGATTTATTATAACGTTATAAGATAAAAAAATGGCTGAAAGTAAGAAAATTAAGACCGCTTTGGTGAGTGTTTTCCACAAGGACGGACTGGATGAGCTTTTGAAGAAGCTGAATGATGAAGGTGTAAAGTTCCTGTCTACCGGTGGCACACAGCAGTTTATTGAGTCACTCGGCTACGAGTGTCAGAAGGTAGAGGACGTTACAACCTATCCATCAATTCTGGGTGGACGTGTAAAGACTCTGCATCCAAAGGTGTTTGGAGGTATTCTGGGACGTCGCGACAATGAGGGCGATCAGGAGCAGATGAAGAAGTATGAGATTCCTGAGATCGACCTGGTTATTGTAGACCTTTATCCATTTGAGCAGACTGTAGCAAGTGGTGCCAGCGAGGCTGACATCATCGAGAAGATTGATATAGGTGGTATCTCACTTATCCGTGCTGGAGCAAAGAACTTCAAGGATGTGGTTATCGTTCCAAGCAAGGCTGAGTACAGCGTGCTGCTCGACATTCTGAACAAGAAGGGTGCTCAGACTGATATCGAGGATCGTCGTATGTTTGCTACCCGCGCTTTCGGCGTAAGCAGCCACTACGATACTGCTATCAACGGTTGGTTTGTTAAGACAGCCAAATAAAAGGTTTAATTGTAAATAGTCAAATAGTCAAATAATGGGATTTTTTAGTTTCGTACAGGAAATAGCAATGGACCTTGGTACCGCCAATACCATTATCATCAGCGATGATAAGATTGTGGTTGACGAGCCATCGGTTGTTGCTTTGGATCGCCGTACCGACAAGATGATTGCCGTTGGTAACGAGGCGAAGATGATGTATGAGAAGACTCACGAGAATATTCGTACCATTCGCCCGCTGCGCGATGGTGTGATTGCCGACTTCTCTGCTTGCGAGCAGATGATGCGTGGTCTTATTAAGATGGTTCACACAGGAAGCCGTCTGTTCTCACCTTCACTGCGCATGGTGATTGGTGTACCTTCAGGTTCTACCGAAGTAGAGCTTCGTGCCGTTCGCGACTCAGCTGAGCATGCCGATGGCCGCGATGTTTACCTGATTTTCGAGCCTATGGCTGCTGCTATCGGTATTGGTATCGATGTTGAGGCACCAGAGGGTAACATGATTGTTGATATCGGTGGTGGTTCTACCGAGATTGCTGTTATTTCATTGGGTGGTATCGTTTCAAACAACTCTATCCGTACTGCCGGCGATGATTTGACAGCTGATATCCAGGAATATATGTATCGCCAGCACAACGTGAAAGTTAGTGAGCGTATGGCTGAGCGTATCAAGATTAATGTTGGTTCGGCTCTTACCGACTTGGGCGACGAGGCTCCAGAGGACTTCGTGGTTCACGGACCAAACCGTATCACAGCCCTGCCTATGGAGGTGCCTGTATGCTATCAGGAGATTGCTCACTGTCTCGATAAGACTGTAGCTAAGATTGAGAACGCTGTGCTTTCTGCACTCGAGAATACTCCACCTGAGCTTTATGCCGATATCGTTAAGAACGGTATCTATCTCTCAGGTGGTGGCGCTCTGCTGCGTGGTCTCGACAAGCGTCTCACCGATAAGATGCACATTCCATTCCACGTGCCCGAGGATCCCCTCCACAGTGTGGCAAAGGGTGCTGGCATCGCACTGAAGAACATTGATCGTTTCAATTTCTTGATGAGATAAAATTATAGGGAATGCGCAATCTGCTGGATTTCCTCTACAAGTATCACCACTGGCTAGTTTTCATACTATTGGAAGTAGTCAGTGTTGTTCTGTTGTTTCAGTACAACAGCTATCAGGGCAGTGTGTGGTTCTCAAGCGCTAGCGCCGTGGCCGGTAAGGTCTACGAGCTGGAGAGCAAGATGACCGCATACCTCTCGATGGCAAAGGAGAACGAGGAACTCACTATGCGTAACCTATATCAAGAACGACAGCTCGACCAGTTGCGCCGACTTTATGCCGAGGCAACAAAGGATACTACAGCTGCCGAACTCAAAGAACTTGAATTCCTTAGTCAGTATAAGCTGATACCGGCCAAGGTTGTAGAGAATTCGATACACAAGCTTGAGAACCTTATCACTATCGATAAGGGACGCAAGGATGGAGTAGAGCCCGACATGGGAGTGGCTTGCGGTAACGGCGTGGTAGGTGTGGTTTATCTGGTTAGCGATCACTACTCGGTAGTAATCTCTGCCCTTAATGCTGCATCATCGCGTATCAGCTGTGCCATTCGCGGTCGTGGTTACTTTGGCTATCTGCATTGGTATGGCGGCGACCCATCTGTGGCCTATGTAGAGGATGTGCCCCGCCATGCTAAGTTTAAACTTGGCGAGTGGATGGTAACCAGCGGATTCTCGTCTATCTTCCCCTCTGGCGTTCAGGTGGGAAAGATTGAGCAGGCTTACAACTCTAGCGACGGTCTTTCGTACAAGCTTAAGGTTCGCCTTAGCACCGACTTCGGCAATGTGCGCGATGTAGTGGTTATAAGTGATAAGAGTATAGCCGAACGCGCTGCGCTGATGCAGGCTGCGCGTGACTCTATTAGTTTCAAACAGCGTCAATAGTTAAGAAGATGAAGATTGAACTGGTAAACCGATTGGTGATGTTCCTTTCACTGCTTGTGGCTCAGGTACTTATTCTGAACCATGTGCACTTTCTGGGCGTTGGCACACCGCTGCTTTACGTTTACTTTGCCATCACCTTCCGCCGCAACTTCCCCAAGTGGCTTGTACTGGTGTCGTGTTTCCTGCTGGGACTCTTCATCGACATCTTCTCTAACACCCCAGGCTTGGCATCAAGCGTAATGACTATTGCAGGCTTGGCACAATGCTACCTTATGAATCTTATAGCTCCGCGCGATTCGGCCGAAGACCTTGCTGCATCTATCAAGACGCTGGGTTTCAGTAAGTTTGCCACGCTTAGCGGCATTATTACCGGCTTGTATTGTGTGCTGTTTTTTGCTCTCGAGGCATTCAACTTCTTTGATATACTTATGTGGTTGGCACGTTCGTTTGTTAGTACCGTGCTAACTATGGTGCTGATTTTAGCTATTGAAAGTGTTAGAAGCAGGTGAAGCAGAAGGACTTCGATCTTGAGTATCGCAAATACGTGATTGCTGGAGTGGCCGCATTGATTGTGTTCATCTACATCGTGCGTCTCTTTATGCTTCAGATTACCAGCGACGACTACAAGAAGAGTGCCGACTCTAACGCTTTCCTCAAGAAAATAGAATACCCATCTCGTGGTGCCATCTTGGATCGCACGGGCAAGCTGATGGTTTACAATCAGCCTTCGTACGACATTATGGTGGTGATGAACGAGATGAGAGATCGCCTTGATACACTTGATTTCTGCCAGGCTCTCGGCATCACCCGCGAGGAATTCGACCGCCGAATGGCCACGATGAAAGACCGCAGTAAGAATCCAGGTTACTCACGATTCACCGAGCAGCTGTTCCTTAGTCAGCTTAGCGATAAGGACTTCAGTGTGTTCCAGGAGAAGATGTACCGTTTCCCCGGTTTCTACATCCAGAAGCGTAGTGTGCGCCAGTATACCTATAATATGGGTGCCCACGTGCTTGGCGATGTTGCTGAGGTATCGCCCGCTGATATCGAGGAGGACGACTACTACCAGCCTGGCGACTACATCGGAAAGCTTGGTATTGAGCGCTCGTACGAGAAACAGCTGCGCGGACAGAAGGGTATTCAGATATTGCTGCGCGATGCTCACGGACGTGTTCAGGGCCGCTATCAGAACGGCGCCCTCGACCAGCGAGCTATCCCCGGCAAGAACCTTACGCTTGGCATCGATGCTGAGCTACAGGCACTTGGCGAGCGACTGATGGAGGGTAAGATCGGAGCTATCGTGGCCATCGAACCAGCTACGGGTGAGGTGCTGTGCATGGTTTCATCGCCTACGTACGATCCGCGACAGATGGTGGGTCGTATGCGTAGTAAGAACCATCGTGCCTTGCAGCAGGATGTGTGGAAACCACTGCTTAATCGTGCCATCATGGGACAGTATCCTCCCGGCTCAACATTCAAGACCACCCAGGGACTTACGTTTATGACCGAGGGTATCATCAACTCGCACACCATGTATCCCTGTGCTCATGGATTCAATTTCAAGGGTCTGCACGTAGGTTGTCACGGCCATGCTGCACCTCTGCCCCTTGTGCCCGCACTTAGCACATCGTGCAACGGATACTTCTGTTGGGGACTTTATCACATGATAAACACCAACATCAGCAAATACGGCTCAGTTCAGAACGCTATGAACACATGGCGCGACTATATGGTGTCTATGGGATTCGGATACCGCTTGGGTATCGACCTTCCGGGCGAGAAACGCGGACTTATCCCTAACGCCATGTTCTACGATAAGGCTTATAAGGGTTCGTGGAACGGACTCACCATCATATCAATCGCCATCGGACAGGGTGAGGTAAACGCCACACCGCTGCAGATAGCAAACCTTGGTGCCACAATTGCCAATCGTGGCTACTTCTATGTGCCTCACGTAGTGAAGCAGGTTCAGGGCGAGCCCCTCGACACTGCCTTTACACGCAAGCACTACACCAAGGCCAGCAAAGAGGCTTACGACTATGTGGTTCAGGGCATGCGCTCGTCGGTGCTCGGAGGTACTTGTCACGAGCTTAGCAAATACGATTTCATGGCGTGCGGAAAGACCGGTACGGCTCAGAACCGCGGTCACGACCACTCGGTGTTCATGGGCTTTGCACCTATGGACAACCCAAAGATTGCCGTTGCCGTTTATGTTGAGAACGGTGGATGGGGTGCAACTTACGGTGTGCCCATCGGCGGCTTGATAATGGAGAAATACTTGAAAGGAAAACTATCTGAGGCCAGCGAGGCTAAGGCTCGCGGCATTCAGGAACGTAGAATAGCATATGGCGCAGGCGATAGGTAACAGAAAAGAAAAAGGAGTAATCCGATCACTCGACTACTGGACGATCATCATCTACATCGCCCTGCTCACCTTCGGATGGGTAAGCGTGTGTGGTGCCAGCTACAGCTATGGCGATACCGATCTGTTCAGCCTCGACACCCGCTCGGGCATGCAGATTGTGTGGATCGGCACATCCATCGTGCTTGGATTCGTTATCCTTATGCTCGACGACCGCTACCTCGACATGTTTGCCTACATCATATTCGGTGTGATGCTCATACTGCTGTTTGGAACTATATTCAATCCGCATAGCATCAAGGGATCCCGATCATGGCTTGTATTGGGCCCTGTGCGATTGCAACCTGCCGAATTTGCTAAGTTTGCTACGGCCTTGGCGCTTGCCAAGATGATGAATACCTATGGGTTCAACATTGGCAAGTGGAAGGATTTCGGCCTTGCATTGGCGGTGATATTCATACCTATGCTGTTCATTGTTATGCAGCGCGAGACGGGTTCTGCACTTGTTTATCTCTCGTTCTTCCTTATGCTCTATCGCGAGGGAATGCCGGGAAGTATTCTCTTCACAGGTGTGGCCATGGTGGTCTACTTTGTTGTGGGCATACGCTTTGCCGATGTCATGATGGGCATAACGCCCACCTCGGTAGGAGAGTTTGCCGTACTGCTGCTTGTCCAGATATTTTCGGCTGGGCTTGTCTTTGTGTATTGCAACGATAAGCGCGACACTATCCGTATGGTTCTAATCGGACTTGGAGTCACAATCATAGCATTGATATTTGCCTTTTTTATCATCCCGTTCAATCTCAACATTGTAGAGATGATTCTGTGTGCGGGCATGATATTCTATCTGCTTTACCGTTTCCTTGCTACGCGCATCCGCAACTATCTTTGGATTACGGCTTTTGCACTAGGCTCGCTGCTATTCTATAATGTGGCCGACTACGGACTAAACCACGTGCTTGAACCCCACCAGCGTGTGCGTATCAACGTGCTGCTTGGACTTGAAGAAGACCTAAAGGGCGCTGGTTATAACGTGCATCAGAGTGAGATTGCCATTGGTTCGGGCGGACTTCAGGGCAAGGGATTCCTTAACGGCACCCAGACAAAGCTGAAATATGTGCCTGAGCAGGATACCGACTTCATCTTCTGCACCGTCGGCGAAGAAGAAGGCTTTGTGGGTTCAGCAGGAGTGTTGCTGTTGTTCCTGGCATTGATTTGGCGACTGATACACCTTGCCGAGCGACAAGTGCATCGTTTTGGCCGAGTCTACGGCTATTGTGTGGTAAGTGTATTCTTATTCCATGTGTTTATCAATGTGGGTATGGTGCTTGGCCTTACCCCGGTTATTGGTATTCCGTTGCCGTTCTTCAGCTACGGCGGTTCATCGTTGTGGGGCTTCACTCTGTTGCTGTTCATCTTCCTTCGTATAGATGCCGGCCGCAACCTGCTGCACAACTAATCTCTCACTTCTTAATTAATTCCATACCAACGTCGATTATTCCCGGCATTGTCTCACGCTTCATGTGGTGCATCACGTAAATATGAAGCGAGTCGCCCTCGTATAGCTCAACGTCGTCCAGATTAAAGGTATATTGGTAACAGCTTATGCCTTTTCCCTTCACGCGTCCGTTCTTCTCAATCAGCGGGCACTCTATGCGCTTTCTCAGTTTCATGGCGCTGGGATATATGTCCTGCTCAACCACCACGCTGAGGCTTAGGAACGGCATCGAGTTATCGGTGCGTAGCATCAGCTGCTGGCGATAGCTGCCTGCCTCTTTTACGGCGGGAACGTAGAAGTGCATTGTGTCGTTGCGCTCCCATCCGTCGTTGTCCACGTGCTCATAGTGGTTGTATATCACACCCTGATTGCAGGCTGCCAATAGCAAGCCTGCAACCGCGAGTATAAATATCTTTGCTTTATTACGCATCCTTCGCTTCTTTCTTGTCGTTCGGACGGTTGTTCTTGTTCTTCTTCTTTTTCTTCTTCTTGGCCTTGTCAAAGCGGCTTATGTCGCCACCAGCCAAGTCAATATGTGGCTTCTCCTCCTTCTTCTTACCCTCGTCGTGCTCAAGCGATACAGGCTTCTCGCCGCGCTTGTTCATCTCGATAATTGCCTTGGCACGCTCGGCGGTGATAGTCTCCAAGTTGGCGGCAATATTCTTGTCGGTAGAGTAGGTGCACAGTCCGGCCAGAATGTCGCTCTTGAACAAGTGATATTCGCCGTCCTGAGTCTGCAATGTTATATCCTTGCTTGGCAGTTTCTTACTTGCCTCAATATAGTCGTCAACCTCGTAGTTCAAACAGCATTTCAGCTTGGCGCACATACCGGCCAGCTTCTGTGGGTTAAGCGATATATCCTGGAATCGTGCGGCATTGGTGCTAACACTCGAGAAGTTCTTCATCCATGTGGCGCAGCACAGCTCTCGGCCACAAGGACCGGTACCACCGATACGTCCAGCCTCCTGTCGCGCACCAATCTGCTTCATCTCTATTCGCACGTGGAAGGCCTGCGCCAAGTCCTTAATCAGCTGGCGGAAGTCAACACGCTCATCGGCGATGTAGTAGAAGATGGCCTTGTTTCCATCACCCTGATACTCCACGTCGCCTATCTTCATGTCCAATCCGAGACCCTTGGCTATCTTACGGCTCTCAATCATCGTTGAGTGCTCGCGAGCCTGAGCCTCACGCCATTTCTCAAGGTCGTTGGGGCGTGCTATGCGGTACACGCGCTTTATGTCGTCGGGCGATTTTATGTTCACCTTCTTAAGCTGCAGCTTTACCAGTCGGCCTGTAAGTGTAACCACACCGATGTCGTGACCGGGACTTGCTTCTACTGCCACTATGTCGCCCTTCTTCAGGTCCAGGTTGTTCACGTTGTGGTAGTATCCCTTGCGTGTATGCTTGAACTGCACCTCAACCAGATCGGTGGTGCTTGGGTTTCCCGGCACGTCGGCAAGCCAGTCGTAAGTGTTCAGCTGTTTGTCCTGTCGTCCCACAGCCTGGTGACACAATCCTCGGTCGCAGCCAATTCTTACTGTATGTTCATTCGTATTCTCAGCCATATCTATTGTTTAATGTTTAATCTTTTAATGTTTAATGTCACTGCAGCAGCAGTACTATCATTTGTAGTGCAAAGTCAAAGAACACTATCTTTCCGTTGGCGTTCTGTCCTATGTCGCGTATGGCCAGGTTAGCCAGATCGCTTATTGGCAGAATGTTCTTCTCATTCACAAATCGGGCAAAGTTCTTGGCAAAATCCTCCTCGCGTTGAGTCATATATACCAGTTCCTCGTCGCCGAAGTTATACATAAAGTTCTCGCGGGTCATGCGCAGAAAGAATGTAAGCCATCTCTTCTGCTTCTCACGTCCCATGCTCGCCATCTGGTCGCTCCACTTGCGCAGATCCTTAATCTTGCGCTGGTAGGCCAGTCGCATCAGCATTATATACATGTCGAGGAACATCTCGTTTTCCGATCCCACCTGCAGCTCGTCAAGTGCCTTCATCCAGTTGCCGTTGGCAAGTCGGGCTATGCGGTGAGCATCCTCCGGGCTTATGCCGCGCTGCTCTATCAGCGCTTGTTCTATGTCCTCGTTGTCTATCTTCTTAATGTCTATTCTCTGCACTCGGCTGCGTATTGTCTCCAGCAGCTTGTCGGGCTCCTCACTCACCATTATGAACACCGTCTGACTTGGAGGCTCCTCAATCAGCTTCAGCAGTTTGTTTGCGCACTCTATGTTCATGCGCTCGGGCAGCCATACTATGCTTACCTTATATCCGCCCTGACTCGATTTCAGACTCAGTTTCCTTACCAGGTCGTCGCTCTCGCCGGCGGTTATTATGGCCTGCTGGTTTTCGCCGCCCATAGCTGCCATCCACTCTTCCATCGTGAAGTAGAGTCCGTCCATCACCAGCTCGTGCCACTCTTTGGCAAAGTCGTCGCTCACGGGCTTGTGCTCGGCGCTCATCGATGGCAGTTTTATGGTAGGGTAGGTAAAGTGCAGGTCGGGGTGCTCCAGCTTGGCAAGCATAGCCTTAGCCGATGGCGTTCCGTTGTCCAGCAGATAGCAGCCGAAGGCCACAGCCAGGGGTAGCTTTCCGCATCCGTGTGGTCCGCACAGCATCAGTGCGTGTGGAAGTCGCTCTTCCTTCACAAGTTGCTTCAGTCGCTCCTCAGCCTCTTTCTGTCCTATTACCTCGTCAAAACTCATAACAGTCTCTTTACTACTTCCACCACGCTGTCTACTGCCGATACGGTGTAGAAGTGAATGTTGTGTACTCCGTGTGCATACAGGTCGCGGCACTGTTCGGTGGTCCACTCTATGCCAAGTTGCTTAGCATCCTCGTCGGTCTTGCACTTCACCACCTCCTTAGCCAGCGGCTCGGGTATGTCGCAGTGGAATGTCTTTGGCACCACCGTAAGCTGTGTAAGCTTCGCCATAGGCTTTATGCCTGGAATGATGGGTATGGTGATACCCATCTGTCGTGCCTTCTCCACAAAAGCGTAGTATTTCTCGTTGTCAAAAAACAGCTGTGTCACTGCATATTGCGCACCTAAGTCCTGCTTCTCCTTCAGATACTGCATGTCCATCTCAAGGTTAGGCGCCTCTTCGTGCTTCTCGGGATAGCAAGCCACTCCGTAGTCGAATGGTCGTCCCGGGTTCTTTATGGGTGTTCCGTCGGCAAAGTATCCCTCGTTGAATTGCTTCACCTGCTTCATCAGGTCGGTGGTGTGCGCGTGTCCGCCCGGAGTAGGCTGGAATCGGCTGTCCTCCTTGGCCTTGTCGCCTCTTAATAATAAAAGGTCGCTGATGCCCAGAAACTGCAGGTCCAGCAGTTCGTACTCAATATCCTCAATCGTAGCACCGCTGCATATCACGTGCGGCTGTACGGGTATACCGTATCTCTGCTGTATTGCTGCGGCTATGGCTATGGTTCCGGGGCGGCGACGGATGCGACGACGCTCGAACTGCCCATTCTCGAGTTCGCGATACACAAACTCCGAGTGATGGGTGGTTATGTTGATATAGGCAGGGTCAAACTCCTTAAGCTTGTCGATATCGGCAAACAGCTTTGCTGTGCCTGTACCCTTCAGTGGGGGTAGTACCTCAAACGAGAATCGCCTGGCCTGTTTATCTTGATGTATAAATTCAGTAACACTCATAATTGGCTGCAAAGATAGTAAAAAAATAGAAGATACGTGCCAAAATGGTTTTTTTTTTGTACTTTTGCAGCATGAAACTGAAGCAATTTCTTAAAGACTGGACTCTTCCTGTGGCTATAGCAGTTGGAACGGTGGTTTATCTGCTGTTCTATTTTGTGCCATTTCTCGATGGCGCAGGCGATTCGTTAGGTCAGGTTGTCGACACCATTTTCCCCTTCATGGTGTTCTCTACGCTGTTCTCTACTTATTGCCGTATCGACTTCCATCAGATGCGCCCTCACCGCTGGCACATCGGTGTGCTTGTAACCCAGGTGGCTCTTGTGGCGCTCAACGTGTGGATAATCTTCTGTGTTGAGGCCGATTCTGAGCAGAAGTTGCTTTGGGAGAGTGTTCTCACCTGCATCATAGGCCCTGCGGCCACTGCTGCCCCTGTAGTCACCGCCAAGATTGGTGGCAATATCAACACCATGACTGCCTATGTCGTCATCTCCGCCTTTGCCTCGGCATTGATGATTCCCGCCGTGTTCCCGCTGTTAGAGCGCGGTGTAAGTACCGGTTTCTGGGCTGTGTTCCTCATCATATTGCAGAAGTTGGCCATGGTGCTTGTAGCCCCGCTGATACTCGGTTGGCTTGTTCAGCACTACGCCAAGCGTCTTTGCGCGTGGATTGTGTCCATCCCCGACCTTTCGTTCTACCTCTGGGCAGCCCAGCTTGCCGTAACGTCGGGAGTCACTGTTCGCAACATCGTTCATAGCGATGCTGCCCTCCGCACTCTGCTTATGATAGCCGTATTGTCGTTGATTCTGTGCTTTGTGCTTTTCCTTATCGGTCGTTGGATAGGTCGTCAGTTTGGCGATGAGATAGATGGCGGTCAAGCCTCGTTCCAGAAGAATACTGCCCTCAGCATTTGGGTGGCCTATACCTATCTTAACCCCGTAGCCTCGGTAGGTGCCGGCTGTTATGTGCTCTGGCAGAACATAGTCAACTCACTTGAACTTTACGAGTATCGCAAGAAAAACAAATAAGGTACGAGCATCTCTGCTGGTACCTTACTGGGATTTGTGTTGTTTTGTGAATCAAAATGTAAACAACCACTTTCTCTTTACTAAAATATTATCAACGTTGCAAATATACTACTGATATAGCCCTTTTTCCAACAAATAAGTCTAAAAAAATATTAATCGGTCAAAAAAGTACGCGTCTTTGCAAAATAATACAAATCCCTTAAGCGCGCATTCGCTACTGGCTTAAGGGATTTCTCTTTCTACATGCCCATGCAACTCGTTGCTCCTAGGGCTGTAACAATCGCCGTTGCGATTGATGCAATTGTTGTTTTTTTTGGAATTTGCTGCCACACTGCCACCAGCCTATCTCAAACGCCCTGCTTATAGGCAAAATATGGTGGTGGCAGTTGTGTGGCAGCGTGGCAGCAAAATAGGATTTTTTCTGCTGGATAAAATATTGTTTTCTGCTCGAGAAAACAGTGTATTCTCCCTAAAAATACATAGTATTCCAACGGAGAACACATCGTATTCCTGCCCTAGAATACGTGTCTTAGAAAGTTAGTGGGCTGTCACTTGATAGTTATATTCCTGAATGCTTAGCTCTTTAGGGCGGCGAAGAGCTTGTCGAGGGCTTCGTCGGCGTTCTTGCTCTCGTTTAGGAGGGTTACGAACTTTGAGCCGATGATGGCGCCGGCGGCATTGCTCTGGGCTGCCTCGAGAGTCTGCTTGTTGCTGATGCCGAAGCCTATCATGCGGGGATTGCGCAGATTCATAGCGTTGATGCGGCGGAAATACTCCTGCTTGGCATCGTCGAAACTCTTCTGGGCTCCGGTGATGGCGGCACTCGAAACCATATACACAAAGCCATCGGTATTATCGTCGATAAAGCGGATGCGCTCTTCGCTGGTCTCGGGAGTGATGAGCATGATGATGCGAAGATCGTACTTATCGGCGATGGGCTTTACAATCTCCTGATAGTCCTTAAAGGGCAGGTCGGGGATGATGGCTCCGCTAACGCCGCTCTCTACACAGCTCTTGCAGAACTCCTCGATGCCGTAGTGCAGAATAGGGTTGAGGTATCCCATAAGAACAAGGGGTATCTCTACCTTATCTTTTATCTCGCGCAACTGGGCAAAGAGGGTCTTGAGGTTCATACCGTTCTTCAAGGCCTGAGTGGCGGCACTCTGAATTACTGGACCATCGGCCAGGGGATCGCTGAAGGGGATGCCGACTTCGATCATGGCGATGCCACGGCGCTGCATGGTGAGGATGACATCGGCTGTGCCCTCTAACGTTGGGCAGCCAGCGCAGAAATAAAGCGACAGGAACTTCTTGTCCTTGCTATTTGCAAATAGGTTATTGATCTTGTTGCTCATATGTTTAATTCTTTTATAAATGCTTTTAATAATTCAACGTTTTTATACCCTGGGGATGACTCGAAGCGAGAGTTTAAGTCGATACCGACACATGGACCATGGAACATGGAACATTGAACATGGAGTTGATCGGCGTCGGTGGGGGAAATGCCGCCGCTCAATAGGTATGGCGTCTTGCCTGTGTAGGCGCTCAGCACGCTCCAGTCGAATTTCTCGCCGTTGCCTCCCACGCTCTTGCCTTTGGTGTCGAAGAGGAAGTAGTCTACATAGTCCTCGTAAAGCTTAGTGCTTTCGAAATCGTCGGCAGTGGCGATGTTAAAGGCCTTGATAATCTTTATCGGACTTAGATGTGAGAAGTGAGAGCGGAGCTGGGTGATATAGCTGGGTGACTCCTGACCGTGAAGTTGGATGAAGTCGAGCTGGAATTGCTCGGCGATGGTCATCACGTCGCCAATGCTGGCATCAACAAACACGCCAACGCGCTTGCATTTTGTGGGCAGGTAGCTTGGCACCTCAGCCACATAGCGACTGCTCTTAGGCCAGAAGATAAAGCCCATCCAATCGATGCCGAGGGCCTCGACTTGGCGGATGTTGTCAGCATCGCGCATACCGCACACCTTGATTATTGGACTATTTGACAATTTCACCATTTTTACATTTTTACATTGTCGATGAACTCTCTGAGGGCTTGTCCCGGGTCGGGAGTCTTCATGAAGGTCTCGCCGATGAGGAAACCGCGGAAACCAGCGGCGCGGAGGGCGCGCACGGTGTCGGGGTTGGAAATGCCGCTCTCGCTTACTTTTACAGCATCCTTGGGCAGCTTCTCGGCAAGGCGGAACGAGTTCTCAACATCGGTAACAAACGAGCCGAGGTTGCGGTTATTGATACCGCACATGTCGGGTTCCAGCGCGGCGTATTCGAGCTCTGATTCGGCGTGCATCTCAAGTAGTACCTCCATGCCAAGCTGGTGAGCTGTGTTCAACAGCGACTTGCACTCGGCAAGTTTCAGGTCGGCAGCTATGAGCAGCACAGCCGATGCACCGCAGAGGCGGGCCTGAAACAGCTGATACTCGTCGATGACGAAGTTCTTATAGAGCACAGGAATCTTTACGCCAGAGTGGCGGGCGGTGCGGATGAAGTCGTCGCATCCGCCAAAGTATTTCTCGTCGGCGAGTATGCTGAGTGCCGAGGCTCCGTTCTGCTGGTAGCTTAGGGGGATGACATCGGCACGACCTTCTTCCTTTATCCAGCCTTTGGATGGCGAGCGGCGCTTGAACTCGGCGATGATGCCGGTATCTGAAGCGGTGAGGGCTTGCGACATTGAGGCTACGCCGAAGTCGAGTATGGCTTCAACGCGGCGGTGTATCTCGCGCTCGCTAAGCTCTTGCTTAAAGCGCTCCACCTCCACACGCTTATTGGCTACTATTTCTTCTAGTATGTCCATGCCAAAAATATTAACTATTAAGCTCGACGAACTTCTTGAATGTGCGGAGGGCGGCGCCTGAGTCGATAGACTCGCGGGCGATGGCGATACACTCTTCGATGCTCTTCTGACCCTTCTCCAGAACCTGAATACCAAAGGCGGCATTGGCCAGAACGATATTCTTCTGGGCGGGCAGGGCGCGATTCTCGAGCACAGAGTCGAAGATCTGTGCGGCCTCTTCCTCGGTGGCTCCGCCAACAAGCTCCTCGGCCTTGGCAATCTCGAAACCAAGATCCTGTGGCTTGAAGATGCGCTCGTACTGCTTGGTGGTTACCTTGAAGTCGCCGGTGAGCGAAATCTCATCGTAGCCATCGATAGAGTTCACGATACCGTAGTCGATGCCAATCTTCTGGTAAACCTGATTGTAGAGGCGCATCTGGTCGAGGTTAGCCACGCCAAGTAGCTGGCACTGAGGCTGAGAGGGGTTGACCAGCGGGCCAAGCAGATTGAAGATGGTGGGGAACTGCAGAGCCTTGCGGATGGGACCGACGAACTTCATGGCCTTGGCAAAGAGCTGGGCGTGAAGATAAACGATGCCTGCCTCGTTGAGCGAGCGGTTAAGACGGTCGATATCGTCGGTGAACTTGATGCCGTGGTGGGCGATGACGTTTGATGCGCCCGAAACGCTTGTTGCGGCGTAGTTGCCGTGTTTGGCCACCTTATAGCCCGCACCTGCAATGACGAAGCATGAGGTGGTAGAGATGTTAAAGGTGTTCTTGCGGTCGCCACCGGTACCAACTACGTCGATGTAGCGGTCGGCATTGAGGATGGCGGGAACGCCTGTTTCCAGAATACCATCGCGGAAGCCAAGCAGTTCGTCGACGGTCACGCCGCGCATCTGCAGAGCTGTGAGCAGAGCTGTGATCTGCTCGGTGGGATACTCACTCTGAGTGATACCAATCAGAATATTCTTCATTTCTTCACGAGACAGCTCCTCGTGGTTCAGCATCCTGTTAAGGATGTCTTTCATCGTCTGTGCCATTTTTTTTATTGGGAGTTAATGGGATTTATAAGAAGTTATAAGGAGTTATAGGAAGAGCCAGTTCTGCAGCATCTTCTTGCCATCGGGGGTGAGAACGCTCTCGGGGTGGAACTGTATGCCGCGGATGTTCATTGTCTTGTGGCGGAGTGCCATTATCTGGCCCTCATCGCTCTCTGCGGTAACCTCTAAGCAATCGGGCAATCCCTCTTTTGATACTACCCACGAGTGGTAGCGGCCGATGGTGATGTTGCGCTCTATGCCACTGAATATGGGGTCATCGCTGATGATGTGACATGGTGTGGCTACGCCGTGGAACACATCGCTGAGGTTCTCGAGCTTTCCGCCGAAGGCCTCGCCGATGGCCTGATGACCAAGGCATACGCCAAGAATGGGCTTCTTGCCGGCATAGGTGCGGATTACATCCAATAGCAGACCTGCCTCGCTGGGGATGCCAGGACCGGGCGAAAGGATAATCTTGTTGAACTGCTCCAGCTCTTCAAGCTTGAACTGGTCGTTGCGCAGAACGGTTACCTCTGCACCCAGCTCCTTTACCAAATGACTCAGGTTATAAGTAAACGAGTCGTAGTTATCTATTATAACGATTTTCATAATGTTCAATTTTTACATTTTTTCTGCCATTAAGATAGCGCGGCGCAGGGCACCGAGCTTGTTGTTAACCTCCTGCAGCTCGTATTCCTCATCGCTCTTGGCTACTATGCCGCCACCAGCCTGGAACCACAGCTCGCCGTTACGACTAACGAAGGTGCGGATGGTGATGGCCTGATTGAGTGAACCATCGAGACCGATATAGCCGATACAGCCACCGTAGGCACCGCGGTTGTGAGGCTCGTACTCAGAGATGAGCTGCATGGCGCGAACCTTTGGAGCACCCGAGAGTGTGCCTGCAGGGAAGGTGTCGATAAATGCCTTGATGGGGTCGGCACCATTGTCGAGCTCACCACTTACACGTGATACAAGATGGATTACGTGCGAGTAGTACTGCAGGTCCTTATAGAAATCAACTTTTACACCATGGCAGTTGCGCGAGAGGTCGTTGCGGGCAAGGTCTACCAGCATAACGTGCTCGGCATTCTCCTTGGGGTCGTTGCGCAGATACTCGGCACCCTTACGGTCGGCCTCGGCATCGCCGGTACGCTTTGTGGTTCCGGCAATAGGGTCGATGTAAGCCTTGCGGCCTTCAATTCGGCAGTGGGTCTCGGGGCTTGAGCCGAAGATGCGGAAGCCGCCGAAGTCGAAGTAGAACAGATAGGGTGAGGGGTTGATGCTGCGCAGTGCACGATAGAGCTTGAAGTCGTCGCCCTCGTAGCTCTGTATGAATCGGCGCGAAAGCACAATCTGGAACACATCGCCACGCAAGCAGTGCTTAATGCCGCGACGTATGTTGGCCTTGTG
Organism: uncultured Prevotella sp.; assembly: GCA_902800365.1. Lineage (GTDB taxonomy): Bacteria > Bacteroidota > Bacteroidia > Bacteroidales > Bacteroidaceae > Prevotella. Next base: position 7,859 of record CADCEF010000008.1, on the reverse strand, counting down.
CTCTTCGTCGGTAAGCGTAGAGCGCACATCACCCACTGGGTGGAAATCGTAGGCCTTTACGTTGGCCTTGTTCATCGCCTTCATTACCTCGTCAATCTTTGCCTCGCCGTCAAGGCTCACCACCTTGAGTGTGTTATTAAAATGGTCGAAAACAATCACCACCTTATATAATATGTACAGAAGGTCGGGTGCATCGTTCTTGGCCTGAGTCTCGTCTTTTACAGGGATATCCTCGAAGTAGCGCACAGCGTTAAAGCTGGTATAGCCGAAGAGTCCGCATCTTTTTGCATCGTCGCCTGATACCTGTATATGGTCGATGAGCTGGTGGATGGCCTTGTCAGAGCGGTATTCCTTGTTTACCTCGTGCTTGAAGGTGCTACCGTCAGGATAGGTAACGGTGGCCGTGCCGTGACCGATGGCCACGCTTGCCATAGGTTCGATACCGATGAACGAGCGCGAGTTGTTAGAGTCGTGATAATCGCTACTCTCCATCAGGGCGCTCTGTGGGTAAAGGTCGCGCAGGCGCATATAAACTCCCACAGGAGTATACAGATCGGCCAGAATGGTCTTGCTTGTAGTTGTATAATTAAAAGTTTCCATATTCTTTTGCCATTGCTTTGTTCTTGAGATATGTTTCTACATCCTTGTCGCCGCGGCCGCTAACGGTTAGTACTACCACATCGTCGGGCTTGAAGGTGAGCTTGCTGAGGGCTGCGATGGCGTGAGCCGATTCGATGGCAGGGATGATACCTTCCATGCGAGTGAGCTCGTAACCAGCGTAGATAGCCTCGTCGTCGTTGATGCTCAGCACCTTGGTGCGACCCTTCTTGGCCATGTTGCAGTGCATTGGACCAACGCCTGGGTAGTCGAGTCCGGCACTGATGGTGAATGCCTCTTGTATCTGTCCGTCCTCGTTCTGCATCACCAGCATCTTTGCTCCGTGCAGTATTCCGGTTGTGCCCTTGTGTATGGTAGCTGCCGTGTAGTCAGTCTGCCAGCCGTGTCCACCTGCCTCTGATAGAACGATGTTTACTCGCTCGTCGTTAACATAGTGGTAGATGGTGCCGGCAGCGTTTGAGCCACCGCCGATGCAGGCGATGAGATAGTCGGGATAGTCGCGACCAATCTTCTCGTGCAGCTGCCATTTTATCTCTTCGCTGATGACGCTCTGCATGCGAGCCACAAGGTCGGGGTAGGGGTGCGGACCCATGGTAGAACCTACGATATAGAATGTGTCGGCAGGGTGGCAGCACCAGTCGCGGATGGCCTCAGAGCAAGCATCGCTAAGTGTCATGTTGCCCGTACGTACGGGATGAACCTCGGCACCAAGCATCTTCATACGCTCTACGTTGGTGTGCTGGCGCTCAACATCGGTAGCACCCATAAACACCTCGCACTTCATGTTCATAAGTGCGCAAACAGTGGCTGTGGCCACACCATGCTGTCCGGCTCCCGTCTCGGCGATGATGCGAGTCTTACCCATGCGTTTGGCAAGCAGAATCTGACCGATGGTGTTGTTGATTTTGTGGGCACCGGTGTGGTTAAGGTCCTCGCGCTTAAGGTAGAGCTGGCAACCGTACTTCTGACTCATTCTCTCGGCAAAGTAGAGAGGTGAAGGGCGACCTACATAGTCCTTCAGCAGAGCATGATACTCCTGCTTGAACTCTGCGCTCTCGATTATTGGCAGATAAGCATCCTGCAGGTCGTGAACACACTTGTAGAGTATCTCGGGTACGTAAGCACCGCCGAACTCTCCGTAAAAACCTCTCTCATCAGCAAAATAATTTTCCATATAATGTTTAATGTTTAATCTCTTAATGTTTAATGTTTAATATTTAATGTTAAATCAAAAAAGACTCATCGCTGTCGCGACGAGCCTTTCTGTATATTTACGTTTGTATACACGGCTATGAGCCTCGCGACTTGTTAATCTCGAGAGCGCCACCACCAAAAGTTGTTCTGTATACGTAACATATTGTTCTTTTTATTGTTGATTATAACATTTCGGCTGCAAAAGTAATTATTTAATTTCAAACCGCCAAACATTTTGCTTACTTTTTTAATAAAATGAAAGCAAAAATTGAGTTTTACTTACTTTTGCATTCTTTTAGAAGCTTGTTAAGGGCTTGTGTGTCGGCCGGAGACAGCTTAACGATAGGGGCTATTGTCATCTTTGCCGACGGGCCAATGTTCTTCTCCAACTCGCTGAGCTCTACGAATTGCGACATATATAGTTCTTTCTTATTGGCTTCTAATGGCTCGTCCATGCCTACCTCGTGTAGCATGAAGCGTGTCTTGGCTGCAACCGACAGCTCGATTTGCAGGCGGACATAACAGATAATGTCGAAATAGACATTCGGGGGGAACAGCTCCTTAACCGACTCAAGGAAGGCGCCCGTAGGAGTGTTCAACAGATGTCCGCCACCAATAGACCGCAGCAGATTGATCTGCATATCCAATCCACTGTCTAACCATCGGTGAGTCATGTCGATATCGTAGAAATATACGACTGCTATCATACCAATCATGACAGATAAGACCCAGACGAACTGCATGATGGGGGTGAATTGAAACGTGTTGTGGAAAATGTGAAATGCCAGAGCTACCACAAACAATGCCGTTGTCTTTAAAATATCGTTAGTGTTCATGGGCATTCGCGAGCGTTTGCGTTCAGTCTGTCTTACCACCATCATCATTCCTGCTGCTATGATAGCGCTGCAACCCATGTGGATAAGGGCTACCTCTAAGCCACGGAATAATCCGGTGCTCAAATCTACGCTATCGCCCAATACCAGATAGAAAATGTTCTCAAGGAATGAGAATCCGCCTCCTACTGCTGCACCGCAGATAACACTATCGATGAAGAACGCGATGCGCTTGCGAAAAGCTAATATCAGCAGAGGGATTGACTTTACCAACTCTTCGATTATGGGATGAACAACGTCGGCACATCCACCCGAAATTACTCTGTCGGTGAGTCGGAAAAGTCCGAAACAAGCCAATGCCGTAAGCATACCCGAAAGCACCAGCACAAGCAGACGCTTGATGCTGATAAGCGCGAAATGGTCAATCTTGTATATAAAGATGATATATACTATAATAGGTATTAGGGATACGGCAAACAGCATTATAACAGTTTTAGTGAAATCATAAATTCGTTACCATGGCGACCTCCCTGGAATCCCTCGGGCGCAAAGAGATGACCATATCCGATGGATAGGGTAGTCTTAAGATAGTTGAGGAATACCAGCTCGGTGGTTAGCTGAACGCCCGTGCTGTAATACATCTTCTGCGATGTGCCTGGATTCCATGTAGAAAGTCCTGTGCCAAAGAGCGAGCACTGTATCCATGTGGGATAGCAGAACAGGGCACCGAAGTCGTTCAGACGTATGGGGCGCAGGTTGAGTTCTGCTGTTGCCTTGGCATAAGAGTGTGCCTGGATGGCATCAATGTCGGCACCTGGCATTGCCAACGCAGTGCGGTACTGTAGTGAAGAGCGGTTGTCAACACGGTTGTTGCGGAAACCACCCAGATAGGTGTTGCCGAATACCGTCTCTTCATCTCCGAAGTTATGTCCGGCTGCAGTACGTAGCCAGAACGAGGTGTTGCGGTCTATTGGTACCAACGTACCGAAATCGGCTGTTCCCTCTATAGATGGATAAACGTGTCCGCCGGCAAGATATCCATAGCCCTGAAGTCCGAAGCTATAACCCTGCTCACTCATTACGGCACCCAGTGATGAGCGAGTCTTCGACCATTTGCCGTAGATAGATGCTGTCTGCATCGACTTTACTTCCTGAACTTCAATCTCCTGATACAGAGGCAGAGCGTCCATATCGCCATAAGCACCCAATGAGAATCCCCATGAACGTTTGTAAGGTGATATCAGCGAGTTGCTATAGTCGTAACCTAATGATACCTGATAGCCCTTACGGCTAGAACGCATAGGTCCGAACAAATCGTAGAAGTCGGTATGGTTCCACGATGCTTTCAGAGTCCAGAAGTAATATCTCCATTCCATGTCGGCATGGAATCTGTTCTTCCAAGGGTTGTTGCTCCATGGCGAAACACCCAGCGACAGTTTGATGCTGCTAAGACCAACAGGGTCGTTAATGTTGAATCGATAGCCTAATACAGGTGTTACGTTGTTCCATGACTCTCTGTCGGTAAAACCGGTGATGATGGGGTAGGCACCTGCAAAGTGCATCTCCTTTATCACGTTGTAGTCGGTGATGTTATTATATACATCGCCAAAGTCGGTCTTTGGCAGCGAGTCTTTCAGCAATCCAACCTGCTCCATTGCCTCGCGGTTGTTCTCGTAGGCCTGTTGTCCGTACAGTTGCACGGCGTTAGCATCCTTTACTACCTCGCGGGCCAGTGTAACAGGACGCAAGCCGTCGCGCTCGAACTGGAGAGCCAACAGCTGTCCGGGCGATGTCTCAACCGGTGCAAACATACCTATCTCGGTATTGGTGAGCATCTCCATCTCGCGCGTCTCGATGTTTATCTGCCACAGGTTTGAAACGCCTGTATAGTACGAGCTTCCGATAAGATACTTGTCGTCGAGCGAAAAGCGGAACTGACCCAAGTTGCTGTCTTTCCATGTAATCAGCTCTACGGGCTTGAAGATAGCTTTTGCAAGCTCTTCGGTATTAAACATCAGCAGCGTATGTTCGCCGTTGTCGCCCTGACTTGTCATCGAAAGCCATTTTCCATCGTGACTAATATCTACATCGAATACGCTAACGCCAAACGGGAAGGCGTAGATGGCCTCGATATTCTCCAAGTCGCGATCCATGCGCACAATAGTCTGTGTTCCGCCGTTAGAGAACAGACCGTAAACACAATCGTGCGCATTATCGTAAACAACGTTGTTAATACGTTGGAATTTCTTCTTCTTTACTACTTTATCCTGCTTGATGTCGTAGATTTCCAGTCCGCGCATCTGGGCATTGTTAGAAGTGTAGATGATGCGCTGATTGTTGCAGTCGAGTGCTACGAAAGCGGGGTCGTAAAGCTGTATGCCGTAGATGTCGCAAAGTCTACGCTGCTTTTTTGTTTGCAGGTCAATCTCGGTGAGATGTGCAAACCCCTTTCCTGGGGCGTTCATAGCGGCGTAAGCCTTGCCAGTATTGGGATCGTATACAAACGGCGATACCGATCCTAATGGCTCTGGAGTAAGCGGCTTGGTTTCTGTAATAGGATATTGGCGGATGGCAGCAAGGTTCTCTTCCTGATGCTTCTTCTCGTCAATCTTCCAGTCGTTCCATACTTTTCTGAGCGACTGACCGTAAACCTTCTTAAACTGACTACCGAAGAATGTCTTACTATCGGCCGTACGGTTGTAGAACTTAATCATCTTTTCGTAGCCGTAGGTCTTTGTAAGATAGTTCACAAATCGGGTTCCGTAGAGATATGCGTTGGCACCTACCTGGAAGTCCATGGTAGAACCTTCGGTTTCAAGACCTACTACCGAGAACAGCTTGTCGCCGCCGTTGATAATGCTACGGAAGTACATCTCGTCATAGCCACCCAGTGCACGACCCACGCCACCGCCAAGCCATGTCTCCATGAAGCAGGCTATACCCTCATGATACCAGCGTGGTGCATACCAGCGTGGCACACTAAGATAGCTCCAAAGGGCTGATATGGGTTGGGTGTTGTCGGTACCAACCTTGGTACCAAAGAAATTACGCCAGTTAAGGTCGCGACGGTTGTACTTATCGGTCATCACGATGTGAGTGTACTCGTGCTTGAACAGCTGACGGTATCGCTCGCTCGAGGGGTTGATGTAGTATGACATGTTGAGTGGTGCCATACCAATCTGTATCAAAGAACGAGGTAACGGCGTTGCTCCGCCGTTACCATCGTCTTCCCAGTCAGTTAATAACAGCAAGGTTGATTCTGGCTTATAAACCGAATCAGTGGTCCATATCTGCTTATGGAGCGCCTTGCCGTTCTGATACATGCGTATCATATGCGGTATGTAACGCGACTGGCTCTTATCGAAGAACACCAGTGTCGCATCGTCTGTCTTATATTGGAAATAAGTTTGAGTCTGCCCCCACGCCATACAGGGCATCAGCGAGAGCAACAGAATTACAATCCGGTTACGCATGTACTATAATGTATTTAAACTATTATAGATTAGTGATTTAAAATCTCAAGAGTAGCCTTGTTGCCAATGGCTGTTTGTCTAATTGCATCGCCAACCTGATGACAGAGTTTACCCATATCAAGGTTGCTTCCAATTTTCTGGTGAGTTGTTGAAGAAATATTTTCGCTTCTGTTTGCAGAAGAAAGATTTGCGCTAGAAGTTGAACTTCCGATACCGGGTCTGCTATGGCCTGCGCCACCACCGTAACCCAACAATTTTTCGCAAACTTCATTAACATGGTTGTTGTTCATCATGTCGGCAATGTTAGTATAGCCATTGAAAACAACTGAACCACTGCCATTCTTCATATTAAGAACATCGTGAGTGGTACCATTTGGTCCGTTAGCTATCAACTTTTTGCCTGCAACCAGTTCACCATTGTGGAGATCCTGCATATTGTTACTGCGGAGAGTAGCTATGTTGTTACTGTTCAAATTTTGACTTCCGGTATTGCCGGAACTCTTCAATGTAGATATGACAGTTTGATTAAACTTGGCCATTGCCTCCTGACTATTCATTACATCTTCAGCAGCTTGTTTACTGTTAACAACTTCTCCTGAATTGCGGATCGCGGTGACAACACTATGCATGGCTTCTTCAGTAAATACGCTGCGCAGAGAACTTTGTATACCAAATCCATTCAGTATTTCAGCACCGTTACCAAGATATACAAACTGGCCAGGGTTGAAACTAATCACAGCGGCAAGGGTTCTTTCGGCATTAAGAAGGTTTCCCTTCTTGGCCATGGCCTCAGCAGCGTCCTTGTCACCCTCGAGGGCAGCTGTCATCTTCTGATAGTCTACCCACTGGTCGCGTACAAACTTCAGCACGTCACTGCCTTCGGCAGTCTTCAGATACTTGTCGGTAGTTTCAATGAATTTGTTGGCCAGCTTGTTCTGCTTCTGCAGGGTGGTGTAAGCCAACGAGGCGTTGATTGTGGTCTGTTCCAGATTTGCACACTCCTTTCCGCTGAGGGCGTCGTCAAGGTCCTTGCCTGACTTAATCAGCGAATTTACAACGTTGTTTACCATCTCAAGGGTAGCGTTCATCTCCTTCAGCACCTCAGCAAAATCGGGAATGTTGCCAGCTACTTGATTTGACATGTCAACCAGAGTACCGAACTGACCGGCGCGTGTCTGCATTACTACCTGGGCTAATACAATACCTTCCTTAAAAGTAGTATCGTTCTTAAGGAGCTCCTCCATGTTGGTGAGCTTCTCCGACTCCATCTCGCGTGAGAAACGGCTTGCCTTGCTTATGTCGCCGCTTGCATCGCTGGTGTCAATAGGCCAATTAAAGAAATGATTCACAAGCAGACCAACTACGAGGACTGCCAACACTGAACACACGATAATAGTTAACTTCTTCTTGTTCATAATTTTAGCGATTTAGTTAATTTTGCCGCAAAGATACAAAAAAACTAATAAATTGATAGTAAATAAGTGGATTTTTTTTAAAATTGACTATATTTTGTTACTTTATGACCAACTTCTGTCCTTTATGGATATACATACCCCTGCGATTTGGCTTGCCCTGAAGCAGTCGGCCGTTCATATCATACCAATTATCCAGTTGCAGATTGTCAATTTGTCTAATCGACTCGATGCCAGTGGCGCCAGAAGCATTAACGCCGATGCTCTTGAGAGTAACAGGTGCCTCCTTAGCAGCTACGGTAAGTACTATGTCGCCTGCCTCAAGCACC
>CADCEF010000007.1 GCA_902800365.1 uncultured Prevotella sp. | reverse complement strand
GCTTCTTGTACTACTTCTGTCTATGTAAATCTTTCAAAGAACTCTTTCTTTATCGTGCTTGTCAGGTGGTGTTCCTGATTTGCGGGTGCAAAGGTACGGCTTTTTTTTGAACTAACAAAACTTTTCCAGAGAAATTTTCAATTTTAGAGTGTTTTTTATGCACCTCTTGATTTCAGTCAATTATAAAAACAGCTACACATTATTATATATTATATAGGGAGAGAGGGACAATCCTTCTGCGGGAGGATCACGCTCCTGTTGCGAGGGGACTGCAATCCTCAAACGGGAGGATTGATGAGAAAAAGAAAAATTGCCCAAAAAGTTTTGATGTTTAAAATAATTAAAGTAACTTTGCAGCACGAAACGGAATATATTAATATAAAATAAACAAGAATATGAAGAAAGCAATTTTAGGTTTTGCTGCATTTGCTTGCCTAGCGATGGCAAGTTGTGGAAATATGAGTCAGGTGTTAGGTGCTATGACAAATGGCACGGGTGTGGTAAATGCCATATCAAGTGTTATCGGTCTCGACAAGGTTAAGGCTCAGAATCTGATTGCCACATGGAAATATTCTGGTCCTGGATGTGCATTTACCAGCGAGAACCTGCTGGCAAAAGCCGGTGGTGAGGTTGCAGCAGTTCAGATTGAACAAAAGCTCCTTCCCTACTATCAGCAAGTGAAGATATCAGAGAGCAACACCTATATCACTTTCAAAGAAGACGGAACATTCTCATCAAAAATAGCAGGAACCCCATTCAGCGGCAACTACACCTTCGACGAGGCATCGCAGAAGATCACCCTTAAAGGACTATTGCTCTCGGTGAACTGCTACGCCAAAAAGGAGGCTAACGGCATCTCAATATTATTCGAGGCCAAGAAACTGCTCACTGTACTGCAGACCATGTCGGCCATGAGCGGTAACAAAGATCTGCAAACAATAGGCGATTTGAGCAAAAATTACGATGGTGTACGTGTAGGATTCGATATGAAACGGTAATTTTTGCAAATATATTCATAAATATTTGGTCGGTTGCGAAATTTTGTATAATTTTGCAACCGATTTCTGAATAAATATACTGAGATGAAAGTAAAGACCAATAGATTAGAAGCGCTGAGACTGATTATATCAAGTCAACAGTTAGGAAGTCAGGACGAGTTATTGAACGCCTTGCAGAAGGAGGGGTTCAAATTAACCCAAGCTACACTAAGCCGCGACCTTAAGCAACTCAAGGTAGCCAAAGCTGCATCGATGAGCGGCAATTATGTCTATGTACTGCCCAACGAGACGATGTACAAGCGAGTAAGTTCTCCCAATAGTATTCGCGAGATGATGAGAGTTCCAGGCTTTATCAGCATCAACTTCTCGGGCAACATGGGTATTATCAGAACACGTCCAGGTTATGCAAGTTCAATAGCCTGGAACATAGACAACAGCGATGTGCCAGAGATTTTGGGCACAATTGCTGGTGATGACACTATATTTATTGTAATTAAGGAAGGCGTAAAACATCAGCAGGTGGTAGAAGCACTGAGCGATATTGTGCCTAATATGAAATAATGAAAACAGAAATGGAAGAAGAAATTGAAGTCTTGGTAGCAGGTCCAGAGCACGAGGAATACGTTGACACTATCCTCGACACCATTGCCGAAGCAGCAAAGGTGCGTGGTACTGGTATCGCCAAGCGTACCCACGAATATCTTGCAAAGAAGATGATGGAGGCTAAGGCCGTTATCGCTCTTACAAAAGATGGCAGGTTTGCAGGCTTCAGCTATATCGAGACGTGGGAGAATCAGCAATACGTAACAACCTCTGGTCTGATAGTACATCCCGACTTCAGAGGTAAGCATATTGCCAAGCGCATCAAGGATATGACATTTACTCTGGCCCGCACACGCTGGCCACACGCCAAGATATTCTCACTGACAAGTGGTGCTGCAGTAATGGCGATGAACACAGCTTTGGGATATCAGCCAGTAACCTTTGCCGATCTTACTGATGACGAAGCTTTCTGGAAAGGTTGCGAGGGATGCTGCAATGTAGATGTGCTGCATCGCACTGGTCGCAAGTACTGCATCTGTACAGCTATGCTATACGACCCAACAGAACATCTACCAGCAAAAATCTCGGACGAAGTTCTGGAGCGTATACGCAAGATTGACGGAGACAAAGACTAATGTGAAGGTAAAAAGGTGAAAAAGATAAAATAGTAAAAAAGTAAAAAGTAACAAAGATATGGCAAACAAGAAAGTAGTAGTCGCATTTTCAGGAGGACTCGACACCTCTTATACAGTTATGAAACTCACCCAGGACGGATGGGATGTATATGCAGCCTGTGCTAATACTGGTGGATTCAGCGATGAGCAGTTGAAAAAGAACGAGGAGAATGCCTTTAAGCTTGGCGCAAAGGCATACGTTACACTCGATGTTACCCATGAGTATTACGAGAAGTCTCTGAAGTATATGATCTTCGGAAACGTTTTGCGCAACAACTGCTATCCTATTTCTGTATCTAGCGAGCGTATTTTCCAGGCCATCGCCATTGCCCGTTACGCCAAGGAGATTGGTGCCGACGCCATCGCACACGGTTCAACAGGTGCTGGTAACGACCAGATCCGCTTTGACATGACCTTCCTGGTCATGGCCCCAGGCGTAGAGATCATCACCCTTACCCGCGATAAGAAGCTTACCCGTAAAGAGGAGGTTGACTATCTGAACGAGCACGGTTTCTTTGCTGACTTCACCAAGCTTAAGTACTCTTACAACGTAGGTATCTGGGGTACATCTATCTGCGGTGGTGAACTGCTAGACCCAACACAGGGTCTACCTGAGGAAGCTTACCTTAAGCACGTTACCGCTCCTGAGCAGGAGGCTACACTGAAGATTACTTTCGACAAGGGTGAGATAGTAGCTGTTAACGACGAGAAGTTCGACGATAAGGTTAAGGCCATCCAGAAGATTGAGGAGATTGGTGCTTCTTACGCTATCGGTCGCGATGCCAACGTAGGAGACACCATCATCGGTATCAAGGGTCGCGTAGGTTTCGAGGCAGCAGCTCCTAAGCTGATTATCGAGGCACACCGACTTCTTGAGAAGTCTACACTCTCTAAGTGGCAGCAGTACTGGAAGGACCAGGTAGCCAACTGGTACGGAATGTTCCTGCACGAGAGCCAGTATCTGGAGCCAGTAATGCCAGATATCGAGGCTATGCTCACCAGCAGCCAGCGCAACGTAACAGGAACAGCAATACTGAAGCTCCGTCCTTATGGATTCGAGACAGTAGGTATCGACTCTGCCAACGACCTGACTAAGAGCAAGCTTGGAGAGTATGGCGAGACTCAGACTGGTTGGACTGCCGACGAGGCAAAGGGCTTCATCAAGGTTAGCTCTACCCCACTTCGTGTTTACTACGGCATCCACAAGGACGAGAAAAGATAATATTTAGCAACAGACTACAGGACTATCACGACTATGATAAAAGTAGGAATATTAGGTGCAGCAGGCTATACTGGCGGAGAGCTTATCCGTCTGCTACTAAACCATCCTGAGGTTGAGATTGTGTTTGCTAACTCAGAGAGTAATGCCGGTAATCTGGTATCAGATGTGCATGAAGGCCTGATAGGTGATACTGATCTGAAGTTTACCGACGAGATGCCTTTTGATAAGGTGAATGTGGTATTCTTCTGCTTCGGACATGGCAAGAGCGAGGCATTCCTCAAGGAACACACCATCCCTGAGAACGTGAAGATAATCGACCTTGCTCAAGATTTCCGCATAAAGGGCGACCACGACAACGTATATGGTCTTCCAGAGATTAACAAGGAAGATATTATGAAGGCTCAGCATGTGGCTAATCCAGGATGTTTCGCTACTTGCATACAGGTGGCATTGCTACCAGCTGCCTATCTTAACATTCTGAAAGAGGATGTGGCTGTTAATGCCATAACAGGTTCTACTGGTGCTGGTCAGAAACCAGGTGCCACAACCCATTTCTCGTGGCGTAACAACAACCTGAGCATCTACAAGCCATTCCAGCATCAGCACATAGCTGAGATTCGTCAGAGTCTGAAACAGGTGCAGGGTTATCTCGATGCAGATATTGATTTCATCCCCTATCGTGGTGACTTTGCTCGCGGCATCTTCTGCACAGCAGTAATCAAGACTCCAGCTCCAGTAGAGGATGTGATTGAGGCTTACAAAGACTTTTATAAGGATGCAGCCTTCACCCACTACAGCGACAAGTCGATAGACCTGAAGCAAGTAGTAAACACCAACAAGGCGTTGGTACATGTAGAGAAATACGGCAATAAGCTGCTGGTAACCTCTGCCATCGACAACCTGTTAAAGGGCGCTGTTGGTCAGGCTGTTCAAAATATGAATATTATGTTCGGCATCGACGAAACCGCCGGACTAAAACTGAAAGCATCAGCTTTCTAAATAATCAAGGAGGAGACGATATGAAATTATTCGACGTTTATCCACTCTTCGATGTTAACATCGTAAAGGGCAAAGGTTGTAAAGTGTGGGACGACAAAGGTCAGGAGTATCTCGACCTATATGGTGGGCATGCAGTTATCAGCATCGGTCACTCTCATCCCCATTATATCAGTAAGGTAACAGAGCAACTCCAGAACATTGGTTTCTACTCTAATTCTGTTATCAACAAGTTACAGGTTCAGTTAGCCGAGCGTCTTGGAAAGATTTCCGGATACGACGACTATCAGCTGTTCCTGATCAACTCGGGTGCCGAGGCTAACGAGAATGCACTTAAGCTCGCATCGTTCAAGACGGGTAACACTCGTGTACTGTCATGCGAGAAGGCATTCCACGGACGTACATCACTGGCTGTCGAGGTTACCAACAATCCTAAGATTGTGGCACCTATCAACGATAACCATCACGTGCGCTTTCTACCTCTTAACGACCTTGAGCCATGGGTACGCGAGTTGTCGAAAGGTGGCGTAGCAGCCGTTATACTTGAGTGCATCCAGGGTGTTGGCGGTATTCAGATGGCCACACCAGAGTTTGCACAAGGTCTTGCTTACGCTTGTAAGCGCTATGGTGCTGTGCTCATCTGCGATGAGATTCAGTGCGGATATGGTAGAAGCGGTAAGTTCTTTGCACACCAGTGGTTGGGCATCAAACCAGATATCATCACCGTTGCCAAGGGTATCGCTAACGGATTCCCTATGGGGGGTGTTCTTATCTCACCTGAGTTTGAGCCTGTTTATGGTCAGTTAGGCACAACCTTTGGCGGAAACCATCTGGCTTGTGCTGCAGCACTGGCAACTCTCGACGTTTTCGAGGACGAAGGACTGGTTGAGAATGCCCGCGTGGTAGGTGACTATCTCATGGAAGGTATCCGTAACATCGGCAGCTCACACATTAAAGAGGTACGCGGACGCGGACTTATGATTGGCATAGAACTCGACATGCCACACAGAATGGTTCGTAAACCTCTTATCAAGCATGAGCACTGTTTTACCGGTTGTGCCGGTCAGGACATCCTACGCCTGTTGCCACCACTTTGTCTCACAAAGGCAGAAGCCGATGATTTCATCGAGAGACTGATAAGAGTTCAACCTGAAGAGGATTGATATTTTGATAAGGAAACATAAGAACATATATAGACATGAAGATATCAGTAATTGGAGCAGGCGCCATGGGCGGTGCTACCGTTGAAGGACTTATAAAAGGTCAACAGTTCAAGAACGAGGATATCACAGTTAGCGATCCATCGCAGGCTGTGGTAGAGAAGTTCTCAAAGATGGGCGTAAGCGTAACTACCGACAACAAGTTGGCTGCCGAGACATCCGACATAGTATGCGTTGTGGTAAAGCCTTGGTTGGTAGAGAAGGTGCTTACCGACATCAAGCCCGAACTCGACCCAAAGAAACAGATACTTATTGTTATTGCTGCTGGTGTATCATCAGACAGCATAAAAGGATGGTTGGGTGAGAAATGTCCCCCACTCTTCCTTGTCATTCCAAATATAGCTATCGCCGAGATGGCATCGATGACATTCGTTGTTCCTGTAGGAGCCTCTAAAGAAGAGACACAGAAGATTGTTGACATCTTCGACGAGATGGGTAACACCCTCATCACCGACGAACAACATCTGGCAGCAGGCACCACACTTGCCAGCTGCGGCATTGCTTATGCTATGCGCTATATACGTGCAGCAGCCGAGGGTGGCGTTGAGTTAGGTTTCAAAGCCGACGATGCTAAGAAGATTGTGATGCAGACCATGAAGGGAGCTGTTGAACTGCTTGAAGCAAGCGGACTGCACCCTGAGGCAGCTATCGACCTGGTAACAACTCCTGGAGGTGTAACCATCAAGGGTCTCAACGAGATGGAGCACGCTGGTTTCACCTCTGCTGTTATCCGTGGACTCAAAGCTGGACTGAAGTAAATAAATGATGAAAAGACTTCTTTTCTTATTCCTAATAATCCTGTCGACGGTCAGTGCATCAGCACAAGAAACAGCCAATGCCCGTCAGGCCAAGCGTGTATTCAACACAGCATGGAATCATATCTATGGAAAAGAAGGAGTACGGTTTCATTATAAAATAGACATTCTTCACCTATATAAGGAAGAAGGAACATCGTGGAACAAGGGCGACAAAGCAAAGTCGGAGTATAAGGAATCAAAGATGTGGAACAACGGCGACGTGAAATACATCCTTCGAGAAAAGAAAGGCATTGTAGAGATTCACGACCCTAAAGTGAACAAGAAGAACGACAAGCTTCAGATGTTCAAGTTCGAGCCCGACAGCTATAACTACTCAATAGCCAAGGATCCCGATGGATTGCAGGTAACCCTTGAGGCAAAACCAGGTGCAAAGGTCAAGATGAAGAAGATCATTGCCCTGCTTACACCAGGCAACTATTACCCTAAGAAGCTACGCATAAAAGTAAGCATCTTCTGGGCAACCATCAGCTTCTCCGATTTCCAGGCCGGCAACATCGACGATAGCGTCTTTGAATTCCCAAAGGAGAAATACTCAAATTATAAAATAGTAGATGAACGATAAATAACATAATTAAAATGGACGAGCAATTAAAGCAAATTGGTGAGCGTTTGCGTGGACTGCGCGACGTGCTCGACATCCCAGTAAGTGAGATGGCAGAAACTATCGGTATAAGTTCCGACAAGTACGAAAAAATAGAAAAGGGCGAGTTGGATATTACCATATCTAATCTGATGAAGATAGCCCACAAGTATGGTGTAAGCGCTGAGGAGCTGATGTTTGCCGAGGCACCTCACATGAAGTCATACTTCGTGGTTCGCAAAGGTCAAGGAATGAGTGTAGAGCGCACCAAGGCCTACAAGTATCAGAGTCTGGTAAGCGGTTTCGTAAACCACAATGCCGATGTATTCATTGTTACCGTAGAGCCTAAGCCAGGTGCACGTACCATCTACAAGAATACTCACCCAGGACAGGAGTTCAACATGGTGCTCGAGGGTAAGATGGAACTCTTCATCGGAGGTAAGACCATCATCCTTGAAGAAGGCGACAGCATCTACTTCGACTCATCAAAGCCCCACGGCATGCTGGCCATAGGCGACAAACCCGTTAAGTTCCTTGCATTTACAGTAGAATAATATGATAGAAAGATTTTTAAAACAGACGAAATTCACTTCTGTTGAAGATTACAATAAGAACCTGGAGTTTATCATCCCCGAGAACTTCAACTTTGCCTACGATGTTATGGATGCGTGGGCAGAGGAAGCACCTGAGAAGTTAGCACTGCTTTGGACTAACGACCAAGGTGAGGAGATACGTGCCACATACGCACAGCTGAAAGAACAAAGTGACCAGGCTGCAGCCTACCTGATGTCGCTTGGCATTGGTAAGGGCGACCCTGTGATGCTTATTCTGAAGCGTCACTATGAGTGGTGGATTATCATGCTTGCCTTGTGTAAGATTGGAGCAATCGTGATTCCTGCTACACATATGCTTACTAAGCACGACTACGTATATCGCAACACCCGTGCCTCAGTAAAGGCTATCATCTGTGCAGATGATGACTATATCATCAGCCAGATTAAACTTGCCATGCCTGAGAGTCCTACGGTAAAGCAATATATAACTCTGCGTGACGAAGAAGGTTTCCACAACTGGAAGACTGAAGTGGCAAACGCACCCAAGTTCCAGAAACCAGCCTTCGTTAATAACAACGAAGACACCATGATTATGTACTTCACCTCTGGTACCAGTGGCGAGCCAAAGATGGTAGCTCACGACTACCTCTATGCTATGGGCCATCTTACCACAGGTGTGTTCTGGCATAATCTGCACGAGGGTTCACTCCACCTTACTGTGGCTGATACCGGTTGGGGTAAGGCCGTTTGGGGTAAGTTCTATGGACAGTGGTTTGCCGGAGCAACTGTGTTTGTATTCGACCACGAGAAGTTTAATGCCGACACCCTGCTGCGCCAGATGGAAAAGTATAAGGTAACATCATTCTGTGCACCTCCTACAATCTATCGTTTTATGATTCGTGAGGATCTTAGCAAATATGATCTTAGCAGCCTTGAGTACTGCTGTACTGCAGGAGAGGCTCTGAACCCTGCCGTTTACGACAAGTTCTATGAGAAGACAGGCATCCGCATGATGGAGGGATTCGGTCAGACCGAGACCACCATGACACTGGGAACCTTCCCTTGGATGACACCAAAGCCAGGTTCCATGGGTATCCCCAATGCCCAGTACGAAATCGACCTGCTGCGTGCCGACGGTACCAGCTGCGAGGATGGTGAGAAGGGAGAGATTGTGGTTCGCGTAGGCGACAAGAAGCCTATCGGTCTGTTCAAGGGCTACTATCGCGATGAGGAGAAGACCCGCGAGGCATGGCATGACGGCATCTATCACACAGGTGATATGGCATGGCGCGATGAGGATGGCTACTACTGGTTCGAAGGTCGTATAGACGATGTTATTAAGTCGTCGGGCTATCGCATCGGTCCGTTTGAGGTAGAGAGCGCCCTGATGACTCACCCCGCAGTAGTAGAGTGCGCCATTACCGGTGTACCCGATGATATCCGCGGTATGGTTGTAAAGGCTACTGTTGTACTCGGCAAGGAATGGAAGGGCAAGGCCGGAGACGACCTTATCAAGGAACTTCAGCAGCATGTAAAGAAAGAGACTGCGCCATATAAATATCCTCGCATCATTGAGTTTGTAGACGAACTACCAAAGACTATCAGCGGTAAGATCCGTCGCGTAGAGATTCGCCAGAAAGATGCGGAGAAATAGTTAGCATATGGCGGCACATAATGAGTTAGGGAAATGGGGCGAGGAAAAAGCCTCAGAGTACCTACAACTTCATGGCTATAAGATTATAGAACGCGACTGGAAATCAGGTAGGCGCGATATAGACATCATAGCCACCGACGGCAATGAGGTGATATTCGTTGAAGTCAAAACCCGCCGGAATTGTCTCTATGGGGATCCTGAGGAGGCTGTCGACTATCGCAAACTACAGAGTCTCCGTCTGGCTATCAACCACTATATTAAGTATCGTCACATCAACAGCGATGTGAGGTTCGATATCATTTCTGTAGTAGGCATGATAGGTCAGGAACCAAAAATTGATCACATAAAAGGTGTACCATTATATTAGAAGATGAAAAGAAGAATTGTTGTCAAAGTAGGATCTAATGTGCTGACGCGCGATGACGGTAAACTTGATGTCACCCGAATGTCGGCGTTGGTCGATCAGATAGCTTGGTTGCGAAAGCAGAATATCGAGGTTATCCTCGTAACTTCAGGTGCCGTAGCCTGTGGCCGACGCGAGCTTACCGTAGATCACTCACTCGATTCGGTTGAGCAACGCCAGTTGTTCTCTGCCGTTGGTCAGGTAAAACTCGTAGGTCTTTACTACGATTTATTCCGCGAGTTCGGCATTCACGTTGGTCAGGTGCTCACCATGAAGGAGAACTTCCAACCAGGAGAGCAATATCGCAACCAGCAGGCTTGTATGACTGTAATGCTGGAGAACGACGTTCTCCCCATCGTAAACGAGAACGACACAGTATCTGTTACCGAGTTGATGTTTACTGATAACGATGAACTATCGGGCCTCATCGCTCAGATGATGAAAGCCGACTCGCTGGTTCTGCTCTCAAATATCGATGGTATCTATACAGGTCATCCCGACGATCCTACATCAGAACTTATTCCTACCGTTGCGCCATGTACCGACCTCTCTAAGTACATCCAGAAGGAAAAGAGTGCTTTCGGTCGTGGTGGCATGCACTCAAAATACCACACGGCCAGCAACATCCAGTCGGCAGGCATACATGTCATCATTGCCAACGGCACGCGCGACAACATCCTTATTGATCTCATTGAGAGACCTGAATCAACACCTCACACAGAATTCCTAACATAGAAGACATATGCAGCTTAAAGATACTTTCGAACGAGTTAAACGTGCCAGCAAGAGTCTGGCATTGCTTAGCGACGAGCAGCGCAACAAGATTCTTAATGCCGTTGCCGATGCTATTGTCAACAATAAGGCAAGGATCCTTGATGCCAACGCTCAGGATCTGGCTAAGATGTCGAAGGAAAATCCTCTGTACGACCGTCTGCAGCTTACCGACAGTCGTCTCGAAGGTATCGCCTCCGATATGCGTAATGTTGCCACACTCCCATCGCCGTTGGGGCACATCACAAAGCAGAAGACGCTGCCTAATGGTCTGCGTTTATGTCGTGTTTCTGTTCCTTTCGGTGTTGTCGGCATGATCTATGAGGCTCGTCCTAATGTAACGTTCGATGTTTTTTCGCTCTGTTTCAAAAGTGGCAACGCCTGCGTGTTGAAGGGCGGCAAGGATGCCGATTGCAGTAATCGCGAAGAGGTTGCATTGATTCATGATATACTGGAGCAGTATGGCGTGTCGAAGGATGTGGTAGCACTGCTGCCAGCCACTCACGAGGCCACTGGCGAGATGCTTAATGCAGTAGGCTATGTGGACCTCTGCATCCCACGTGGCGGTCGCAAGCTCATCGACTTTGTACGCGATACAGCCCGCATCCCTGTTATCGAGACAGGAGCAGGTGTGGTAAACACCTACTTTGACAAAGAGGGCGACCTGGAGATGGGCAAGGCAATCATCAATAATGCAAAGACCCGCCGTGTATCTGTATGCAATGCGCTCGACTGCCTGTTGATACACGAGAGCCGTCTGGCCGACCTGCCCGCCCTCTGCGAGAAGATGGCCGAGAAGCAGGTAATTATATATGCCGATGAACAAGCATTCAAGAACCTCGATGGCAAATATCCTCTGTTGGAGCACGCTAACGATGAAAGCTTCGGCACTGAGTTTATGGACTATAAACTCGCCATCAAAACTGTTGCATCGCTCGAAGAAGCCCTCGACCATATCGACGAGAATGGCTCTGGCCATAGCGAGGCTATCATAACCATGAACGAGCAGACCGCCCGTAAGTTCCAGGCTCACGTAGACGCAGCCTGCGTTTATTGGAATGCGCCCACCTCGTTTACCGATGGTGCACAGTTCGGCCTTGGAGCCGAAATTGGTATCTCTACCCAGAAACTCGGTCCACGTGGCCCTATGGCACTCGAAGAAATAACCACCTACAAGTGGCTTATCGAGGGTGAAGGACAGATTCGTCCATAGCCAACATATAAGGAGGGAACGACATGAAAAGGAGAATTACTACATACCTATTATTCCTTTTGCTGCCACTCGTACTGGCAGCACAAAACCATCAAGCCGACATTGATAGGTTGACGAAAGAAATGTATCGTCTATACTCCTCTCACGAGATAGAGTTGTTTATGAACGTTACCGACCAACTGAAAGAAGCCTGTCTTAAAGCAAAAGACGAAGGACTATTTTATAGAACCTGGGCCAATCAAGCCTCATTTGCTTTTTCTAGAATCAGCAGAGAGAAAGGCATGGAGATAGCCAAAGCTATGAATGAATATAGCCAGCAGAACGACAGCAAGCTGGGTTTTTACTATTCATCACTAGCCAATGCCAACCAAGCCAGTGCGCTGAGGATGGAGATAAAAGCAGAGGAGTATTATCAGAAGGCCATTAAATACAAACAGACATATCTACCTCAAATCAATGCTGCACCAGTCTATTTAGGTTTAGCAAAGATTTACCATAATCGCAGAGACCAGAAAAAGGTGCTCGAGATGACCGACAAGGCCCTTAAAGAACCGAATCTTACTGGGCCTTCGATTGTTGATGCGTGGAGCTACCGATGCATCGCAGCCATGTATAACCAAGGGGAAGTTCAAAAGGCAGAACTGAACAAAACCTATACGGAATGGAAACGACTTTCTGAGAAATATAAATTTCGCTCTGCCTTTGCAAACGATATTGAAATCTACCATGCACAGGTAAACGGCGACTATGAGAAAATGCTCGAATTGGCTCAGAAGGTAAAGTTGCCACAAGAGAAAAACAAACTGATCTCTTATGCCTACGAATGGCAGGGCAAATGGGAAGATGCACTAAAATACTACAAGGAGTATAAAAAAGCTTGCGACTCCACTAATACGTCCGACATACGCAAGCAGGCTGCAGAGCATGCTATGCAGATGGATATTATCCGAGCCGAGAACCAGACAAAAGAATTGCTGTTGCACAACCAATCGCTGAAACTGGCTCACGCCCAAGACGAACTAGAGCAGCGCCGACTGGAGGAAGAGGCACTCAGCCTAACATTGAAAAACCGCGAAATAGAACTGAGCAACGCCTCAATCAAACTTAAGAACGACAGTTTGGACCGCCAGGCCCAACAGTCTAAGTTGAGCGAGTATCAGTCAAAACTCGAGTTGGAGCAGAACAAGGAGCGCATGGAGCGCGCCACCCTATGGACAGCCATCGGCGTGGGTGCACTTATCATCGCCTTCCTCTGCATCTACCTATATCGTCGCAGCCGCCACATGAAAGATCTGTCCGTGGCCTACGATAAATTGGAAACAGCCTACGAGCAACTTGAGCAGACCACCGCCGCCAAGGAGCGCATTGAGAGTGAACTGCGTATTGCCCGCGAAATCCAGATGTCGATGGTACCACATGAGTTCCCCAAGCGTTCAGATTTGGATATTTACGCCTCGATGACCCCTGCCAAGGAGGTTGGTGGCGATCTTTACGATTATCTGCTTGAAGACGACATTCTATATTTCTGTTTGGGCGATGTTTCAGGTAAGGGTGTTCCCGCTTCATTGTTTATGGCTCAAACTACACGCTTGTTCCGTGCTCTGGCTAAACAGCATCTGATGCCAGCTTCAATAGCCACACGCCTAAACAACGAACTGACCGAGAAAAACGACAACGGCATGTTCGTAACGATGTTCATTGGTCAGCTAAACCTCAATAGCGGCCATCTGCATTTCTGCAATGCCGGTCACAATCCTCCAGTAATCGGTGGTGACGAGAAGCATGGTTCGTTCCTTGAAATGGAGCCCAATGCACCTATCGGTCTATGGCCTGGGCTTGATTACATCGGTGAAGAGATAGAATCTATCAAGGGGCGTCCCCTCTTCATTTATTCCGACGGACTGAATGAAGCCGAGGATATCAACCAGAAGCAGTTTGGCGACGACCACATGCTCGATATACTACGACATACCAAATTCAAAGATGCCCGCCATGTGGTAGAACTGATGGAAGCAGAGGTGAACCGTCATCGTCATGGTGCAGATGCTAACGACGACATGACAATAATGTGCCTAAAGGCATTGAACATTGAATATTGAACATTAATATTATTAGATATGAAGAGTTTTATAAACGTTGAAGACCTCGGTCCATTGGATAAAGCCATGGCCGAAGCATTTGAGATTAAGAACGACCGTTTCAAATATCAGCATCTTGGCAAGAACAAGACGCTCATGATGATATTCTTTAACAACTCCCTGCGCACACGTCTTTCTACCCAGAAGGCAGCAATGAACCTCGGCATGAATGTAATAGTGCTCGATGTTAATGCTGGTGCATGGAAGTTGGAAACCGAACGCGGTGTTATTATGGATGGCGACAAAAGCGAGCACCTGCTCGAGGCTATCCCAGTAATGGGCTGCTACTGCGACCTTATCGGCGTTAGAAGCTTTGCCGGACTCACCGACCGCGAGTACGATTATGCAGAGACAGTTCTGCAGCAGTTCATCAAGTACTCTGGCCGTCCTGTATTTGCAATGGAGACAGCCACAGTTCACCCTTTGCAGGCTTTTGCCGACCTGATTACTATCGAGGAACATAAGGTTGTTGAACGACCAAAGGTTGTATTAACCTGGGCACCTCACTGCCGTGCATTGCCTCAGGCCGTGCCTAACTCGTTTGCACAGTGGATGAATGCAGCTCCTGATGTTGATCTAGTAATCACACATCCAGAGGGCTATGAGCTCGATCCTAAGTTCGTTGGCAACGCCCGTGTGGAGTACGACCAGAAGAAAGCCTTCGAGGGTGCCGACTTTATCTACGCTAAGAACTGGAGTAACCCAGGCGTAACCAATCCTGCCGATTACGGTAAGATTACCAACAAGGATATGTCGTGGACTGTTGACACCGAGCACATGTCGTGGACTAACAATGGAAAATTCATGCACTGTCTGCCTGTGCGTCGTAACCTCATCGTTACCGACGATGTCATCGAGAGTCCAAACAGCCTCGTAATCCCCGAGGCCGCCAACCGTGAGATCAGCTGTTCGGTGGTTATCAAGCGCATGCTCGAAGCATTATAATACAAACAACCAAAAAAAAGAAAAGCCTCGCGTCGATATCGATGCGAGGCTTATAATTTACAATCCAAAATGCGCGGGGCTACCTAAAAAAATAAAAAAAACAGGCGGTATGCTTTGCCAGTTAAGGAAAAATGCCTATCTTTGTACTTTGAAACTATAAGCATGTTATGAAACAATATCTATTCCTTTTTTTATTTATTACTTTTTCTTTCCTCGGTAGCAACAAAGCTTATGCCGATAATGATAACGTAGAACAAGAACTGGCTATGCGCGTACAGCAAGCGCAAGTTAGTGGCAACGATTCCGAATTCTACGATGCTCACAAGCTATTTCTCAACCATTTGGAACAAAAAGAGGCATGGGACAAGTACTACCGTGTTTGGATGAGCCGAGTTATCTACGATGTTAACCACAAGCATTTCCATCGTGCCTATACCGAGATTCACCGTCTTACCGAAGACATTCGCGACCGCCATCAGGAGCAGTATCTGTATATATCCCATATGTGTCTGGGATTCTTCTATAGCGGAAGAAATCAACCAGAGATGGGTGAGACATATTTCCGTAAAGCACTGCAGGGCATAGATGCCGACAAAGAGCCCGTATCAGTTTTCAATTGCTATCTTTCTTTGTCGCAGGTGCTTAGCTTCAACCGTCCAACCGAGGCGATGGCGTGTCTAGACAGTCTGCCAAAACAGATGCTGGAGAACCCTATTTACGATAGCGGTGTGCTGGGTTATCGCTGTATCATCGCCAGCCGACTTGGCGACCAGAAGGCATTCGACCAATACTTTGCTCGCTACGACAGTATCCGCAAGAATAATCCCGCAGGGTTTAATCCTGCCAATCTGTATCAGGTAATGGTTTGCTATAACTTGGCAAAGAAAGACTATAAGCAAGCTTTGGCCTGGTGCGACTCTACCGATGTGCCTATGATGGCAAACGAGTTGCGACTGGATATTTATGAAAAAATGGGCGACTGGCAACGTGCTTTCAAAGCCGCCGAACTAAAGGATAGTTTTCAGCTTGTAGATGAGCGTGAGGTGCTCGAGGATGATATCATGGATATCTCACATGGCATCGACTTACTTCAGGCCGAGGAGGAGAAAGCAGAACTTAGACGTAGTCAATTGATGCTTGGTGGACTGATGGCCTCAGTAATCATAGCACTGCTGATAGGCATACTTATCTATCGCTATTTCAAGAATCTGAAACTGAAAGAGCAGTTTCAGGAGTTGCAGGAGGCTCGCCGACGCACAGAGGCAGGACAAGCCATACGCCGAGGCTTTGTAACAACCATTCTTGAGAAACTCAACTCACCAATTAGTACGCTGCTAAACTATGCACGCATATTCAACGACCCTGAGTTTAAACTTAAGCCCGAAGAGCGTGGAAAACGATACAGTGATATTGTTGCCGCAGCAAAGAACGTAGAATCGTTAATGGATCCTGTACTCGATTCGTATTCGCGTGGCGACTTGGGTATCACCGAAGAGGAGAAACGCGTATGCCAAGACGCGCTCCGCTCGCCACTTCAAACGCTGATTGGTACGGCAGAAGTTATCATCGAGGCCGACGGACAGATACCTCATGACGAATATATGCAGTTGCGCTCGGCTATCTGCCGCGATTGTTATGATGTGGCTACATCTACAAGAAAGCTTGTACTCTTCAGTCTATATGGTGATGCATATCCTATACCGAAGAACTACGAGATAGGACTGAACGAGATAATACGCTCTATACTGAACAGTTACGACTTGCACTTCAAGACCAAGCCAAAGTCATTCGACTTTAAGTCTGAAGTGCCCGATAGTGTTACGATACGGACAAATACACTGCTACAGGAGTTGCTTAACTGTCTGCTCGACAATGCTGTTAAGTATGCCACAGGCGATACACTGCTGCTGCATTGCCGTGCTGAGGACAACGGCACATGCACGATAGCCATCAGCAACGAAGGTCCGACTATTCCTGCTGCCGAAGCAGAACGCATCTTTGTTCCATTCGTCCGCCTTTCGCCCGACGAGCATACACTTGGCGTAGGTCTGCCATTGGCTAAATGTCTGGCCACATCAATGGGCTACACCCTTACTCTCGACACTACCTACACGCAAGGCGCTCGATATATCATTAGCGGATTATAAAATGCGTTTCAGATTGGGTATAGGCACACGATCGTTTGCGTACAGGCGCTCGATTGTTTGCGTATAGGCGAACGATGACAACCTTACTGTTCTGACCCTATTTCCCTTAGCTTTTGCCCTGTTAGGCTTACTATGTGTTCCGTTTTTGCATTAGTATCGGTCACATGAGACTAAAAGCAGGCATTTACACAAACATAACGCTCTGCATTTCAACCACTTATAGAGACAATACCATTTCGTCGAAGTAAAAAGGTCACATGGTCACAGTTGTGACCATGTGACCGTATGTCCATCATAAACTATCAGTAATATACTATTTCTTGATAGCTTCTGCTATAATCTCGGCCATTTTCTTGGCGCCCTTGCCATCGGGATGAATGCCATCGTCCAGCATCTTATCACCATCGTTTGCAAAGAGGGTGTGCAGGTCGATTACCTGTAGGCCATACTGTTTTGCAACTTCCAACTGTATGGGGATAATCTCATTGGTAATGACCTTGTCATTGATATTCCAGGTCGACTTGAAGGCAGGAATAGGTGTGCAAAGATAAATCTTTGGACCAACAGGCAGAGCCAACTTTGCCTTCTTGCCCTTCTTCTTACTTACCGGCTGTGCCAGGTCTGGGCGTAGGGTTGTAATCATCTGCTGCAGGTCTTTCTTGAACTCTGCACCATACTGCCAGTTCTCTGGCTTAGAATCGTTTGTTCCCAACTTGATGATTACTACATCAGGCTTAAATGCCAGCGCATCGCGCCAAGCCATCTCGTTCATATATGGGAAGTCGCCCTTATTAAGCATGGTACGTGCACTAACACCGAAGTTCTTCACATAATAACCGTCACCCAGAATACCCTGCAACTGTGCGGGATAGCCGTACTTGGTACGCATATCGATGCCATGGCCATCGGTGATGCTATTACCGATACAAGCCACACGAACGGCATCCTGCTTGGGACTTGGTATCGACTTTAGCCAGCTGCCAAGATCGTTAAGCATCTGGTCGTGATACTTGAACCAAGGGCCGAAGCCGAAACCATGGTCGCCTGAGGGGTAGATGAACAAACTGCACTCATTGCCGGCATTACGCATAGCAGAGTAATACTGCACTCCATTGGTTACAACCGGCACCAGTCTATCATCGCTGGCACTGATGATACAGGCTGGAGGTGTAAGGTGGCTGCGCACAGCGTTCTGTGTAGAATACTGCCACACCAGCTTGGAGTCCTTATGTCCCTCCTCGCCCAGGAAGTTTATGCACGACCACTTGTGCGATACACGCTCGTCCATAGATATTACTGGATAGAAAAGTATCGAGAAGTTTGGGCGCACCTCATATGGTGAGAGTGTTGAGATAACCGATGACAGATGTCCGCCTGCAGAGAAACCCATAATACCAACATCGTTAGGATTGATATTCCACACCTTTGCAGAATCGCGAACGATACGGAATCCCTGCTCTACATCGCCGATGGGAATCGTACGATTGCCATTAGGCAATCGGTAGTTCACTACAAAATAGGCAATGCCTTGCTTATTCAGCCAATCGGAAGCCAGATAACCTTCGTGCGTATTCGAAAGCATCGAATAGCCGCCTCCTGGCACACCAACAATTGCTCTGCCCGAGGGATTCTCTGGCAGGAAACAAACCATCTGAGCCTTGCCGTCGTCGGTGAGGTTCAGCGTAAACTTTCTTGCTGTTTGTGCCTGCATTGTCATAGCAAGCATCATCAGTCCTGTAATGAATAGTTTTCTGTTCATAGTTCAATTTTTAATATTGCCATTTAAATAAATACATACTTTATTGATTAATTTGCGTGCAAAAATACTAATTTCATACGAAGAAAGCAAATAAATCGCAAAACTTTATGTAAATTTGCACACAAAATAACTAATAAGCATATGATATCATTTGAATGCGATTACAACAACGGGGCTCATCCAAAGGTATTGGAGAACCTGATTAAATATAACGACGCCAAACCAACACCTTACGGTTTCGACGAGTTCAGTGAACGAGCCAAGGAACGCATCAGAGTAGCCTGCGGACTACCCGATGCACAAATCTTTTTCCTAACCGGCGGCACGCAGACTAACGCCACCACCATCGACTCTATGCTGTATCAGTACGAGGGTGTAATCTGTGTTGGCAGCGGACACATTAATGTACACGAGGCCGGTGCTGTGGAGTTTACTGAGCATAAAATCATCACCATCGCCGACAACAACGGAAAGATGGAGGCTAAGACTCTCGACAAGTATCTCGACGACTATATGCACGATGGCAATAAAGATCACGCCGTACATCCGGGATTGGTTTACATTACCTTCCCCACCGAGTTCGGCACACTCTATACCGCCAAGGAGCTTGATGACATCTATCAAGTATGCCAGAACTACGAGATTCCTCTTTATATAGATGGTGCACGTTTGGGGTACGGACTAAAGGCTGAGGGCAACGACATCAGCCTGCCTTATCTGGCACGCCATTGCGACGTATTCTATATCGGTGGTACCAAGATTGGCGCTCTTTGCGGCGAAGCTGTAGTGTTTACCCACCAGAACGCTCACAAGCACTTCTTCTCTATCCAGAAGCAGCATGGTGCAGTAATAGCCAAGGGTGCTCTTATCGGACTGCAATTTGATGCACTGTTCACCGATGATCTCTACTTCAAGCTCTCAGAGCACGCTATCAAGATGGCCATGCGCATGAAGCAGATATTTATTCGTAAGGGATTTGAGTTCTATGTAGATTCACCCACCAACCAGCAGTTTGTCATTATTGATAATGAGCAAGTAGACAAGCTAAGCCAGAAGATGCGGTTCACACACTTCGGACAGACCGATAAGTATCACACCATCTGCCGTTTCGTAACCAGCTGGGCTACAACCAGTGAAGAGCTCGATGAACTGGAACAAATTCTGGGCTGACGGTACTAACAAACTAAACTGTATTACCAACCAATAAAACAATAACAATGAAAAGAAGTTTCTTTGCAGCGCTTACAGCCGTAATGCTTGCACTGCCCGCCAACTGCTTGGCAACAAAACTCTTAGGAGTTAAAGTTATCGACAAAGACTATCTTATGGTTCACTTCCGCGATGGCGAAGTACACTATCGTGACAACGGCACAGGCCCAAGTGCCTATCTTGGGCACTCTTTCTCTGAAGGCGACGACACTCTGCTTGTATTCGGAGAGCGACTTAAGGTTGCTGAGATACAGAAGGCTGCCGGCTGGCTCATCAGTTCTAAAGACGACAAGACCTTTGCCGCAGCCCAGCCTCTGGCAGTATGGCGAAAGTCGAAACCGATGAATACCGACAACACACTTACCAGCGAGCTTGACCACTGGATTTTTCTCCAGCTTCCAAAGTCTCTGCGCCAGGGACGCACCTATACCGTGACTATCCCAACAGGTGTGGGTTCCGATAAATCACAAGCCTCTGTGCGTTTCGACATCTGGAACACTCAGTCTGAGGCTGTACACGTAAATATAATCGGTTACGCCCAAAAGGAGAATCTGCATGCTGCCGACCTCTACCAGTGGCTCGGCGATGGCGGACAGCGTGACTATAAGGCCTGGGAAGGCAAAACCA
This sequence comes from uncultured Prevotella sp., assembly GCA_902800365.1. Taxonomy (GTDB): domain Bacteria; phylum Bacteroidota; class Bacteroidia; order Bacteroidales; family Bacteroidaceae; genus Prevotella. Next base: position 47,113 of record CADCEF010000007.1, on the reverse strand, counting down.
TATGGCTTTACAATGTCAATACCAAGAGCAAGCAGAAGGCTGGAACCGTCAAGTTCTGGAAACCCGCCTCAGCATCTAAGAACGAGGCTGGTGGCAAGGCTCTTATCGGTACCGATGTATGGAACATCGACTTCAAGTCGGCCAAATCAGGCTGCTATCGTCTGGTAGTAGAGGATGTTGGCTGTAGCATGGACTTCGAAATCAGAAACGACATCTATTACGAACCATATCGCTACTCTGTTCGTGGATATTACTACATGCGTCTTGGCGAGCCTATCGACCCTGCCCATGTAAACCCGATACCACGTCAGCCTCAGTTCATCCCTGAGACCGATCCAAAGGGATTCACAGTATATAAGACCGACTTCCATCCTTGGAGCAAGGGCTGGCGCGAACTGCGCACCGACGTTTGGGATGAACCTCACTTCAAGCCTCTCAAAAAGTCTATCTTCTGGCAGCATCGCCTGCCTGGCAACCCTGTAAACACCGAGGTTAAGGGTGGACACTCAGATGCCTTCGACTGGGACCGTCACCTGGCTCACGTCAGCAACATCTACGATATGCTTCTGCCTTACATCCTTACCAGCGGTAAGCTCAACGACGACGGTCTAGGTATCCGCGAGAGCGGCAACGGTATCCCCGACCTTATCGATGAGGCCCGCAATGAGGTTGACTTCTTCCTATCTATCCGCGATGGCGAGGCCTACTCACAGGGTGTTACCAATCCTTGCAACGACTGGAGTGTTATGTTCCAGGCTGGCTGCACCACCATGGCCGCATGGGCTAATGCAGCCAATTGTGCAGTTATCGCCGAGGCTTTCCGCCTGAATGGTAACGACACACTGCGCCAGTACTATACCGACGAGGCTATCAAGGCCTTCCGCTTTGCCTCTAAGCAAGAGAACCAGCAGCTCGACGACCTGCAGGATGTAGGATCGATGCAGATGCGTGGTCGAGACTTCCGCCAGCTGGCAGCATCTTTCCTTTATAACCTAACTGGCGACGAAGCATGGGAGAAGATTTTCGCCGAAGAGAGTATGATCAAGAGTCCTAAGTCCATGCTCTTCAGTAAGGGCCGTCAGGGCTTCTTCGGCATCGGTGTTACAAACCAGTTCGACAAGAGTGATGTTCCATTCTGTCAGTACTGGGCAGCCGCTGCTTACCTCACCTGTCCACATCCACGCCACTATGGCGAGCTCTATCAGAATCTCAAGGCTTGTGTAAACGCTCAAGCCGAGGCATATAATTACGGTCATGTAGCCAACCGCCCATCGCGTCGCGCCGCCAACGACAGTCGCTGGCAGACATCGCAGAACCTGCAGTTGGTAATGCTGGCTCACTACATCGGCGACAAGGCCCGCCGACAGCAACTTGAGCACATCATGTATACAGAAGCAGGTTGGGCCATGGGGCGCAACCCCGGTAACATTGTAGAGATGACTGGTCTTGGAGAGCGTCACATCACCGATGTGTACACCACAGGTCGCAACGACGGCACCCCCGAGAGTCACCCTGGTCAGACTCCGTTCAACGGCACTGAGACATGGTCGCCCGGTCATAATGGCGGCGATGCCCGCATTCTGCTCAACCAGATGTATCCATCGTGGACTGATGGCGGCTGGCCACGTCAGGAGTCATACTTCAACCAGCGCTACTTCTGGGTTAACGGTGAGTTCACTCCCCGCGAGACTATGCGTGGAAAGATGGCCCTATTGGCTTACCTATACGCCATTAGATAAGAAACAACGAACATAAAATAAAGCCTCTCGTCATGATGACGCGAGGCTTTATTATTGTTTGGGGGTAAATGTTCTATAACTACTCCAATGGTATCTCCGGGTGCTGAACAGCCAGCTGCATACCATCCTGTGAGAGGTAGAACATGTAGAGAATAACAGGCTTGGTGCCTCTATTCTCGCCGTGATGGATAGTGTTCACCATCTCAACAACGGCCTCACCCTCATGCACAACTTTCTCCTTGCCGTCCTGTCCGATGATGGTGAGCTCGCCCTGCACCAGAATACCGTAGTTCATAACGGGATGATGATGCCAGCCCAACTTCTGACCAGCGGGGAATACATACTTCACTGCTACAAGCTCAGGGCGACCCTGAAGATAGTCGGGCAACTCAACGCCATCCCAACTCTGGCTGGTGCGTATAAGTTCGGTTGACACGACTTGCTGTGCGGGGTTGTCTTTCTGTGCTTGAGCCTGATTGCAAGAGGTTAATGATACTGCTGCGCCACAAACCATAGTAGCGGCCAACACAAAATTCAAAATCTTTTTCATTGTCAGATTGTTTTTAAGTTTCTATTTCATTAGGTTATGGCTGCAAAGATAAATAATTCTTGTGAAACAACCAAGTCATAATGCCATAAATTTACATTAATATTTTGTTATCTCGTTGATTATGTGTATTTTTGCAGCAGATATTATACTAATCAATATGAAACGAATTATATCAATCATGTGTGCTGCACTGTGGACGGGATTCGCTGCAGCACAAATCCAGACCAACGCAGGGGTACAATACCTGCAGTGTATGCAAAAAGACATGTCGACAGACTTCTACGACTTGTCGAACACCTATTTCTTTGCCGACTCGTTGGTTAGCTTCAACGCTGCAAAAGGCGAGGGACTAGTACAATGGAAACGCTACAGGATGTCGCCACGACAGGCTTTCAACCTGAACGGCTACTGGCCAGTAAAGATGCAACAGCTGGACTTCCCGGATGCTGCCTACGACAACGACCCTAACCTAAAGATAAAGATTGAGTTCATCACCCCAAGAACAGCACGCATACGTATGCTGACCACTCCAGTGGAGCCTAAGAATACGGATAAGGATGACGTGATGTTCTGTGATGGTTTCAAGGCAAAAGGTAATGGACAGATGTGGCGTACAGCACAGAGCGGCGATGCCATCAGCTACAGTTCCGATTTCGGCAGCATAGAGATAAAGAAGTATCCTTGGCGAATTGTCATCAAGGATGCAAAAGGGAAGGTGCTTACTCAGACACGACACATTATCGACAATGACTCGAGTCAGGTGAAGTTGCAGCCATTCTCGTTTATCAAGCGAGGATCAGACAACTCACGCAGCATAAACCCGGTGTTCACACTGGCTCCTGGTGAGCGTATATATGGTTGCGGAGAATCGTTTACATCACTAAACAAGGTGGGACAGAAGGTACATTTAAGTGTGACCGACCCACAAGGCCCAGAGACCGACGGACAGTATAAGCCCGTGCCGTTCTTCTTCTCGAATCGCGGCTATGGTATCTTCATGCACACATCGGCACCCGTAACCTGCGACTTCGGAGCATCGTACATCGGAGCCGACCGTCTGTTCATGGCCGACGAACAGATGGACTTCTTTGTATTCTTTGGAGAGCCTAAGGATATTCTTTTCGAGTACACCGAGATTACAGGAAAGTCGCCCCTTCCCCCACTATGGAGCTTTGGAACATGGATGAGCCGTATTACCTACTTCTCGCAACAAGAAGGATTGGAGATAGCCCGCCAACTGAGAATAAACCGCATACCTGCCGACGTTATACACTTTGACACAGGCTGGTTTGGTACTGATTGGCAGTGCGACTACCAGTTTGCCAAAGAACGCTTCGAGAATCCAGTAAAGATGCTGAAACAGTTGGCTAAGGACGGTTTCCACACCTGCTTGTGGCAGTTGCCATACTTTACACCGAAGAACCGATTCTTCAATGAGATTATCGACAAGGGGCTGCACGTCAAGAATTCCACAGGTGGCATGCCTGTAGAGGATGCTATACTCGACTTCTCGAACCCAGAGACCATAGACTGGTATCAGCAGAAGATAGAGGGACTGATGAAGCAAGGTGTGTCGACAATAAAATGCGACTTTGGTGAGGCTGCGCCTTACAATGGTTTCTACTATAGCGGCAAGGGCGGAATGTACGAACACAACCTCTATCCACTCCGCTACAACAAGGCCTTATGGGAAGTAGTAGAGCGCAACCATCCAGGCGAGGGAATCATCTGGGCCCGCTCTGCATGGGCAGGCAGTCAGCGCTATGCCCTGCACTGGGGAGGCGATGCAGCCACCACAAACACCGGAATGCTGGGCGACCTGCGAGGCGGACTAAGTTTCGGACTGAGCGGTTTCTCGTTCTGGAGCCACGATATGGGCGGATTCGTAACTGCTTCGCCTGAGGATATCTATCGCCGCTGGCTGCCATTCGGATTCCTTAGTAGTCATACTCGAGCCCATGGAGCACCTCCAACAGAACCATGGCTGATTTCAGAATCATTTACTGATGCTTTCCGCGACTGTGCCGAGATGAAATATAAGCTAATGCCATACATCTGGGAACAGGCCAAAGAGTGCTCGAAGCTGGGTCTGCCAATGGTACGCGCATTGCTGGTAGAGTTCCCGCACGACCAGGGAGCGTGGTTTGTAGAGGATGAATATATGTTCGGTTCGAAGATACTGGTTGCACCTCTGCTGGAGAGTGGCAACAGCCGCAACGTTTATCTGCCAAAGGGAAAATGGATTGACTATCAGAATGGTAAGGTTTACGAGGGTGGCTATCAGACTATCGAGGCAGGCAAGATTCCTGCCATAATACTGGTAAAGGATGGCAGCATGATACCACACGCACCACTAGCCCAACGCACAGACCAAATAGACTGGAATACAGTTGTGAATAAGGAATACAAAGCTAATTAACGGATACGATGCTTAACAACGACCTCTCCGTCGTACGAATTGATGCTGATTCGAACAGAGTCGGCATCAATTATTTTTGTAGGAATGCTGAAGTAAACTTTAGCGGAATAATACTCAGGCACATTGTCCTGATCATGATGAAGGATAAGATTAAGAATCCGCTTGTTGTCAGGATGCGTTATCAGAGTATCGCTAACAACACCCAAAGTATGAACAGCTGTTGAATCATCGGTAGTTCCCACCTTCAAAATAAGGCTAAAGTTAAGATAGCGCCCTGTCTTACTCATCCAGGTGCTCTCGAACTTAACTGGGTCGGTAACCAAGCGTCGGTCGAACTGCGATAACGGGGTTACACTCGTACAAGGAACCTGCCCCATCGACAATATCTCAGCTTTATTAGCCACCTTATTATAATATAACATACAACGATAGGTGGTATCAGCTTTTGATACCCATTTTGCGGTGTATGGTGAAGCAAGAACAAACTCATCACCATCGTCGGTAATAATACTTGTTACCTGTTTACTACTATTAACTATGGCCTCAGCAAAATCACCACGCATAAGAGAGTATTTTCCCTCACCCTTCTCATAAGCATCCTTAGTGCATGAGGTGAGAAGGGGAGAAAGTGAGATGGTGAGAAGTAAGAATATGATGAGCTGCTGGAACTTCTTCATATCGTGGCAAGTTTATTTCTAACGGGGTTGGCATACATGGTTAGCATACGCTCACGAAGGAAGGCCTCGTCCTTATTGGGGAGTTGAATCTTTGCCATCTGGCCAGCAATATACTGCTCGAAGCGTTTCTTGTCGGCATCGGTATAATGAGCAGCATTGGCGTTATCGCCATTAAGTTCATCGAGGGCAATATAATTGCAGGGGTAGAGCTCATAGCCACAATGAATCTCATGGTCCATGCGCTCAGCCAATGCCTTGAACCACTCTGTCTTGGGCAAGTCGGACAGTTCATCAATCCAAGTATTGATAGGTGCAGCAGGGCGATATACCACTCTACCCTTATAGCCGAAGATACCTGTCTTCATGTTATCCAGATCGTCTTGGCGCGACTTCTTGAATGACGGGTTATCACGCTTCTGCTGGAACTCCTGAGCCTTAAGATAGTCACAGGGGTCGAACTCATAGCTGATAGTGAGCGGAACTATGTTAAGCTCCTTAAGGTCGCCTCCCATAGCCAGCATCTTAAGCACAGCATCCTGAGTGTGGTCGCTTGAATCTTTGGCACGTCCCTCTCGCTGGGCTATCCAGATATTCTCACGCTTTGCAGCAACCGCATAGTGGATATAACGGCTCATCAACTGAGATGCAGCTAGTGTTTCGCGGAGTGAGAGACCACGGCGAACAGTAAAAGCCTTGTTCATACGTACTAGTCGCTTTATCCAAGGATAGATGAGCAGGTTGTCGCCGATGCCTATCTCAACAGTAGTGGGATAACCGGCATCAACGAGCAGAACATCCAGGAATGCAGAGTCGAGCACTATGTCACGATGGTTAGATACAAACGTGTAGCGCTCGCTCTTATCATATGCAGAAATAGAAGAGTCGATAAAACTGCAACCGTCGGTATGCTTACGCATGATATATTTTACCACAGGCTTCATGAAACGCTTCTGGAAATCGAGCGGTGTCTTTACGCCAGTAAACGCCAAACGTAACAATCCGTTACGCAATGACTTAGGCAACCAAGGGGCAAAGCCCTTAAGCACCAGCTGAAACTGACGGTCGTTCAACAGTTCATCGAACGCCTGCTTCATCTCCTCCGCCTCATAAGGCCGGATCTCATCAAACTCTTCTTTCATAGATTATGCAAACTGGTTTTCTACAATCTCTGTAAGCACATCGGTCATAGACAGACCTGCGGCTTTAACCTGTTGTGGAATAAAGCTGGTAGCAGTCATACCAGGAGTAGTGTTAACCTCGAGCATAGAAATCTTACCCTCCTTAGAGATAATATAGTCTATTCGGATAATACCATTACAATGCAGGATGTCGTAGATATGAGAAGTGATCTGGCGAACACGCTCGGTTACATCCTCTGATAAGCGGGCTGGAGTAATCTCCTGAACCTGACCGTTGTACTTAGCATCGTAATCAAAAAACTCGTTGGTAGTTACTACCTCGGTAGCAGGCAGGACAACCGACTTCTCCTTGGTTTTATAAACACCAATGGAGATCTCAGTTCCCTCAAGGAAGCTCTCTACCATAATCTCAGGACTCTCGAGCATAGCCTTACGGATGGCAGGAGCCAACTGATCCTTGTTCTTAACCTTAGATACACCGAACGAAGAACCGTCGGCAGCAGGCTTTACGAAGCAAGGCATACCGATACGTTCCTCAATCTCATCGTCGCCAACAAGCTCTTCGTATCCCTTACGGATAAGTAGAGAGTCTGCTACGCAAACACCATAACCGCGAAGATATTGATTAAGAACGAACTTATCGAAGGTCATAGCCTCAACCAATACGCCACTGGTGCTATAAGGCAGACCGATAAGGTCGAAATATCCCTGAAGAAGTCCATTCTCGCCAGGGGTGCCATGGATAGTGATATAAGCATAGTCAAAAAGCTTGGCTTCACCATTCTCTATAAACGAGAAGTCATTGCGGTCTATCTTAGCAGTTGTACCGTCAGGCAATTCTACGTGCCAGTCCTGGCCCTTTACGTCAACAATATACACATTGTAGCGTTCCTTGTCAAAGAAGGAGTAAAGTCCCTGCGCCGAGCGCAGAGAAACGTCATGTTCTGATGAGTCACCACCACAAACGATGGCTATAGTTCTCTTCAAGTTCTTCATTTTATATCTCTTTATTCTTAAATTTTAATTCTTATATTTAATATAGTTTCTCCATTTGTCAATCAGAGCTGCCATATCCTCTGGCCACTCTGATGTAAAGTCCATCTGCTTACCGGTAGTAGGATGAACAAAGCCCAGCGTCTTGGCATGAAGCACCTGACGCGGACAGATCTTAAAGCAGTTCTGTATATAGGCCTTATAGCTGGCAGTGCGCTCACCTCTAAGCAGTTCGGTACCGCCATAGCGCTCATCGGCAAAAAGCGGATGGCCAATGTGCTTCATATGGGCACGAATCTGATGGGTACGTCCCGTTTCAAGTATGCACTCTACTAATGTAACATATCCATATCGCTCCATCACCTTGTAATGGGTAACAGCTGGTTTTCCTATCTCAGAGTCAGGCGGGAATACCTCCATACGCAACCTGTCTTTAGGGTCGCGGCCGATGTTACCTTCTATCCTGCCCTCGTCTTCTACAAAGTTTCCCCAAACCAAGGCATTATAGCTGCGGTGGGTTGTTTTGTTGAAGAACTGCTTGCCCAATGACGTCTTGGCATCGGGAGTCTTTGCAACAACAAGCAGTCCACTGGTATCTTTATCTATGCGATGTACCAAACCAACTTCTGGGTCATTAGGATCGTAGCTTGCAAGATCCTTAAGATGCCATGCGATGGCATTAACCAAAGTGCCGTTAAAATTTCCACAACCAGGATGAACTACCATACCTGCAGGTTTGTTAATAACCATTAGATCGTCGTCCTCGTAGACCACCTCAAGCGGAATATCCTCAGGTTCGATCGTTGTATCGTAATGCGGACGATCGAGCATGAGTGTAACAATATCACCAGGACGAACCTTATAATTGCTCTTGACCGGTTTGTCGTTTACATGTATAAAGCCGGCATCAGCTGCCTTTTGAATACGGTTACGACTTGAGTGCGGCTGATGCTCAGACAGATACTTATCAATACGTATAGGCACCTGTCCTTTATCAACCTCCATGCGGAAGTGTTCGTAAAGCAAGTCTTCCTGTTCTTGCTCCTGTTCCTCGAAATCGTTTGTATCGTCAATCATTCTTTTACCTCTACAAATTCATCTACATCGTCGCCACCACCTTCAGGTATCTCCACCTCAGGCTCAACCACGCTAACATCATCCATGCCATACTGACCACTGCCAACAAGCAGCGTCAAAGGCTGTTCTATAGATATACGCTCACCGACAGAAACTTTGCGGCCATTGCATGACACGCCATAAACCCAATCCTTCTCACCTGTAACATACTGAGGTGGCAGCACCTTGAATCCAAGCGACACAAGCTTAGCCTCGGCCTCACGATAGCTACAATTATCAACCACATCGGGGATTGCCACCGTTGGCGAACTAGCAGAGTTTACAATTACGTATATAGTATGGCCAGTCTTAACCATAAGTCCGGGACTTGGATTCTGAGCCAACACACAGTCGGAAGGCAGACGTTTATTATATCCGGAATCAGTAACTACTACTATCAACCCTTTTTCTTCGAGCATAGCTCTGGCTTTAGATAGTTCCATACCCTCGATGTTAGGAACTTTGATTTCCTCGCCATGATGGGTGTACCAATCGAGACCGTAGTTAACACCAACCACCAATACGATTATCACCAATACCATAGCTATCAAGTTTCCAATAAGAAACTTGCTACAGAACTTGCCGAAGAATTCCTTTGTTTTCATCTTAACTTCACTTTTCGGACGCAAAGTTATATAAAAAAACAGAAAGAAGCAAAGATTTCACTCTACTTCTTTCTATTTTAACTCATTTTCTAAGTTCCTCTCGGATTACTTTCCGTGATTCTCGTCAGAAACTGTCAACTTCTTGCGGCCCTTGGCACGACGAGCAGCCAGTACTCGACGACCGTTCTTGGTGGCCATTCTCTCACGGAAGCCGTGCTTGTTTACGCGACGGCGATTGTGTGGCTGAAATGTTCTCTTCATTTTGAAATACTTATTTAATTTTGTTATTTATTTACCGATTTGGGGTGCAAAAGTACTCATTTCTTTTGAATTACGCAAATTTTATACGATTTTTAGCTAAACTTTTTATGTTTTTTTCCAAAAAAGCAGTACCTTTGCACCCGAAAACGATATAAAAGTAACATTTTAAAGGTTTATGATTAATTCACAAGACATTAAGAAAGGCACCGCCATTCGCATGGACGGTGGCATCTGGGTGTGCATCGATTTCCAGCACCGCAAGCCAGGTAAGGGTAACACCATCATGATCATCAAGGTTAAGAACGTATCAGACGGTCGCGTACTGGAGCGTCGTTTCAACATTGGTGAGAAGCTCGAGGACGTTATCATTGAGCGTCGTCCTTACCAGTATCTCTATGAGGACCAGTCAGGTCGTATCTTCATGAATCAGGAGACTTTCGAGCAGATCCCCATCGACAACGAGCTCGTAATCGGTCATGAGTACATGAAGGAGAGCGACATCGTGGAGGTTGTTTCTGATACTACCGACGGTACTATCCTTTACGCTGAGATGCCTGTTAAGACCGTTCTCCGCGTTACTCACTCTGAGCCAGGTGTTAAGGGCGATACAGCTACAAACACTCTGAAGCCTGCTACTCTGGAGACTGGTGTTGAGGTTCGCGTTCCTCTGTTCATCAACGAGGGCGACCTGATTCAGGTTGACACCCGCGACGGTTCTTACCTGCAGAGAGTGAAGGAGTAATTCTTCTATTGAACATTGAAGATTGAACTTTGAAGTATTCGATTATTGTCCCCGTCTATAACCGTCCCGACGAAGTGGACGAATTACTCGAGAGCCTGACAAAACAAACTCTTAAGGATTTCGAAGTAATTATTGTTGAAGACGGATCTATAAAATCATGCAAGGATGTTTGCGAGAAATACGCAAACATCCTTGATTTGCATTATTATGCCAAGGAGAACAGCGGTCCTGGTCAGAGTCGCAACTACGGCGCAGAACGTTCCAACGGCGAGTGGCTCATCATCTTGGACTCTGATGTAGTCCTACCCGAGGGGTATTTGGAAGCAGTAGAGAAATCTCTCGCATCTTCAACATCTATAGCAGCTTGGGGCGGTCCTGATGCAGCACATCCATCATTCACGCCTGTACAGAAAGCTATCAGCTATTCTATGACATCGTTCTTTACAACCGGTGGCATCAGAGGCGGAAAGGCAAAACTCGACAAATTCTATCCACGCTCATTCAATATGGGCATACGTCGTGATGTTTATCTGAAGCTTGAGGGATTCACTAAGATGCGTTTTGGCGAAGACATCGACTTCTCGTATCGTATAGTAGAGGTGGGTTATATGCCACGCCTGTTCCCTGACGCTTGGGTTTGGCATAAGCGTCGTACTGACTTCAGAAAATTCTTCCGTCAGGTATATAACAGTGGCATAGCGCGTATCAATCTCGAGAAACGCCATCCTGGAACAATGAAGCTGGTTCATCTCTTACCAACTGTATTTACATTGGGTGTAATTGGTTTGCTGCTTATCACACTTATCTTCACATACGCGTGCGTACCTATTATATTATACAGCGCTATAATCTGTATCGACTCAAGTATAAAGAACAAGAGTCTATGGGTAGGACTGCTGAGTATCCCTGCCGCATTTGTCCAGCTGATGGGTTACGGATTCGGATTTATTGAGTCGTGGTGGAAACGTTGCGTACTAAAGCAGGATGAATTTACGGCATTCGAAAAAAACTTCTACAAATGAGCGAAAAACTGAACATCAATCAGTGGGCCGAAGAGGATAGACCTCGCGAAAAGATGGCTTCGCTAGGTGCCGAGGCACTTAGCAGTGCAGAGTTATTGGCTATTCTTATCGGTTCGGGCTCTACTAAAGAGAGTGCTGTTGACTTGATGAAACGCATCCTTAATGACTGCAACAACAGTCTAAACACATTAGGCAAGAAGTCTATCCACGACCTAAGCCAATATAACGGCGTTGGCCCAGCCAAAGCCATTACCATACTTGCCGCATGCGAACTTGGCAAGCGCAGGCAGATGGAATCGCCTGAAGAACGACCTGACCTTGGTACTGCAACAAGGGTCTACAACCACATGCATCCTATAATGCAGGACCTTGGCGTAGAAGAGTTTTGGGTGTTGCTGTTGAATCAGCACCACCGCCTGATAAAAAAGGTGCGCATTGCTCATGGCGGAATCACAGCAACAACCGTTGACATCCGCGTTATTATGCGCGAAGCAGTACTTTGCAATGCCACACAGCTGGTGGCATGCCACAACCATCCATCGGGCAATATCACGCCAAGCAAACAAGACGACGAGTTAACCATCGGCCTGATGAACGCATGTAAGCTGATGGACATCCATTTTGCTGATCACGTAATAGTTTCCGACGGTCACTATTACAGCTATCACGAAAACAAGAAATGCTAACATACAAAATATATAATTATGACACAAGAAGAGAAGACGCAGATTGAAGAGAGAATCGTTGATGTACTAAAGACTGTCTACGATCCAGAGATTCCCGTAAACATCTACGACTTGGGAATGATATATAAGATTGATGTAAAAGACGATTATACCGTTGACCTCGATATGACTTTTACAGCTCCAAACTGTCCTGCTGCCGACTTTATTCTTGAAGACGTGCGCACAAAGATTGAGAGTGTAGAGGGCGTAAAGGGTTCAAATGTAAACCTGGTGTTCGAGCCCGCATGGGATCAGTCGATGATGAGCGAAGAAGCACGCGTAGAACTTGGATTCGATTAATATGAAGAACGTATATTTTCTTTCCGATGCCCACCTTGGGTCGTTGGCTATTCCACATCAGAGAATGCAGGAACGCCGACTGGTTCGTTTTCTCGACAGTATCAAGGAGAAGGCTGCCGCCATCTATCTGCTTGGTGACATGTTCGACTTCTGGTACGAATATAAATATGTGATACCAAAAGGCTACACCCGTTTCTTAGGCAAGCTGTCGGAACTTACCGACATGGGCGTAGAAGTGCATTATTTTACCGGCAACCACGACATATGGGCATACGAATATCTTGAAAAGGAATGTGGAGTGATACTTCACAAGAAACCAGAGACAACAGAGATCTACGGAAAGATGTTCTATCTGGCTCATGGTGATGGACTTGGCGATCCAAACAAGAGCTTTAAGCTTATTAAAAGTATCTTCCACAACAAGGCATGTCAGTGGGCATTCTCAGCACTGCATCCACGTTGGGGAATGTGGTTCGGGCTTAACTGGGCAAAGCATAGTCGTATGAAGCGTCCTAACGGTGAGGAACCAGCATACATGGGAGAGAACCGCGAGCATCTGGTACTGTACACTAAGAAGTACATACAGTACCACTCTAACGTAGACTACTTCATCTATGGACATCGCCATATTGAGGTAGACCTGCAGTTAACCAAAAAAGCACGTATGATTATCCTAGGCGACTGGATCAGTCAGTTCTCTTATGTGATGTTTGATGGCGAACACCTGCTCCTTTCGCAATACATCGAAGGCGAAAGCCGCCCATGAAAAAGCACTTCACTGCAAATTATTCGTATTTTTAACGTCATAACGTCATATTCATTATAACCATCTGACTTTTAGTTGGTTATATATGACGTTATGATGTCATATTAAAACACATGATGTCATACAAGGTACATCACTGCATAAAAGAACCTATGTTTTCAACATGTTTCATCAGCAGAAACAAAGTGTTTCGCCCTTAGAAACAAAGTGTTTCTCCGGATGAAACACTTTATACAACCTATCACAATGTCATATAACAGCCCCAATATGACGTTAAAGAATTTAATATCATATAATATCATCATCTGTAATTTACTATCTTACAGATGTTTACATCAGATATGACGTTATGACATCAAAAATCAGAATTGATACGCCAAAGAGACACCTGCGCTTATATTCTTGGGACCACCACCGGTTAGGACTAATGTAGCGATGTTACCAAGCGGATTACCGATGAAACCAGATTCGCAGACACGCTTCAGTCCATACGACACTTCTGCGCCAATGATGAAATGATGGAAAGTTAAGTCGACACCACCGATAGAGCCAATATCCCAATGACTGAATTTAGGATAGCCCGTTGAACGGGAATCATTATCATAAGCAATACCATGAAAATCACAGGAACCACTAAAATGGTTCTCGCTGAAGGTTTCCTCATAATCCGTATTCAGGATGTGCATACGGGTTTTAGCTTGTAGACCGTAAGCCACATAAGCACCAGTTTTGAAAGTAATGAAACATTGATTGGCTAATCGCAAACGGGCAGCAACCGTCACTGGAAGTTTCAGATAGTCGAGTCGCGTATTAAAATGTGCCTTCATAATCTGCTCGCTACCATAATATCCATCAAACTGCCAGCCATTACGCTCAAATCGTAGCTCTGGTTGCAATCTGAACACACCGTTTTTTGACAAACCGATATCAGCACCGCCTCCGATATGGAAACCTGTACGTTCGTTGATATTAGACACACCACCCATCAGGCATGTAACACCACCACCTACCCGGGCCTGCCAGTTAACATCTTGAGCTTTTGTTGTGATAGCCGATACGAATACCATCGCTATCAAGATTGTCTTTAGTTTCATTTCAATGCTTTTAAAAAACTTCTTTACTCATTAAACGACTAAGAAGTAAAAATACTGCATCAAAATATGTTAAAGAGTATCGTGGTCACTTCTGGGGTGCCTTTAGGGCATCCCATTTGGCTTCATACTCCTGCTCTTGCTGGCGTACTACTTTCAGGGCTCTCTTTCTACGCTGTTTGGCCTCAATCTTTGGGGCCACGGTCTTTTCGAATAGCCAGGCTAACATGGCTAACACATTGGGACCAGCTGGTACCACTTGTGGCAGTGGCACCTCTTTGGGTGTGACAGGCATCATGATGCCAGCCATCATCGATTTACGACGATCCTGACCATACACCACCACCTCGTCAATGGCATGTAACGCGGGGATGAGATAGATGGTATCGCCATGCAGCTCGTTGGCCAGCACATAACGGTGCTGGAACTTGGGATGACTCAGGGTGATACGCTTAAAGCTGTCGGGCACCTCAATCTCGCCATTCCATGGGGTAACAATCTCATCGCCATTATCAACACGAACCTTGATATCACGCTGCGGCGCTTTCGACTCTAAACTGGCCACCACCAGTTTGCGCTGAGCAAACACCTCAGAGCCCCACAACAATAACCATATGATCAGATACAGTTTCATCATTTAGTCTTTTCAATACGGGTGCAAATGTAATACTTTTCTGCATATCTTTTCAAAATGAAATATTATATTATCTTACAGATATAAAAATTAATGTAACATTAAGTCTTTTTGAATTAAAATATGTATCTTTGCAGCGAAGTTATCAGATAATGACCAACATGAACAGAAAGAAGATAGTAACGTTTGGCGAGCTGTTGCTCAGGTTTTCGAAGCCCGGACAACTGCGACTGACTCAGGGCAACCTGTTTACCAGTAAGTATGGTGGTAGCGAGGCTAATGTGGCCGTATCGTTGGCTACCCAGGGCGAAGATGTAACCTATATTACCCGACTGCCTGATACACCAGTAGGTCATGCAGGAGCCATGAGCTTAGCAGAGCTTGGTGTGGACACCAGCCGTGTGCTTTATGGCGGACAGCGCATAGGCACCTATTATTTCGAACCTGCTGCAGGTATGCGTGCTGCCAAGGTGATTTACGACCGTAACGGTTCGGCCTATTCTGACCTGAAGCCAGGCATGATTCCCTGGCGCGAGATACTGAAGGATTGTAACTACTTTCATGTATCGGGTATCACGGCTGCCATCTCGCAACAGGCTGCTAATGCCACCTTCGAGGCACTCGACGTGGCCGATGAGTTGGGTATTACTGTATGCTTCGATATCAACTACCGCAAGAACCTGTGGAAGTACGAAGGTGCTGAGCCACGTAAAACCCTGAGCCGCATGCTGTCGCGTTGCGATATGATGTTTGGCGATGCCATCGAGTTCGACTGGCTGTCGCAGCATCCACAGCCACCATTCACGGCTACCGACTCTAACTTCGAGATGCAGATGAAAGAGTATGGAGAGTGGTTCGACGAGTTGCATGCTGCCTACCCCCGAGTAAAACACTGGATGATGGGTATGCGTAATATCGTAAGTTCGAACCATCACACCCTGACAGCCCTGCTTTATACCGACAATAAACTGTTGCAGGCACCTATCATGGATATCCCTGATGTGGTGGAGCCAGTTGGTGTGGGCGATGCTTTTATGGGTGGTTGGCTGCATGCCATCAGTCTGTTCCCTAACGACATGCAGAAGCAGTTGAATTACTCGTTAGCTGCCGCAGCCCTCAAGAACACCATCCCTGGCGATTTCAACCTCTCAACCGAGGAAGAGATTCTTAATGTGAAAATTTAACATTTCTTGATGCAGTATTTGGCCTTCTTCATCGTTTAATGGATAAAGAAGCAATAAAACGTGTACAAATATGAAGCGAATATTTCAATTATTTATAGTATTAGTAACGCTGCTATCATGCAGCCCTGGCAGCGATATGCTTGAAACAGGTGACCCACATCTCGACCCTTCTGACCAACCATCCCTCGATTACACTTTCAAAGGTGTATGGATGGTTGACAACGTGAAAGGCAACGAGACTTATATACGTACTGTATTAGGCTTTAAAGGCGAAAACTACGTAGCTTGCGCGGATTATCCTTACGCAGCTATCATGGAGAAATTCCTGCCTGAGGTAAAGGTGGCCAAGCTTTCGGCTGAAGCACCCTATGGCAACACACCAACACCCGAAGAAGAGCTTTGGATGCAGACCCTGATTGACTATCGAAACGGAAGTTGCCTGGAGTCGACCCTCGCCGTTCCTTATCGCATTATCGGCATATCAGATCTATCGTTCTATCTGGAGATGATGCCCAGCGAAACATATAGCACCATATACCTGCCATTTATCGTAACCAAGGATGATGGCACGCTGATGGCTGTAGTGTTGACGATAGCACCTACCGAATCTACCGCTTTGCTTGATCGTAGTGGCGCATCGTTCACAAACATACTAACAGTAACGCAGATAGAAACCATCATCGATGGGCAGAAAGAAAGCAGGACGCTCAATCCCACGATACAGCTCAAGTTCACCAGTATCGAAAGAGTTAAGTAAAAAGAAGTGGAGAACGAACAGCAACTGCTATCAGCCATCAACCAAGGCGATCGTGCTGCCATGAGGCAACTCTACGAGCGCTACAAGGGCTATGCCATGTCAATCGGACTAAGGTATATAGCCGAAGTGAGCGACGTGGAAGACGTGGTGCAGGACAGCTTTGTGACCATCCTTACCTCTATCGGCAAGTTCGATTACCGAGGTGAGGGTTCGCTGAAAGGCTGGATAGGCAGGATTGTTGCTAATAAGGCCTTTGATTTTGTGAAACATCATGAGCGCATGACGTTTACCGACGTCATCCCTGATACACAGGACGAAGAGCCAGAGATAGAACGGATACCGCCCAATGTGCTGACGGCAATGATTGCCAAGCTACCTACAGGCTACAGAATGGTACTAAACCTGTATGTGTTCGAGCATTGCTCGCATCGCGAAATAGCCAATAAGTTAGGCATCAAAGAGAGTTCATCCTCCTCACAGCTGTCGAGAACGCGACAGATACTCACCCAAATGATAACAGATTACATCAAACGACACGAGATATGAAGCAAGAAGAATGGGCCGAAAGGCTTAACAACCACCTGAAGGACTACCACCAGGAGCCATCGCGCGACTTGTGGGAGGGCATTGAGGCTTCGCTCGATAAGCAGGCTAAAGGTCAGACGCGCCACATAGCTCTGCGTCGTTGGATGATGGCAGCTGCTATCATTGGTGTGCTGTTTGGTGGTGCCTATCTGATGTGGAACAACGAGCCCGTACAGCCACAAGTGGCACAGGTTAAGGCTACCAATCATGCCGACAAGGAAGAAGCGCCCGTAGCCACCCAAGCAGATATCACCCCAGATGCAGCAGTAAAGGCTCCAGAGAAACTAGTTGCTCAGGTAGTAACAGCAGCAAAAGCAGTTACACAGATAGCAGAAACTGCTATGCAAACAGAAAGCGAAGTTCCTGAACCTACAGAGAAGGCCACACAGCCCGATGAAACGGCTAACAAGCCCAAGGAAGATACACCAATTCCACAGGTACATCACCCTCTGTCAGCAGAGCCTAAAGCATATTCTCATGCGAAACATCAGCAGCAAAAGCCGATGCGCCTTACCATGGGCCTGTTTGCTCAGGGTAACACCAACGATATGAACAACAAGAATGCGGTGATGATGAACCCGCAGTTGATGCATCGCGTGGCTGCAACGCGTGCTTTTCTAGCAGATTACGAAGAGCAAGAGAGTCATAACCAGCCCATATCGTTCGGTCTTTCTGTTGGATATCCACTCAATACCTGGTTGTCGCTCAGTTCGGGTTTGGTTTATACCAAGCTGAATTCAACCTTTACCACCCTGATGCCCAACCATCAGATACAGCGCCATCAGAAGCTCCACTACATAGGCGTGCCCCTTAACCTGCAGGCCCACCTGTTGCAATGGCATGGCATCAGTCTTTATCTTACTGCAGGCGCTCAGGCCGACTGGAATATCAAGGCCGAATCGAATACCGATGGGGTGAATCAGGTGATGGACAAGGATCGCATGCAGTGGTCGATAGGTGGCAGTTTGGGATTGGCCTACCATATCATCCCTCAGCTGAGTCTGTATGCCGAGCCTGGCATTCGACACTATATGGATAATGGTAGTACTATCAATAATTATTTTAAAGATAAACCTACAAGTTTCAATCTACAGTTGGGACTCAGATTCGACTTAAACTCACCAAAATGAAGAAACTATTATTACTCTCACTACTTACCCTCTCTTTGACGGCAAGCGCACAAACCAGCGAAAAGCCCGCCAGGAGTATCTCAGCAGAGTTTCTTGGTGCACACTTAGGATATGGCATCAACTACGACTCGCGATTTAAAGGTAACGAAGGTACTGGCTATCGAGTTGGATTAAGCTATTCCCATCTTTTTCCAGGACAAGACCAAGAAACGCATGGTGTGGCCGTCCCTTTAGAACTAAACTACCTCTTCGGTAGCAAAGTGTTGAAATTTGAGCTGGGAGGCGGTAGCACGGTTGGCTACTATCATACAAGAAATTTTGCGACAGCCCCTGATCACCCAGAGGAAATAAAAAACCGTATCGGTTTTATTCCATTCCTGAATGCTGGTATCAGATTACAACCTAAGCGTGGCCTAACACTACGACTGGGAGTTACCCCCATCTGGGCCATATTTCCATACCCCTACGTCAGCGTAGGCTATGCCTTTTAAACAACAATCCCCGCCGGTTGGGCGGGGATCGTCATATTATTATAAGCTAAATTACTTCAGCAGATTCATTGTGTCTGTTGCAATCATCAGCTCCTCATCGGTTGGAATAACAACTACCTTAACTTTAGAGTCATCAGCAGAGATGATAGCTTCTTCGCCGCGAACCTTGTTTTTCTCCTCGTCGAACTTAACGCCCAGGAACTCCAGACCCGCGCAAACTGCAGAGCGCATAGAAACCTGATTCTCGCCTACACCAGCGGTGAACACAATAACATCTACGCCACCCATGGCAGCAGCATAAGCACCGATATATTTCTTAATACGATAGAAATACATCTGCTGAGCCAGTACAGCCTTAGGTTCACCAGCCTTAGCAGCGTTCTCTACGTCGCGCATATCGCTTGAACCACCTGTGATACCAGCTACACCACTCTTCTTATTGAGCAGGTTGCTCATGCCATCGGCATCAAGATTGAGCTTCTTCTCAAGGAAGGTAACAGCACCACCGTCGATATCACCAGAGCGTGTACCCATTACCAAGCCCTCAAGTGGAGTAAGACCCATAGAGGTATCGATACACTTACCATCAAGAACAGCAGCAATAGAACCACCATTACCAATGTGGCAGGTAATCATCTTTGTACCCTCAGCCTTGATACCAAGGAACTCACAAGCGCGAGCTGAAACATAGCGGTGAGATGTTCCATGGAAACCATAGCGACGAACACCGTACTTCTCGTACAGCTCGTAAGGGATAGCGTACATATAAGCCTTAGCTGGCATTGTCTGATGGAAGGCAGTATCAAATACACCTATCTGAGGCAGACCAGGCATAAGCTCCTTAACGGCGTTTACACCCTTAAGGTTTGCGGGGTTATGCAGTGGAGCCAGATCAGAGCACTCCTCGAAAGTCTTCAGAACCTCATCGGTGAGGATAACCGACTTATTGAACTTTTCGCCGCCATGTACCATACGATGACCTACAGCGTCGATCTCGTCGAGACTCTTGATAACACCAATCTCAGGATCAGTAAGCAGAGAGAAAATGAACTTTACACCTTCGGTATGCTCGGGGATGTCGTGCATAATCTGCTTCTTTTCGCCATTGGCAAGCTTAACCTTTACAAAGGCATTGTCCAAGCCCACGCGCTCAGCACCACCACTGGTCATAACACTCTTGTCGTCCATATTGTACAGTGCGTACTTGATTGACGACGAACCACAATTCAATACAAGGATTTTCATGTTAATTATTAATTATTAGTTGTCAATTATCAATTACTTCTTGGCGTCCATAGCCTGGCAAGAGGTGATGGCAATCATGTAGTAGATGTCATCAACTGAGCAACCACGAGACAGGTCGTTTACAGGACGTGCGATACCCTGAAGAACAGGACCGATAGCGATAGCGTCACCCAGACGCTGAACCAGCTTATAGCCGATATTTCCAACCTCGAGGTTAGGGAATACCAATACATTAGCCTTACCAGCAATCTCTGAACCAGGAGCCTTCTTAGCACCAACACTTGGAACAAGTGCAGCATCAGCCTGAAGCTCACCATCAATCTTAAGTGTAGGATCGAGTTCCTTTGCCAGACGGGTAGCCTCAACTACCTTATCTACTACCTCATGCTTAGCAGAACCCTTTGTAGAGAAGCTGAGCATTGCAACGCGAGGATCTTCGAAACCAGCAACAGCCTTAGCCATCTGAGCTGTGCAAACAGCAATCTGTGACAGCTGAGCAGCATCAGGCATTGGAGTAACAGCAACATCGGCAACTACGAGCACACCGTTCTCACCAAACTGCTTCTGCTTAGAGATAAGCAGCAGTCCACCACTTACGCATGTGATGCCAGGAGCACACTTGATAATCTGAAGAGCTGGACGCAGAGTGTCGCCAGTTGTTGAGAGAGCACCACTGATCTGACCATCAGCGCCCTCGGTCTTGATAATCATACAACCAAGATACAGAGGATTCTTGATAAGCTTGCGAGCCTCCTCGATGGTCATACCCTTTGACTTGCGGATTTCTGCCAACTTCTCAGCCAGCTCCTCGCTCTTGTCATAGTTCTCAGGGTCGATAAGAGTTGCCTTACCAATGTTAGTAAGTCCCTTTTCCTTAGCCAGAGCCTCAACCTTAGCTGGGTTACCAATCAGAATAATGTCTGCAAGGTCATCAGCCAGAGCTCTATCGGCTGCACACAGAGTACGCTCCTCTTCAGCTTCAGGGAGCACGATGCGCTGCTTGTTACTCTTAGCACGCGCTACAATTTGACTTAATAGATCCATAATCTGTTTTTATTATAAAATTGTTAATACTATTTCTTTTATTCAAGCACCTTTGTCAGAATACTCTCTAACTCCTCTGCCGAGAGTCGCAGGTTGAACTGACCGTTCACGGCCACCGATATGGCACCTGTCTCCTCCGACACGACCACTGCAACAGCATCACTCTCCTGAGATACGCCCATAGCTGCACGATGACGAAGTCCTAACTCCTTAGGAATATCCATATCATGACTTACAGGCAGAATACATCCTGCGGCCTTGATACGTTTCTTTGATATTATCATAGCTCCATCGTGTAGCGGAGAGTTCTTAAAGAAAATGTTCTCAATCAGTCGCTGATTGATGTTCGAATCAATCTGATCGCCTGTGATAGCTATCTCGTCAAGCGGCATAGTACGCTCGATAACGATAAGTGCACCAACCTTGCCACGACTCATATTCATCGATGCCATAACTATAGGCATAATAGTTTCCTTAAGTGCTTTCTTGCTTTCTCCATCATCATGCTTAGATGTGAACAGACGTACGAAAGCTCTCATGCGACGATGAGCACCCACATTATACAGGAATCGACGGATTTCCTCCTGGAAGAGTACGATGAGTGCGATAACTCCCACACTAACCAACTTATCCAGAACAGAGCCCAGCAAACGCATCTCAATAATCTGCGACACAAACAGCCACGTAATCACAAACACCATAATGCCAATAAACACATTCAGTGAACGTGACTCGCGCATAAGCCTGTAGATGTAGTAGAGTATCATCGCTACAAGCAGTATGTCGACAAAATCCTTGATTCCGAATTCGAAGAACACCTTATACTATTTACTATTTGACGATTTACTATTTACTCTTCAATGCGTCCATCATCTTAACGCACTCCACAGCCTGTTTCACATCGTGAACACGCAGGATATGGGCGCCCTTCATGAGAGAGATGGTGTTAAGCACCGTTGTTCCATTCAGAGACTCTTCGGGAGTTATTCCCATAAGTTTATATATCATCGACTTGCGTGATATGCCCACCAGCAGTGGCAGTTCCATCACATGCAAGCGCTCCATACAGTTCATTATCTCATAGTTCTGCTGCAGAGTTTTTCCGAATCCGAAGCCTGGATCCAATATGATGTCGCAAGCACCGAAATCGCGCAGCTGCTGAACCTGATGTGCAAACGACATTAGCATCTGCTTTAAAGTGGGCTGTGTAGACATTAATATATAAGGTACGCGTAAGCGTGACACCATTCTGTACATTGTCTCGTTGCCTTCGCTCACATCGTTTATTATATCAGCACCGAACTCTTCTACAGTCATTCTGGCCACATCTGTTCTGAAAGTATCAACAGAGATTATAGCATCGGGCAATTCGCGGCGGATAATGCCCAAGCCGAAACGCAAACGCTCCATCTCCTCAGCCTCAGAAACTTCAGTACCACCAGGGCGCGTTGAATATCCGCCCACATCAATCATACTTGCACCTTCGGCTACTATCTGACGACAACGTCTAACTATTTCGTCCTCCGTCTGCACCCTACTCCCTGCATAAAAAGAGTCGGGCGTTACGTTCAGGATACCCATCACCTGAGGGGTGCTGAGATCCAACAATCTACCTTTAATATTAATAGTATAGCTCATTT
Organism: uncultured Prevotella sp.; assembly: GCA_902800365.1. Lineage (GTDB taxonomy): Bacteria > Bacteroidota > Bacteroidia > Bacteroidales > Bacteroidaceae > Prevotella. The sequence continues at coordinate 24,258 of CADCEF010000007.1, read as the reverse complement.
CGCCCACAAAGATACAAAAAAAATAAGAATTAGGAATTCTTTTTTAAGAAAAAGCGGCAAAGCCGAGCTAATAAATTAGATTTTTCACTATCTTTGCAGCAAAATTCACAAAGTTTATGGATATTAAGGAACTATACAAGCTATATCAGCAACATCAGTGCATCACAACTGATAGTCGTGACTGCCCTGAGGGAAGCATCTTTCTTGCACTGAAAGGTGAGTCGTTTAATGGTAATAAGTTCGCCATGCAGGCCCTTGAAAAGGGATGCAGTTATGCTATTGTTGATGAGGACGTGGCTAACGACCCACGCATTATAAAAGTAGATGACTGTCTGCAGACTTTCAAGGATCTGGCCCGCGAGCATCGCCGCCAGTTCGACATACCAGTTATCGGCATCACCGGCACCAACGGCAAGACAACAACCAAGGAGCTCATTGCTGCAGTACTTTCAAAGAAATACAACGTACTCTATACACAGGGCAACTTCAACAACGATGTTGGTGTACCAAAGACTTTGTTCCGCCTTAATAAGGAGCACGAGATTGCTGTGATAGAGATGGGAGCCAGCCATCCTGGAGACATCAAGACACTGGCCGAGACTGCCGAGCCTACATGTGGACTTATCACCAACGTGGGTCGCGCACACCTTCAGGGCTTCGGTTCTTTCGAAGGCGTTATCAAGACCAAGTGTGAACTCTACGATTTCCTGCGTAGCCGCGAAGATAGTCTTATCTTCATCAATGCTGATAATGAGTATCTGATGGACCAGATAAGTGAGGATGAAGACATCTGGATGTCGCCCTACTCTACCGACCCTGAGAATCAGTACTCATGCATCTCGGGCGAGATTATAGAGTGTAACCCATTCCTGAAGTTCCGCTGGCGTGAGCCGTTGATGATACTCGAAGAGGAAGGTCGCAGCACAAAGTGGCATAAGGTCCAGACCAAGCTTATTGGTTCATACAACATCGACAACCTGCTTGCAGCCATCGCCGTAGGCATCAACTTCGGTGTAGACCGCAAGAAGATTTGTGCCGCACTCGAGGAATACGAGCCATCAAACAATCGCAGTCAGATGACTGTTACCGAGAAGAACCACCTTATAGTAGATGCCTATAATGCTAATCCATCGTCGATGCAGGCCGCACTTGAAAACTTCAAGTTGATGCAGGCCGAGCATAAGATGGTAATCCTTGGTGCCATGCGAGAGCTTGGTGAGGTTTCAGCCGAAGAGCACCAGCATGTGGTTGACTACCTAAAAGCTACTGATGTAGAGACAGTTTGGTTGGTAGGCGAGGAATTTAATGATGCCAAGTGCGACTATCGCAAGTTCAAAGATGTAGAAGAGGTAAAAGCCGCTATTGCAGCCGAAAAGCCCGAAGGTCATTATATCCTAATCAAGGGCTCTAACAGCACCAAACTATATCAACTGCCAGAACTGTTGTAAGTGGTGAGAGGCGAGAGATTAGCGATAGTATTCTTCTTGCTTTCACTGCTAATGACGGGCTGTGGAAAGCAGAAGTCTCAGGACGAGAGCCTTGAGCAGTGCAATAGTGTATACTACTGGCGTACTGACCTCAGGCTCGACTCTACCGAAAGGGCATTTCTCAGCCAATACAATATCAACAAGGTATATTGTAGATACTTCGATGTGGTGATGAACGACGATGGCACAGAGCCATCGCCAAATGCCACCATATCATTCTCCGACACTCTGCCTGCAGGCATCGAGCTAATCCCCACCATCTATATTACCGAAGACTGTATGCACAAGCCCCACAAGGACTTGGCAAAGAAGATAGTAGACCGCATTCTGCAGATGAACGAAACAAACGACATCAGCAATGTACGCGAGATTCAGATAGACTGCGACTACACATCTAAGAGCCGACAGACATATTACAAATTCTTGGAGGAAGTACGCAATCAACTATCGTCCAAGAAATATCAACTATCCACTACTATCCGTCTGCATCAGCTGTCGATGTCTGCTCCTCCTGCAGACTATGGCGTGCTGATGGTATACAATACCGGCAATCCACTAAAGTGGCAAGAGCGCAACCCGATACTCGACTATCGTGATGTATATCCGTATCTCAGCCGACTCGATGATTATCCGCTCCCTCTTGCAACGGCCTATCCCGTATACCAATGGATAAGAAACATACAGAATGTGAGAGTTGAACATACCGTTGAAGCCGAGGAAATACTGAAAGTAAAACATGCGATGGAGAAAGAGCGCCCAGGCCTAAGCCGCTCTATAATCACATATCACCTGGAAACAGATAATATTAACAGATACAAACCAGAGACCTATGAAGAAATTTATCATCATTAGCCTGTTGACAGCCATTACGCTGCCCTCATTCGCCTGTGCTTGGGGCGAGCCCGAAAACCCGTACCTGTTTAGCATGTACGTACAAGACAACTTCAAGACCCGTGTAGAACGAATCTGCAACGACAACTGGAAAGCGTACCTAGGCTCGACCGAAGAGTACTTCTGGTTTAATGCCGACGATGTTATCAAAGCTGCGCGCCAGAAGGGTGACGCTTTGATGGTTAGCTATGTGCAGAACCTTAAGAAGTATCTTGACTGCGTTGGTGTGGAACAAAGCAAGCAATACGAGTGGATCTACCCCAGCAAGCAGGAATTAGCAAACCAGCAACGCAATCTGCAGGCTGTACGCACATACACCTTCAGTAAGATTAAGACAAAGCTGCGCTCACAGCACGCATTGCTCTATATGCGCTGCAACATGATGCTGGGGCGTCATCAGGAAAACATAAACTTCTGGCAGCAAACAGCTAGTCAGTTCATAGAGACCGTATACAAAGACATGATGAAGAACATCTATGCCGGAGCTCTTTATAAGACAGGCCGTGAGGCCGAAGCTGGTCAGATGTTTGCCGAAATGGACGATTACGAAAGTCTTATGACTATCTATTACAAGAAGCGTTCGTATCTCGCCATCAGTCAACACTACAAGCAGAACCCTAACTCAAAGGTATTGCCATTCCTGCTTCAGGACTTTGTGAATAATGCCCAAGAGGCCGTAGACTACAACAGCGACGGCTACTATGGCGGTAAGCTCTTCATCCGCAACATCAACCAGCAGGAATCTTGGCAGATGCAGCAGTTCTGCGAGTTGGTAATTCGCGAAGGCAAGACCGAGACTCCTATCATGTGGAAGTGCGCCAAAGCATGGCTTGAGTATCTGAGTGGCAAGAAGCAGGAGGCTATTAAGGATATCGATGCTGCGATGACACTTGAAGGCACCGACCGAATGAAGGACAATGCCCGCGTGCTCAAGCTCTACATCACAGCTTCAACAGCAAAGCCAAGCGACAAGTTCGATAACTATCTGGCTGAAGAACTCACATGGCTCAAAGGAAAGAATGACAATTTCTTCACAGAAGCATTGAGGCGTACCATGAATCAGGCTATCGTTCCCCACTATCAGAACAAGCCCGAACAGCAACTGGCCCTTTTGAACATCACCCATAACTACGGCTACGACCTCCGCATAGACACCATGAGTGTTGACCGTCTTGAGAAATTTTATTTCTACACCAAGACCCCAGGAACAAAATCATTCGATAAATTCCTGAAGAGCCAGATTCAAGCCAACGATTCTGCCCTCATCGAACTCATCGGAACCAAGTATATGCGTATTGCCCAGTGGGATAGAGCCATACAGTGGCTAAAGGACATACCCGTAAGCTACTACAACGAGCATCGCACCACTGAATACTTATATTATTCACGCATGCGCAGCTACGAGGTTGAGCCTTGGATTAAGCGACAGTGGTTAGACAGCAGCAAGGCATGGGAAACAAAGCTCAAGTGGTATAAGAATATCAAACTCGACTTCTGTAAAGAGATGCAGATGATGGAGAGCTCACTCAACCTGCTCAGAGGCAAGGCTCTGGAACAGCGTTGCTACAATCTGGCTGTACGCTATGCCCAAGCCAGCATCAAGGGCGACTGCTGGTGGTTGCTCCACGAAAGCAAGAGCGTCTACGATACCATTAGAGTAAACGAGGTCGACTTCGGAGCAAAGGCTGCCGAACTGCTACAGAAGGCTGCTGCTACCAATGATACCGATTTGAAGATAAAAGCCCTCTTTGCTATGGGATATCAGGAACTTTACACCACGACATCAGCCACCAAGCTGTGGACCACCAACGAGTGGGACGAACAGACATCCGACTACGTGAGAAAGTATTATCGCCAATCGCCTCAGTTCCGCGCGTTCCAAGGTTTGTTCGATATTGTAGACGATGCACCAGAAGAGCCGATGTTTGTTAGCAAGTGCGATGAATTCAAGCAATTCCGCAAATACTACCGTCAGCATAAAAAGTAAAAAAAATCTTCTTTTCTGCACGTATTTCAAAAAATAGCAGTAACTTTGCACCCGCAAAATCGGGATGTAGCGCAGTTGGTAGCGCACTACGTTCGGGACGTAGGGGTCGGGCGTTCGAGTCGCCTCATCCCGACTGCTAAAAGCAAAGGTGGTTAAAACATAACCACCTTTGTTTTTTTTGATATCAGACACTTTACATTTTTTTCTCTCATCTCTCACAAAATCTCTCGAAACGCCTTTGTATAAAGGGTTTAAGGGGCATGAGAGATAATTTTTATCCCTCCCTAATCTCTCAACAATCTCTCATGTAACCTGAGGGATTCATGAGAGATTCATGAGAGATTAGTGAGAGATTCCGAAAATCTCTCATTGCTTGAAATCCCAGTGTTTATGCGGGTTTCAAGAGGTTCAAGTGAGGGATGAGAGATTTTTTATATTTTTCTTTTATTTTTTTTAAGTGAAAAACCATATAATTCAAGCAGAAAATATTCCCACGTTGGGAATAAAACATTCCCGGCTTGGGAACAAAACGTTCCCTTACTGGGAATAAAATTAAAAGCTATGCTTAGCTTGTGTACATATTGTCACCCAAAAAGCACCAATTTATGCATTTATGACAATTTTTCGGGCCTAAATTCGCATTTTTTTGCGTTTTCTTTTGGTTTTCCCGCCAGAAATGAATAAATTTGCACCCCAAAAGTTAGTAATTAAACGAAATATTATGGCAGAAACATTGGAAGTGAAGGAGCTAGACCAAGTGGTTGTACGCTTCTCTGGTGATTCTGGCGACGGTATGCAGCTCGCTGGAAACATCTTCTCTACGGTCAGTGCCACCGTTGGTAATGGCATTTCTACGTTCCCCGACTATCCCGCTGATATCCGCGCCCCGCAAGGCTCGCTTACTGGTGTGTCTGGTTTCCAGGTACACATCGGCGCTGGTAAGGTCTACACCCCTGGTGACAAGTGCGACGTTCTGGTTGCAATGAACGCTGCAGCACTTAAGACTCAGTATCGTTATGCCAAGCCTGGTGCAACCATCATCATCGACACCGACTCATTTGGTCCTAAGGATCTGGAGAAGGCTCAGTTCAAGACTGAAGACTACCTCGGCGAGATGGGTATCGACCCAGACCGTGTAATCCAGTGCCCACTCACCACTATGGTAAAGGACTGTCTGGCTGACAGCGGAATGGATAACAAGGCAATGCTTAAGTGCCGTAACATGTTCGCCCTCGGACTTGTTTGCTGGCTCTTCGACCGCGACCTGAACCTGGTAGGTAACTTCCTGAAGGAGAAATTTGCCAAGAAGCCCGCTATCGCTGAGGCAAACATCAAGGTTATCCAGGCTGGTTGGGACTACGGACACAACACTCACTCAAGTGCCATCAATGTTTATCGTGTAGAAACCAAGGAGAAGACTCCTGGACGCTATATGGACATCACTGGTAACAAGGCTACAGCCTATGGTTTCATCGCAGCTGCCGAGAAGGCTGGCCTGCGCCTCTACCTGGGCTCATATCCTATCACACCTGCTACCGATGTTCTGCACGAGCTCTCTAAGCATAAGTCATGCGGTGTAATCACCGTTCAGTGTGAGGACGAGATCAGCGGTTGCGCATCAGCACTTGGTGCTTCGTTCGCAGGTGCACTCGGCGTTACCTCTACCTCTGGTCCTGGCGTTTGCCTTAAGAGCGAGGCTATGAACCTGGCTGTTATCATGGAGCTTCCATTGGTGGTTCTCGACGTACAGCGTGGTGGTCCTGCTACAGGTCTGCCAACCAAGAGTGAGCAGACCGACCTGCTGCAGGCACTCTTCGGACGTAACGGTGAGAGCCCAATGCCTGTAATGGCCGCTACCAGTCCTGCCGACTGCTTCGACGCTGCTTATCAGGCTGCCAAGATTGCCCTCGAGCATATGACTCCTGTTGTACTGCTCACCGATGCATATATCGCTAATGGTTCTGGTGCATTCAAGCTGCCAGAGATGGCTAAGCTCGATGCTATCAATCCTCCATACGTTCCTGAGGAACTGAAGGGTAAGTGGACTCCATACATGCGTGCCGAGAACGGAACACGCTACTGGGCTGTTCCTGGTCGCGAGGGATTCACTCATATCCTTGGCGGACTTGAGAAGGACTCTGAGACAGGTGCTATCTCTACCAACCCAGAGAACCACGACCTGATGACACGTCTGCGCCAGCAGAAGATTGACAACATTCAGGTGCCCGACCTCGAAGTTGATGGCGATGCTGATGCAGATCTGCTTATCGTAGGCTTCGGTTCTACATACGGCCATCTGCACTCTGCAATGGACGAGCTCCGTGCTAAGGGTTACAAGGTAGCTCAGGCTCAGTTCAAGTATCTGAACCCACTGCCAAAGAACACTGCCGATGTACTGAAGAAGTACAAGAAGGTGGTTGTAGCCGAGCAGAACATGGGTCAGCTCGCTGCTTACCTCCGCATGAAGGTTGATGGTTTCGTTCCTTACCAGTTCAATCAGGTAAAGGGCCAGCCCTTCGTAGTAGAAGAACTTGTAAATGCGTTTGAGGAGATCATTAAAAAATAATTAGCAACGGACTACAGGACTAAAACGACTTTATAAAAATAGTCCTTAAGTCCTGTAGTCCTTGCAAAAAATATAAAAAGTATGGAATATACAGCACAAGATTTTAAGAAAGGCCAGCCTCGTTGGTGCCCTGGTTGCGGCGACCACTTCTTCCTGGCTTCACTCCATAAGGCTATGGCCGAGATAGGCGTAGCTCCCGAGAACGTAGCAGTTATCAGCGGTATCGGCTGCTCAAGCCGTCTGCCCCACTATATGGCTACCTATGGCATGAACACCATCCACGGTCGTGCTGCAGCCATCGCTACAGGCGCAAAGGTTGCCAACCCAAACCTCACCGTATGGCAGGTTAGTGGTGATGGTGACGGACTGGCTATCGGTGGTAACCACTTTATCCACGCCAATCGTCGTAACATCGACCTGAATATGATTCTCTTGAACAACCGTATCTATGGTTTGACCAAGGGCCAGTATTCACCTACCTCACCTCGTGGCTTCGTATCTAAGTCAAGCCCTTACGGAACTGTAGAGGATCCATTCCGCCCAGCTGAGCTCTGCTTTGGTGCACGCGGACACTTCTTTGCACGCTGCGTGGCTACCGATGCAAAAGGAACTATTGAGGTTCTGAAGGCAGCTTACGAGCACAAGGGTGCAAGTGTAACTGAGGTTCTGCAGAACTGCGTTATCTTCAACGACCACTGCCACGATGTGGTTTACAACAACGAGGGTCGTAAGAAGAACGCCATCTATGTAAAGCATGGCGAGAAACTTGTTTTCGGAGAGAACAACGAGTTCGGTTTGGTACAGCAGGGCTTCGGACTGAAGGTTGTTGAGATCGGTAAGGATGGCTATACCATCGATGATGTACTGGTTCACGATGCTCACTGTGAGGACAACACGCTGCAGCTGAAGTTAGCCATGATGACTCCAGAGGACGGTTTCCCCATCGCACTCGGTGTGATCCGCGATGTTGAGGCTCCAACCTATAACGATGCTGTTCATGCTCAGCTTGCAGAGGTTTCTGCCCAGAAGAAGTATCACAACTTTGAAGAACTTCTTGAAACCAACGACATCTGGGAGGTAAAATAACCCGCGAGTTTGCAAACTCCACATATCAATCATCCCCATGGCATATTGTTGTGGGGATGATTTTGTGTTAATATACACTCAATATCCGAACAAAACCTGAAGTAACACAAAATTTTTCCCAAAAACTTATTACCTTTGCGTTCGATTTTTAAGCTTGAAACCAAATAATAAATAACAACTTTTAAACAATATGTTTCACATTTACGAAGGATTTAACCTCGTTGAGGCGTATCACAAGATGCGTCACCAGCGTAAATACCATCCTGCCGATGGTACTAAACGTGCTATCAAGATTGCCTTGGTAGCTCTCGTTACATTATTACTTTGGAATATGCCATCCGAGTGGTTTGGCATCCAGAACTTAACCGTTATACAGCAGCGTGTAATCGCTATCTTTGCGTTTGCTACATTGATGTGGATTCTCGAGATTGTTTCATCGTGGGCCACTTCAATCGCAATCATCGTATTGATGCTGCTATTCTGCTCCGACAGCGGTATCAAACCTATGGTCGACCCAGAAGTGGTAGGCAAGTTACTCTCTCACAAAGGTGTGATGGCTTCGTTTGCCGATCCTATCATCATGCTGTTCATTGGTGGTTTTGTACTGGCTATCGCCGCCACCAAAACCGGTCTCGACGCCCAGTTGGCAAAGGTTCTGTTGCGTCCCTTCGGCACACGCAGTGAGATGGTGCTTCTGGGTTTCCTGCTCATCACAGGTCTGTTCTCAATGTTCGTATCTAACACAGCTACAGCTGCTATGATGCTTACATTCCTTGCACCTGTATTCCATCAGCTCCCTCCAGAGGGAAAAGGGCGTATTGCACTCGCAATGTCTATCCCTGTAGCAGCCAACCTCGGTGGTATGGGTACACCTATTGGTACACCTCCTAACTCTATCGCTCTGAAATATCTTAACGATCCTGAAGGATTGAATATGGGCCTCGGATTCGGACAGTGGATGATGTTTATGTTCCCACTCGTTATGTTGCTGCTGTTTATCAGTTGGCGTCTGTTGCTCAAGTTCTTCCCATTCAGTCAGAAGACGATTGAACTGAAGATTGACGGTGGCATGCAAAAGGGGTTCCAGTCTACTGTTGTGATTATCACATTCATCGTTACAGTACTCCTTTGGCTTTCTGACCAGGTTACTGGTATCAATGCCAATACTGTAGCAATGATTCCATTCTGTGTCTTCGCTCTTACTGGCGTTATCAATAAGCGTGACCTTGAGCAGATTAACTGGAGTGTTATCTGGATGGTAGCCGGTGGTTTCGCACTGGGTTATGGTCTTAACTCTTCAGGGTTGGCAGCCAATGCCGTAGAGAGCATCCCATTCGGCGAGTTCTCACCAATACTCATCCTGCTGATTGGTGGCGCTATCTGCTATCTGCTGTCGAACTTCATCTCTAACTCTGCTACTGCAGCTCTGCTGATGCCTATTCTGGCTATGGTATGCGGTGCTATGGGCGACAAGCTCGCTCCAATCGGCGGCACACCAACCGTACTTATCGGTGTAGCTATTGCAGCATCATCAGCAATGATTCTGCCTATCTCTACCCCACCAAATGCTCTGGCATTTGCAACAGGCTATGTAAAGCAGTCACAAATGTCTAAGATTGGTATCATCATGGGTATCATTTCAATAGTATTAGGCTTCGGTCTGGTTTACCTGATGGGAACACTTCACCTCATCTAAGATACAAAAAGAAATCCCGCTCGGTTTTGAGCGGGATTCTTTTTTATTTATCAGCGTGCTTACGGAAACTCTGTAGCTTTTCACCGTAGCACAGATCGCCGCAGTCGCCAAATCCTGGTACGATATACTTCTGTTCGTTCATACCCTGGTCGATGGCCGCACACCAGATAGTAGAACCATCAGGCAATGCCTCTTTCACCACTTCGATTCCCTCGGGAGCAGCTATCACACAGCACAAATGAATTTTCTTTGGTTTTCCCGACTCCAATAGTGATTCAATTGCAGCAGCCAAACTTCCTCCGGTAGCTAGCATGGGGTCTACCACCAACAGTGTTTTGTTCTTCACGCTTTGTGTGGCGATATACTCTGTATGTACACCCACCTCGGTATGCTCTCTATTGATATACATACGGAAAGCTGACACAAAACCGTTGTCAGCCTTGTCGAACACATTCAAGAATCCCTCATGGAAGGGCAGTCCTGCACGCAGCACCGTAGCTACCACCATATCGTCCTTTGGCAGGGGAATATCAATTGTTCCCAGAGGTGTGGTGATAGTCTTGGTTTTGTACTCCAGAGTCTTCGACAGTTCATACGCCATAATCTCGCCTATACGCTTGATGTTATGACGGAACAGCAGTCGGTTCTTCTGATAGTTCTTGTCTCTCAACTCAGCCATATACTGGTTGAGTACCGAATTGGTTTTGCTAAAATCTACTACTTCAATCATACTATTCGTTTTTAGTTTGGGTGCAAAGATAATAAAAAAACGGGGTATGTCCAAATAACATACCCCGATTTTTTAGATTTAAGTATTATTTGAATTTGTAAGGAAGGTCACCCTTTGCCCAGTTGGTACCATCTCCCCATCCTGGATTCTGCTCCAGAACGCCTTCAGAAAGTGTTACCTGGTCCTCAGGAATTTTGAAGAATCCACCACCGGTGTCCTTGTAACGCTGCATAAAGTCGTTGGTAAAGGCGTACTCCCCTGCAATACCCTGATTCAGGATCTTATTACCTACCTGATTCTTTACCTTCTCAGCCACATCACCCCAACGGCGCAGATCGTTCCAACGCAGTGCCTCGAAGCAAAGCTCATAACGGCGCTCCTTCTTAAGGTTAGCCAGGCTGTAAGGAATATCGCCCAAACCTGCACGCTGGCGGACAGCATTAACTCCATTCTTACCATTATAGATAACCTTACCATCAGATAGCTCTGCATGCATCAACAGAACGTCGGCAAAGCGAAGCCAAACAAGCGATTGTGTAAGACCACTCTGACGGTTGTTCTCACTACCATAGTAGTATGCATAGCTCAGATATCTACCGCTATGATCCTCATTATAGGCCTCACAACCGATATACTTCTTGGCCAACAGGTTTGTATTCTCTACCTCCTTAGCCTTATCACCAGGATAGTTAGGAATCTCAACAGCACGGTCGCAGATAGAACCTACACGACGATAGTCGCCTGCATAGTCAGGATCCTCTGCCCAATCGGTCCAGAGCTTTTCACAAACAGGACCATTTGAGTAGCCCTGAACAGAGAATGGGAAGGCGCTCTCGTTGGTCTTACGCAAACCATAGAACTCAACGATACGGTTATGACGCAGATGATCATCAGCACTCCATCCTGCCTTGTTCGACATCTTGACGGCAAACATACTTTCCTTGTTCTCGTCAGTCTCCCAATTCAGGTTGTTTTCCTGATCGTACAGATAATCCTTAGCAGTATATGGGTTTGTGTATGGCCAGAGATTACGCTGGTCAGATACCAGTCCGAAGCCACTGTTCTGGATACAATCCTCAAGCCATGCTACAACTTGAGATTTAGATACTGATCCACCTTCGGCCAAAGGCAGCTCCGACTTCTGATAGAAGCCAGTATAGAACAGCCATACACGAGCCATCATACCCTCGGCAGCCCATTTTGACACACGTCCCTCGCCAAAGTCTGGATACTTGGTTGATGGACCTATCTCAATGGCATTCTTCAGGTCAGATGCTATTTGAGCATACACCTCATCAGCAGTTGATCTTGGAAGATTCTGGGGAACTGTGCTCAATACCAAAGGCACACCATTAAACACCTGAGCCAGATTGAAATAGTACCATGCACGGAGGAAGTATATCTCGCAGAGGTACTGTTTCTTTGTGGTTTCCGAAGTCCAGTTTGTTACATTATCTATAGACTCAAGTGCGTTGTTAGCACGGTTGATACCAGCATAACGCTGCTGCCATAGTGGTTTCATCCAGTCCACATAGGCATTCATCAGTCGGTCAACGCCCTGTGCACCGATATTACTCTGACTACCTCCACCCAGACGGTCGTCTGATGCTATATCGAAAATAAAGAACGGATCTTCCTCAGGGTCGGCCAGGTTGCGATTCATCACAGCATAGATACCATTCACCATCTGATAGGCATCAGTCTCGTTCAAGGGGAAGTTCGACGTATCCTTCATAGTGAGGTTGTCTGTGTCAAGGAAATCATCACAGGCCGCAAAGAGCATCACACAGAATAGCGAAGCTATGATATATTTGATTTTCTTTTCCATAATGTTCATTAATTAAAAGTTGATGTTTAGACCCACCTGCCAGCTACGTGCTGAGGGATAATAACCACAGTCGATACCAGAAGCCCAGCTGGCACCATTGCCAAAGCCCACTTCAGGATCCATTCCTGAATAGCCTGTAAAGGTGAAGAAATTGCTGAGTGCTACATAGAGACGGCACTTTTGTACTGGAAGCTTTGAATAGAGGCGCTTGAAATCGTAACCGAGTGAGATTCTTGAAATCTTGAAGAAGTCGGCATCTTCAATCCATACGCGTGAAATCTCCGACATATTTGCAGTCTTACCATCAGAGAAACGTGGATAGCGGTTAGTGCTGCCCTCACCTGTCCAATACTTGGTGTACACATCAGTACAATAGTTATCATCAGGATGGTCAGAGAACTGACGGTAACTCTTAGCAACCTGCTGTCCAAATGAGCCATAACCATTCAGAGCAAAGTCGAAGCCCTTATATGATATATTGATGTTCAGGCCTAAAGTAAAGTCTGGGTTAGGATCACCAATCATGGTCTTATCATCGTCACCCTTATCAATTTTACCATTACCGTTCACATCCTTGAACATTACGTCACCAGGCTGCAGTGACTCACCCTGCAAAGAGTTTGCCTTGTCGCCACTACAGTTGCGATCCAGATATTCCTGCAGCTGCTTCTCGTTCTGGATGATACCTTCCATCTCATAACCCCAGAAGTAACCGATAGGATAACCTACCTGTATACGATACAGCTCGGCTGTGTTCTGTGCGATAGCATTTGAACCACCATGGATGATACCCTCAGAGTTAGCAAGTCGGGTTACCTCGTTCTTATTATGCGAGAAGTTAGCCGACACACTGTATCTGAAGTCCTTACCAATCTTATCGTTCCAGTTCAACTGAATTTCGTATCCCTTATTCTCGATATCACCTCCATTTACATAAGGAGCATTGGTTCCATACGACAGCAACATTGGAGCACGTACCAACCAGTCTTTTGTGGTCTTCTTATACCAGTCGAAAGCCACACCCAGACGGTTATTAAGGAAACGTGCATCGAAACCGAAGTCAAGCTGTTCAGAAGTCTCCCATTTTACGTCCTCATTAGGCAGGATGTTTGGATAAGCACCCAGAGCAGGATTATCCTTATTGTTGAAGTAATAAGGATCGTCAAGGGCTATTGTTGCCAGATACTGGAAATTAGATATGTTACAGTTACCGTTCTGTCCCCAGCTGGCACGAATCTTCAGGAAGTCCATCCATGCCTTAGTGCTCTCCATAAACTTCTCGTTACTTATAACCCAACCAGCTGATACCGAAGGGAAGTAACCCCAACGATGACCACGGGCAAAGTTTGAAGAACCATCGGAACGCAGTACCAACGAGAGAAGATAGGTCTCGTCGTAGTTATAGTTAACACGACCGAAGAAAGAGGACAGAGCGCCCTGTGCCTCTGGACTGCCACCTATGCTTGTCAACGAAGGATCGACGACATTGGCATTAGCAATATAGGCATGATCAAATGATCCTGGGAAGAGAGAATTAGAGTTAGTAACGTTTACGCCATTACCATAACCCCACTTCTCAACAGACTGTCCAAGCAGGACGTCAATGTTATGCTTATCAAACGACTTTACCCAGTTTAATGTATTTTCCAACGACCAGCGTACAGAATAAGACTGGTTCTGACTTACATCATCATTTGGGTTCGACTTCTTTGAACTCAACTCATATACTGGAACATAGCTACGTCCCTCTCTGTGGCGATACAGCCAACCAGCACTGGCACGATAGGTAAGATCCTTGATAGGCGAAAACTCCAAGAAGAAGTTTGTCTGCAAGCGATATACCTTAGTATATCCAAAACCGTTGTCGTACTTCATCTGAGCCAATGGGTTTGCCATTTCTGCACTAAAATCCCAAGCATCGGCCTGAATATCCTTATACTCATAGTATCCGCCCTCATCGTTATATGCAGGCAGCAGAGGACTCATAGCCAGAAGATTACGTATGCTGTTACCATAGATACCTCCTACTGATACACCACGCTTGTCGGTAGCCGAGAAGGTTGCATTCTCACCAATCTTAAGGATATCACGTCCCTTCTTCTTAATAAGCGAATAATCAGAATTCAGGCGAACGGTATAGCGATCGTATTTAGGATCGGCAGGAGCACCGATAGTACCTGTCTGATGAAACTTGGTAAAACCGAGAGCAAAACGAGAGATCTCGCTACCACCAGAAATACTCAGTGAAGCATTATGGATGGGGGCATTATGGATGGTGGTTTCCTCCAACCAGTTAGTACCATTCCAAGTACCGTTCATTATCTGAGCATACTGCTTGGGGATAAGCTTCTGCCAGTCGTAAGTTGCCACACCTTGAATCTGATAGGCCTTATCGTTAATCTCCATATACTGTTTGGCATTCAGTGGAGTCACATCGTTTGTGTTTGGATTCTGCCAACCCATATATCCATCAAAGCTCACCTGCACATGTCCGCCTGCCTTACCTTTCTTTGTAGTAACCAGGATAACACCGTTAGATGCACGTGCACCATAGATAGCGCTGGATGCGGCATCCTTTAGTACGTCGATACTCTCGATATCGTTTGGAGAGAGATCATCGATGTTTGCACCAGGCACACCATCAACTACATAAAGAGGGGTGTTCGAGCCGGCAGTACCCATACCACGTATGGTAACCTTATAACCCTCACCAGGCTGTCCAGAATTCATCACGATGTTCATACCCGATGCCTGGCTCTGTAGTGCACCGAAAGCATCAACAGCATTTACGGCAGCAATATCGTCGGCAGTTACGTGTACGGTAGAACCGGTAATCAGTTTTTTACGCTGTGTACCATATCCCACCACAACTACATCGTCAAGCAGATTGCTATCCTCGCTCAGGCTTACTGATGTTGTGCCAGTGGCTGATGGCTTAACAGTCTGCGACTTGTAACCGATAGATGTAATGTCAAGTTTAGAGTCAGAAGCGATTTCAATAACAAAGTTACCGTCGGCGTCGGTTACGGTTCCGTTTTTTGTACCGCTCTCCATGATAGTTGCACCGATAACGGGTTCACCGTTATTGTCTTTTACTGTACCCTTTACGGTGCGTTTCTTTCCCTGATTAGCTTTAGTGTTGTTAGCATTCTTGCGCTGAACAACTACGTTCTTGCCCTGAATCTCGTAGGTAACATTCTGTCCCTGAAGAATCTGGGCAATAGCGTCCTTAGCATTCTCAGCATCCACATTTACTTTTTTGTTAGTGTCTAAATCGCTGGTTTCATACACAAACGAATAGCCACTCTTTTGCTTTAGCTCTGTCATTGCCTTCTTCACTGTCACATTGTTAAGCTTCAGCTGAATACTCTGAGCCCAGCAACATGCACCTACAGTTAGCATGATTGACAAAACAAGAATCTTCTTCTTCATTGGCAAACTGGTTTTAAGTTAGACATAATTGATTGTTATTTATTTAGGATTAAGTAATATCACGTTCTTTCCGTTTCTTTCATATCTTAGTTTTCCTGTGGATTCCAATGCGTCGAGAACTTCTACCAACGTCTGTTCCTGCCTGATAAAGTCACCATAGAAACGCAGTTTTCTCAAATTACAATCAGCAATAGTAATCTTAACATTATAGCTTCGCTCCAGCGTCTTTACTATGTCAGGCAATGGTTCGCCATCAAATAGCAGCCGTCCGTTAGTCCATTTCATCGAGTTAGCCACCTCATAGGCCTCTACGCGTATCTTTCCCGATTCCTTATCAACTGTAGCACGCTGTCCAGGCTTCAACAATTGTCCTTCGTCCGGATTTTTCTTACTACACATAGCCACACTGCCTTCTGTCAACGAGACAATTGCCTCTGCATCAGTCGGATAGTCACGAAAATTAAACTTAGTACCCAAAACCTTAACGCATACATTTTCCGACACAACGCTAAGAGGCAATTTCTCGTTGTGGACTACCTCAAAGTAGCCTTCACCCACTAAATTAACTAGTCTGTCTATGTATCCAAATCCTTGTGAGTACGAAATACTAGAACCCGCATTAAGCCACACCTTCGATCCATCAGGCAATGACAATTGTGTACGCGAGCCTTGCGGAGTGGCTATAACGATATCGCCAAATGATGACTGAATCTCATTCTGTCCTCCTTTATACGAAAGATAGCCTACCGTTACCACCATCAGTAATACTGCTGCAGCATATTTTATCCATCCAAGTCGGAAGGTCTTTGCTTTGGGCTGTGCACCAGCCTCAGCCACACGTTTCTTGAAGGCTGCATATGCTGCATCCTTATCGTACTTGGCCAGGCTTTCTTTACTAACCGATGAGAACCAAATCTCTTTTTCGTTATAGTCCTTATTATCTATCATTATTCTTGTTTGTTATATGGTTGACGATAAAAAAAGTTCTGAGGGTAGTCAGAACTCAATATTTTTTAGGCCATGCTCTCAATAAGTATCATCATAGCCATTGTAAGATACTTTCCAAGATCTTCATGCAACAGAGCCAGCGCATGCTTAATATGATACTTTACAGTGTTAACCGATATCTTAAGTTCCTGCGCAATCTCCTCGTACTTTCTATTTTCAAACCTGCTCATATTAAATACCCTACGACACTCATCAGGCAATCTATTTATGGCATTCATTATTTCATCCTCCAACTCTTTCTCCAACAATTTACCAAGAGGGTAGTCATCATCTTTCACATACTGCAAAACAGGAAAATCTCTTAATCCTGTATCACTATGAGCCACCTCGCGCTTATGATACTGCGACTTCAAATAATCGATACAGCGATTGCGTACGCATGTCATCAGATAGCTGCGCACACTCGTGTTTATCTCTATAGTCTCTCGTACCTCCCATAAATGGAAAATCACATCGCCAACAATAGTCTCGGCCAGAAAGTCGTCTTTCACATATTGTGCCGCCACATGACACAATATCTGATAATGCTGGTCATACAGATATTTGTATGCCGCATCAACGCCATTTTTCAGCTGTTGCACCAATAACGCTTCTGTAGATTCCATTGATTAATTTATAGTTTGGGTGCAAAGTTAATAATTTTATTCAAAAAACAATTGGTTATATCGGGAAAATATTCTATTTTTGCACCCGAAATGTCAATATTATCCCGAAAATACCCGTTTCCAATTAGCAGTCACTGGCTTAGAGACTGCATTATGTATTGTATCATCGTGTTTCTGATACTTTATTTACTGCAGCCGTTCGGATTCAGTATGTATCAGGGGAACAAGCTTTTGGTATCACTACTGTTCGGATTTGTTACATTCTGCAGCTGTTTGGTTTTCGGACTTGCCGAACGCCCATTACACAAGAATATCACCCCTTGGCGTATATGGCACGAGTCGTTGTCTATTCTCTGTCTGATACTTTTTATAGGCATTTGCAACTTCCTGGTGTTTTCGGTAGTATTTTCATTCCCAATCACACTCGATTTGTTACTACTGTTCCTATACTGGACACTTATTATCGGTGTGTTTGTAACCATCTGTTCTGTAAGCCTAAGCTACTACCGCTACCTGCGCAACCAACTCGAAGCCCTTCTCGACAAAACAACCGATCAGCAGACCGACATAACTATCACCATACACGATACAAACGTTAGGGGAAACGATCTGCTAATCCCTATCAACAACCTGCTATATATCGAGGCGCAGAAAAATAATGTATCTGTATGTTATATAAATAATGATAAGATAGCTACTGCCGAGATACACACCACACTTGCAGCCGTACTTGACGACCTGCAGACTTACCAGAACATCTTCCAATGCCACCGCTCATTTGTGGTAAATCTTAACAATATCACCTCAGCCCAGGGTAACTCAAATGGCTATCAGCTTAAGCTTGGCACGTGCCCCACAACAGTGCCGGTTTCGCGTACATACGTGCCAAAACTTAAGTCGTTTATCGCTTAGTCATTCGTCCTTTTTTCTAGTCATTCGTCTGACGGGTTAGTTATCTGTCAGCCTTTCTAGCCGTCTGTCCCGCAAATTTGGAAGTATCGTATTACCTTTCTATCTTTGCGGCATGAAACAACAAGTCGCACATATCATCATTATGCTGCTCGTAGCCTTGAGTGCTAAGAGTCAGACCAACGTTTCGGGTGTTGTAACCGACGGGCACGAACCGCTCGCAGGTGCCAATGTATTTATAGTAGGTACCATCGATGGTTGCCTAACTGACTCACTGGGCCGTTTTTCGTTCAAAACAACAAAAAAAGACGAAGCGACCCTACGCGTTACATATATGGGATTTGATGACTACACGCAATCCATCACCCTCTCATCTTCTACCAATCTTACCATCCGACTTCACGAACGTGCCACAGCCATAGATGAAGTTATTGTTACAGCCAGCACCTACAGCTTTGGTAAGAGTGACAACTTCAAGACGATGAACGCACTAGATGTTGTTATGAGTGGCAACTCGTGTGGCGATGTTGTGGCCGCTCTGCAGTCATTGCCTGGCACACAGAAGGTAGGCGAAGACGGCAAACTATATGTTCGTGGAGGCGAGAGCGAAGAGTGCCAGACATTTGTAAACGGTATGCATGTGCTTGTTCCCTACTCTACCAATACCGAAAATACTGCCGTACGCGGCCGTTTTTCTCCATTCCTATTCAAAGGCATCAACTTCTCTCTTGGTGGCTACAGTGGCGAATACGGACAAGCACTTTCAGCCGTACTGCCTATGGAGACTACAGATATGGCAACAAGTGACAAGTTTGGCGTCAGCGCTTCACTTGTAGATTGGAATATAGGTGGCACAAAGGTTTTCAACAACAGTGCATTGTCGTTTAATGCAGCCCTCACCAGCATGGGACTTTATGACCGCCTATTTACTCAGCGTCAGGAATTCACTCGCCCATACCGCAAACTGTCGGGCGAAGCACAATATAAAAAAGAATATAACGGTCGAGGGATATTGAAATCATACGTGGGTTACGATCTCACATCGGTAGGATTACACCAAGACGAGCGTCACCTTAATCTTATAGAACATAACATATATGCCAACCTCACGTATAAAGCCCCAATAGGTCGAGGTTACACTCTGTTTGCAGGTATTGCCAACAGCACCGTTTTCAATAATATTGATGACGCCTTTACAACAGGCGACCACTATCGTAACTTCCGCAATGAGGTTCACCTTAAGACTGAACTACGCAAGGTGTACAACAGTACTCTTAAGCTGCAGGCAGGTGTTGAGGATTACATACGCAACAGCACCTTACGCTTTGCACCATATTGTTACAACCTTGATTATAACATCTTTGCCACCCATATCGATGCACAGTGGCGCATTGTACCGAAAGTATTCCTTAATGTATCGGCAAGAATGGAAATGATGGAACGCAGTTGCCAGTTTATGCCACGAGCCACACTCAGCTATATCCCCAACAAGCAATGGCAGTTCTCATTTGTAGCAGGTAAGTACAGCCAGACAACTGAGGATGACATCTTGGCTCAGAGCAACAAATCACTGCACCAAAGCATAGCCCATCACGCCATTCTCTCAATGCAGTTCAAGTCATCTTCAACACTGCTTCGCATAGAGCCATACTATAAAAAGTATAGCAGCCTGCCTTTGTTGCATCAAGGCATCTACCAATCTGACGGCTATGGCACCAGCAAGGGGGTGGATGTATATCTTGAAGATCACTCAATAAGCAGCCGACTCACCATAACGTTAGCTTATTCCTTCAACGATTCAGAAAGATTTTATATGGATTACGCCATGCCATGCACTCCTGATTTTGCGTCACGCCACAATCTGCGCCTTACAGCGAAATACAGTATAGGCAAGTTCATTATAGGCATTGCCGACAGCTATGCCACAGGCAGACACTTTGTTAATGGCATCACACCGCATTACAACAGTCTGGATGTCAACCTTACATACCTGCTCAGCCCAAAGATTATAGTATATTCATCGATGAACAACGTACTGGGCCGCACCAATATCTTCCGCTACGATGCAGTCGGCAGGGGTATCACATCATCACGCGATCGTTTCTTTTATATTGGCATTTTTGTTTCACTTAAAAATAATAAAGCTTATGACATTTCAAATTTTTAAGCAGTTCGCTGCTATCGTAGTGTTCGTTTTCGTAGGAGTAGTTAACATTAAAGCGCAGCAGCCTAGTGCTGACGACATGCTTAATCTGGTGGCCAAGCTACAACGCTTAGAGGCCATGCAGCCAGATAGCATAGGTCCCAAGTACCAGTTGGCCTTACAGAGCCTTAACTACGCAGTTATAAATCCACATGCGCCACAAACAGAAAAAGTTTTGGCACAAGCCGAAGAGACCATCAACAAGATGGAAAAAATGAAGGGTGCCGATCAAAGCGACCTTTGCACCCTTCGTGGTTTTCTCTATATGGTACGCATTGTTCAGAATCCCGCACAGAACGGTCAGCGCTACTACATGGACGTAATGCAGAACTACGAAAAGGCTTTACGCCTTAATCCTAACAATGCTCTGGCTCAGCAGCTTCAGCAGAAATTCCTCGAGGGCATGAAGCAACACACCAACTAAAGGTTACTTGTTGCAGCGCTCGGTATAGAATTTCTGGAAGTCAATCCACTTATAATATGGATAGTTTGTTGTAGGCATAGGCAGAGTTGCCTCCTCGCCGTTCATCAGGCACTTAACCAGGATATCGTCTGTAGTCTTCTTGCCACGATAGAAAACCAGTTGTATGTTGCTGGCCTTACAGGTTTCCCAACTCTGGTAGCAATTCTTAACCTCGTTGGGATCCTCCGGGTCCTTATCGGCACCGTTAATACCCATCAGCACAGTAAGAGGACCAATACAGGTATCGTGACCGAAGCGCAGATCAGCCACATGGTCGCTACTGCCATCAATGGCGGCAGCGGCTTTTTTTAGTATATCCTGCAGAATGGGTATCATCTGATACTGTGGACCAAACACCCATGAGTATACACCAAGGTTGTCGCCTTCCCAACGGTCGGCCATTTCCTGATCTGTAATAATTTCACCCATCATACCCTCGTGCTCAATGCTTGGAAGCGATGTATATAGGTTTATAAGGTTACTCTCTATGTGGTGCTTACTTCCAGGCAGTCCATCTGTACTTGTAAACACACGCTGCAGCAGATTCTTGCGTAGATTATCCTCACCCTTAAACATATCGCGATTATTCTCGTATCGTGGTTTCAAGTCTTTTGGATAGTTATGCTTAATTGGATTACGACTATCTGTGGGCACCACACCATCAAGTGTAAATCGCGATGACTGTTCGCGTATCTCCAACTTTGGGTTGCACTGCACCAGTTCCTGACAGAATGCTGCCATGCTGATAACACAACGGCCTACCAACGATGATATAGCCAATACATTTCCTCCTTTTTTAAACACATCCGGGAAGTTGTTATACATCGTACGTGCTATGCCTTGATGCTGACGCCAACCCACTTCGGTCAACTCCTCTACACCCGTCATTAGCTCATCCTTAGCTGCCATAAACTTCAGGCGGAACTCCTCGCCGGCAGCGGTAAGCAGCTGCTTCTGGTGGGCCACTGTGAGCAGTGTGTCAAGTTCCTTATACAAACTTGTGCTCCAGTAATAACGTGAGCCGTGACGTGCATAATGACTGATATAGAAAGGTTTGTAACCCTTTGGTGCCTTTGTAAGTTTCACATCGTCAGTTTGTTTGTACGGATAGTCGGTAGCAAAAGCTCGGCGTGGATCATCCTTTAAACGGTCTAATGCTGAGACGTTCTGTCCAAAGACCGACACTACAACAAGTAGCATTAATGCTACTGAGAAAAAGAACTTCTTCATTTCTTATCTTGTTTTAATTATTCTGTGCATCTTCAGTGGCATTGGTGGCTGAATCAATAACCAGACCGTACTCATTAATAGAATAATAGATGTAGACAAACACCATAGCGCCTACGATAAGCAGAACAGTGAAAGGCCAGGCATCGACTGGAAAAAATGAGGTGAACATAATGCTACCAATACCAAAGGCTATAATGAGATGGCAGGAGCGGAGCATCCACCGTATAAAACCCTCTACGCTACCCTGTTTCATGGCTATCAAACGGCGACTAACACGGAAATAGGTGGTGTAGAAATCGAACGCCATCCACACACAATGAATCAGAAAGATCAGAAGTGTATAGTGGAGAGTGGAGAGCGGACAGCATGTAGCGGAAATCCAATAAGAAGGTAGGCCTATTGCCAAGAAGGCAACATCACGCAAAACCACCTTGCGGCTAATATAGCGGGAATTGAGCAGTGATGTATGGCTCCAGGTGATGGCTACGCCCGAAATATGGAAATAGGACACGGATAGAGCTGTGGCCAACAACGGATAAGACAAACGCCACTGAAAATGGAAATGCAACAGCATACCAATGCCGAACACAGCAAAGAACACTGCCGTAAAACAGCGTGAACGACGATAGACGGGATAATGGCGATAAGAATAGTTCTTGGCCAACAAACAAATAGCCATAACGAGGTTAAGCAGGCCGACTATCAATAGTGTTAAATCATAAATTTGTAATTCCATATCGGGTGCAAAGGTATGAAAAATATAACAATAGATTGATATGTCTGTGTGGCAAAAGTACAATAAAGGCGCTGATTTTTAATTTCTTTAACCTAAAAAGAATTGTGTGCGCACAAAAAATTCTTAATTCTTAATTCTAAATTCTCAATTTATTTGTATCTTTGCCGGCGATTTAGAAAATAACAGAGGATAATATTCACAACTTAAAATAAAGATTAGTAATATGGCAAAGTTAGATTTGACTCAGTACGGCATTACAGGTTCTACCGTAATTGCACACAATCCATCGTATGAGACTCTGTTCGCAGAGGAGACAAAGGCTGGACTCGAGGGTTACGACAAGGGCGTAAACACCGAGCTCGACGCTGTTAACGTTATGACTGGTATCTACACCGGCCGTTCACCTAAGGATAAGTACATCGTAAAGGATGCACAGAGCCAGGACAAGGTATGGTGGACAACTGAGGAATACAAGAACGACAACCACCCAATGAGCGAGGAGGTTTGGAAGCAGGTTAAGGAGATCGCTATCAAGGAGCTCTGCAACAAGGAGCTTTACGTAGTTGACGCTTTCTGCGGTGCTAACGAGGCTACACGTCTGGCTGTTCGCTTCATCGTTGAGGTAGCTTGGCAGGCACACTTCGTTAAGAACATGTTCATCCAGCCTACAGCTGAGGAGCTGGAGAAGTTCGAGCCTAACTTCGTAATCTATAACGCTTCTAAGGCTAAGGTTGAGAACTACAAGGAGCTGGGTCTGAACTCAGAGACTTGTGTAGCATTCAACACAACAAGCCGCGAGCAGTGCATCATCAACACATGGTATGGTGGTGAGATGAAGAAGGGTATGTTCTCAATGCAGAACTACTATCTGCCTCTGCAGGGTATCGCTTCAATGCACTGCTCTGCCAACACCGACATGGAGGGTAAGAACACAGCTATCTTCTTCGGTCTGTCTGGTACAGGTAAGACCACTCTGTCAACCGATCCAAAGCGTCTGCTGATTGGTGACGACGAGCATGGATGGGACGACGAGGGTGTATTCAACCTCGAGGGCGGTTGCTACGCTAAGGTTATCAACCTGAGCAAGGAGAACGAGCCTGACATCTATGGCGCTATCAAGCGTAACGCTCTGCTGGAGAACGTAACAGTAGCTGCTGACGGTAAGATCGACTTCGCAGATAAGAGCGTAACCGAGAACACTCGTGTATCATATCCTATCGACCACATTGAGAAGATTGCTCAGAAGGTAAACGGCAAGAGCGCTGGTCCTGATGCTAAGAACGTAATCTTCCTGAGTGCTGACGCATTCGGTGTACTGCCTCCTGTATCTATCCTGACTCCAGAGCAGACTAAGTACTACTTCCTGAGCGGATTCACAGCTAAGCTGGCTGGTACAGAGCG
>CADCEF010000006.1 GCA_902800365.1 uncultured Prevotella sp. | reverse complement strand
CTCGAGGGCCTGCTGCATGTGGATTTCGCTCTCTACAATACAGATAGGACACTCGTAGATACCGTCCTTACCGAACTTCTTTTCATACGCAGCGATAACAGCCTTACGACGATTTACTGCCAATGACTCGGGGAAACAGTCGCGAGATACGGCGACGATTCCAACTTTAATTTTAGGTACGTTGTTCATATTAAATAAGAGTTTATAAAGTAATAAATTTCGTTTCAAGCCACAAAGATATAACAATAATCTCAAATTTCCAAATAATTTAGGAAAAATAACAAAGCATGTTACATTTCTAATATATTTTTGTTATCTTTGCAGTCGTTATGGAGCAGATAAAAGAGAAGTACGAGAGATTTAAGGAGTGGCAGATAAAACCATACGAGGTAGCACAGCTAACAGCAGAAAAGCATGAATGTGCCACATGCCACACAGAGTTTCATGGCAACTATTGTCCACGATGCGGACAGAAGTCAACCATAGGTCGTTATTCGTTTAAAACGGCTTTCCTGACGTTTCTAGATGTCTGGGGACTGGGTAATCGTGGCATGTTCCGCACCATTCGCGACTTGCTGCTGCGCCCAGGCTATATGATTCGCGACTATCTGAGCGGCATGCAGATGGCGTATTTTCCTCCGTTCAAGATGTTCTTCCTGGTTATCACCCTTTCTGTTTTGGTTGATTCTGGTTTAAATATCAAGATGACGAACACCCTAAACAACACCTTTACCACCACTACCAAGGAAGATGTTTCAAAAGAACCTGATCAAGCTTTAAATAATAAAGACAGCAAAAATATCTTTGAAGAAGTTGCAAGCAATGACACCATCAACATAAACGGCAAACTCATCCCTATTCAAAAAGATGAGGATGATAACACTATTCGTTTGAACGGGAAGAAATTAGAATTAAAAATTCTTGATAAAATTGATAAATTTGTAAGCTGGCTTGACAATAATCAGACGATAGTACAATTCCTACTGCTTTTGGTTCTGTCTGGTCCTATGTACCTCTTATTCCGAAAAAACAAAAAGATTCCTGACATACGCTATTCGGAATTATTTGTAGCAATGGTATATATTACAAATATGATGACAATTATAAACATCATAGGAGGTTTCTTCATGCCTGGTAATGTTTCTGTAAAACATCTGGCCTACGCATTGAGCATTATACCACTTACACAACTCTTCGGCTATAGCTATCTTAAAACGCTATTCAAGGTTGTTGCATCTTTTGCAATCCTTATATCTGCAGGAGTTTTACTTTTGATAATAGTTGTTAGTTTAGGATATTTATTCATTGAATATATACTGTAGTATATAATTTTTGGGCTTTTCTTTTGGTGTTCTGCTGAAATTACACTATCTTTGCACCCACATTTATAATGTACGGAAAAAATAAAATAACAAAGATACAATGGATTACAATTTCAGAGACATCGAACAGAAATGGCAAAAGCGATGGGTTGAGAATGGAACCTACCGCGTTGTAGAGGACAAGAACAAGAAGAAATTCTATGTGCTCAACATGTTCCCTTATCCATCAGGAGCAGGTCTGCACGTAGGTCACCCACTTGGCTATATCGCCAGTGATATCTACGCCCGCTTTAAGCGCCAGCAGGGCTACAATGTACTGAACCCAATGGGATATGATGCTTACGGACTGCCCGCTGAGCAGTATGCCATACAGACGGGTCAGCACCCAGAAAAGACAACTGTTGAGAACATCAACCGCTATCGCAGTCAGCTGGATAAGATTGGTTTCTGCTTCGACTGGGAGCGTGAGGTTCGTACTTGCGACCCTATCTACTATAAGTGGACCCAGTGGGCTTTCCAGCGCATGTTCAAGAGCTACTTCTCTACTTCATCACACAAGGCTCAGCCAACCATCAAGCTGATTGAGCACTTTGAACTGATGGGTACTGAGGATTGCCACGCTCTGGGTACTGAGGAGCTGCACTTTACAGCTGCTGAGTGGGCCGGATTCTCTGAAAAGAAGAAGCAGGAAGTGCTGATGAACTATCGTATAGCTTATCTGGCTGATACGATGGTAAACTGGTGTCCAAAACTTGGAACCGTACTGGCTAACGATGAGGTAGTGGATGGAGTATCAGTTCGTGGTGGCTATCCAGTAGTTCAGAAGAAGATGCGCCAGTGGTGTCTGCGTGTATCTGCTTATGCTCAGCGCCTGCTTGACGGTCTGGAGGATATCGATTGGACCGACTCTCTGAAGGAGACTCAGCGCAACTGGATTGGTCGTTCAGAGGGTACTGAGGTTGAGTTTAACGTAGCCGACTCAGATAAGCACTTCACCATCTTCACCACTCGTGCTGATACCATGTTTGGTGTAACCTTCATGGTGCTGGCTCCTGAGAGCGATCTCGTAGCAGAACTGACTACACCAGAGCAGAAGGCTGAGGTAGACAAGTATCTGGACTACGTAAAGAAGCGCACAGAGCGCGATCGCCAGATGGACCATAAGGTTACTGGTGTATTCTCTGGTAGCTATGCCATCAACCCATTTACTGATGAGAAGATCCCCATCTGGATTGCAGAATATGTATTGGCTGGTTATGGTACTGGTGCCATAATGGCTGTACCTGCTCACGACAGTCGTGACTATGCCTTTGCCAAGCACTTCAACCTGCCTATCATCCCACTGATTGAGGGTGCTGATGTTTCTGAAGAGAGCTATGATGCCAAGGAGGGTATAGTATGCAACTCTTCATCAGCTAAGTTCAGCCTGAATGGTCTCACCGTTAAGGAGGCTATCGCTGCCACCAAGAAATATGTTACTGAGCAGGGCCTGGGTCGTGTAAAGGTTAACTACCGCTTGCGCGATGCCATCTTCTCTCGTCAGCGTTACTGGGGTGAGCCATTCCCTGTTTACTACAAGGATGATATGCCTTATATGATTCCAAAGGAGTGCCTGCCTCTGGAGCTTCCTGAGATTGATGAGTACAAGCCAACAGAAACAGGTGAGCCACCATTGGGTCGCGCTAAGATGTGGGCTTGGGACACTAAGACTGACAAGGTGGTATCGAAGGACGAGATTGACAACAAGACAGTATTCCCACTCGAGCTGAACACCATGCCTGGTTTCGCTGGATCGAGTGCTTACTATCTGCGCTATATGGATCCAAAGAACGAGAAGGCTTTGGTAGACAAGGATATTGATGAGTACTGGCGTAATGTTGACCTCTACGTAGGTGGTACTGAGCACGCTACTGGTCACCTTATCTACAGCCGTTTCTGGAACAAGTTCCTCTTCGATTCAGGTTACAGCTGCGAGGATGAGCCATTCAAGAAGTTGGTTAATCAGGGTATGATTCAGGGTCGCTCTAACTTCGTTTATCGTATCGAGGACGAGGGTGCTGATAAGGGTAAGTTCGTAAGCTTCGGACTGAAGGATAAGTACACCGTTACACCTATCCACGTAGATGTAAATATCGTATCAGCCGACGTACTCGACATCGAAGCCTTCAAGGCTTGGCGCCCTGACTATCAGAATGCAGAGTTCATTCTCGAGAACGGTCAGTATAAGTGTGGTTGGGCTATTGAGAAGATGTCGAAGTCGATGTTCAATGTGGTTAACCCCGATATGATTGTAGAGAAGTATGGTGCCGACACACTGCGTCTCTACGAGATGTTCCTTGGTCCTGTTGAGCAGAGTAAGCCTTGGGATACCAATGGTATCGATGGTTGTCACCGCTTCCTGAAAAAGTTCTGGAACCTCTTCCAGAATGGTTTCGATGAAGGTGAGGCTACTGCAGAGAATCTGAAGAGCGTACACAAGCTCATCAAGAAGGTATCTGGCGACATCGAGGCATTCAGCTATAACACTTCTATCTCTGCATTCATGATCTGTGTGAACGAACTCTCACAGCAGAAGTGCAAGAACAAGGAGATGCTGAAGACACTCGTCATCCTCATTGCTCCATTTGCTCCACACATCGCTGAGGAGCTGTGGGAGATGCTTGGCGAACAGGGTAGCGTATGCGACTCACAGTGGCCAGCATTTAATGAAGAGTATCTTAAAGAGAGCTCAGTTAAGCTGGGTATCGCCTTCAACGGTAAGACCCGCCTGGAGATGGAGTTCCCTGCTGATGCTGACAACAAAACCATCGAGGAGGCAGTACTTGCTGACGAGAAAGCAAAGAAATATCTCGAAGGCTTCCAGATAGCAAAGGTTATCATCGTCCCTAAGCGTATGGTGAACATTGTTCTGAAGAAGTAATGACAATAGATCATAAAATGATACTTAACGAGGTCAGAGACTATATGTTTATAGCCTTTGGCCTTCTTTTGTACACCATCGCATTCACTGTATTCCTGATGCCATATCAGATTGTGGCTGGAGGTGTCACTGGTTTATCAGCTATCATTTACTATGCTACAGGCTTTCATCTGGAAAACACCTATATCATCATCAACGGTCTGCTACTGATAGTGGCCCTGAAGATACTGGGGTATAAGTTCCTTATGAAGACTATCTTTGCCATTTTTACGCTTTACTTCATGCTGCGATTTGCGCAAGACATCATCCCCAAGCAGGATAATGGCTTGCCATTTAAGCTGATGGGCGAAGGACAGGACTTTATGTCGATGATTATAGGCTGTGTTATAACTGGTATAGCATTGGCTTTGGTATTCCTTAACAATGGTTCTACAGGAGGTACTGATATCATCGCTGCATCAGTCAACAAGTATCATAACATATCACTTGGTTCTGTGCTTATTGCAGCCGACTTCTGTATCATTGGCTCTTGTATGTTCTTCCCTCAGTTTGGTACATACATAGAGAGAGCACATAAGGTGATGTTCGGATTCTGTGTGATGGCGATGGAGAACTATGTACTCGACTATGTGATGAATGCTCGCAGACAGTCGGTACAGTTCTTTATTTTCTCGCGCAAATGGCAAGAGATAGCTAATGCTATTGGTACTCAGATGGGACATGGTGTTACCATTCTGGATGGACACGGATGGTATACTGGTAAGGAAATGAAAGTGCTCTGTATTCTGGCAAAGAAGAACGAGAGCGTAAACATGTTCCGACTCATCAAAATGATTGACCCTAACGCCTTTGTATCGCAGTCGAGCGTTATCGGAGTATACGGTGAAGGATTTGATGAGATGAAGGTTAAAATCAAAAAGGTTGAAGCTAAAAAGATGAAAATAGTATTTGCCACAAACAACCTGAATAAGCTCAGTGAGGTTAAGAAGATTCTTGGCAACAAGTTCGAGGTAATGTCGCTTTCTGATATAGGTTGTCATGATGATATCCCAGAAAAGGGTCAGACATTGAAAGACAATGCTCTTATAAAAGCCCAATGGGTATATGATAAGTATCATGTGAACTGTTTTGCTGATGACACTGGTCTTGAAGTTGATGCATTGGGAGGAGCACCTGGCGTATATAGTGCAAGATATGCAGGAGGCGAAGGTCACGACTCTGAGGCAAACATGAAAAAGCTGCTATCGGAACTCGAGAACAACGATAACCGTAAAGCCCGTTTCCGCACAGTTATTGCGCTTATTATCAACGGAAAGGTTACTACCTTCGATGGTATCGTTAATGGATCGATAACAAAAGAAAAGCGTGGTGGAGAAGGATTCGGATACGATCCCATCTTTATGCCTGAAGGTTTTAATAAAACGTTTGCCGAACTGGGCACAGGCATTAAGAATAACATCAGTCATAGAGCAAAAGCAGTTCAGAAACTTGCTGATTATCTGTTAAAGATATAATATGAAGAAGTTGTTGGCCATAGTACTTTCACTTTGCTATTGTTTCTTGGCAATGGCACAAGTAGGTACATGGCGCAACTATCTTGCATATCACGACGTTCAGAGTATATGCAAGGCTAACGATAACCTGTTTGTTCTAGCTTCAAACGATCTTTATCAGTATAACCTGAACGACCAGAGTATCACTACCTATGATAAAGTAAACGGTCTTAGTGATACACATATTACTTATATTGCTTGGAGCCAGAAAGCCAAGCGACTTATTGCTGTATACGAAGATTCAAACATCGACCTTATTGATATTGATGGTAATATTATCAATATTTCAGCATTATATAACAAGGCGATGACAGAAGACAAAACCATCACTGGCATTTCTATTGATGGTGTGTATGCTTATCTAACCACAAGCTTTGCTATCATAAAAGTAAACATACAGAAAGCTGAGATTTCAGAAACATATACCAATAATAATCCTGAGTATCCTAAGAATCTTATTCCATATAAAGATGATTACGATACCTATATTTCAACAGTATCAACACTTAATCCAGGAGGACCTGCATATAATCGTTTCTACGAGTCGAAATATATTAATGGAAGACTCTATACCACAGGAGGATTTTTCCTGCCTGCAATGCCTGATAACGCTATTCCTGGAACCATCCAAGTGTATGATGGCAACAACTGGACTCTATATCAGGAAAAAATAAATGAGATTACTGGATATAGTTATGTTGACAACTGCTGTATAGATGCTGATCCTAATGACCCAGAGCATGTGTTTGTAGGCGGCAGATGTGGATTATACGAATTTCAGAACGGCGAACTTGTTACCTATTATAATAAGGATAACAGTATGCTTATGGGCGCCAATGACAGAGGTAAGCAACTTGGAAATGACTATGTACTTGTTTTAGGTTTAAAGTTCGATTCTAAAGGAAATTTGTGGCTACTCAACAGTCTTGGAAGTGGTGTTAGTCTGTTGGAATACACAACTGATAAACAATGGATAAATCATCATAATGTATTATTAACTGATGACAATTCGATAACAGTGCCAGGATTATCTAATATGATGATAGATAGTCGTGGATTACTCTGGTTTGTTAATAACAACTGGAAAAATCCTTCTGTATTCTGTTATGATATTGATAATGACATACTTCTGAAATATGACCAGATAGTAAACCAGGATGATGTGAAATATCAATCTTATTCAGTTAGCTGTATCACAGAAGATAAAGAAGGAAATATGTGGGTAGGAACTGATGTAGGACCATTTATGATACAGAAGTCGGATATAGGACAAAATATAGTTACATTCTATCAGGTAAAAGTTCCACGTAACGATGGTACTAACTATGCTGACTATCTTCTGAATGGAGTAAATATAAGTTGTATAGCCGTTGATGGTGGAAACCGAAAATGGTTTGGCACAAATGGTGCTGGAGTATTTCTTATTAGTGCAGATAATATAGTACAAGAAGAAAACTTCACTACTGAAAACTCAAATCTTCTATATAATAATGTATCATCTATATCAATAAATAATATTACAGGCGAGGTTTATTTTCTTTCTGATAATGGATTATGCTCATATCAGAGTAATGCAGTAGATCCAAACCCTGATATGACAAAAGATGGTATTAATATCTATCCTAATCCTGTTACTCCCGATTTTACAGGAATGATAACTATTACAGGATTAAGCTACGATGCCGACGTTAAGATAACAACAGCTAATGGAGCTATAGTAGCTGAGGGACGTAGCAATGGAGGAATGTTTAACTGGGACTGCTGTAATAAACAAGGTAAACGTGTAGCAAGTGGTGTTTATATGGTTATTACAGCTACATCAGATGGTAAGAAAGGAACAGTTGGTAAGGTAGCTGTTATAAATTAAAAAAGCTGGAGTGATTAACTCAACTCCAGCATTCTATTAATTGGTTTTACTGCTTCTTTTGCAATCTCAGGATCAATCTCAATCTGAGGACTCATATTCTTTAAACAGTTGTACACTTTTTCAAGTGTATTAAGTTTCATATAATTACACTCGTTACAACTGCATTCTAAGCCACTCTCGCTTATTTCAGGTGGAACAGGTATAAATTCCTTATCAGGACAAGTACGCTGCATCTCATGCAGTATTCCTGCCTCTGTAGCCACAATAAACTGTTTCTTATCGCTCTGTTGAGCATAGTTCAACATAGTAGCAGTACTTCCCTTAACTTCAGCTGCAGCCAAAACTGGTGCCTTACACTCTAAGTGAGCCATAACTATTGCATCAGGATACTGCTTCTTAAGTTCCAGAATCTTTGAAACAGAAAAACGTTCATGCACATGACATCCACCATTCCAAAGTAACATCTGGCGACCTGTTACCTCATTAATATAATTACCAAGATTATAATCAGGACCAAAAATTAGTTTTGCATCTTTTGGCAACTGATCAACAACTTTTTTGGCATTACC
The DNA here is from genome assembly GCA_902800365.1 of uncultured Prevotella sp. Taxonomy (GTDB): domain Bacteria; phylum Bacteroidota; class Bacteroidia; order Bacteroidales; family Bacteroidaceae; genus Prevotella. Next base: position 119,131 of record CADCEF010000006.1, on the reverse strand, counting down.
ACTGGTCACTACCACATCAGTCAGCGCCTTCACAGCTGCTGTAGTGTTTACATAACTGATAACCTGATAGCCAGGATGCTCATCCTTGAACTTCTTCAGGTCTTCAGCCTTACAACTATCAGCTAAAGAACATCCGGCTTCAGTATCAGGACAAAGTACAATCTTATCTGGTGATAACAACTTACAGGTCTCTGCCATAAAATGTACACCACACATCACCATCACTTTAGCATCAGTCTCAGCTGCCTTACGCGCTAAAGCCAATGAATCACCTACAAAGTCGGCGATATCCTGAATATCACCTATCGTATAATAGTGAGCCAGGATAATTGCACCTTTCTCATCACACATTCTACGAATTTCTTTCTTTAGTTCCTCTGTTGTCAACATCATATAATATTTATTTTTTCTTTTTATTCTTTTATTAAAAAATAGAATTAATTGTATGATATGCCGTGAATATCTTGATAACTTTTTGATGATTTTCTTGCGTATTTATTTATCCAAGTCTAATTCCGACTTTTAAACATATAGTGATAATTCTTTCTATCTGATAATGAACCACTAAGCATATTTATCCACAATTTCTAATTTCGGTGCAAAATTAATAAGTTTATATTATTTTTCGGCAAAAACTTGTGGAAATCTGCATTTTTTTAAGTTAATAAACCTGTTGATAACCACACTTCGGTCTGAGTAGTGTATAATCCAAAAGTTATTAATATTGTTTTCCACATACTTATCAACAGGTTTTTCCACAATTATTTGGTAGTTTGTTTTCTATGTAGTAATTTTGCAGGCAGAATGAAGAAGTTACGTACTATTGAAATGGAGCGCCTCACAGTTGAGGAGTTCAAAGAAGCAAAGAAGACACCACTGGTTGTGGTGATGGATGATGTGCGCTCAATGCATAATGTGGGTAGTGTGTTCCGTACTGGCGATGCGTTTCGTATCGAGGCAGTCTATCTGTGTGGTATCACCAGCACACCTCCGATGGCTGAGATTCATAAAACGGCACTTGGAGCTGAGGATAGTGTCAGTTGGAAATATTTTAAAACAGCTCTCGAAGCAGTCGAAGCTTTGAAAGCCGATGGCTATGAGGTCTATTCTGTTGAGCAGGCTCATGGCTCCACAATGCTTCAGAATTTTAAACCTGTTCACCATAAGAAGTATGCTGTAGTGATGGGTAACGAGGTGAAAGGTGTTCATCAGGAGGTGATTGATGCATCTCATGGTTGCTTGGAGATACCACAGTTTGGCACCAAGCATTCTATGAACGTATCTGTAACAGCAGGTATCATCATCTGGCACTTTGCTAAAAATCTTATTCTCTGAAAAAAAGTGTTCCTTTGATGTCACAAATCTGATTATTGTTCGTATATAGGATAAAAGCAATAAGCAAAAGAAAAATGACAACAGAGGTGTTTCAACAACAAGCAGGAGAGCTTAGAAAACAGCTGGTTAGTATCGCTCATAAATATATGGGCAATACTGACGAGGCTGAAGACATTGCACAAGATGCAATGGTAAAGCTCTGGCTTATGCGCGAACAACTGACATTACCTATAAAAGGTATGGCCAGCATTGTTACTCGCAACCTTTGTATTGATGCGCTGCGAAAGAAACATCAAACTATCGATATAGCTCAGCTTCCTGATGAAGCAGATTTCAGCGATGATGGCGAGCAGATAGAACAACTATTGAAAGTAATCGACTCGCTACCATCAACCCAGAGAACCATTCTGCGTATGCGACATCTGCAAGGAATGGAGATGCGCGAGATAGCGCTGGTATTAGGATCGACAGAAGTGGCAGTTCGAAAAACGTTAAGCAGAGCCAGAAAGGTAGTTAGAAACAGACTGATAGCTATATTTGCAGCAGCTTGTATCGTTGTTGGTATATCGATGACTGCAATACACTTTACTAAGCTTGAAACCAACGAGGAATGTGTAGCTTATGTATATGGAAAGAAGTACACAGATAAGCAGACGGTTATGGCCGAGATGAAACAGTCTTTAGGAAATCTAGCCGATGACGATACTCAAGATGAGATAGAACAACAGTTGAACGATTTATTCAGAAATTAAAGCGATATGAAAAAAATTCTGATGATTATCATGACGTGGCTTATCACGATTGCCACTGCCCAAGCCCAGAGTGGACTGAATGTGTCGCCACTCTTCGAGGGAAAAATCATCCCCACCCAGAGGATGGTAGAAACAAGAGTAAAAGGCAAGATGCTCTCAAAGTATCAGCTTACCTTTTTCCGCAGTGTACGTTTCAAGGCTAACAACAAGCAGGAGATAAATCGTGTTCGCGATCTGATAGAACTCGATACAAAAGAGAATCCTGGTTTTGCTTATGGAGAGAATTACTCAAGCAAGAAGAGTCATTCAAAAGAGACATATATGTTGCAACTTCCAAAGCAAGGCAGTCAGAACCGTTTTCTATGCTATAAGCGCAATAAAGAAGAGATTACGGTTATCTATATGGAAGGTACGCTCAATTCACTAGAAACATTACGAGAATTAATCAAATAAAAGGTATTACGATATGAAAAAACTATTTATTCTATTGCTCTTGGCTATATCAGCCACAGCAAATGCAGTCGAAGTTTCAGAGAATGATACACTTACCATCCTTAAACCAAAGAAGGTACGAATCATCACAGGTGATTCTATCCAGAAAATAAAAGTGTATGGACGTGAAGGTGAAGATAAGTACACCTACGAGAGTAAGATTCTGCTGGTAGACTCGAACTACGTTAGCGAGGAGAGTATAAATAAAGATACTTGGACATTCGACTTTATAAAGAGTAAAAGTCATGGAACTGGTTATCCAATGAAACAAAGAAATTTAAGTAGCCGTTTGGGCTTTGGTCTCTGTTATGGTGCTAATGCTGACTATAAAGGTCATCAGTCTGTTGGCAGCTCATGGGAAATCATGTGGACCATTGCAGAGATTGAGAAATATGGTTATGGCAAACATAATGGTTTTTCTATAGGATTTGGCGTTAATTGGCGCAATTTCCGTATCGATGGTCGTAGTAAGTTTGTAAAGCTTGACGATGGTACCATCACAGAAGAAGCCCTACCTGCAGGATATGATAACGATTTCTCAAGAATCAAGGTGTTTAGTCTTACCATTCCTGTGATGTGGAAGTATCGTACCAAACAGGTCACTTTCGGACTTGGTCCTGTGTTCAACATCAACACCTATGCCAGCATTAAGAACCGCTTCTGGGATGCCGATGGAGAGAAGCACAAGCAAATATTCAAGAAGATTCACCAGCGCCCAATAACAGTTGATATTATGGCAGAGGTAAGTTTCCACAACTGGTTCAGCATCTATGGCAAGTTCTCGCCCATGACCATCCTTAACTCTACCTATGCCAATGATGTAAACTTCCAGCCTGTATCATTTGGTATTTATTTCTGATAAAGTATAGAAATATTAATAAAATAAAGAAATCCCACAGATATTTTGTATTCTGTGGGATTTTTAGTAATTTTGCAGCCAAAATAATAAATACGTATTTAGAATAGATGGAAAACAAGACTTTTAAGCGTACGACGGTGACGTCGGCGCTGCCTTATGCTAATGGTGGCGTGCATATCGGACACCTGGCTGGTGTATATGTGCCTGCCGATATCTATGTGCGCTATCTGCGCCTGAAGAAGCGCGATGTGTTGTTTATCGGAGGTAGCGATGAGCACGGTGTACCCATCACAGTTCGTGCCCGTAAGGAGGGTATCACACCTCAAGATGTAGTAGATCGCTATCACAAGATGATTAAGGACTCGTTCGAGGAGTTTGGTATCTCGTTCGATATCTATAGCCGTACCACCTCAGAGACTCACCATAAGTTCGCTGCAGAGTGGTTTAAGAAGCTCTATGATGAGGGTAAACTGACAGAGGAGACAACAGAGCAGCTGTATGACGAGGAGGCTAAGCAGTTCTTGGCTGACCGTTATGTAACAGGCGAATGTCCTCACTGCCACAACGAGGGAGCCTATGGTGACCAGTGTGAGAAGTGCGGACGCGACCTTTCACCTACAGAATTGATAAATCCTAAGTCTACTATCTCTGGTTCTACTCCTGTACTGAAGAAAACCAAGAACTGGTATCTGCCTCTGAACGAGTATCAGGACTGGTTGAAGCAGTGGATTCTGGAGGAGCACAAGGAGTGGCGTCCTAACGTATACGGACAGTGTAAGAGCTGGCTGGATATGGACTTGCAGCCACGTGCTATGACTCGCGACTTGGACTGGGGTATCCCTGTGCCTGTAAAGGATGCTGAAGGCAAGGTGCTCTACGTGTGGTTTGATGCGCCTATCGGCTATGTATCAAACACCAAGGAGCTTTGCGAGAAGGAGCCTGAGAAGTGGGGCAACTGGGAGAAGTGGTGGCAGGACGAGGATACCCGTCTGGTGCACTTCATCGGTAAGGACAACATCGTGTTCCACTGTATCATCTTCCCTGTAATGATGAAGGCTCATGGCAAGTATATCATGCCTGATAACGTGCCTGCCAACGAGTTCCTGAACTTAGAGAACGATAAGATTTCTACCTCACGCAACTGGGCTGTATGGCTCCACGAGTATCTCGTGGATATGCCTGGCAAGCAGGATGTGCTGCGCTATGTGCTGACAGCCAATGCTCCTGAGACAAAAGATAACAACTTTACTTGGAAGGATTTCCAGGATCGCAATAACAACGAGTTGGTAGCCGTTTATGGAAACTTCGTAAACCGTGCCCTCCAGCTCACCAAAAAGTACTGGAATGGCGTGGTTCCTGCCTGTGGCGAGTGGCTTGACGTTGACCGTCAAGCAATTGAAGAATTTAAAAATGTAAAAATTAAGATAGAAGAGAATCTGGAGCAGTTTAAGTTCCGTGATGCTCAGTTCGAGGCGATGAATCTCGCCCGTATCGGTAACCGCTATATCACAGAGTGTGAGCCTTGGAAGGTTTGGAAGACTGATCCAAAGCGTTGTGAGACTATCCTGAATATCTGCTTGCAGCTTACAGCTAACCTCGCTATCGCTTTCGAGCCATTCCTGCCATTCAGCAGTAAGAAGCTTCGCGAGATGCTGAACATCAGCAACTTCGAGTGGGAGCAGTTGGGTAGCACAGACCTCTTGGAGGCAGGTCATCAGCTGGGTGAGCCTGCTCTGCTGTTCGAGAAGATTGAGGACGAGGTGATTCAGAAGCAGCTCGACAAGCTCGAGGCTACCAAGAAGGCCAACGAGGCTGCCGCCTATAAGGCCGCTCCTATCAAGGATACCGTAAGCTTCGAGGAGTTTGAGAAGCTTGACATCCGTGTAGGTCTCGTAAAAGATTGTCAGAAAGTGAAGAAGAGTAAGAAACTGCTTCAGTTCACCATCGACGATGGTTCTGGCACAGATCGCACCATCTGTTCTGGTATCGCAGCCTTCTATGAGAAGCCTGAGGAGCTTATTGGTAAGCGTATTCTCTTCGTTGCCAACTTTGCACCTCGCAACATGATGGGTATCGAGAGTCAGGGTATGATTCTTTCAGCAGTAGATGCTGATGAAAGCCTGAGCGTTGTAACAACAACAAAGGATGTAAAACCTGGTAGTCAGGTAGGATAAATAAGAAGAAAAAGCTCTCCCAATCAGGAGAGCTTTTTTATTTGTTTATTGCCCCAAGCAAGAATTTCGTCTATCATGGGAGTGCTAATTCCATGTTGGCGAGCCTGATTCTGAACGATCTGTAATCCAAAAGGGAAATCCTCAGTAAAGTATCGACTTCCAAAGTCGGGTATATAGCCGCCTTCTACTTTCTTCATTGGCGATTTGAGGCCCTTGAAGGCTTGAATGGATTGCAGTTTGTTGGTGAGCGAAACAGCATCGGTACTCTCGTAGTAATCGAGAATGGTTGGTATGCAGCCTTTGGTGACAGGTAGCACATCGAGTAGTTGCTGTAATTCTTCATCCATCTTTATCAGATAGGAAGATGCTTCGATAGTCCATTCTTCGTAGAACAGACTTTCTGTAGGATAAACCACACCCTCGTGCCAATCTTTCCAAAGACTGTATAGGCGTGATGGGTGAAGAAGTGGATTGCTATTGGTAAGACTCACCTCGTAATAGCTTGACAAGAGCTTGACAGGCACTTTAAACAGCTGTTCGATAACAGCTCGTAAAGCCTCTTTTTCGCTTGTCTGTTCTATTGCTATGTTGAGGTTGGGTTTATAGCCTAGTAAATCTGCAGAATGGCCATATTCCTTAAGTCTTGATATGAATGGAACACGCTGGAATCCAAATAATGGTGTATTGGCAGGTAGAATCTTAAAAGCCTCGAAGAAGAATCCTGTGCTACTAACAATACTGCCTACAGCTGTTTCTGTTTTCAGTACAGGAGCTATCTGCTTGAGAACATCGCTGATAGAGAATCCTGGCAGGCAGAGCAGTACGATATCTGCATGGCTAATAACATCGTTAGGATTAGAAGAAATAGTCTTAACCTGTCCTTTCATCACTTCGCCATCAGGAGTAGTGATTTCGAGTTGCTGTTGCCAACGTTCAGGATGGCGAGTAAGTAGCGATACCTCGCAATCTCCATTGGCAGCAAGGAATCCTGTTACAACATGCCCTAAGTTTCCACCTCCACAGATACAAACCTTCTTCATTACTTCTTATAATGTCTTAGAGCCTCAACCAATCTGGTGTTATCCTCATGATTGCGAACAGCAATACGCATATACTGCTTATTGGGATCAAGACCAGGTTTCTGGCTGCAATCGCGAGTAAGGATGTTATGATTGCGGAGTGTATATACAACAATCTCTGTGGCTGTATATGGTGGCAGCACCTCACACAGAAAATAATTGGCCTGAGTAGGCATTACACGTAGATATGGGATAGTCTTCAACTGGCGCTCAAAGTCGGCTCTCTCTGCTACAAACTTATCGCAGGCCTTAAGATAATCCTTCTCATGCTTGTTGTATATCTGCATAAAGAACTCAGCAAACGAGTTCAGGTTCCAGATAGACACCTCTTTCTTTATATGAGCAATCAACTCTTTGTTGGCTGATGCCAGAATACCTAAACGAAGGCCTGGTACACCAAAACTCTTCGAGATACTCTTCATGACTGCCATATGGGGATATGCCTCAAGAATCTCGTCAGAGAGCAGAGAGTTGGTTTTATAATCAACGCTGAAGTCAACAAAACTCTCATCAACAACTAATCGGATGTTTCTATCCTCACACCACTTAGCCAATCTCAATACATCTGCCTTGGGGATGAAGTTACCTGATGGGTTATCAGGGTTGATAAGCATAAGAGTCTTGATATCCTTGTCGCCAAAATATTGCATAAGGTCATCTGCAGTATAGCGATAATCATCGTTTTGAGGCGTAAAGGTTACCTGTAGCGACTTATCAAAGCGATTTGGGTATTCCTCAAAGGTAGGACGGATAAAACCTGTCTTACCCTTTGTATCGCCCTCCATAAGCACCTTAATAAGCTCTGCAGCTCCATTACCAGGAACAATATACTGCTCACTTACACCAAAGCATTTGCTGGCTATCAGGGTGTTTACCTTCATGCCTGATGGATATTCTGTCAACAGGGTGTCGAAATTGCTGCGTAGTTCGTCCTTCATGCGCTTTGATGGGAAGTATGGATTTACCAGATAGCAGAAGTCGAGCATCTGTGGGAATCGCCAGAATCCACCATATCTGCCATAGTATTTGCGAATTACGTCCTTATCATCAGCAAACAGTGCCTCAGCGATGTCTAAATCCTGTTTATCGTCAATCTCATACCACTTCTCGTTACCAACAGGCAGAGCTTTCATATTATGGCTGTTCAGCATAGAGATGATGCGAAGCACATTCTCATAGTACTCATTATTACCAACAGCCTTGGTATAAGCATCGAGGAATGGCACATACTGATGCTGAAGGAAATCTTTACTGAACTTATAGATATTAACTGTCTTATAATACGAATCTACATCACTATAGTCGAAAGCATCTTTTGATATGAAGTTAACTATATGCTGCTCTTCATCCAATCGCACCATAGTGCCATCCATCCATGACTCGTACTTTGCAACCAAAGCAAGGTTTGGATATGGATTTTCGATAATCATTGGGAAGAAACGATTGCTGAAGATAAGGTCACTTTCTATCAGCAGAGTATCATCTTCCTGCAACTTATCTTTTACCATCGATAACGAATAGATATTATTGGTCTTATCGTAGATGGGATTTTCTGCAAACTCTATCTTCAACTTTCCCTCGTAGCGATTACCAATATAGTCTATCAGCTTCTGTCCCTGATAGCCAACCACAATGATAACTCTATTCAGTTTCAGTCCAGACAATTGTCCCAAAAGACGGTCAATCAGTCTGACACCATTAACAGGTACCATGCATTTGGTATTCTCTTTGGTAAGTTCTCCAAGTCTGCGACCCATTCCTGCCGCTAATATTATTGCTTGCATATTGTTGATGATAAAGTTTCGTTATAAAATATAGGCTTCGAACTTGTGAGTTACTCGTTGTTCTACAGGTGGTAATACCATATAGTCGCCATAGGTTCGCTCCAGATAGTCGCGATATCCTATCATAGTCTTATACATCTTTCCTTCAAACTCAATGTCAACAGCTGAGGCAATGTCTTCAGCTGGAAAACATCCTTTAAGTTTTGGTCCTGCTTCTGTCATATTACAAACAGTATTTGTTGGATGATCCAAAACAATGAGTTTTCTTATTCTGTTCTCAAGTTGTTTTACTGATAGTGGCCAGTTCTTATATACCCAATAGGCTAACTTTGATTGCAATGGGTTACTATTCGATATCTTGCATCTGCGAATCTTGTAGAGCAGCTTTTTCTTTTTGAACACTTGCTCACGCTCTGCCAAATCATCAGTTACATAGTCAACAGGGAAAATATCCATATATACGCCTATCTCGTAACCTTCTGTCTCCTTTTCTACCATACGGGTCTTTTGGTCTACTACCTTGGCAAATGTATAATAGTAGTGTGATTCTGTCAGAGGGTTGATGGCACGATATCTACCAGTTTCGTCGCTGTATATTTGAAGGAACTGCTCATAATCCTTTCTTGGCATATAGATGTCGATATCGTCATCCCAGGGTATGTATCCTTTATGTCGTACAGCACCAATAAGTGTTCCACTTGAAAGGAAATATGTCAACCCATGTGCTTCGCAGAAACGATGCACATTGTCCAGAATACCCATTTGAATCTGGCGTAATTCGTTGATATCTGTAATCTGTCTCATTCTGCGTGCAAAATTACAGAAATTCTTTTGGAACATCAAACAAAAAGTAGTATTTTTGCACGCAGATATGGAGAATTTAAAAGAAAAGACTGCCAAAGGACTTATGTGGGGTGCTATTAATAATGGTACCATGCAGGTGCTTAACTTGCTTATTGGTATCATTGTGCTGCGACAGCTTACTCCTGATGATACTGGTCTTGTTGGTATGTTGGCCATATTTACAGCCATTGCAGGCAATCTGCAGTCGAGCGGATTCTCTACAGCACTTATCAACGAAAAGCAGCCTACAGCACAACAATATAATAGTGTGTTCTGGTTTAATATCCTGATGGGAGGTTTGCTTTACATGCTGCTTTTCATGTCGGCTCCACTTATCGCATGGTTCTTCCATCAGCCAAGGCTTACTGATCTGTCGCGATTTCTGTTTCTTTCGTTCTTTATCTCATCGTTTGGTATCTCTACCAATGCGTATATGGTAAAGAATATGATGAATCGCGAGATAACCATCATTAATCTTACGGCTCTGGTTATATCAGGTTCTACTGCTATCGTGATGGCGCTTAATGATATGGCCTATTGGAGCTTGGCTTGGCAACAGGTAGTTAATTCTGCGATATTGATATTAGGACGTTTCTATTATGTAAAGTGGAAGCCGTCATTACGTTTTACGTTCGACTATATACGTCAGACATTCTCATTCTCGATGAAGATTCTGGTTACGATGATTGTGAATACTGTGAACCAGAACCTGTTGACTGTTATCTTTGGACGATTGTTTAGAGATGCAAGAGTAGTGGGTAATTTCTTCCAGGCATATAAGTGGGACTCTATGGCGTTCCAGACTGTTGGCGGAATGGTTGGGCAGGTAGCTCAACCAGTATTGGTAAGTGTCAGAGAAGAGAAAGAGCGCGAGCAGCAGGTTTTCCGCAAGATGCTTCGTTTCACAGCCTTCCTCTCTTTCCCAGCTCTGTTTGGTTTGGCTTTGGTGGCTCGTGAGTTTATTCTCTGTACCATCGGATATGAGTGGATAGAGTGCATACCTCTGTTGCAGATTCTTTGTATAAGTGGTGCCTTTATGCCTATCTATACGCTTTATCAGAACTTGGTAATAAGTCATGGACGCAGCGATATCAATATGTGGTTGAATATTGGTCAGATAGTGTTGCAGTTATGCATCATACTACTGTTTTATCGCTGTGGCTTGGGGCTTGGATGCCTTCTGCAAAGCGGATAATTGGACTAAGATTCCTCAACGTTCTGAAGGATATTGTTCCTTTTATGTTTTGTGGTGCTTTAGTGATGGTGGCTACTTATTTTGCTACTATAGCTATTAGTAATATCTATCTGTTACTTGTGGTAAGAGTCCTAATTGCTGCAGCACTCTATTATGGCATTATGCGACTGCTTAATGTTGTTATTCTGCGTGAATGTATGCAGTTTATCCTTAAGAAGAAATAATCGAGAGTATGAAGGTTTCAATAGTCATCCCTGTCTATAATAAAGCTGAGTATATCAGCAATTGTCTGGAGAGTCTTCTTCAGCAAGACTTTGATGACTTTGAGATAATCGTTGTTGATGATGGTAGTACTGACGATTCTGGCAGAATATGCGATGAAAAGTCAGCCCAAGATTCTCGAATACGAGTGATACATACTGAGAATGGTGGTGTGACTTCAGCTCGCAGAAAAGGCGTAGAACATGCAGCTGGCGAATATATTATGTTTGTTGATGCTGACGACAGCTTGCTTACTGGCGCTATAACAACGCTTTATAATGCTATAACAGAAAATGGTGCTGACGAGGTGATAGGAACATATAAAGATCAGCATGGCAATTGTTATGATTCTGGTTGGCGAGGATTCGTCCCTTGTGAACCTTTAATCCGCAATCTTCTTTCTATCAAGAATTCGTTCTGTGTGCTTTGGGGAATAATGTTCCGCAAAAAGTTGCTTGATGGATGTCTTGATGCACCTCGTGAGATTGTAGAGCGTGAGGATTCGCTGATGCAGATAAAATGTCTGATTAAGAATCCTAAGGTGTTCTTTATTGCAGATGCTGTATATCTTTATAATGTAGATGTGCCTAATAATCGCATTGAGAATCTTGAATGGATTTGCATATATGACAACGAACTTCGTAAGACCCTTCAGTCCCAATGGGAACTTTACAAATCAGCCTTTGTAGGGCATCAGATTAAGGTGTACGAGAAGTTTATCGACAAGCGACAGTTCTATGTGCTTAACGACTATTATCGTCCACTGAGGAAGCAGTTGACCAGCGATATTCCGCTTATGGATCGCGTGGCTATTATGCTGCCTCCACAGTTAGGATATTTTCCAATACATTACTACAAGAAGCTATTGAAGTTAAAGCAATCAATAGCTAATAAATAAGTAGCCATTCCAACCTAACAGGAATATTGCCAGCAGGGCTGTTATTATTCTGAGTGGTTTATGCCACTTGGTGTTGGCGTTTTTGAAGATATAAGCGATAGCTATGGGGATGACATAAAGCCAATGTGGACCCATAATGTAGATTTCGTTTATACCAAAGCCAAGGCCCAAGTGCAGAGCCATATCAAAGGCAAAGCATGAGAGAATCATCCATAAGAAACGATGCTTGCGTCCCATCCATACACCTATCAATAACAAGGCTATAATCAAGGCCTCAACCACATAGTTCAATACGTATCGATATTCAACTATCACAGGACGTTTCTTCAGCGTATCATCCAGTAGATAGTCTTGATGCAACTGTATGGTCTCACCAAAAAGGTTGTGCCAGATAGTCTCAACGCGATCTGTTGATACATCAGTCCACTTCATAAATCCTTCTTTGGCTAAAGGTTTACCTGTATGGGCATTCCAAGGATCCTTCATATTCTTCTCGTGAACCTGCCAGATGTGCTTTTTATAAAGGTCGCGACCACCTTGAGCTATAAGTGCAGAATCAGTCTCTCCTGTCTGTTCTGCATATAGTTTGGCATACTTGTCAAGGTCAGCACGACGCTGAGCTGCTTTCTTGGCTTGTACAGCCTTCTCGCTTGGCAGAACAAACTCGCGATACTCCCATCTGCAGAAAGTCCACATAAGTGCTGCTGGCAGGATAACACCAAGTATGAGATAGCCAGGACGGAAGAATCGCCACTTGTTTGTGAACAAGGCCGAGAGGTATATCTTAACACCATTGCTAAGTGTAACACCTGCTGTGAGAACAAACAATATGATGGTTTTCAGGATGCTAAGTCGCTTACCATTATTGATGGCTAATCCACAGATATAGAATGTGAGCAGCAATAACATCTGAGACATTACGAAGTGATCAGGAACCACCAATCCCACCATCGTATATGCAAAGCCAAAGAACATGGCATTAAGTATGATACCATCTTTCTCTTTCACGCCAATAACCTCAACCAAGATACGGCGCATAAAGATGTATGAATAGAATCCACAGAAAAGCAATATAAGGCCTACAACATACTGTACCAGATTCAATCCAGTAAGATCCATGAGCCATGCGTTGAGAACGTTAGGAATCCACATCATAAAGGCCAGTAATGGGTGGCGATATACGTTATAGCCTTGATACCAGTTGGTAACAGTTGAGTAGGTGATAGGGTCGAAACCAGACACCTTGAACTGATGGATAAACTCCTTATAGTTCTCAGGCATAATGTTTACAAAATCAGGATACTTGCTGATAAGTATCAGATTAAGCACAATCAGTAGTACCAACACTACGATGGCCTGAACTTTTTCTATAGGTTTAATCTTAAATATCTTCATTGTTTTAATACTTATCTGAATGGTTTAAAATGCGATTCGTCAGCAAAAGCCAATAGCTCTTTATCGCCTCTGCTGTCGCCAAAGGCAGTTAGGTGATAGTCATGGCGATTAGGATAGATGGCTTTCAGACGATTAACCTTTTCCTCTCCATAGCAGTTCTTGGTTAGGAATCGTCCTGTCAATACCCCATTTTCTACTTCTATCTTAGTGCCTAATACCTTTACTTTAGGAAAGAATGGCTGTACCCAGTTGTCGATAGATGCGCTAATTATCAGCACTTTTGATCCTTCGCTGATGGCTTGATTGACAGCCTCGATGCCTTTGAGTCTTAACAGATGTTTTGATGAGGCTGCAAAATCCTGACAGATAGCATCGAAATCCTCGATAGTCATACCCTTAAAGAAGTGAGCAAACACCTTCTGCTTGGCTTTCCAATTAGGATAGAATCCAAGTTTCATCAGTATCAAAAGGTGAATATGGAACAGAAAACCCAGCCAAAAGCTTGAAGAACCTTTGGCATAACGGATAAACTCCAGCAAAGTATCTTTGGTGGTGAGCGTTCCGTCAAAGTCGAATGCATACACCTTCTTCATATTCTAACTAACAGTTTTAGCGCTTTCTGTAACAGCCAGGCAAGCGGAATTGTTATCACTATGGTAAGCAGAGCTGTAAGCCAATAGCCAAGATTGTAAGGCGTGATATACGTCATCACAAAGTGATCGTGTATCAGATAAGCCTCCAGACTCAGGGCTCCAAAAAAAGCGCAGAAGCGATTGAACCACTTGGGTGTTCTGCGGAACACTCGATTAAGCATCAGGATGAGCGTAATCGTAAATGGTATGTATATCATTCGCTCTACGAACAGAGGGAATCGTCCATGAGTAACTTGCTCCAAATAAAAACAAGAGCTGAATGTAGCAAGGAACAAGAACAGAATCATCCAGATGCCTGCTCCATCAATCTTTGTCTCACGCCTTACCAACTCGCCACAGTTGATGCCTATAAAGAAAATAGGTACGCGACTCCAGAAAATCTCTATGTGCCCCAAAGCCTGATGCAAAGGAACAATCCATTGCACCCAGATGCACCACAGAATCATCAATACAGGCATCCAGCGATAAACAGGATGTTTCTGTATCAATCGCATATATGGTGGGGCCCAGAGGTAAAGCATCATGATGGCTGGGATGTACCAGAAGGTAAGTTCATCGTGCAACCAGAAGTCCCAGTTGATGGTGATGTCGCCTATCAGGTCGATATAATCGCCTTGAGCCCAATCGAATCGAGGCATATAGAAGAGCGAAGCCATTACCAGCCAAGCTGGATAGATGCGAAGAAGGCGTCGCTTATAAAACTGCCACACAGACGGATTTTTTACCCATGAGAACCAAAGACCTATACCACTAAGAAAAAGGAACATGTCGACACCAACATTTCCGCATCGCCTCAATCCAAAGAACTCGCTACTACGAGCCAATGGAACGTGGAACAGAATGATGAACAGCATTGCTGCTCCCATCAACTCGCCACGAAAGCGACTAATATTGGCAAGCTCTATATCCTTTATCTTCATAGTTTTGGTTTAGGAATACGTTCTATCAGCTGCTTAACAGCCCACGAAAGGGCTATCACAGCGATGATGTAAAGCATCAGTCCGTCGTAGATATCCTGTTTCCAGGCTACAGTAATAAAGAGTTTGCGAGCTATAGGATGGGCCACAAACATAGCTGCAGATATCGATCCTATCCATGTGATAATGCTGAGCATCCACTTTGACATCACCTTTACAAGTGAGATGGTTCCAATGATAATAAACACAGGAATAAAGAACCAACTATGATACCAGAAACTCATTGCAACAATCAATGTTGTAGAGAGCAGTAAGGCTACGAAATATTCCCAACGTGGGAATGTTTTGTTCCCAACGTGGGAACAATTTGTTCCCACGTTGGGAATTCTTGCGAACAAGATACCCAGCCCGAAGGGAAGCATGCCTCCGATGAAATTGTAACGTAGACGATTGAGTGTTTCGCCTTCAGGATCGCAGAATGCCTGCAGCAACCAGCAGATGGCAATCAGCGCAATAACCCAGATGTTCTTCTGTCGATAGAGGAACAAGCGATACACGATGTACAGCTGTATCATCAGTCCGAAGAACCAGTATATTCCTGGCCAGATAATCTTATCAGGCGTTGGAAGCACATTGATGTACATCAGCAGCTGTGCCACTACGTTATACCAATGGAACTGGAATCGGCCAGGAGTCAATATATCAACAATGATAAACAGCGAGAAGCCAACTATCAGCATTCTCAGCAGCTTGAGGTAGTTATAACGGATAAAGGGCAAAGTGGCTACCTTGTCGCCTTGCTCATATTTCTTAACCAAGCCCAATCCACTAAGAAACAGGAAAACAGGCACTCCGTAATGGCCAAAGTACGACAGCAGATGTACTGGCAACAACTCATCGGGATTGGTAAGAACGCGCCAAAGACCATCGTTGTTTGAAGTAAAGAACTGATATTCGTTCTCCTTCACAATCTTGCCAATAAAGTGACAGTAGTTGTGAAGCACGATGGCCAGAATGGCTATTCCTCGCATCGCTGTACACTCAGCTCTCGACAACAGTTCCTGTTTCATTTCTTCTTCAGTTTGTTATAATCCGTTTCGCCCTTCAATATTCTTGGGCGTTTCAGGTTGTATTTTGGATTCACCACATCGTATTCGGGGCGATAGAGTGGAGTAGATATGCCACCAAAGTATAACAGCAGATGTGGCAGAATATCTGTCATCATCGGACGGTCTTTTGCTGCCTTAATGGCTTCCCATCCGTATGGATGTATTTCGCGATATTTTGGCGAACCCCAAATCCAGAACGGAATCTCCATCTCGTTGCGTGCCAAGCGATAATCGATTGTGGCTCCATGCATTCTGCCATAGGCGTAAGGCTTGCCATCCAGCATCTCTTCTGCGTGGTCAGGCATATATATTACAATGGCATCCTTGTCAACAAAACGCTGGGTGATGGTGTGTACTATAGAATCGTTATACAGCAATGAATTATCGTAGTCAGCAAGCATCTTCAGCTGGTTCTCCTTAAGCTCTGGGCGATTGTACATCTCTGGTAGGAAATGCTTGTCTGTTTTCTGTGGATAACGATAGGCATAGCTGAAGTGGGAACCCATCAGATGCAGGATGATGAGCTGATGCTCCTTATCGTTCTTCTTCAGATTGTCGTACTCCTTCAGCACGCCATCGTCAAAGCGATGCAGCTTTTTGTTTCTTGTATCAAACAGTCGCTTACTAAGCTCTGGGTTGTTCAAGAAGAAACCTCCACTAAAATCGTAGACAGCCTCGCCAGCCTTCGACTGAAACTGGTTGGTGATAAACGTTACGTGATAGCCAGCCTTGCGGAATACCTCTGGGAATAACGGATAATCGCACCACTCGCCTTTATCGCCTACAGCATAGAAAGACAAAATGTCTTTGAATACATAACTTGTAAGGTTCCAAGGCGCTACAACATCACTAAACGGCACCAGACTGCCCTCTTGGGCCATAGCTACCTGGCGTGGGGTTGTGGGCATCTTGTAGCCATAAAGCTGAGAATGGTGTTTGTTGTAACTCTCGCCTATCACAAGCACGATGTTTGGTACACGATACGAGCAACTGTCTATTTGTATCTTGTCCTTGCTTAATAGCAGTTTATCCAGCTGTTTCGATGCCAGTTTGTTGGCATAGACGCTGAACACCAGACGATAGATGGGCAGATATAGTTCTGCCTTGGGTTGCAAGGTTAGCTGATGCTCCACTTCACCCAGTGTTTGTTTCGACATCAACTGGTAGATAGCATCTTTGTTGTTCTTGCATTCGTTCCATGAACTGTATAATCCCCAAGCTACAACCACACCCAATAGGGCCTTGCATACCATAGGAACCATAGGGTTCACCTTGGGCAGAATCATGCGTTTGCACATTTTACAAAAAACGCTTCTTAGAATAGTCCAAAGAATATGAACCAGCATCAGCAACAAAATCCAACCAACATTCGATGTGATTACATCCCATCCCAAATAAGTTGAAAGGAACTCCTGCGATTCTTTCTGATTGGTCTCGCCAAACAGCATCAGCATGGTGGGAGTAAGTGTCGATTCGAACTTCACGTAGCAGAACATATCTACCACAGCCACGCTGTATAGCACAACATAGAGCAATGCTCTTACCCAATATCTAATTTTGCGAGGTATCAAAGTCAGAACCACGCAAACAGCGTAGATATCAAGGAAAAGTTCAGGTGCTGATAAATCGTAAGGATGGGCTCCTTTCAGATGTAGGGTTATCTCAAGTTGAGTGCAAATCCATCCCAGCGCAAACATAAACACAAAGAATGCGCTATTCTTCTGGATGGGTGCAAACAGATACCCCAGCCAATTTAATGGATTTATCTTCAGTCGCTTAAACATACAACTTTTGGTTGGTTATGTATTCTGCCACAGCCTTTGGCACAAGTTGCTTAATACTCTTGCCTGCTTTTATTCGCTCGCGGATTTCTGTGCTCGATATGTCGATAAGGTCTAATCCATCGATACCGCCTTTGTATCCACGACGAGGGTAAACGATTATCTGAAACTCATTGCGAATATCGTCAGCATGATACCACTTATCAAACAGTTCCCAGTTGTCGCCACCTATCATCAGCACGAACTCGCGATCAGGAAAATCCCTCTTTAGCGATTGAAGCGTGTTCCATGTGTACGATGGTTTGGGCAGATGTATCTCGTAGTCGCTGGCTACTATACCTATTTCGCCTTCAACAGCAAGTCTGGCCATCTGCATTCTTATCTCATCATCAAGTAAATCGGCTGAGGCTTTAAGGGGATTCTGAGGCGAAACCATCAGCCACACTTCGTCCAGCCCGGCTTTTTCACGAAGCTGTCGAGCCAACGAAATGTGTCCTTTGTGTATAGGATTGAACGATCCGCCAAAGATTCCCGTCCTAATCATTCTATTTCAAGAAACTCTTTGATGACTTTCAGTGCATCAGCCTCGGCATAGTCCAACATGTCGTTGATTACGACCTTGTCGAACTTGTCTGCAAACGAGAGTTCGAATTCTGCGCGAGCTATGCGCTGGTTGATAACCTCAGGTGCATCAGTAGCACGACCTTCAAGTCGCTTGCGCAGTTCGCCTATCGATGGTGGCTGTATAAACAGGCTCAGGGCCTTGTCGCCATAGAATTTCTTAATGTTTACTCCACCCTTTACGTCAACGTCGAACACCACATTCTGTCCTGCCTCAAGCTGGTTCTCAACCTGCGATTTAAGTGTGCCGTAAAAGCGATCGGTATATACTTCTTCATACTCCAGGAACTCATCGTTATCAATACGCTGACGGAACTCTTCTGGTGTCAGGAAGAAGTAGTCTACTCCATTCTTCTCAGAGCCACGAGGAGCTCGCGATGTGCATGAGATAGAGTAGGCCAGATTAAGCTCCTTGTGCTCTCTCATCAACCATGAGATGATAGTACTCTTGCCAGTTCCTGATGGAGCTGATATAATAATAAGTTTACCTCTTGCCATCGTTTAAAGTGCGTTAAGAACCTGTTCCTTTATCTGCTCCAGCTCGTCCTTCATCTTAACCACGATGTTCTGCATCTCGGCTTGATTACTCTTTGAGCCAGTAGTGTTAATCTCGCGTCCCATCTCCTGAGCGATGAAGCCAAGCTTCTTACCCTGACCAGCAGGCTCGTTCATAGTGTCGCGGAAGTACTTAAGGTGGTTGGCAAGACGCTGCTTCTCCTCGCTGATGTCCAGCTTCTCGATATAGTAAATCAGCTCCTGCTCCAAGCGGTTCTTATCGTATTCAGCTGATGGAATCTGCTGCAAGCCATCGATGATACGAGCCTTGATCTTCTCAACACGACTCTTCTCATATGGCTCAATCTCGCCCATCAGCTTGCCAATATTTTCAATCTTCTCTGCAAACTTCTTCTGCAGAGCTGCACCTTCCTGAGTTCGGAAGTCAACCAAGTTCTTCAATGCCTCGGCTACACCGCCTTTCACTACAGCCCACTCTTTGTCGTCAAGCTCCTCTGTGTCTGTCTTTGTCAGCACATCAGGCATGCGGAGCAGGGTGTAGAACCAATCCTCAGGTGCAGGAATACCTGTCTTTTCTGCTATTGTCTTTATCTGCTGATAGTAGTTCTCTACCAGCTGTGCGTTGATTGGTGTGGGATCAACGGCCATATCTTTCTCTACCCACACGCTCATATCTACTTTTCCACGAATCAGCGCCTCAGCTACCATCTGGCGCATTTCCATCTCTTTCTCACGATAGAGTGGTGCAATACGAGTGTTCAAGTCGAGCTGCTTTGAGTTGAGCGACTTGATTTCTACATGAATCTTCTTTTCCTTAAATGCTACTACGGCTTTGCCGTAGCCTGTCATCGATTGTATCATACGTACCTATTTAATAATATTTGGCTGCAAAGGTACAAAAAAAGCCACAGATTCCAAAAAATCTGTGACTTTTCTTTATTTCTGATAGAGATTGTTTATTTATTCTCAGCCTCGAAAGCTGCTATCTTGTTTAGATAATACTGTCGTAGCTCTTGCCAACTATAATATGGCCATTGGTTGGTTTTTATTGGCAGATAAGCCTCACGCTCATTCAGAAGAGCCTTTACGAGAATCTCTCCAGCCTTTCCCTTCTTAGGGCGATAGAATATCAACTGGATGTTGCATCCCATTGGGAATATGCGATAGTTGCGCCAATATTTGTCGAGCTCGTCAAGGTTGTTTATAGCCATACCGCAGTTGTCGAGCTCCAGCAAGCAAGCCAGAGGCATTACACAAACCTCATGACCAAAACGTAATGTGGCTTGGGTCTGGGTAACGGTATCAGCTGTAGCAATGATGTTCTTAAGCAGATTAAGCTGACTGAAAGGCATCTTTCCGCCAGAAACGGGTGATGCTCCGTAGTCAAGATACCAACCAACATTCTTTAGGCGCCATTGGTCGTAAATCTCCTCTTGGGTAAACAGTGAGAAAAGCTCAAGGTCTGTATCATGGCTCTGCATGTTGCAAGCCACATGGAACAGCTGGCGCATCAATGACCCTGCACCAACATTGTTGTATACGTACTGCTGGTCGTTGAACAGCTCTTTCATCAGACGCTCTGGGTGAGTCCACTTAATGGTATAATCTTTTGTTTCTTTATCGCCCTTCTTGCCCATCTTCTCTACTAATCCATCCCAAGGCTGGTTAAGGTAGTACTGCAACGACTCACTTACATCATTATGAATCTGGGCTGTTGGGTTTGCTGCTGCAAGTTCTTCGCACTCAGCTATCATCGAAAGAATGCAACGATTCACCGTTGTACTGCGGGCATCAATCTTAAGGTTCTTTGTCTTAAAGATTTCAGGAAAATTCTGAGCCATTCGCTTTCCTATTCCGTGGTGTTGGCGCTCACCTACAGTTGTAAGGTCGCCAAGACGTTTGTTGGCTGTGGCGTAGATAGCCTCGATAGTCTCAAGAGTCTTTTCGCCCAGAGGGGTAAGTTTACCTTGTTCCTTGGCGGTCTTGAGTGTGGCGATAGGTTTAGAATAGTTTCCATCGCTGATAAGCCAACGCGAACCATGACGTCCGTAATGACTCATATAATATGGTTCGTAGTTCTTTGGACTTGGTGTCAAAGCCTTGTCCGACAGTTGACGATCGTAATCCAGATAGTTACTACCTGACAAGTATATGTTGGCAGCAATCTCATCTTTAGCTGAAGTCTCGAATACAGGTGCGTTCTGGGCCTGTATAGTCATCGAAAATCCGATGGCAAGAATTAATAGTTTTCGTTTCATTTTAAACTGGAATTTATTAATAATGTGCAAAGATACAACTTTTTCTGTAAATCCTTATCTTAAGTGCCAAAAAAATTGCTACCTTTGCAGCCGTTATGAAGAAACTTACCATTATAATCTCTCTGTTGTTGGGATGGCAGACAAGTCGTGCCCAACTTGTTATCAACGAATTTATGCAATCTAACATCGACTGTGTTATGGACGATCTTAACGAATTTCCTGATTCGTGGGTCGAGCTATACAATGCAGGCGATTCGGATATAAATCTTGAAAGTTATAAGTTAGGAACCAAAGAAGATGGCAGCGATGCCTGGCAACTGCCCTATAAGGAGGTTGGTGCAAAAAAGTATATTTTGGTATATTGTGATAAAGAGAGCATAAGCTTGCATACCCCTTTCCGTCTTGAATCAGGTAAAGGTTGCGAGATATACCTTTTCAAAGGTTCTACTATTATAGATAAAGTTAAGGACTTAAAGAAACAACCATCTCCGAATATTGCTTATGGTCGTAAGATTGATGGTGCTGACGAGTGGGGCTATCAGGTTACTCCCACTCCAAATGCAGCCAATTCTGGTGAAATATGTAGTCGTGACCACATACTTGGCGAGCCTGTGTTCAGCGAGCAGGGCAAGGTTCTATATGGAAATAAGCCCATTAATCTGACAATTTCTTTGCCCGAAGGTAGTCCGGAGGGCGCAGAGATACGTTACACAACAGATGGAACAGAGCCTACCAAGACTAGCACAAAATACACGAAAGAGATAGCCATCAGCTCATCAATCGTTATTCGTGCCAAGTTGTTCTGCGATGGCTGGTTGTCGCCAGTAAGCTCTGTGCAGTCTTATATCTATCACTATCGCTATCCTACAATCCCTATCATCAGTATTGTAACAAACGATAAGTACCTAAACGATAGTAAGATAGGTATCTTTGCAAACAACCAAAGCCACGAGAAGAGTAAGCAAAAGGATTGGCGTCGCCCCATCAACTTCGAGCTCTTCGATGCGGAGGGTGAGCCTTCTCAGCTGAATCAGCTTTGCGAAACCCGCATCACAGGTGCTTACTCTCGTGAGGCATCGCGTAAATCTATGGCAATATACTGCAACAAACGCTTTGGTAAGAAGAATCTTGACTATGAGTTCTTCCCTGATCAGTGCCCAGGACTAACCAACTACAAATCAATAGTCCTACGTAATGCTGGTAACGATCGCGATTATATCTATATGCGCGATGCAGTTTGTCAGCGAGTTATGGCTGAGAATGGCGATATTGATTGGCAGGCTTGGCGCCCATCGGTGGTCTACATCAATGGTAAATATTGGGGAATACTTAATATCCGCGAGCGTGCTAATGAGAACAATATCATTACCCACTACGACGGACTTGAGGATATAGACCTGCTTGAGAATGAAGAACTTAAAGAGGGTACAACTGATAATTACAACATTTTCAGAGCCTTTTATACCGCTCACGGCCACACGCTTGCTGAGTATGCAGAACTGATGGATTGGGAAGAGTATATCCGCATTACTACAATGAACCATTATTTCAACAACCTCGACTATCCAGGCAACAATAATGTCATCTGGCGACCAAGAGCTGAAGGTGGTAAATGGCGTTGGATAGCAAAGGATCTTGATTATTCTATGGGTCTGTATAATCCAAATGCAGGCGAATCGGGTGGTTATGACCATAAGATTATAGAGCAGTGGTATAACCCCAGTGATTGGAATCTTCATAAGGGTGCCAATTTCGCTATCACAAGCACATCTACCAGATTGTTCCGTCGTCTTATGGAAGACGAGGATTTCAAGCGCGAGTATATCGATCGTTTCTGTATCTATATGGGCGATTTCCTTAACGAGAAGCGCATACGTGAGATATGGGATCCAATGTACAATAAGATAAAGGACGAGTGGAGTAAACACAAGAGTGCAGCTGGGGTATGGGCAAACTACGATAGCGAACTTGGAAGTGCACGTTGGTGGGTTTCCCTTCGTACTGCTGAGATGTACAAGCAGTTAAGTAGTTTCTTTGAGCTTGGCAGCACTATAACCATGACAATCAACAAGGATAATAACAGCGATGCTGCTGAAGCTGGCGTGATATTTAATAACGTTAAGCTTACCAGAAACACCTTCGATGGTAAGTTCTTTGCAGATAGAAAGGTAACACTCGAGGGTCTTGCTCCTGAGAGTAAGGTTGTAACAGGATGGAACGTTAAGACAATATCAACCTCAGGTACAGTAACAGAAAGCAAAGTCGATGGTTCTCGCTACGAATTTGTTATGCCCGCATGCAGCTCTATCGTTATAAATGCCATCCTTGCCAATGCAAGCGGCATAAATAACGTTGCTGAAGCTCAATGGACTTGGCAGAAGAACGGTTCGCAGCTTATAGTAACGGGAGTATCAGTAGGTACAAAGATTCAGCTCTTCGATCTTCGAGGTATGCCTGTTTACTCTTCAATATCTGATGGCACAACCATCGCCATCCCACTCAATTCACACACTATCCACGTGCTGAAAGTAGGTTCTAAAGTCATAAAACTATAAATAGCTATGTTTAAGTATCGAATTCTTGCGTTATTGCTGTTTGCCTCAAATCTGTATATTGGTTTGGCGCAGAACACAGTGGAGAGTATCCGTAAGCGTTATGCCGATGCAAAGGAGTACGCACGCACCCATACGGGTTCAAATCTTGACGATGGGGCCGATTTTGGTCAGTTCTATCATATGGAGGCTCGTCAATGGTTACCAGCAACAGGAGGACATATAGAAAATGTTTATATGTACTACGATGAGGACTATGTAGCCGATTCTGTTATCTACAAGCCACATTATCTGGTTTTTGCCACCAAACGCTTTAACTTTGCCGCCCGCGAGTATTTTCAGGAGTTTCTTTACGATGCTGATGGCAAGATAGCCTTTATCTATGCCTACGACCCTATGACAGAATTAGAAGGCGACGAGAACGATAAGCAGTATGAGTTCCGTTTCTACTTCAGCAAAGGCCATCTGATAAAGGCACTCGTCAAGCGTAAGAACTATGACGAAAAGGAGTTCCTGCAAGCCTACTCAGGCACAACAATCCCTGCCAAATACAAGTCAAGTTACTACGACCTCCTCTCCGCCTCAGAATCCATCCTCCAACTCTTCAAGGACATCGAGAAAGAGGCTTATTAATTGAGCTTTGAGGACATTGGGCTGCGAACGCCCTTGTAGCTTTTAAGGTAGGCCTTGGCACTTCCGAACGAAAGGAACATATCGAGGCGTACTGGTATGTGGTTCTGGTCGTCGGTGATGTAGAAACGGATAAGCTCCCGGCTCTTTCCGTTTTCACGCTCATAGAACGACATGACCAAGCAGCGGAACTTCTCTTTAGTGCCATTCATCTTAAAGGTCTCCTTGCCGCGAAATTCCAGCCATGAGTTAGAAAGACTGCTGGCATCGCTGATAGGTGTAGATATTACCTGACCTTTCTTGAGCTTTGAACCATCGAAATTGCGGGCACGGAGGAAGATAGACATCATGTCGTAGATACAACTGCGATAGGTGCTTGTCTTCCAATGCTGCTCACCATCAGCATCAATACGATGCTTCTTGAGTTGGCAGTTGCCATTTGGATAGTTAAACCATATCTCGTCTACATAGTATCGGCTGCCTTCTCTGGCGCCTTTGCGGAAATACATTGGCGAGAGGTCGGGATTGCAATATGACAATAGCGTATCGCGCATGGTGAAATACTTGTCGAGTTTAGAGTTGCCTCGAGTAATCAGGTACGACTTCCAGGCGTCCTTGCCCTCAAACTTGGTCATCTTGGTGTCCATCTGAGCTGAACCTACCTTAACCCATATAAATTGCCAGTTGAAATACAGGTCGTATTCTAGACTCTCACCACTCTTAAAGGCGGTGTTCTCTATACCACATTGAGCATTGGCTGTAAGACTCATGCCAAAAGCAATGCAAAGAGTTAAAAGTATCTTCTTCATTTTTTCTTATTATCTATGTTAATACCCTTGCCCTTTAGGTATTCAATACCCATTTGACGGGCTCGTTCTGCATTTCTGTTCTTTAGTTTCTTAGCTGCATCAGGCTTCTGCTTGGTAATCTTTGCAGGCTTCTGCTTGTAAGCAGGGGTGCTTATTACATTCCAGCTCTGCGATACATCCCATTTGGCCTTGCACTCAATCTCACGAGGATAGTAGTACACGGCCTCTGCCTGACGGTCTTCTGCATAGTCGCCAGTATCCCAAATACCATTGCCATTATTGTCGATAAAGGCTCTTACATAGTACTTGTCTGGCTTTAAGTATTTGAATTCGGCTACATGTTTCTGAACCTTAACCTGCTTGACAACCTTATCAGTTCCATTAAGCAACTGAACTACCATAGCTGAATCTTCAACACCAGAGATGTTGAGTTTCAAAGTGCCATAATCGTCTTCAGTCTTAACCTTTATGCCTTGCTTATAGGGATCAGAAACCTTACCGTAGATGTCGATAAAGGCAGCCGAGTCAATCTCTAAACTATACTCTACGCCAGGACGCCAATCGGCTAGGATTTCGTAGTTTCGAATCGTGTTGGGTACAGGCACCATGCGGCACGATGACTCGTACCAAACGGAGTCTATCATGGAGTATAGATGTACGCCAGCAGTATCGCAGTGTTGTAATGGGGCAGGCATTTCGATTTTTGCCACTCTGTCAGGATCCATTGATGATGGTACATCGAATTTTATCTCTAATGGCTTCTCGTGCCAGATGGTGTCAACCTCCATGCCACGTTTAAGTTTCTTTTCCAGATCTTTCCTCCACTTCTCCTGCTCCTTCATAAAGTCCTTCTGGCGCTTCTCGAATGAGATTTTTGCCAAAGCATCGATGGTGTCGGTCTGATTTATCAGCACACCTGCAGTATCGGTTATCTGATAACTTATCTCCATGCGCAGAGTGTCTTGGTTTACCAGAGCTGTATCGCGAAGCCAGTAGTGGATGGTATCCTGCTTTTCGTTGGCCTCTACAACAAAGGCGCTATCGCTGTTAAAGTTCAAGCCCTTGATTACTGGCAGGTCTGGATGACCGTAAGTAAAGTACATCGAGAACTTATTAGCATCAACACGCTCTGTCTTTATAAGGAAACGGTCTGTCTGAATGTGGGTGAAAGCCAGCAGCGTGATATCATCGGGCAGGAAGTGAGTATATGGCACTTTTATCAGTCCGTCGATGTGCAGAGAGTCGCGCCAGATGGTATCAGTGCGGACATCAGGCCTTGAACTTGGCTCGAATGTACGATGATTGAAACCAATCATCTCGCTCTTCTGTGAGAAGCGGAAATCGCCATCAGCATCTTGCAGAGCGTAAGCACGATAAGTGCCAGGAGCCACACCTTTCACCACAAAGTGTCCGCTACCGTCAGTACGTGATACTCGGAGCATTGGTTTCGTCTGGAAGGCAGAGTCGGCCAGATCATTGTAAAGACCAACCATTATACCCTTGATAGGCTCAAGGTTGCTGGCATCGAGAACATAGCCTGATACCTCGAAGGTGTCAATCTGCTCGCCAGTAGAGAAGCTATAGGTATAGCTGCCCATGGGGTTGTTCTCGTTGTTATCACTGATGGCATCGCTGAAGTCGATGGTATAAGTAGTGTTAGCCATCAACGAGTCCTGCAGCTCAACTACAATTTTCTTTCCCGAAGCCTTGATGTCTGGAACTTCGAGTTGTGGAGGAGATACGATAACCTTGTTGGTGGCATCAGTGAGTTTGATATACTCGTCGAAAAGTATGGTAATCTTCTTGGCTGATACGTTGGTAGCCTGATCTGCAGGTATGCAGCTGACAACCTTTGGTGGATCGTCGTCATACCATCCGCCATCAGGCTGTCCCATTCTGGCGCAACTTGCAACGATTGTTGCAATGATAAAATGAAAAAATGTAATAATTAAAAGATTCTTTCTGTTCTTCATCCTTTTTTACATTTTATAATTATTGCATTTTTACATTAAGCGAAAGCAATTGTTCGATATGTTCGCGAGAGTTGCTAAGGCGGGGCACCTTGTGCTGGCCACCCAGCTTGCCCTTAAGCTTGAGCCAATCGTTAAACAGATTCTCTCGTGCTTCTACTATTTCCAGGTGCTGCAAGGTTATATCCTTATAGCGCTTAGCCTCGTAGTCACTGTTTATCTCCTGCAGATGCTTGTCAAGCAGGTCGCTGAACAACTGCAGATCCTGAGGACGTTTCTTAAACTCGATGAGCCACTGATGACGACACTTGGCGTTCTGGTCCATAAATACTGGGGCTGCCGTATATTCGCTAATCTCAGCACCTGTCTGTTCGCAAGCATAAGCCAATCCCTTTTCAGCATTATCCACAATCAGCTCCTCGCCAAAGGCATTGATAAAGTGCTTGGTGCGGCCAGAGATAATGAACTTATAAGGATTGGTAGATGTGAACTGAACTGTATCGCCAATTTCATAGCGCCACAATCCGCAACTGGTTGATATGACCATTGCATAGTTCTTGCCCGTTTCTACGCCCCAGAGGGGTACTACAGTAGGATTCTCCTTGCCTATCTCGTCCATAGGGATAAACTCGTAGAATACGTCGTAATCGAGCATCAAGAGCATTGACTTGTCTGATGGATCATTCTGAAGTCCGAAGAATCCCTCGCTGGCATTATATGTCTCCATATAGTGCATGTTTGGCGAGGTTATAAGCTGCTCGTATTGCTTGCGATATGGGGTAAAGGCAACTCCACCATGGAAGAAAACCTCGATGTTAGGCCAAACTTCTTCAAGGTGAGTCTTACCTGTAATTTCCATCATGCGGGTGAGTACTGACAGCATCCACGAAGGCACACCAGACAAGTTGGTTACATTCTTGTTCATCGCCTCGCGAGCTATACGGTCTCTCTTTATCTCAAAATCAGAGAGTAGGGCAGTCTGCTTCTTGGGTACGCGAACTAGGTTGGCAAGCGGATTGATATTCTCGATAAGAATAGCGCTAAGGTCGCCAACCAGCGAATCCTTAAGATTATAGTTTGGTGCATGACTACCACCAAGAATAAGTCCCTTACCATCGAACATTCTCGACTTTGGGTTATTCTGCAGATACATAGCCACAGCGTCGAATCCACCGCTATAGTGAATATGGTTAAGACCATCCTGACTGACAGGAATGAACTTTGACTTATCGTTGGTGGTACCTGATGATTTGGCATACCATTTCACGCGGCCTGGCCAGAGCACATCAGTCTCACCATGACGCATGCGGTCTATAGCACCTTTAAGTTCTTCGTAGGTATTAACAGGATTGTTCTTAACGAAGTCATCGTAGCCTTTGATGGTTGCAAAAGCGTGATTTCTTCCGTATTCCGTATCCTTGGCTTTGGCAATAAGTCGGCTGAGCACAGCCTCCTGCAGAGCCTTGCCTTGATTGAAGTGTTTCTCCAGCTCCTTTTGTCTGGGTTCAAACACCTTTCTAACTATCTTAGTGATACTCATTTTCTTTGATTGCGCAATTTTCGCTGCAAAATTACGCAATTCCATTGTAATGTGGTAATATTTTACGATTTTTTTTCATTTCAGATGTAATCTGAGTCCGAACTGCAGCGATGGAGCAAGCGGATGGTCTTTGTAATAATGCTCCAGTTTGGTGCCATCGTTAAAGTAATAGCCCAATGATGGTTCAAGATAAACACCAAACTGGCGGGTGAAATGATATTCAGCACCTGCCGCAGCATTTATTGACCATTGCCAAGGATGTGTGTTGAGTTCGCCTTCTGATACATCTGCCTTGATGCACTTCTCAAGCATCGTTCCTCCAGTCAGGTAGATATTGAAATGATCTGTTGCCCATATCTTCCATGAGATGCCAACAGGGATTCCAAGATAGCTCAGTTTCTGATTGAAGTCGAGATTATTATGAAGCGGATAGATGAACTCCGACTCCAGATATGTGTAGTTGATACCACTAAGCAATGCAAGGCGATCGGTAAGCTGATACTGCAACGAGATACCTAATCGTAATGGTATGTGATGCTTTGATTCCACATCGGTATAAGTAAAGGCTTGTGCTATATTACCCATGCCGTTTGTATAGTAGTGCGCAGGACTGGCATCATTGTATAGAGGTTGGACATTTGTTGAATTTGCATAATTATTAGCTGCAAGCAATAGTCCGTTAGAGCCTGCAAGTCCTATAGTCCACTTGCTTGAACTCTCTGAGTATGAGGCAGTTGTCACAGGTTCGACAACGTCAGGCAGATAAGTCTGCTTTTTCTGCTGAGACTCTGATTTGAGTTCTTGTTGGGGCTCTGACTTTTCTTCTGCTGAAGGAACGGCCGGCTCCTCGATAGATGTTTCAGGCTGCTCCTCGATAACATCAAGATTGTTTGTCTCAGTAATTGAAGTTTGCTGAGTTGCCATAGCCAGAAGTTTGGGCTTGTCAGCTGTTTTTGGCTCAACAGTTATCGAAGGTTTATCAGCACTTATTGGCTGATTATCAGCCTCTTGGCTAACAGGTCGAGATGCTGTAGTAGTTTCGTTGTGAGCCTCTAATTTTGGTTGCTCTTCATCGAAATTGTAGAATGCAAAGAAACCAACAAGAGCCAGGACCACAGCAGCTGCAGCCCAGATCCATCGGCGGATTACAACAGATTTGTGTGCAGGAACTGGTTCGAGGCCCATCTGATTGCTGATGCCCTCCCAGAGTTCTTCAGGTGGAGTCATCTGATGACCCTCAAGCTTCTGTTTCATTTGTTTTGTCCAATCCTCTTTCATCCCTTCTCGCTCGTTAATTCCTTTATTCTTCGCGCAAGCCATTGTTTGGCGTAATACAGTTGAGAGGCTGATGTGCTCTCCTTGATACCTAGTAGTTCGGCTATCTGCCGATGAGAGTAGTTTTCAAATACATAGAGGTTCAACACCGTTCTGTATCCATCAGGCAATTCGCTTATCAGCTGGTGCAGTTCGTCTGGCGTAATCCGCTCTGTGTCTGGGTTGATGCTGTCTTCATCAATCTCGTCAGCAGTCTCATTTTGTTCCACAAACAGCAGTTTCTTTTTGTTTCTGAGGAACATCAACGCCTCGTTGGCTACAATCCTCACAAGCCATCCTTTAAATTGCTCGTCGCCTCGATACTCAAGGGTTGGAATAGATGTGAATATCTTCACAAAACTGTTCTGCAGAATGTCCTTAGCATCGTCAGCATTTGGGATATAGCGATAGCAGACCGATGTTAGCTCTCCGACGTACATCTGATAGAGCTCGCTCATCGCCCTCTGGTCTTTTTTCCGTATGCGCTCAACGATTTGACTGACCATTTTCTTGCCTTGTTCTACATTTATAATTCAAAAGTACTCAAATCTTGTATGACAGTAGAAAGATTTTTATTTCTTTAACATTATTCCATACAAGAATTGGTCTTTTGCTGCATTATAAGGACAGAATGAACCAAAAACAATATAAATATGAAAAAGAGAAACTGATTCTATTTTCAGCCCTTGCGCTGAGTGGTGCGATGGTATCGTGTTCTTCGTCAGAAGACATTGATCTGGGCGAAGCAAAACAAGTGGTAAATATGTTATCAGAGCCAGAACCTGTCAAGTTGACTCATGAGCAAGTGATATTTGCCAATAACAATAACCACTTTACGCTGAACTTCCTGAAGGAGGTGAATAAAGCAGACAAGAGTGGCCAGAGTTTTATCTACTCGCCACTTAGTATCACCTATGTATTAGGAATGGTGAACGATGCTGCTGCAGGACAGACAGAACAGGAGCTGGAACAGACTTTAGGCTTCCATCAGGGAGGCATACAGGCTGTTAACGATTATTGCAAGAAACTCATTGACGGTCTGCCAAAGGTAGATAATTGCCAATGCCATTTTCCTGAATAAGGATTATACTTTGAAGAATCAGTTTCAGGAGGATATGGAGACCTATTACGATGCCAAAGCTGAGGCTCTCGACTTTAATGCCTCTGGTACACTTGGTCATATCAACGGTTGGTGTAACGATAAGACCAACGGCATGATTCCTTCTATCTTAGACGAGATTAATCCAAAAATGGTGTCGTATCTTCTTAATGCCATCTACTTCAAGGCAGACTGGGCCTCGAAGTTCGATCAGAAGAACACCAAGGAAGAGATCTTTACTACCGAAAATGGCAAAACCAGACTTCCGCTGATGCACCAGAATGTGTTGATTCGCTATCTTAAGAATGATACATATAGTGCTATTGAAATGCCTTATGGCAACGGCTATTGGAATATGACAGTGATGCTGCCAGAGGAAGGAAAGACTATTGACGACGTTATCAGCTATCTGGCTGAGATAGGTTGGTCGAAGGATTATATTGTAGGTAACATGCAATATGACCATATAACAGCTACGTATGGTGCCAGACCTTACGAGGTGGACCTGAAACTTCCGCGCTTTGAGACGGACTCTGATACAGACAATTTAGAAAAAGGTCTCATTGGTTTGCTTGAGCAGATGGGCATCCATCTTGCCTTTAATAGCGATTTTGCAGAAATCCCAAATATGTGTGAAGACAGAAGTCTCTATATCTCGATGATGCGCCAAAAGGCAAAGATTAAGGTAAACGAAGAAGGCTCTGAGGCCGCTGCTGTAACAGTTGCTGGTTTGGATAACTGCACATCTATAGGGCCTGTTGAATATCCTAAGGCATCATTCCACGCTAATCGCCCATTTGTCTATGTGATAAGAGAAGCTTCATCAGGAGTGATTCTTTTTGTTGGAAAGTTTACTGGGAAGTAAATAATATTAGTTTTATAGTCGTAAAAAAGTATTGGTTTACTTACTAAGAAAGGGGTAGTTTGGTTATTTCAAACTGCCCCTTTGATTATTTCTATCAAAATGTTCTTTTGCTTAGTCTTCAGAGAAGGCTGCGGCCTCTGCTTCAGCAATAATTTCCTCGCGGGTTTTCTCTTTGTGCGAGATGTCTGAAAGGTCGAATTCCTTATCAGTGAAATCTATTGTTGAAACATTGTTTTGTTTCTCGTCAACCTTGGTTTCTGCATCATTAGCAGGAGTTGTGTCCTGTTCAATGATGAAGTTCTGCTCCTGCTCTGTGCTTGGTACAGCCATTGCAGGCTCTTCTTCCATCTGGGTGCGAGCTGTCTTGGCAGCAAACACAGCGTCAACAAACTGAGGTTCGCGCTTTAGTCTCTGCAGAGTATCCTTTGATGCCTTCTGCTGCGCCTCCTTCTTAGAGTAGCCAGAACCACTCTCGCCGCTAACGCCCTCAATCAGTACCATATAGGTGAAAACAGGGCTTCCGTTCTCATCCTTCTTCTGCTTTGTGAGTTTATACTCCAAACGTACACGATTCTTCTGGCTCCACTCCAGCAACTTCGACTTGAAGTTAACCTCCTTGAATGCCACCTTATCTATATCGATATACTTGCCCAGAACCTGCTTTTCGAAGAATCGGAGGCAAGCCTCGTAGCCTCGATCCAGATAGATGGCTCCAACCAATGCCTCGAAGGCGTTACCCTCAACATAACTGTTGTGCGATGTAGAGTGGCCTGCTGATAGCAGCAGATTGGTAAGATGCATCTCTGAGGCAAGCTTTCCAAGCGTCTCACGACTAACGAGCTTGGAACGTGTATTGGTAAGGAATCCCTCGCGCTTACCCTCGTAATGCTGATAAACGATATAACCTACAGCAGCGTCGAGTATGGCATCACCAAGAAACTCAAGTCGCTCATTATTAAGCGGTTTGCCCTTGTCGTTGCGCTTACGGATGCTTTTGTGCATCAGCGCCATCTTGTAATACTCGATGTTGCGGGGGTAGAATCCCAGTATCTCATAAAGCGAAGAAAAAAGCTCCTTCTCCTTGCGGAAAGGGAGCTTTATTCTATCAATGATGTTATTAAGTTTCATACTTCTTGAATACTACACAAGCATTGTGACCACCAAAGCCGAAGGTATTGCTGAGACCAGCACGTACCACACGCTTCTGAGCCTTGTTGAATGTGAAGTTCAGATTGTAATCAATCTCAGGATCCTCATCTCCATCCTCGTGGTTGATTGTTGGAGGAATGATATCGTTCTTAACAGCCAGAACGGTAGCCATTGCCTCAACAGCACCAGCAGCACCAAGAAGGTGACCAGTCATTGACTTAGTAGAAGAGATGTTGAGCTTGAAGGCAGCATCGCCAAATACCTCCTTGATGGCCTTGGCCTCAGAGATATCACCAACGTGGGTAGAAGTACCATGTACGTTGATGTAGTCGATGTCCTCTGGCTTCATGCCAGCATCCTCGAGTGCATTCTGCATAACCAGCTTAGCACCAAGACCCTCTGGGTGAGAGGCTGTGATGTGGTGAGCATCAGCGCTCATACCAGCACCTACCATCTCAGCATAGATCTTTGCGCCACGAGCCTTAGCGTGCTCCAGTTCCTCAAGAATCAAGCAACCAGAACCCTCGGCCATGATGAATCCATCGCGACTTGCGCTGAATGGACGGCTTGCCTTCTCTGGCTCGTCGTTACGAGTAGAGAGAGCGTGCATAGCGTTAAAACCACCTACACCTGTAGCGCAGATAGCTGCCTCAGCACCACCGGCAACGATAGCGTTAGCCTTACCTAGACGAATCAGGTTGAAGGCATCGGCCAGTGCGTTTGATGAAGATGCACAAGCTGAAGCTGTGATATAGTTGGGGCCATGGAAGCCATACATAATAGAAATCTGACCAGCAGCGATATCAGCGATCATCTTTGGGATGAAGAACGGATTGAACTTAGGACCATCGGCCTCGTGAACACCATAGTATTTCACCTCATCCTCGAAGGTCTTAATTCCACCAATACCAACTCCGTAAACCACACCGATACGGTTCTTGTCTTCTGTCTCCAGATCCATGCCGCTATCCTCAACAGCCTGCTTAGCAGCAATCAGGGCCAGCTGTGTGTAGCGGTCCATCTTACGTGCCTCTTTGCGATCCAGAAAATCGTTCACGTTGAGGTTCTTTACCTCACAAGCGAACTTAGTTTTGAAATTTGTTGTATCGAAACTTGTAATAGGTGCTGCGCCACTTACTCCGTTGAGCAGGTTATTCCACATCTCATCAGGAGTGTTGCCCACTGGTGTTACTGCGCCAAGACCTGTTACAACAACTCTTTTTAATTCCATAAGCTTAATTTAAAGCATAATGGTTGCTTCGTAAAAATTTTGAAGCAACCATTATGTTGGTGAACAAATTTATTTTGCGTTCTCCTCGATGTAAGCGATAGCATCGCCAACAGTACCGATCTTCTCAGCCTTATCGTCGGGGATAGAAATACCAAACTCCTTCTCGAACTCCATGATCAGCTCAACGGTATCCAGTGAGTCTGCACCCAGGTCGTTTGTGAAGCTAGCCTCAGCCTTTACTTCAGCCTCATCTACACCGAGTTTGTCTACGATAATTGCCTTTACTTTGCTTTCAATTTCTGACATAATTGTAATACTTTAATTTGTTAATAATGATGTTGCTATCTTGAAATTTTTAACGGCTTAAGCCGAAATCGGGTGCAAAGTAACACATTTTCTTTCATTTATGCAAATATTTTTAAGAAAAACTTACTTTAGATTGCACAAAATAGGGTTGTTTGTGCAAAAAATGAGCCTTTTAAGGTATTATGTTTGCTATAAAAATGCAAAATATGATGATTTTCTTATAATTTAGTTGGATATTTGAAAAAGTTTCTGTAGTTTTGCAAAATCAAACTAATATAAGATATGTCATTTACATCAGAAGCGAATCAAATTTTTAATAGGGCTATAAATGATTATCATCTGACCGATGACGTGAATACGCCCATGAAAAATCCGTATACAAAGGACAGTATTCAATACAGTTTATATACAAAATGCTGGATAGATACCGTTCAGTGGCATTACGAAGATATCATCCGCGATCCTCATATCGACCCAGTAGAGGCTCTGGCCTTGAAGCGCCGTATCGATCGCAGTAATCAGGATCGTACAGACTTGGTTGAGGAGATAGATTCGTTCTTCCGTCAGCAATACAGCCATGTTAAGCCATCGCCCTCGGCTCGTCTTAACACCGAGAGTCCTGCATGGGCTGTCGACCGTTTGAGCATTCTGGCTCTTAAGATCTATCATATGCAGGAGCAGGTGGATCGTACTGATGCTGAGCCAGAGCACATTGCACGATGCAAGGCAAAGCTCGACGTTCTGCTTGAGCAGCAGAAGGATTTGTCGCTGGCCATCGACCAGTTGCTTGAGGATATCGAGGCAGGTCGTATTTATATGAAGGTATATCGCCAGATGAAGATGTATAACGATCCTGCAACCAATCCTATTTTATATAATCAGAAGTAAAGGCCAATGAAGAAAGAGCATATATTGGTCATCAGATTCTCGTCTCTGGGCGATGTGGCAATGATGGTGCCCGTTGTCTGGTCGCTGGCTCAGCAGTATCCTGATATACGTATCACGGTGCTGAGTCGTAAGTTTGCGCGTCCGTTATTTGATGATCTGGCTCCTAACGTTAACTTTATGGAGGCCGACGTTAGCAAGGAGTATCATGGTGTTAGAGGTCTGAACGCCCTTTATCGTCGATTGGTAGCCAAGCAGTTCACCAAGGTGGCCGATTTGCATAATGTGCTTCGTTCGGAGTATCTTCGTCTGCGATTCAATCTGGGCAGATATCGTGTAGAGCATCTGATTAAAAACCGCAGTCAGCGTCGCAAGTTGATTTCTGGCAAATTAGAAAAGAGAACTCAGCTGCCAACATCGTTCGAGAACTATGCAGCCGTATTTGAGCGCTTGGGCTATCCTGTTGACTTGAAGCAGTTCCGTTCCATCTTCCCACCTGAGGGCGGAAATCTTAATATGCTGCCTGCAATATTCGGTCCAAAGAAGAGTTTCGAGCAGTGGATAGGTATTGCTCCGTTTGCAGCCCACGAGGGTAAGATTTATCCTCCCAGACTGATGGAGCAGGTTTTATACCGACTTATACAGCAGTACCCTAAAGGCCGTTTCTTCCTTTTCGGACGTGGTGAGGAAGAGGAGAAATACTACCAGATGTGGTGTGCACAATATCGCCAGTGTGTATGGGTTGGCAAGCATTGTGGGGATATGTATAGTGAGCTTATACTGATGAGCCACCTCGACGTAATGCTCTCAATGGACTCTGCCAATATGCATCTTGCTTCGCTCACAGGAATCCCTGTGGTTAGCGTTTGGGGTGCTACTCATCCTATGGCTGGATTCCTGGGATATAATCAGGATCCTGAGAATGTTATCCAAATTGATCTGGAATGTCGCCCATGCAGCATTTATGGCAACAAGCCTTGCCAGCGTGGCGATTATGCTTGCTTACAGAACATTCCGCCAGAGCGGATTGT
This sequence comes from uncultured Prevotella sp., assembly GCA_902800365.1. GTDB lineage: Bacteria > Bacteroidota > Bacteroidia > Bacteroidales > Bacteroidaceae > Prevotella. Next base: position 82,828 of record CADCEF010000006.1, on the reverse strand, counting down.
TGAGAGAATAATAACCCTTATTAATAACTAAAAACAAAAACTATTATGAAGTACGTTTGTGAAGTTTGCGGATACATTTACGATCCAGCAGAAGGCGATCCCGATGGCGGAATCGCTCCAGGAACAGCATTTGAGGATATCCCCGATGATTGGGTTTGCCCCATCTGTGGTGTAGGCAAAGATAGCTTCAAGCCCGAGTAACAACAAAAATAAAAAAGCCAAGAGCATTTCGCTCTTGGTTTTTTGTTTTTCTCCCTCTTTTTTAGTACTTTTGCACCCATGAAAGCAGAATACCCTATCATAAGTTTCCCGGCAAAGGGAACCGTTACATATCCATATCGCCGCCACCCACTTGTAAAACCTGGTACTCACGAGCAGCAGTTTGCTTGCGAACTATCAGCAAAACTGCCTGCAGGGGTGGAGTGCGTACTTAATGCCTGCATCATCACTACCGATAAGCAGCCACCTTATTACCCTGATTTGGCGCTGGTAGTGGCCGACAGACCTGAAGTGCGTATCGATGTTGAGATAGACGAGCCTTACCAGAAGTCTACTCGCGAGCCTATCCACTACGTGTCGTGTGGCGATTTGTTTCGCGATAATCTTCTTAATCGTCATGGGTGGACTGTTGTTCGTCTTGCTGCTCAGCAGATAGTTCAGGAGCCCAGCATCTGTGCCGACTTTCTGGTGGAGCTTGTTTCTGCAATGATGGCCGATATCGATACTGCCTCTCAGCATGTCTTCACATCAGTGCCCTTCCCTGTGGCACGCTGGAGCCGTAACGAAGCTCTTAAGATGGCTTATTGGCAGAAGATTGCTGGCGAAGACAAGCAGTGGATAACCGACCGCTATGCCCTCGATGCCGATGAGCTTAAGTGCAAACAGCTGGTTAAGCCATTCGACAAGACCGCAGATATGCTCGAAAAGATGACCACCTTTCGCGATGCAGGCCGCTACGCTCAGGATGCCGACATCGATTTTGAGCCCGACGAGCACATATATATATATAAAGGTATAAAGCGCATGCTGTCAGTAAGCGCGCTGATATCCTATTTCTTCGACGAGTTTCAGGCCTTGTCTCAGGCCGAAAACCAGTGGCGATACAAAGGCACACCCGTTGAAGAGAGTCTCGACAAGTGGGCCAAGGCAGGCCGATTGGCCAGTGAGGTAGGCACCTTTGTACATCTGCAGACAGAAAACTATTTTCAGCGGGGATTCTTTGAGACAGAGTGCAAACTGCAGTTTGGCTCTGAGACAGAGGTGGTTAGCGTGGAACAAGAGAAATTGCACTTCCTCCACTTTATCCGAGACTACCAGATAGAGCCCTATCGCCAGGAGTGGCCCGTCTACGATAAAGACCTTAACATAGCTGGCACCATCGACCTGATATGTCAGAACGATGATGGCGAGTTTACCATCTACGACTGGAAGCGCTCGTCAAAGGTTGTCAACGCCCAAGGCCAGCCCATAGTAGAGGGTTTCAGAGGCAAGATGAGCCACAACGGCATCAGCCTGCCCGATACTTCGTTCTACCATTACTGCATCCAGCAGAATATGTATCGCTATATGCTCGAGCGCCATTACGGCATCCGCATCAAGGCAATGAACCTGGTAGTCCTGAGCCCCGACTATCCCACCTACTACGTAGCCCAGGTGCCCAAGATGGACCAGCTCATCCAGCAAATCGTCACCATCTGCCAGCAGCACGACTTAGGCCACACGTTGCTGTAGAAAATAGAAACAGGGAAACGTGGAAACAGGGAATCAGTATGGTTTAAAAACGGCAGAAACTTATAGATAAGTATATAAATAATATAATTAATAATCGTATCATTTATCTATTTATCAGCTTTCCCCGTTCAAAACTAAAACCAACCCGATTCCCGTTTTCCCTGTTTCCCTGTTTCTCCATTTCGTGAATAATTCTGGAGTAAGCTTTCAATGAGATTGCCGTAATCTATCTACCAGATATCCGTAACCAATCCCCTAGATATGTTACGGCTATCACACGTAGAAAAATTATTTCCCACGTGTGGGAGTTATTTCTACCACACGTGGGAAATATTACTGGTATTAATCGTTATAAACAGCGGAGGTTCTTTTCTAGTTGGGAGGTGCTGCTGGCACCTACTAGGACTGAGGTTACACCCTTTTGGGATAGTATCCAGGCGAGGGCTGACTCAGCTAGGGTTTTGCCTTGGCTCTGGGCCTGGGCGTTGTATTCGCGGAGCTGGGCCAGGAGCTCTGGAGTGAGCATCGACTCTTTTAGGAACTTGCCCTTCGACATGCGTGAGTCGGATGGGATTCCGTCGAGATAGCGATCTGTAAGCAAGCCCTGGGCCAAGGGCGAGAAGGCGATAAAGCCTACGCCCTCTTGAGCGCAGAAATCGAGTATGCCTTGCTCGATAGGTTCGCGATTCAGCATATTCAGCTTGCCCTGATAGATAAGTAGAGGTACATCGCGATCCTTAAGATACTTGGTGGCAAAGCGTAGTGGTTCAAGAGGCCAGTTGCTTATACCAATATATAATGCCTTGCCTGCACGAACGATATCCACTAGGGCCTGCAGAGTCTCCTCCATTGGTGTATCAGGGTCGAAACGATGGCTGTAGAAAAGGTCGACATAGTCCAAATGCATGCGCTTGAGACTCTGGTCGAGCGACGCCATCAGATACTTGCGGCTGCCCCATTCGCCATAAGGTCCAGGCCACATATCGTATCCTGCTTTGGTAGAGATGAATAGCTCATCGCGATAGGGGCGGAAGTCATCGTCCATCAGTCGGCCCATAGTCTCTTCGGCCGATCCATAGACGGGGCCATAGTTGTTGGCCAGATCGAAGTGGGTGATGCCATGATCGAATGCGTAGTGGGTAATCTCACGACTACGTTCGTAGGGGTCAACACTACCAAAGTTGTGCCAGAAACCAAGGCTAACCTTAGGCAGCAACACACCTGAACGTCCACAACGCTCATATTTCATACCATTATCGTAACGATTCTCGTTGGCTGTATACATTTCTTTCATAGGTCATAAAGTTTTTGTTCGTGGGCAAAGATACGTCAAATTATCTATTTTTCCAAATAATTACAGCAAAAATATTCGCTAATTTGCAGAATTGTTGTATCTTTGCAGGCAGTAATCGGTTCTCCGTTGAGGAGATTAATAGGGAATTGGGTGTGAATCCTGAACAGTCCCGCTGCTGTAAGTCGTCCTTTATGGCGCAAACATGTATGTCACTGAGATTATTGGGAAGACGTTTGTGGCCAGACGATAAGTCAGAATACCTGCCGATGAAGACCATTGCTGCATGCCGTACTCTGGGGATAGGCGGTGGTGGCGAAGATAAACGATGAGGAAGCGAAAGCTCACATTGACATTGGCTTGCATGTTGGCCTTGACAGCAATGGCACAAAGCAAGCTCGACTCCGTACAGCATGTAAGGGAGATAATAGTCGTGTCGAAACCCGCCATGCGCGAGGTGGTGCCCAGTCAGAAGCTGAAAGGTGAGCTGCTGGAGCAACTGAACACCCACTCTGTGGCCGATGCCCTGCGCTATTTCTCTGGCATCCAACTTAAGGATTATGGCGGAGTGGGCGGCATAAAGACGGTGAACATCCGCTCGATGGGCACGCATCATCTTGGCATCAGTTACGATGGCGTGCAATTGGGAAATGCTCAGAACGGACAGATAGATTTGGGTCAGTTTTCGCTAGACAATGTGGAGGATATCACACTATACAACGGACAGAAGAGTGCTATTTTCCAACCCGCAAGCGATTTTGGCAATGCTGGCGCCATCTATATCCGCACCAAATCGCCTGTATTCGAGAAGGGCGAGAAGACTCATTTGAGGTTTAAGACTCAGTATGGCTCGAGTGATATGTTCCGCTTTACAACACTGTGGGAGCAGAAATTGTCGCAGACGGTAAGCTCGAGCGTAAGCGCAGGATTCCTTACGGCAAGCGGTAAGTATAAGTTCCACTACGAGCGAAAGTATCCTAACGGAGAGACGGCTTGGGATACAACAGCAGTCAGAAATAATGGCGATATACATGCTGAACGTTTGGAGGCAAACGTGTTTGGAAGATTAGACCAGGGCAGTTGGCAGCTTAAGGCCTACATTTATAACTCTGCTCGTGGAATACCTGGTGCCATAGTAAACAACGTGTGGCGACGTGGTGAGCGACAGCAAGACCTGAATACCTTTGTACAAGCCGATTATAATAAGAACATAGGCGATGGCTTCAGCACCCGCTGGTTGGCCAAATATGCCTATTACAACACCCACTACGTAAACAAGGATACCACCCAGTTGCCTGTAGACAATCGCTACAAGCAGCAGGAGTTCTATCTCTCTACAGCAAATGTATTAGAGATATTACCCAACTGGAGTGCATCGCTTGCTTACGACTTTAAGTGGAACAAACTGAATGCCGATATCTATAACTTTGCCTACCCGACTCGCATTTCTAATCTTGTGAGTCTGGCTACAGCTATCGACTACAAGCACTTGAAGGCACAAGGCTCTATCTTAGCTACCTTTATTAACGACAAGACGCATCGCAGAGGTGAGTTTGCTGGCATGAATACAAGCCATTCTATTTCGAAACTCACACCAGCCCTGTTTGTGAACATTTATCCCTTCAGAGGTACCTTCTTCTCGATGCGTGCCTATGTCAAGAAGAGCTTCCGCATGCCAACCTTTAATGACCTCTATTATACCGATATGGGCAATGCCAACCTGGTGCCAGAGAGTGCGCTGCAGTACGATGCCGGTTTCGCGCTGAACAAGCACTTTGAGCATGGTATAGTGCGACATGCAGAGATGCACTTTGATGCCTATTATAATACGGTGCACGATAAGATTGTGGCCTATCCAAAGGGGCAGCAGTTCCGCTGGACGATGCTGAATCTGGGTGAGGTACACATCAAAGGTATCGACGTTGAGGCTGAGGCCGATTTCCAGATTGGAAAGGATTTGGTGGCTACTGCTCGTGCCCAGTACACCTATCAGGACGCACGCGATGTGACTGATCCGTCAACTTCTTATTATAACCACCAGATACCCTATATCCCCTGGCACTCTGGTTCGGCTATAGTAGGTTTGAAATACAAGAACTGGAATTTTAACTACTCGTTTATCTATGCGGGCGAACGCTACGACGAGCAGGAGAACATTATCTATAACCATATGGAGCCTTGGTACACCAGCGACCTGAGTATAATCTATCGCTTCCGCATGCAGAAAACACTCTGCAAGGCCCAGTTGGATGTGAACAACGTGTTTGGTCAGGACTATGAGGTGATAGTAAACTACCCCATGCCTGGTCGTAACTATGCACTAACCCTAAGCGTTGAGATATGAAGCACTTGGCATACTACATATTGACCCTGTTGCTGCTTAGCGCTTGTCGCCAAGACGTGATGATAGTGCCGATGGAGAAAAGCGATCCAGGCGGCAAGACGCAGAAGGGCGATATTGTTGGCATGTATCTGCTTAACGAGGGCAATATGGGCTCGAATAAGTCGTCGCTCGACTATCTCGACCTTTCTGATTCTACTGCGCATTATTATCGCAACATATACTCAGAGCGTAACCCAAGCACAGTGATGTCGCTGGGCGATGTGGGTAACGACTGTCAGATATACGGCTCGCGCCTGTGGCTGGTTATCAACTGCTCTAACAAGGTAGAAGTGGCTCATGCAGATGATGCCGTAAGGATAGGCAAGGTGGATATACCCAACTGCCGCTATGTGACGTTTAAGGATGGCTTTGCCTATGTTTCATCGTATGTAGGTTCTGTTTATGCCACAAGTCAGAGTCCGCTGGGTAGCGTGTTTAAGGTAGATACCTTATCGCTGCAGAAGGTGGATTCGTGTGCTGTGGGTTATCAGCCAGAAGAGATGGCGATAATCGGAAATCGTCTCTATGTGGCCAATAGCGGAGGCTATCAGGGCATGACAGGTCAAGGCTACGAGAGTACTGTAAGCGTGATAGACTTGGCATCGATGCAGGAGGTGGATAAGATAGAAGTAGCCCCCAATCTTCACCACTTAAAGGCTGATAAGTACAACCAACTGTGGGTTACAGCCCGTGGTAACTATATGGACGAGGAATCGACCATCTGGTGGCTGGAGCCTGATGCTAACGGAGAAATGAAAGTTGGCGGACATCTCGACCAACCCGTCAGCGATCTCTGCATCGTGGGCGATTCGCTGTATTTCTATGGCAGTCAGTGGAGCGAGGTTACGATGACCAACACTGTTACCTACGGCATTATCAATGTAAAGACGCATCAGGTAGTAAATACAAGTCTGTCAGATGCACCAGAGATAAGCAAGATTCGTATGCCATATGGCATCATCGTGAACCCTATCCATCGCGATTTCTATCTGATGGATGCTAAGAACTATGTATCGAGTGGCGAGTTGCTGCACTTCCTGCCCGATGGCACTTTCGACTGGAAGGTGAAGACAGGCGACATTCCTGCCCACGCAGCATTTTTATTTAAAACTGAAAAGAAATGAAGAAAATATTGTTACTATTAATACTAGCAATTGCTACCATTAATGCTAGTGCCCAGCGCATGGACGATTTGCCTGTACACTCTAAGTATATCCAGGCCGTTGATGAATATCGCCCAGCCCCAGGACAGTATGTAAACGATATTCCAGAATACGAAGCTGGTGATACAGAGGCCGACATGATTCGTAAGTGTAACGAGCACGTAGCCTGCAAAAGTATCCTTGATACTGATGCACATCTGATTGCTCTCGGAGGCTGGGGTGGATATATCACCTTCCATTTCGATCATTCTATTGCCAATATCCCAGGTCAGCGCGACTTTGCCGTTTGGGGTAACGCCTATCAAGAAATGCAGAATCTGGTGTTTGGAGGAATGAACGAGGCTGGTGTTGTGATGGTTTCGAAAGATGTAAACGGCAACGGACTTCCTGATGATCCATGGTACGAAATCAGTGGCAGTTGTGATGTTGACAGTGTGGGCAAGGTGATATATGGCTATGAGGTTACATATCGCAAGAATCCTATGGGCGATATCCCCTGGACAGACAACCAAGGCAACAATGGAACCATCGACCGTAACCACTATCATACTCAGGAGTACTATCCTCAGTGGTTACCTGACAACTTGACATTTAAAGGAACCCGTCTGCCTGATAATATGTATAATCTTTCAGATAAAGTAGATTCAAGTTGGAGTCCATATTATTATGTATTGGTTGGATTTGCATATGGTTATGCCGACAACCTACCCAACTTCTCTGATAAATCTGATGCCGCATCGTATAATTTTGAGGGTTGTGGCATAGATATCTCATGGGCCGTAGATGAGAACCGTCAGCCAGTGAATCTCGACTTTGTCGACTTTGTTAGGGTATACACAGGTCTTAACCAAAAGTGCCCGCAGCCTGAATGGTGGGGCGAAACATCTACAGAGTTTGCTGGTGCTGAGGATATGCATCTTGATGCTTCAATCGAAGCCATTAATAATGCTCTTTCAGGCATCCAATCTATCGAAAACGATACCGATAAGTCTAAGGTCTTCTATGATATGCAGGGCAGGAGAGTAAAAGAGGCGAGACGAGGAATCTATATCCAGAACAGAAAGAAATATATTTTTAAATAACACTTATTATTCACTTAAAACAACAAAGTTATGAAAACAAACAAGTTATTCGGACTCGCAGTCCTCGTGTGTGGTTTTGCAGCGTCGTTCACATCTTGTTCTAACGACGACAATACTGTAAGTGGTCTTGAGACATTTACTATCTCATTTGAGAACCAGGCTCTTAACGAAGATGGTTATTGGTGTGGTGATGAGACTGGTGAAAAGTATGATAGTTGGGGTTCAGATGCTTATGCTTGTACCTATTCAGAGAATGGTCTGAGCATTGTTGCTGATTACATTCCATCATGGCCAAGCTGGTCAGGTTTTGCTATTTCTAGTCGTACAGAAACTACCTACAAAGATATGACACCCGACCAGTTCAACAACATCGCAGGTAAGGCTCATTCAGGAAAAAATTTCTGTGTTGTATATCCATACCTTGAGTCTATTGTTGTTAATGGTGGCGAGCCTGCATTTGTCGACGGTTTCTGGTTTACAAATGATGCTTGGACTGTTGATGCTATCCTCAATGGCGATGGTATGAGCAAGGTTCCTGGTGGATTTGATGAGAATGACTGGCTTAAGTGCACAGTTACAGGTACCAAGAAGAGTGGCGAAACTGTATCAGTTGATATCGACCTGGCTAAGGATGGCGATTATGTAAAGGATTGGAGATACTGCGATCTTAGAAGCATGGGTAAGGTTACAACATTGAGTTTCTCGTTCACAGGTAGTAAGACTAATGATTTTGGACTGACAACTCCTTCTTACATGTGTATCGATGATATTCAGATTGTAAAATAATACCGATTGAGTATTAATGAAATACATTAATATAATAATCCTGGCAGTATTGCTCGTAGCCTGTGGTGGAGGTAAGAAAGCCTCCTCATTGCAGGCTGGGGGCGATACTGTCGCTTTTAAATATGCCACCCAGATTAGCGTTGTTAAGTACGATGGCTTTTCGGTGGCAACCATCAATAATCCTTGGAAAGAAGGCATGACTCTTCATCGCTATGTGTTGGTGCCTGCCGACAAGGAAGTTCCTCAGCATCTACCAAGTGGCACTGTAATCCGTACACCATTAAAAAAAGCTGTGATGTTTACCACCGTTCATTGTGCTATGTTGATGGAGTTTGGCAAGCAGGATTGTATATCAGGCGTGGCCGATCTTAAGTATATCAAGATTCCCTGGATTCAGGAACAGGTGGCCAAAGGCAAGATTACTGATGTTGGCGATGGTATGAGTCCTGTTATTGAAAAAATCATCGATGAGCATCCTGATGCCCTATTCCTTTCACCATTTGAAAATAGTGGCGGATATGGAAAGCTAGATGAGATTAATATACCTATCATAGAGTGTGCCGACTATATGGAAACATCGCCATTGGCGCGTGCTGAATGGTTGCGATTCTATGGCATGCTGTTTGGTTGCGAGCAGAAGGCTGATAGTCTGTTCCAAGCAGTAGATAATAGCTATCATAAACTTAAATCCTTAGCAGCAAAGGCAAAAACAAAGCCTTCTGTATTGCTGGATAAAGTAACAGGTAGCGTATGGTATGTTCCTGCAGGCAAAAGCACCATCGGCCAGATGATAAAGGATGCCAATGCTCAATATCCATGGGGAGATGACGAGCATAGCGGCTCTATATCATTACCATTCGAAACTGTTTTGGAGCGTGCAGGCGAATCGGATGTGTGGCTTTTCAGATATAGCAGCGATCACGACATTACCTACGATGAACTTACCAGCGAGCATCATGGCTATAACCAGTTCAAAGCATTTAAAAACAAGGAAGCATACGGTTGCGATGTAGAACGTTCTCCATTCTACGAAGAGTCACCTTTCCACCCAGAAAGGTTGTTGAACGACTTTATTCAGATTTTCCACCCAGAGATAGAGGGGCTTGCTCCTTTGCGTTTTTACACCAAGGTTAATCACTAGTTTCAATCAGGTGACTAACATACTCTGTTAAAGCCTCAATAAGCTGGTCGTTTTCTTCTGGTGTCTGAGCTGTAACACGGAAGTAATTTTCGTCAAGTCCGCGAATGTTCGAGGCATCGCGAATAAGTATGCCGTACTTATCCATAAGCCATCGTTTCAACTCTGCTGATGTGCCGTTCTTTATACTCACCAGCATAAAGTTGGTGTCAGACTTCATGACCTTCAGACCTTCTATGGTTCCCAGATTATGACGCAGTCTCATGGCTTCGGTCAGGTAGCCTTTCAAATCAGGAATCATCTGTTTGTTTTGCCCAATCAGGAATTTTCCAGCCTCAATAGCTAAGGCGTTAATGGTCCAAGGTTGGCGTATATGTTTCAGTCTGCCGATAATGATAGGCGAAGCAACGATGTATCCTAAACGCAGACCTGGAATACAGTATTTTTTTGAGAGCGAGTGTATCAGCATAAGGTTGAACACATCCATCATCTCTTTGGGCTCAATCATTGGAACGAGCGTGTAGTCGGCATACGACTGGTCGATAACATACAGAAAGCGTGGATGTTTTCTTACGATATGGTTAAGCATGCCCTTAACCAGAACGTTTCCTGTTGGATTATTAGGATTGCAAATCCAGTAGATGCGGTCTTGTGGCAGCACATCCATCTCATCTTTCACATCATACGATATAATGTGGTTAAACATTCGGCACGCATCCTCGTATTCGCTGAATGTGGGTTGTGGTATTATTGACGACCAACCTTTATATAATTGAGCTATGAGATATATGGCTTCGTTGGCGCCACTTGTCACCATAACCATATTCTCCTTCACGCCAAGCTTCTCGGCTATCATGCTTTCAAGCGTGTGGGCGTCAGGTTCAGGATAATGGCTTACTGCATCGAAGTGCTGCATAAGATAATCCTTCAGTTCTGTATAGTCGGCCTGACTATACACATTTGAACTGAAATTTATCTTTACCTTATCTCCGTAGCGGTAAATTTCATCACCATGCCCGTAAATCATAAGCTCAATAGATTATATTCTCTTTGTAACTTTTATCGCCATCGACTCTTTGTCGAACTTTATTCCGTCTCTTTCAATGAATCTGCTCAATGCTCCTTGTTCTGCCAGCATTTTGGGCGATCCGATAGCCATCGCCTCTCCGCTTGTCATAAGCCAGATGGTATCTGCCATTTGAAGGGCCAGCTCCACATCGTGGGTAGACAGGAATATTACTTTTCCAGCCTCGCGGCTAATACGACTTAGTAGTTGTAGTACTTCTACCTTACTGGGGTAGTCAAGAAATGCTGTTGGCTCGTCAAGATAGATTACTGGTGTTTGTTGTGCCAATGCTTTGGCTATCATCACTTTCTGCCGCTCTCCGTCGCTAAGTGTGTGAACCATGCGCTTGCTCAGCGCCTCAATACCCACCATCTCGATGGCTTCGTCAACAATTTGCAAATCATCTTTCGAATAAGTTCCCCAGAACCCTGTATAGGGCGATCGGCCCAGACTAACCAGTTCGCGAACGGTCATATTTCTAACGTCGGGCTTCTCTGTAAGCACCACTCCTATCAGTCGGCTCAACTGCTTGTCGCTGTATTCTGAGAGTTCGTTACCCTCAAGCAGTATCTCGCCGTCTGTCTTGGGCTGAAAAGAAGAGAGGGTTCTTAGTAATGTCGATTTTCCTACACCATTGGCTCCAAGCAGACAGGTTAGCTCGCCACTTTTTATGGTTCCGTTTATGCCTGTTGCTACCATTCTTACGCCGTGTTTTGTCTGGTAGCCAATGCTGAGATTGTGTAGTTCTATCGTCTCACCCTTCATCTTCATGGTGCAAAGATAATAAAAACTTTTAAATCGAAACGAAAAATAAGAAAAAAGTTCTCTTTTGTCTGTTTTTATTATGCCATAAGGTGTGTAATCAGTATTTTTATACCAATTACTATCAGAATGATTCCACCAAGCAGTTCGGGTTTTAGTTTGCGGGCAATCGACTTGCCGAATCTAACGCCAAGCTTATAGCCGAAAAGACTGAACAGAAACGATACCAAGCCGATAACGAATAATGGATATGCTATCTGAGAAAACTCTCTGTAGCCCGTGCAGGCAAAGGATATTCCTATGGCAAGGGCATCTATACTGGTGGCAACAGCCAATAGAAGCTGGGTGTGAAGGTTCTTTGGGTTAAACTGCTGCTCTTCTTCTGGGCTGAACGATTCGCGAATCATCTTTCCTCCGATAAATGCAAGCAGCCCAAAGGCTATCCAATGGTCAATAAACTCCAGTTGCTCGCTGAAATGGCTTGTTGCCATCCAACCAATAAGCGGCATCATGGCTTGGAACAATCCGAATAAGAAAGCTATGCGCAGTATCATACCCCACAGCCAACGGCGCACTATCACTCCGCTCACGATTGATACCGTGAAGCAATCCATTGCCAATGCGATGGCAAGCATCCATATATCCAGTTGGTTCATGTATGTACTACTTATTTAGCTGATTCTTACACTTTGGCTTGCAAAATAACAACTTTTTTTTGAGATAACCAAATATTTTCTTATCTTTGCGCCCAGAATATCACAAGTAACTAAAAAACAATCTCCTAATGAAGAAGTATCTTTTCTTAGCGGTTCTCATGATCTCAGCAGCAAAAGTATGGGCTGAGCAAGTTGTTATCCAGACCAAGAACACCACAATGGTGCTTAATGTAGAGGGTAATAAACAACCACAGTATGTTTATTTTGGCACGCGTCTTAGCGATTATGATCTGCAGAATATGCAGTTGCCTCGTAACGGTCGTATGGATGCCTATCCTGCTTACGGCATGAACTGTCCTGCTGAGGCTGCCATCACCATGCGTCATGCCGATGGTAATATGTCGACGGTGTTGGTTGCTGATTATGTTGATGAGATTGAGGGCGATGGTAATAATCGCGAGTATCGCATCCGTTTGGTAGATCCTGTATATCCTGTAACAGTGGATCTTTGCTATCGTGCTGTTTACGATGAGGATATCATCGAGACATGGACAGAGATCCAGAATGACGAAAAGAAGCCTGTTACGCTTACTCAGTTTGCATCATGCTCTCTGCCAATACGTCGTGGCAATGTATGGCTTTCGCACTTCTATGGCTCATGGGCAAATGAGGCTCGTCTGGTTGAGGAGCCAATTCTTGCAGGTCAGAAGGTTATTAAGAATAAGGATGGTGCGCGCAACTCGCACACCGATCATGCAGAGGTTATGTTCTCGCTTGATGGAAAGGCTCGCGAGAATAGTGGCGATGTGATTGGTGCTGCACTATGCTATTCAGGCAACTATCAGCTGAAGGTTGAGACTGATGATACTGAATACCACTATTTCTTTGCTGGTATCAACCCCGATAACTCTGAATATCATCTTAAGAAGGGTGAGACATTTACTACTCCAAAGGTGGCACTGAGTTTTTCAAGCTGCGGACTCTCAGGTGTGTCGCGCAACTTCCATAAGTGGGGCCGCAAGTATATGTTGGCTCATGGCAATAAGGAGCGCAAGATACTGCTCAACTCTTGGGAGGGTGTTTATTTCGACATAAACCAGAAGGGGATGGACCAGATGATGGGCGACATTGCCTCTATGGGTGGAGAACTCTTTGTGATGGACGATGGTTGGTTTGGTGATAAGTATCCTCGTAAGACTGATAACTCTTCGCTTGGCGATTGGGTGGTTGATAAGAACAAACTACCAGAGGGTATTGAAGGACTTCTTCGCGATGCCAAGAAGCATGGCATAAAGTTTGGAATATGGATTGAGCCAGAGATGACCAACTCTGTTTCTGAGCTCTACGATGCTCACCCCGATTGGATTATCAAGGCTCCTAAGCGCGATGCTGTTCAGGGGCGTGGAGGTACGCAGCTCATTCTCGACATGAGTAATCCTAAAGTACAAGACTTTGTGTTCTCTGTTGTAGATAACCTCATGACCAAGTATCCTGAGATAGATTATATTAAGTGGGATGCCAATATGCCTATCCTGAATCATGGTTCGCAGTATCTCACTATGAACGATCAGAGCCATCTCTACATAGAGTATCATCGTGGTTTAGAGAAGACTTGCAAGCGCATACGTGCCAAGTATCCTGACCTTACCATCCAGGCTTGTGCATCTGGTGGTGGACGTGCTAACTGGGGCGTATTGCCTTACTTTGATGAGTTCTGGGTGAGCGATAATACTGACGCTCTTCAGCGCATCTATATGCAGTGGGGCACCTCTTATTTCTTCCCTGCAATCGCTATGGCCAGCCATATTTCTGCTACACCCAACCACACCGTTTTCCGTACCACAGCCATGAAGTATCGCATCGATGTGGCTATGAGCGGACGCCTTGGCATGGAGATTCAACCTAAGAATATGACTGACGATGAGAAAGCCCTTTGTCGCAAGGCCATCGCTGAGTATAAGCAGATTCGTCCCATCGTGCAGTTTGGCGACATCTATCGTCTTGTTTCGCCTTACGATAAGATTGGTTTGGCTTCGCTCATGTACGTCAATGAGACTAAGGATAAGAGCGTGTTCTTCTGGTGGAAAACTGAGTCGTTCCAGAACGAGCATCTGCCACGAGTAAAAATGGCAGGTCTTGATGCCAATAAGAATTATAAGGTACACGAACTGAATCGTATCGACCTTAAGCCTATGGACATTGAGGGAAAGGTTTTCAGTGGCGCCTATCTGATGAATCACGGTTTGGAGATGCCTTATCGCAACGAGCCTGAGTGGTCGAAAAAGAACGATTGGAGTAGCCGTGTACTTCTGTTAGAAGCTCAATAACTTAACTAAACAATATGATTATGGAGGAGAACAACAACAAAAACTTGTCCCGTCGCGATTTTCTTCGCCGATTGGGTATGGGGGCAGGAGCCGTTATGGCTTCGAGTGTTATGGGGCCGCTACGTGCGTTGGCTCAAGATGATAAGAAGGCGGCTTTGCCTAACAACCGCATGACCTATCGTGTTCAGCATGGATCTGGCGAGCAGATTTCTCTGCTTGGTTTTGGCATGATGCGATTGCCAAATAATCAGGAAGAGGTTAACCAATTGGTAGATTATGCCATAGAACATGGCGTTAACTACTTCGATACCGCTCCTATGTATATGGGTGGTCAGTCGGAGGTGCTTACTGGCAATGCCCTAAGTCGTCATCCGCGCGACAAGTACTATATCGCTACCAAGATGTCGAACCAGAATCAGCGCCTTTGGAGCTTTGAGGAGTCGCAGAAGATGTACTACCAGTCATTTCAGCGCCTTAAGGTTGATCACATCGACTACTATCTGCTGCACAGCATTGGCGGCGGAGGTATGGACACACTCAACAAGCGATTCTTCGATAATCATCTGCTTGAGTTCCTGTTGAAAGAGCGTGAGGCTGGTCGTATTCGTCATCTGGGATTCTCGTATCATGGAGATGTGCGCCCGTTTGACTGGCTGTTAGACCATCAAGATGAGTATCACTTCGATTTTGTTCAGATTCAGATGAACTTCCTCGATTGGCGACATGCCTCTATGGGTAACGGTTGGCGTAAGGATGCTGATGCTGAATACCTGTATAATAAGTGCGAGAAGACGGGCGTGCAGTGCGTAATTATGGAACCTCTGCGTGGTGGAGCCTTTGGCAAGATGGCTCAGGAACTTACTGACCAGCTAAAGGCAGTACGTCCTAACGATAGTACTGCTCGTTGGGCCTTCCGTTGGGTGGGCTCTCATCCCAACATCCTGACCACATTGAGTGGCATGAACCAGATGGCCCACATGAAGGAGAATGTAGAGACCTTCTCGCCGCTCGAGAATTGTACTGAGGCAGAGAATACGTTGCTGGCTGAGATTGCCGACCAGATGGCAGGATTCCCAACCATTCCTTGCACAACTTGTGCCTATTGCATGCCTTGTCCTTATGGAGTAGATATTCCAGGTAACTTTGCCTACTACAACGAGGCTGTTAACAGTCACATCCTGCCCCTACCAGAGAAGCAGGCTGCCGACTATGCCTCTAAAAAACAGCTGTTTGCCGATGGCTTGCGCAATGCTTTGCCCAATGTAGAAACATGGGCTCGCAGCTGTGCCGATTGTGAGGAATGCCTTGCCAAGTGCCCCCAGCAAATCCGCATCCCCAACCAAATGGCCCGCATAGTAGAACTATTAAGAAACAGATAATACACTACTATCCCTTTTGGGAGGTTCTTATCCTATTCGAAAGCGCGAAGTTTTGTATCGAAATCTTTAGCACCGCCTGTCTCGTTGAAGAGTTTCTTCAGGAGACGGACGCGAGTGTTGGTGATGTTTTGAGGTGTGGAGATGGTAAGAGTGGCTATCTCTGTGGGTTGGAAGTTGTGACGGATAAGCAGACAGATGCTCTGCTCCTTAGTATTGAGAGGAGAGAAGAGTAGTTGCAGATTTGGACTAAGGGCGTATGAGCATTGTGCTAAGGCGTTCATATCTTCATCGGATGCAGCACGACCTTTATTGGCCGATGCATGAAGAGAAGCTACAATAGTCTTTAGCTGCTCAGAGTTCTCACGTTCTTCGCGTTCACGTTGCAATCGCATCTGAGTAAGCTCCTCACGAGTTCTATCGTACTTTTTCTGACTATCAACAAAACGGGCGTTAAGTCTGTCTATTCTGCGGCGACTATACCAAATACCAACGATTGTTACGATAATCAGCATTAGAATGACCGAAAGCAGTATAATGGTAGTGCGATACTGCTGTCGCTCTTTCTGCTGCTCGTCAAACTGGGCTTGCAGGTCGATGATGCTGGCTACATCGCTGCGCTGATAGAGATCATGGTATACATCATTTAGGCAACTGCTGAAATAGGCCGCCCTCTCAGTATCGCCACGATTGGTAAGGTATTTTATCAGCTGACGATATGAACTGATGCTTACATCGGGCGAGAAAGAGTTAATTAATTGATACCATTGTTCAGCGGCGCTGAATGTATCGCGTTCAGCAAGGTAAACATCGGCAAGGAGTTTTGAGGCTCTGTCGGTAGGCGACTCCTGAATGGCTTTGAGCAATAGCTGTTTGGCATCTTTGCGCTTGTTCTGTTGCATCAGATAGCTGGCCACATTAGTAAGATATGTGGCACGAATCTCACCATCAGTCTTTGGTGCATAGGGTTTGGCCAGATTGTTGTAGTAATGCAGACTATCAGTCTCACCAAGCATATCGAATGTCTGGGCTATGTTGTTCAGCGCCTTTACAATCCAGTCGTCCTTATGACATTGGCGTGCTGCGGCCAAAGCCTGTTTGTAGTATCTTAGTGTCTGGGTATAGTTGCCCACATTATCGTTGATGTCGCCAAGCACAGAATAGAGATAATTATTGAAAACGGGGTCGTTAACTTTCGAGGCAATCTGCTCGGCACGTTTCATGGTTAGAACAGCCTCGTGGGTTTGCTGTTTATGGAAGAGCACGATGGCATGGTGCAGTAAGGCTCTTGCCAATCGCGGTTTATCGTTATTCCTCTCATAATATTCCCTGCTGAACTGTATTGGCTGAGTTGATTCTGTTACCAGCCCATTGCGATGTAGAGCTTCGGTGTAAAGCAATCCGAAGAGTGCACGATCGGGATTGGAGAGCGTTGTGTCAGCCCAATATGGCTCAAGCATTGTTACTACTGAATCAGGATGCTCTACCACTATCTGTTCAGCATGGTTAAGTATGCTATTGTGGGGCAGCTCTTGATTCGAGCAGCCCACAATAACGAGAGAGAATATGAGATAAATGATAGTTATCATTTCAGACGGAAACTAAGAGGAACAGTATATTTAACACGTACTTTCTTGCCTTTCTGCTCGCCTGGTTTCCATTTTGGCATGCCAGATATAACTCTGACAGCTTCGGCATCGAGCGATGGGTAAGCCTTCTTTACTACTTCTATGTCAGTAATACTGCCATCGGTGTTTACCACGAATGTAACAAGAACTCTACCTTCTATCTTTTTCTTCTCTGCATCGGCAGGATACTTGATGTTACCATTAAGATACTCGAACAGGGCTGCAGAGCCGCCAGGATATTCAGGCATCTTTTCTACTACGTCGAACACCTGCTGATTCTTTTTAGCTACTACGGTCTTCTGAGCACTCACTGTGGTGAGGCCAAACAAGGCCATAAGTGCCATGATAATAAACTTCTTCATACTTTTCTAATTTTAAATGGTTCAACAATCAGTTTGTCTGTCCGGACGGTGCAAAAGTAAGAGATTTCCTGCTTTTTTGCAAGAAATCCATTACATATTATTACACAAGGGGCTAATTTTACACAAAAACGGAGAAATATATGTATAATAAAATAACGACACCCTCCCAAATAGGAAGGGTGCTGTAGTAAAAGATTAAAACTTGGAAAAGTGATTAATATGCTTGTTCATGAACGCCCTTTACGGCTCTACCGCTTGGATCATTCATGCCTTTGAAGGCAGCATCCCACTCAAGAGCGATGGCTGTAGAGCAGGCTACGCTGGCCTCGCTTGGAACACTCTTGGCAGCAGAGTTGCTGGGGAAGTGTTCGGCAAATATAGAGCGGTAGTAATATTCTTCTTTGTTCTTTGGAGGGTTGATGGGGAATCGCTCTGCAGCGTGTGCCATCTGCTCATCGCTTACAGCCTCTGAGGTTATCTGCTTTAATGTGTCAATCCAAGAATAACCAACACCATCACTGAACTGTTCCTTCTGGCGCCAAGCCACCTCTGCTGGCAGCATATCAGCAAATGCCTCGCGCACAATTTTCTTCTCCATAGTGGTGCCTGGGCACATCTTGGCCTCTGGGTTGGTGCGCATAGCTACATCAAGGAACTCCTTGTCGAGGAATGGTACTCGTCCCTCAACACCCCAAGCGCTCAAACTCTTGTTGGCGCGCAGACAATCGTAGAGGTGAAGTTTAGAGAGCTTGCGAACTGTTTCATCGTGGAAATCTTTGGCCGATGGAGCTTTGTGGAAGTAGAGATAACCTCCGAAAATCTCGTCGGCTCCCTCGCCTGAGAGTACCATCTTGATACCCATCGACTTGATGACGCGAGCCAACAGATACATAGGTGTTGAGGCTCGAACGGTGGTAACATCGTAAGTCTCGATAAAGTAGATAACATCGCGGATGGCATCAAGGCCCTCCTGTATAGTGTAGTTGATTTCGTGGTGAACGGTACCTATATGGTCGGCCACCATTTTAGCTTTTGCAAGATCGGGTGCCCCTTTAAGTCCTACAGCAAACGAGTGCAGACGTGGCCAGTAGGCGCGAGTCTGTGAATTGTCTTCGATACGGTGCTCACTGAATTTCTCGGCAATGGCAGAGATGACTGATGAATCAAGTCCTCCTGACAGCAATACTCCGTAAGGTACATCACTCATAAGCTGACGCTTAACGGCATCAGTAAGTGCATCGTGGATAGCTTTGCTACTGGCCTGATTGTCCTTAACGGCATCGTACTCAAACCAGTCGCGCTTGTAGTAGCGCTTCATGCCTGGGGCACCACTATAGTAGTAATGTCCTGGGAGGAATGGCTCGTAGCGCTCGCATTGACCTTCTAAGGCTTTTAGTTCTGATGCTACATAAACGGTGCCATCGGCATCGTAACCAATATAAAGTGGGATAACTCCAATGGGGTCGCGAGCAATGAGGAACTCATTCTTCTCCTCGTCGTAAAGTGCAAAGGCAAAGATTCCACTCAGGTCTTCGAGGAAGTTGATACCTTTTTCACGATAGAGTGCCAGAATGACCTCACAGTCGCTTCCTGTCTGGAACTCGTACTGACCAGCATAACGACGACGAATCTCCTGATGGTTGTAAATCTCACCGTTTACTGCGAGAATCTGCTTGCGGTCAGGTGAGAACAAAGGCTGACCACCCGATTCAGGATCCACGATACTCAATCGCTCGTGGGCCAGAATTGCTGATCCGCCACAGTAGATACCACTCCAGTCAGGTCCGCGATGGCGGATTTTCTGACTCATCTTCAATGCCTTTTGTCGCAGTGCCTGCGACTGCTCCTTTACGTTGAATATTCCTACTATTCCACACATAGTTTTTTATCTTTTTTGTTATTGTTTGAATGTTTGCTGTTTTTGAAAAGGAGTCCTTGGACTCACGGCTGAAGCGTGAATCCAAAGACCAAATAAGCTTTCTGTGTATTTGGGTTGCCTGCAACCTGTGCGAACACTGGGATGCTGAACGAATCAGTAACCTTGATGTCCTTTGTTGCCTTAAGAGCTAGGTTTGTTACGGCGAAACCATCTACACCATAGAAGTCGGTTGCATAAGGAACGGCACCTACAGTTGCACTCCAGTCAACTGATGCAAGTTTGAAAGGCGCACTAATTTCAAAGTATGAACTGTAGGCACGCTTGCCGTCCTTGTTCAGACCGTCGTTACCAGCAAAGTTTGTGAACCACTGAATGCTGGCAGCTCCGAAGTCATAGCCAATGTTTGCCTCGAAGATGTGACTTGTCTTATTGGCATCGTAGAGGAAGTAGCGCTCTTCAGGAGTATTGAACCAATAGTCGGTGATTCCGATATTGAATCCGCCTGTAGAGTAGGCGAGGGTGAGGTCGAACTCCTTAGTGTCGGTAGGATCAGAAAGACCAATGCTTCCCCATGCAGAGAGTGACAGACCTTTATATCCTATGCCGAGTGTTGGCTGTACTGATACGCTTCCGCACTCTAAACCACGCCATACATACTGGCTTACAACATCAGTTGCTACTGTGGTTTCAACTTCGTCTTGTGCCGTAGCACCAATTCCTGTAGCGAACAACATCGCCATTAAAACAATCTTTTTCATAATTTTCTCTCTTTAAATTCTCAACTCTTATTTCTTAATTAGTTATAGCACATCTCTCCGTGCTCGTATACGTCAAGACCTTCTTCCTCAATTCGCTTGTCAACACGCAGGCCATGAAGTTTCTTGATTCCAAAGAACAGAACTACACCACATGCAGCTGCCCAGAGGTCGATGACCAGTACTCCAAAACACTCAGCACCGAAGAATCCCCAGCCGTGACCATAGAATGCACCGTTTGATGTAGAAAGCAGACCTGTCATCAGTGTACCAAGAATACCACATACACCGTGTACAGAAGAAGCACCTACAGGGTCGTCGATGTGCAGCTTGTGATCGATAAACTCGATGGCGTAAACCAGTACGATACCACATACAAAACCAATGATAACAGCACCGAGTGGTGATACGAGGTCGCAACCAGCTGTGATACCTACAAGACCAGCCAGAACACCGTTCAGAGTAAGTGAGAGCGATGGCTTGCCATATTTAATATAGGTAAGGAACATAGTAGCAGTTCCGCCAGCAACAGCAGCCAGGTTAGTGGTCAGGAATACGTGTGAGATAGCGATACGGTTAACCTCGCCGCTAGCAGCCAACTGAGAACCAGGGTTGAATCCGAACCATCCCAGCCAGAGGATAAATACGCCCAGAGAAGCCATAGCCAGGTTGTGACCAGGAATAGCGCGACTCTTACCGTCCTCACCATATTTACCTACACGGGGACCAAGTGCAATTGCACCAACCAGAGCCAGCACACCACCTACGCTGTGTACGATAGCTGAGCCAGCAAAATCATGGAATACATCACCGAAGGTGCTCATCATAAATCCATCAGCAGCATCGTTGCAGAGCCAACCGCCACCCCAGGTCCAGTGACCCTCGACAGGGTAGATAATCAGCGAGATAACTGCACTGTAAACCAGATACATAGAGAACTTTGTGCGCTCAGCCATAGCACCACTAACGATAGTAGCAGAAGTAGCACAGAATACGGTCTCGAAAATCAAGAAACCTTCAACTGGCAGATCGCTCTCGTAGAAACTCAGGTCGCCCCAGTTAGGCATACCGATGAAACCACCAAGCACGTCGCCGCCAAACATAAAGCCGAAGCCCAGGAAGAAGAACAACAGTGAACCGAACATAAAGTCGACAAAGTTCTTCATCAGGATGTTAGCCGTGTTCTTACTACGGGTAAAACCAGCCTCACAGAGGGCAAAACCAGGCTGCATCCAGAAAACCAACATAGCTGCCAATAGCATCCATACGGTATCGAGTGAAATTCCTATTTCGTTCATAATCTTTTTACCTTTAATTTATCCTTACTTCTTGTCTCTCAAAACAGTGTCACCATTCTCACCTGTACGTATTGACCATGTGTCGATTACATCGCTAACGAAGATACGACCATCACCAATTTCGCCAGTGTGGGCTACTTTTAGAATCACTTTTACAGTTGGATCGAGGAACATGTCGCGGCACACGATGGTGATTGCGACACGCTCGATCACGTCGGTACTGTACTGTACACCACGATAGATTCGCTCCTGACGGCTCTGGCCGATTCCGTGAACGTCGTGGTACTCAAACCAGTCGATGTCGGATGATAGCAATGCAGCTTTCACCTCCTCGAACTTAGTCTTACGGATAATCGCTTCAATCTTTTTCATACCTTTCAAACTTTTACCTAATTAATATATAAATCACGAAATTTATGACACTTTGTCATTTCTTGGGTGCAAAGTTAATGCATTTTGATAGCAAAACAAGTGTTATTGCACACATTTTGTTATTTTTTGTTTTGTCAAGTTATCCTTTTGTTATCTCTGTTTATGATTTTCTTTCAAATTGTAAGCAAAACACTTAAAATACTTATAAATTGTTACTTTTTGCCAAAATGAAGGTGATTATGCTAAGTATTTCTTTAATATTTATCCAAAATGTGCTACCTTTGCATCCGAAAAAAAATTATAAACGCAAACATTGATCATTACATTATGGCATTAGTAAACGACCACTTCTTGAAACTGCCGAACAACTACCTGTTCGCTGACATTGCCAAAAAGGTAAACGCCTTTAAAGCCACCCACCCTAAAGTTGATGTTATTTCGCTGGGCATCGGAGATGTCACACAGCCTTTGGCTCCAGCCGTTATCGAAGCCATTCATAAGGCTGCCGACGAGATGGCTACACGTCAGGGCTTTAGGGGATATGGTCCAGAGCAAGGCTACGATTTTCTGCGTGATGCTATCTTGAAAAATGATTTCCTGCCTCGCGGTATCCATCTGGATCGCGATGAGGTGTTTATCAACGATGGTGCAAAAAGTGATACTGGTAATATACAGGAGTTGGTACGTTGGGATAACTCAATAGGTGTTACCGATCCTATCTATCCGGTTTACATCGACTCTAACGTGATGATTGGTCGTGCAGGTGTTCAGGAGAATGGCCGTTGGTCTAATGTCGTTTATATGCCATGTAATGCCGAGAACGGTTTTGTGCCTCAGTTGCCAGATCGTAGAGTTGACGTTATCTATCTGTGCTACCCTAACAACCCAACAGGAACTGTCATCTCGAAAGAGGAGTTGCGCAAATGGGTTAACTACGCACTGAAGAACGATACTCTTATCTTCTACGATGCAGCTTATCAGGCATATATTCAGGACGATAAGATTCCACATAGCATATATGAGATTCGTGGTGCCCGCAAATGTGCCATCGAGTTCCATTCTTATTCTAAGACAGCTGGATTCACAGGTGTACGTTGTGGTTATACCATCGTGCCAAAGGAGGTTACAGCCGCCACTCTCACGGGCGAGCGCATACCTCTTAATCCGTTGTGGAACCGTCGCCAGTGCACCAAGTTCAATGGCACAAGTTACATATCACAGCGTGCAGCAGAGGCAATCTATACGCCTGAGGGCAAGCAACAGATCAAGGAAACTATCGACTACTACATGCAGAATGCCAAGAAGATGCTTAACACACTGCGAGGCCTGGGCTTTGAGTGCTATGGCGGCGAGAATGCGCCATATATCTGGGCTAAGACGCCTGAGACATCAAGCTCATGGAAGTTCTTTGAGGAGATGCTTTATGGTGCACATGTAGTCTGCACGCCAGGTGTAGGATTCGGTCCTTCTGGCGAGGGATATGTACGATTTACAGCCTTTGGCAGTCACGAACAGACTGACGAGGCACTGCAAAGAATAGAAAACTGGCTAAAGAAGTAGCAAATGTGCTACTTCTTTGCCACATTGTCAACATAGTTAATGAAGGCCTGATTCACCAAGCGGTTACCGCCTGGAGTTGGATAATGGCCAGTAAAGTACCAGTCACCTGGATGGTTGGGGCAGGCCTCGTGGAGGCCTTCGATGCTCTGGAATACGAGCTCTATTGGTGCCTGCATGTTAGCAGGACGTAACATTTCTACTATCTTATTATTAATCTCTTCAACAGTGAATGGGGCGTATACTGCACGTACACAGTTGTGTATCTCCTCCTTTGGCTTCTGCAGCTCGCGCTTGCAGGCCATATAGGTGTCGTTAACCAATTGCCACATGCCGCGTTCCTCTATCAATGCCATTGTAGCGCGGAAGGCGCAGAACTCCTCTAGGCGGGCCATGTCGATACCATAATAGTCTGGGTAGCGTATCTGCGGCGAACTTGATACCATCACAATCTTCTTGGGATGCAGACGGTCCAGAATCTTAAAGATACTCTCTTTCAGTGTGGTGCCTCTAACAATGGAGTCGTCAATAACCACAAGGTTGTCTACGTTTGGTGTCAGCGATCCGTAGCTTATGTCATATACATGAGCGGCCAGATCGTTGCGCTCTGTGTTAGTTGAGATAAAGGTACGCAGTTTGATATCCTTCCACACCACCTTTTCTGTTCTCACGTCGCCATGCAATTTGCGCACGCCGTCTGTCATACCGTAATAGGCTACCTCGGCTGTATTAGGGATATATGAGAACACTGTATGGCCTACATCGCCATCGATGGCTTTCATGATGGCAGGTGTAAGCTGTTCTCCCAAACGCTTACGCTCCTGGTAGATGTCACAGTCAGAACCGCGACTAAAGTAGATACGTTCGAACGAGCAGGCACTTAGCTCCTTGGCTGGCATAATCTGCTCCAATCGGCTCTCGCCGTTCTTGTGTACTATCAGAGCCTGACCAGGCATTAGTTCAAACACCTTTTCACGGTCAATGTCAAATGTGGTCTGCAGCACAGGGCGCTCACTGGCCAGTGCTATCAGCTCTTCGTCGCGATAGAAGAAGGCTGGACGTATTCCCCAAGGGTCGCGTACAGCAAACATTTCCCCAGAGCCCGTCAGTCCACACATTACGTAACCGCCGTCGTAGTGAATCATGGTGGTCTTAAGCACGTTGGCCATCTCCACATTATTATCTATATAGTTGGTGATGTCTGTGCCCTTAAGTCCTTTTTCCTTGGCTTCTACAAATAGTCGCTCCACCTCGCGATCCAAGCGGTGTCCCATCAGTTCCAGTGTGATGTACGAGTCGCCATAAATACGAGGCGATTGACCCTGCGCTGTGAGGAAATCAAATACTTCGTTAATATTGGTCATGTTGAAGTTTCCGCACAGACACAGGTTCTTCGCTCGCCAGTTATTTCTGCGCAGGAACGGGTGAACAAATGTCAGTCCGCTCTTGCCTGTGGTAGAGTAGCGGAGGTGTCCCATGTAGAGTTCGCCTGCCATCTCCTGTGTTACTCTAGAGAAAATTTCTGTTATGGCATCCTTGCCTTCAGCCTTCTCGCGGAACATATATTCTGTTCCAGGTTCCTTGTTCATGCATACTGTGGCAAGTCCAGCACCCTCCTGCCCGCGGTTGTGCTGTTTCTCCATCATCAGATAGAGCTTGTTGAAACCATAGGCCCAAGTGCCGTATTTCTTCTCGAAGTAGTCAAGTGGCTTCAGCAATCTTATCATTGCCACGCCGCATTCATGCTTCAGTTGTTCCATTAATTATCAATTGTTTATTATTTAGCGCAAGCCTTCACAAAGCTCATAAAAAGTGGATGTGGATTGAGCACAGTCGACGAATACTCAGGATGGAACTGAGTGCCGATATACCATTTCTTCTCAGGAATCTCAACTATCTCTACCAGGTTGGCTGCAGGGTTGATACCTACACACTTCATGCCGTTATTCTCGAACTCCTCCTGGTACTTGTTGTTGAACTCATAGCGATGGCGATGACGCTCCTTGATGAGAATCTCTTCGCCGTAAGCCTCATATACTCTGCTGCCTTTCTGCAGTTCGCACTCGTAAGCACCAAGTCGCATGGTTCCGCCCATCTCGGTGATGCTCTTCTGCTCCTCCATCATGTCTATAACGTTGTGTGGAGTCTTATCGTCCATCTCACTGCTGTTGGCGTCTTTATATCCTAATACGTTGCGGGCAAACTCAATAACCATCATCTGCATACCTAAGCAGATACCGAATGTGGGGATGTCGTTGTTGCGTGTATATTCGGCAGCAATGATCTTGCCTTCGATACCACGCTGACCAAAGCCAGGACAAACCACTATGCCCTGCAATCCGCCCAACTTCTCAGCCACATTCTGTTTGGTTATCTCCTCGCTGTTCACAAAGTGCAGCTTGGCTTTCACGTCGTTGTAGATACCTGCTAGGTTCAGGCTCTCGCGTATGCTCTTGTAAGCATCCTGCAGATCGTACTTGCCAACCAGTCCGATGTGAATCTCGCGTGTAGCGTTACGCTGCTTGTTCAGGAAGTCATGCCATCCCTTCATGGCAGGTGTCTCGCCTACGGGAATACCAATCTTACGCATAATGGCTGCGTCGAGTCCTTGGTGCTGCATGCTTACTGGCACTTCGTAGATGCTTGGCATGTCCTCACTCTGCACCACACACTCCAGGTCAACGTTACAGAACGAAGCCACCTTCATTCTCATGCCGTCGTCCAGATGGCGTTCTGTGCGCAGCACAAGTATGTCTGGCTGTATTCCCATTCCCTGCAGTTCCTTTACGCTGTGCTGTGTGGGTTTGGTCTTAAGCTCATCAGCTGCCTTCAGATAGGGCACATAGGTTAGGTGAACGCATACTGCGTTTCTACCTAATTGCCAGCGTAACTGTCGGATGGCCTCCATGAATGGAGCACTCTCGATGTCACCAATGGTTCCGCCTACCTCTGTGATTATAAAGTCCAACTGCTCGTCTTTCTCGTCTTCACGAAGCATGCGGCGCTTAATCTCGTCGGTGATGTGTGGCACCACCTGGATAGTCTTACCCAGGTAGTCGCCGTGGCGTTCGCGATCTATCACCGTCTTATAGATGCGACCGGTTGTTATACTGTTGTTTCGTGTTGTGTGTATGCCTGTAAAGCGCTCGTAGTGACCCAAATCCAGGTCTGTCTCAAAACCGTCCTCTGTTACATAGCACTCGCCATGCTCGTAGGGGTTTAGTGTTCCTGGGTCGATGTTAATGTAGGGGTCAAATTTCTGTATAGTTACTTTGTAGCCGCGTGCTTGCAGCAATTTACCGATGCTGGCAGAGATGATTCCTTTACCAAGTGAGGAAACAACACCGCCCGTTACGAAAATGTACTTTCTTTCCATAAAATCAATCCATTTTATGGACTGCAAAGGTAATCATTATTTATAATGTTTAAAAGAATTCGGGCTTTGTTTCAATATAGATTTTAAATCAGAATGATTATTTGGTAGCAATTAGACCATTATGGGTTGCAGATTGTAAGCAAAATACTATAATTGTGTTACAAATTGTAAGTACATGACAAAAAGTAGATTAAAACGTTATCTATTAAGTGTATTTTGCTATCAAAATGTCATACCTTTGCACCCAAAATCTGACAAATAGTAAGATTAATGAAGGATAATATGACAAAAAGAAAGCAAACTCAAGCAAACCAAAAAGGACTCTATCAGAGCGACTATGAGCATGATGCTTGCGGCGTTGGAATGGTAGTGAACATCCACGGCGGAAAGAGTCACGATCTGGTGGACAATGCACTGAAGGTGCTGGAAAACATGGAACATCGTGGAGCTGAGACTCGCGATAAGACTGGTGATGGTGCCGGTATTATGGTACAGATTCCACATGAGTTTATTCTGTTGCAGGGTATCCCAGTACCTGAAAAGGGTAAGTACGGCACTGGTCTGGTATTCCTGCCAAAGGACGCACAGGCTCAGCAGGAGATTCTGAGCGTGATGATCGAGGAGATTGAGCGCGAGGGTCTGACGCTGATGCACCTGAGGGCTGTGCCTACTAATCCTGAGGTTCTTGGTGCTGCTGCCCGCGAGGTTGAGCCAGACATTAAGCAGATTTTCGTAACAGGCATAGCCGATGAGGATGTGCCTGTGTTTGAGCGTATATTATATAAGGTACGCAAACGTATAGAAAACCGTATCGACAACGAGGACTTCTACATCTGCTCGCTGTCGAACAAGAATATTATCTATAAGGGAATGCTTACTAGCGGACAGCTGCGTCGCTACTTCCCTGATTTGTCGAATGATTATTTTACAAGTGGACTGGCGCTGGTACACTCGCGCTTCTCTACTAACACATTTCCAAAGTGGAAGCTGGCTCAGCCATTCCGTCTGTTGGCCCACAACGGTGAAATTAACACCATTCGTGGTAACCGTGGTTGGATGAAGGCTCGTGAGAGCGTGCTGAACAGTGAAGCACTTGGCGATATCAAGGACCTGCGCCCCATCGTGCAGGAAGGAATGAGTGATTCGGCCAGCTTGGACAATGTGTTCGAGTTCCTGATGCTGAGCGGACTCTCATTGCCACAGGCCATGGCTATCCTTGTGCCTGAGAGCTTTAACGACAAGAACCCCATCAGTGAAGACCTGAAGGCTTTCTACGAGTATCATTCAATCTTGATGGAGCCATGGGACGGACCTGCAGCGCTGCTGTTCAGCGATGGTCGCTATGCAGGAGGTATGCTGGATCGTAACGGTCTGCGCCCAAGCCGTTACACCATCACTAAGGGTGGTATGATGGTTGTGGCCAGTGAGGTCGGCGTTATGGACTTTGAGCCAGGCGACGTGGTATCGAAGGGCCGTCTGCAGCCAGGTAAGATTTTGCTGATTGATACCCAGGAGGGTAAGATTTACTACGATGGTGAGATAAAGGAACAGTTGGCTAAGGCTCATCCTTATCGTGAGTGGCTGAATGAGAACCGTGTGCAGCTGGAGAAATTGAAGAGCGGACGTAAGGTTGACAACGGTGTGAGCGATTTTGATAAGAAGCTCATCACCTTCGGCTTCGGTCAGGAGGATATTGATAAGACGATCATCCCTATGGCAACAGCTGGTCAGGAGCCTGTAGCTGCCATGGGTAACGACACACCGCTGGCTGTTATCTCAGATCGCCCACAGGTGCTGTTCAACTATTTCCGTCAGCAGTTTGCTCAGGTTACTAATCCAGCCATCGACCCTATCCGTGAGGAGTTGGTAATGAGTCTGACAGAGTACATCGGTGCTGTAGGAACTAACATCCTTACACCTGATGCATCTAACTGTAAGATGGTTCGCCTGCCACAGCCAGTGCTGACAAATACACAACTTGACATACTTTGTAACATCCGCTATAAGGGCTTTAAGACACAGAAGCTCGCCATACTGTTCGAGATATCACAGGGCGAGGAAGGTCTGCGTAAGGCTCTTGATGACCTGTGTCATCAGGCCGAGGCCAGTGTTGACGAGGGTGTTAACTACATCATCCTCTCTGACCGTGACATTGATGAGAAGCATGCTGCTATCCCATCACTGTTGGCTGTAAGTGCTGTTCACCACTATCTGATCAGCGTGGGCAAGCGCGTACAAACAGCCCTGATTGTTGAGAGTGGTGAGATTCGCGAGACCATGCATGCAGCCCTGCTGCTGGGTTATGGTGCCAGCGCACTCTGTCCATACATGACATTCGCCATCCTCGACGACCTGGTAAAGCATCACAAGATTCAGGAGGAGTATGCTACAGCCGAGAAGAACTACATCAAAGCTGTGGATAAGGGCTTGAAGAAGATTATGAGTAAGATGGGTATCAGTACCATCCGCTCATATCGTGGAGCCAAGATTTTCGAGAGCATCGGTCTGAGTGAAGACCTGCTGCGCCGCTACTTCGGTACAGAGGTGAGCACCATCGGAGGTGTAGGTCTGAAAGAGATTGCACGCGATGCTATCGCCCTACATGAGGCTGCAAAAGAGCAGAGCTTCTTGCAGAACCAGGGACTCTTTGCATGGCGTAAGGATGGTATCAAGCACGCCTGGAACCCAGAGACAATCGCAAAACTGCAACTGGCTACCCGTCAGGGTAACTATGATAAGTTCAAGGATTGGGCAAAGATTGTTGATGAAAAGGAAAGCCCGATCTTCATCCGTGACTTCTTTGGTTGGAAGAAGGCTGCTAAGCCAACTCCTATTGACGAGGTTGAGCCTGTAGAGAGCATCGTTAAGCATTTTGTAACAGGTGCTATGTCGTTTGGTGCTTTGAGCATTGAAGCCCACGAGGCTTTGGCACTGGCCATGAACAAACTGGGTGCGCGCAGTAACACTGGTGAGGGTGGTGAGGACAACGCCCGTTATCACTCAGAGGTTGATGGTGTAAGCCTGAGCTCAAAGACCAAGCAGATAGCATCAGGACGCTTCGGTGTGACAGCCGAGTATCTGGTGAATGCTGAGGAGATACAGATTAAGGTGGCACAGGGTGCTAAGCCTGGTGAGGGCGGACAGCTGCCTGGATTCAAGGTAAACGAGATTATTGCCAAGACGCGTAACGCTATCCCTGGCATCTCGCTCATCTCGCCTCCACCTCATCACGATATTTATTCGATCGAAGACCTGGCTCAGCTCATCTTCGACCTGAAGAATATTAACCCAACAGCTGCTGTGAGCGTAAAATTGGTAGCCGAGAGTGGTGTAGGAACCATTGCTGCTGGTGTAGCCAAGGCTAAGGCTGACCTGATCGTTATTAGTGGTGCCGAGGGTGGTACTGGTGCAAGTCCTGCATCAAGTATGCGTTTCGCAGGTATCTCGCCTGAAATAGGTCTTGCAGAGACTCAGCAGACGCTGGTGATCAATGGTCTGCGTAATCAGGTTCGTCTGCAGACTGACGGACAGCTTAAGACGGCTAAGGACATTATTATTATGGCCATGCTGGGAGCCGATGAGTTCTCGTTTGGAACATTGCCACTGATTGTGCTGGGCTGTGTGATGATGCGTAAGTGTAATACCAATACCTGTCCAATGGGTGTGGCCACCCAGAACCCAGAGCTGCGTAAGCACTTCGAGGGTCGTGCAGAGTATGTTGTTAACTTCTTCACTTTCCTTGCCGAGCAGGTGCGTGAGTACCTCGCAGAGATCGGTGTGAAGAGTCTGAAGGAGATTATCGGACACACAGAGCTCATCGAGGTAGACACTACCAATGCTACTGACAAGCAGAAGACCATCGATTTCGCACGCCTGCTGCACAAGCCTGACACAGACAAGGCTCTGTATTGGGACCGTGGTGCCTTTACTAAGGTTACTGGCGTGAAGGATGAGGAGATTATCAAGGCAGCCGAGAAGGCTATCAACGATGGCGAGGAGGTAACACTCGACTATGCCATCAAGAATACCGACCGTGCCGTTACCACAATGCTGAGTGGTGTTATTGCTAAGAAATATGGCGAGGCTGGTCTGCCTGATGATACTATTAATATCAAGTTTAAAGGCTCAGCCGGTCAGAGCTTTGGTGCATTCGCTGTAAAGGGTGTGAACCTGAAGCTCGAGGGTGAGTGTAACGACTACTTCGGAAAGGGACTCTCTGGCGGTCGCATTTCGATTCTGCCTCCAGCCCGAAGTGGTGAGGATTTCCATGCCGAGGATAACATCATCGCTGGTAACACAGGACTGTATGGTGCCACCTCAGGCGAACTCTATATCAATGGTAAGGTGGGTGAGCGCTTTGGTGTGCGCAACTCAGGTGCCATCGCTGTGATTGAAGGTGCAGGCGACCACTGCTGCGAGTATATGACTGGCGGACGTGTGGTAGTACTGGGCGATACAGGTCGTAACTTCGCTGCTGGTATGAGTGGTGGTGTGGCCTACGTTTGGGATCGCAAGCACAACTTCGACTACTTCTGTAATATGGATATGGTTGAAATCAACCTGGTTGAGGACAGCGTATCGCGTAAGGAACTGCTTGAGCTAATCCGTCAACACTACCTGCACACAGGTTCTGCATTGGCTGGACGCATGCTCGACAACTGGAACCACTATTGCGAGGAATTCGTACAGGTTGTGCCTATCGAGTACAAGCGCGTTCTACAGGAAGAGCAGATGAACAAGCTGCGCCAGAAGATTGCAGACATGCAGCGAGACTATTAATCATTATTGTTTAATGTTTAATCTATAATGTAAAAATGGGAAATCCAAAAGCATTTCTAGAGATACACCGCCAGGAGGCGGGATACCGTCCGATTCACGATAGAATCCATGACTTTGGCGAGGTAGAGCAGACTCTCAGCACTCGCGAACGTAAACTGCAAGCATCGCGCTGTATGGACTGTGGCGTTCCTTTCTGCCACTGGGCCTGTCCGCTGGGCAACAAAGCTCCAGAGTGGAATGATGCTCTGTACAAAGGCGATTGGGAGTTGGCTTATCGCTTACTTAATAGTACTAACCCCTTCCCTGAATTCACAGGTCGCATCTGTCCCGCTTTGTGTGAGAAGGCCTGTGTTCTGAACCGTTTTAACCACGAGCCAACAACTAATCGCGAAGACGAGTGCGCCATTACTGAGATGGCTTTCCAGGAGGGATTCATCCAGCCCAAGACTGACATTGAGCGTAATGGCAAGAAGGTGGCAGTTATTGGTGCTGGTCCTGCCGGACTGGCTGCAGCCAACGACTTGAATCATATGGGCTACAAGGTAACTGTATTTGAGAAGAACGAGGCTGCCGGCGGACTGCTCCGCTATGGTATCCCCAACTTCAAACTGAATAAGGCCATCATCGATCGACGCATAAAACTACTTGAGGCCGAAGGCATCGAGTTTAAATACGGTGAGGCAATAGAGGTGAACGATGCGTTTACTAAGCAGTTTGAGGCTGTGGTGATATCTACAGGAACTCCTACTGCTCGTGATCTTAAGGCTCCTGGCCGTGAACTCAAAGGCGTACATTTCGCTCTCGAAATGCTGTCACAGCAGAATCGTGTGCTGGCAGGTATGGAGTTCTCTAAGGACGAACGTGTTACTGCCAAGGGTAAGGATGTGCTTGTGATTGGTGGTGGTGATACTGGTAGCGACTGTATTGGC
Organism: uncultured Prevotella sp.; assembly: GCA_902800365.1. Taxonomy (GTDB): domain Bacteria; phylum Bacteroidota; class Bacteroidia; order Bacteroidales; family Bacteroidaceae; genus Prevotella. The sequence goes on along the minus strand of CADCEF010000006.1, from coordinate 50,132 downwards.
ACTGCTCACCGTCAAGGTTGCAAGAGCGTTACTCAGATTGAGATTATGCCTAAACCCGTTGAAGGTCCTGAGGATCCACAGAACCCGTGGCCAAACTGGCCTCGCACCCTCAAGACCACCTCGAGTCACGAGGAGGGTTGCACACGCCGTTGGAACATAAACACCTTGGAGTTCATTGGTAAAGACGGTAAGCTTACTGGCGTAAAAGTTCAGGAGATTGACTGGAAACCAAATCCAGAGGGTGGTCGTCCTATCATGGTTGAGAAGGGTAAACCTGAGATTATCAAGGCGGAGCTCGTGCTGCTGGCTATGGGATTCCTTAAGCCAGAGCATCCAGAATATCCTAAGAACGTATTCGTATGTGGTGACTCTGCTAATGGTGCAAGTCTCGTAGTTCGTGCTATGGCTAGCGGCCGTCAGACAGCTCAGAAGGTGAATAGCTATCTTGCTAAATAAAAGAAAATAGTCAAATATGAAAGTTTCTTTCACAAAGATGCACGGAGCTGGTAATGACTATATCTACGTCAATGCCATGCAGTTCCCCATCGCTGACCCTGTTAAAGCATCTATCCTTTGGAGCGATCGCCATAAAGGCATCGGCTCCGATGGATTGGTGTTGATTGACAAGTCAACTGTTCCTGAGGCTGATTTCTCTATGCGCATTTTCAATGCCGATGGTAGCGAGGCCATGATGTGTGGCAACGCATCGCGATGCATAGGAAAATACCTCTACGAGCGAGGTTTGACAGATAAGACAGAGATTCGTTTGCTCACGCTTTCAGGAGTTAAGATCTTGAACTTGCATATAAAAGATAATAAGGTAGAAAGTGTGACCGTTGATATGCTTGAACCAAAGTTGGAAGACGATACCCAGTTCCTGCCACATCACGGCGTCGATAAAGGCACATTCGTATCGATGGGCAATCCACATTATGTTATCTTCACTGACGATGTAGATCAGGTTGGCGAGGCAGGTCGCATTTTAGAGCATCATCCAGCCTTCCCTCAGCGTTGCAATATTGAGTTTGCACGCGTTGAGCCCGATGGTTCTATCCGTACCCGTGTATGGGAGCGTGGTAGTGGTATAACCCTGGCTTGCGGTACAGGTGCTTGTGCTACTGCTGTGGCAGCTGCCCTTACAGGAAAGGCTGGTCGTAAATCGCAGATTGTGATGGATGGTGGCGCACTCAGCATAGAGTGGCGTGAATCAGACAATCACGTCTATATGACAGGTCCTGCGGAATTTGTCTTTGATGGAGAAATACTTTATTAATGGATTATTGTTTTTTAGTTACAGATTGTAAGTAAACGGCATTATATAACTTACAATCTGTAACTTAGAAATAAAAAGTAGATAAATAGTGTTGTTAAACATAGTGATTCGCTATCAAATTGTCGTATCTTTGCAGCGAAATCGTGACAAAGTGTAAGCAAATCGTATAACAAACATAAAAAAGATTGATTATGGAAGCATTAAGATTTCAGGTTGTTGGTGAGGCTTTTAAAAAGAAGCCCCTCGACGTAAAAGCCCCAAGTGAGAGACCTTATGAGTATTTTGGTAAAAAGGTTTTCAATCGTGAAAAGATGTACAAGTACCTTCCAAAGGATGTGTACGAGAAGATGGTTGACGTTATCGACAATGGCTCACGTCTGGATCGTGCTGTGGCTGATGCAGTAGCCGCTGGTATGAAGCAGTGGGCTGTAGAGAATGGCGTTACTCACTATACACACTGGTTCCAGCCTCTTACAGAGGGAACAGCCGAGAAGCACGACTCGTTCATCGAGCACGACGGCAAGGGTGGAATGGTTGAGGAGTTCACTGGTAAGCTGCTTGTTCAGCAGGAGCCTGATGCTTCTTCATTCCCTTCAGGTGGTATCCGTTCTACTTTCGAGGCTCGTGGTTATTCTGCATGGGATCCCACATCACCTGTTTTCATCATCGACGATACACTTTGTATCCCCACCGTATTTATTAGTTATAGCGGTGAGGCACTCGACTATAAAGCTCCATTGAAGCGTGCTCTACATGCTGTTAACGTGGCTGCTACCGATGTTTGCCATTACTTTGATCCAGCAGTTAAGAAGGTACAGAGCAACCTTGGTTGGGAGCAGGAGTACTTCCTCGTTGACGAGGGACTGTATGCTGCACGTCCAGACCTTCTGCTTACTGGTCGTACCCTGATGGGCCACGATTCAGCAAAGAACCAGCAGATGGACGACCACTACTTTGGTGCTATTCCTGAGCGTGTAGCTGCCTTTATGCGCGACCTTGAGATTCAGGCTCTTGAGCTGGGTGTTCCTTGCAAGACTCGTCACAATGAGGTCGCTCCAAACCAGTTCGAGCTGGCTCCTATCTTCGAGGAGACCAACCTGGCTGTAGACCACAACATGATGCTGATGAGTCTGATGAAGAAGGTGGCTCGTAAGCACGGATTCCGCGTGCTGCTGCACGAGAAGCCATTCGCTGGCATCAACGGTTCTGGTAAGCACAACAACTGGAGTCTTTCTACCGATAACGGTATCCTGCTGCATGCTCCTGGTAAGACAGCTGAGCAGAATCTTCGCTTTGCTACTTTCATCGTTGAGACACTGATGGGTGTTTACAAGCACAATGGTCTGCTCAAGGCCTCTATCATGAGTGCTACAAACGCTCATCGTCTGGGTGCAAACGAGGCTCCTCCAGCAATCGTATCTTCATTCCTTGGCAAGCAGGTTAGCGAGTTGCTCGACCACATCGAGACTGCCGATAAGGACTTCCTCGCTATGGCTGGCAAGCAGGGCCTGAAGATGGATATTCCTGAGATTCCTGAACTTTTGATTGATAATACCGACCGTAACCGTACCTCTCCATTCGCCTTCACTGGTAACCGTTTCGAGTTCCGTGCTGTAGGTTCTGAGGCTAACTGCGCCAGCGCAATGATTGCCCTGAACAGTGCTGTTGCCGAGGCTCTGGTTGATTTCAAGAAGCGTGTTGACGCTCGCATTCCTGAGTTCGAGAAAAAGCTGGCTGGTACTGACCACAGTGCTAAGTTCCATGCTATCATCGACGTTCTTCGTGAGGATATCAAGACCAGTAAGCCTATCCGTTTCGATGGTAATGGCTACTCTGACGAGTGGGTTGTTGAAGCTGAGAAGCGTGGTCTCGATGTTGAGAAGAGCTGTCCAAAGATCTTCGAGCGTTACCTCGACGATGCAAGCATTAAGATGTTCGAGAGCCTGAGTGTAATGACCAAGAAGGAGCTCGAGGCACGTAATGAGGTGAAGTGGGAGACCTATACAAAGAAGATTCAGATTGAGGCTCGTGTATTGGGCGACCTCTCAATGAACCATATCATTCCAGTGGCTACCAGCTATCAGAGCCAGTTGCTTAAGAACGTTGAGAATATGGTATCTGTATTCCCTGTTGACAAGGCCGAGAAGCTGAATGCTCGTAACATCAAGATTATCGAGGAGATTGCCGAGCGCACCTCTGCCATCGAGAAGGGTGTTGAGGAGCTGGTAAATGCTCGTAAGCTTGCTAACAAGATTGATGACGAGCACGACAAGGCTATCGCCTACCACGATACCGTAGAGCCAAAGCTCGACGAGATTCGCTATCAGATCGACAAGCTCGAACTGATTGTTGACGATGCTCTGTGGCCACTGCCTAAGTACAGAGAGTTACTGTTCATCCGATAACAGAGACATCAAACAATTCTTTTTTTGGTTGTTTGAAGTTTGCGTGGGGACTTGAAGCTGAGACAGTTTCGGGTCCCTCTTTTTTATCTCTTTCTTGCAATAACGTAGATAATTACAGGGGCGCCGATGAGAGGGGTGACAGCGTTAAGGGGGATGACGCCGCTCTCGCCTGGCAGATAGCAGATAAGGTTACAAACCAAGGCAACAACTGAGCCGCAAAGCAAGGTGGCAGGCAGCAGTTGGCGATGATTATCGGTGGTGAGTAGCAGGCGGGCTATATGTGGTACAGCCAGGCCTATAAAAGCCACAGGACCGCAGAAGGCTGTGGTGATGGCTGTGAGCACGCCTGTAACTATCAGCAGCCAGTTGCGTACTCGCATGATGTTTACACCCAGATTCTCAGCATATCTGTCACCCAGCATCAGGGCGTTAAGAGGTTTTATCAGCAATAGGGCGCCAAACAATCCAGCAATGGTTACTATGGCAAACACTGGCATATTGGCCATCGATACACCACCAAATGAGCCCATGCCCCACACCATATACGACTTTACACCCTCATCGGTAGCAAAGAAGTTGAGTAGGGAGATGGCCGAATTGGAGATATAGCCAATCATGATACCTATTATTAATAGCATCACGCTGTTGCGTACCAATGTGGAGAAAAAGAAGATGATGGCCATCACCGTCATAGAGCCCACAAAGGCGGCAGCGAGGATGGCTGCAAAACCAGTAATGCTGACAGAGCCGACAGAGAGTCCGCCGCCAAGAAATAACATCACTAGTGCCACACCAAGTCCGGCACCGCTATTAATACCAAACACGCTTGGACCTGCCAAAGGATTGCGGAAGGCTGTCTGCAGCATAAGTCCGCTAACGGCAAGTGCTGCACCGCATAGAGTGGCTGTGATGGCTTGGGGCAGTCGCGACTCGAGTACGATGAACTGCCATGATGCCTTGCTGGCCTCATTGCCAAAAAGGATGCTTACGACATCTGCTGCTGGGATACTGACTGATCCCAGCAGCAGATTGAGGGCAAATAGTACTATGACTACTAATCCCAGTCCTAAGCAATATACTGAACCTTTGTTCATGTTATTGTTTTACCAAATGTGTGCGCGCTGTTCTGCAGGCACAAACATCTTATCGCCTTTCTTGATGCCGAAAGCGTCGTACCAACTGTCGATCATTGGCAGAGCTGCCATAACACGCAGACGATTGGGTGAGTGAACATCGCTGTTAACAAGCATGGCGGTATACTCTGGTGTAGTATTGCTGGCCCATACACGAGCGTAAGCCAGGAAGAAACGCTGCGCAGGAGTGAAGTCGTCGACCTGCTTCAGAGGCTCCTGCTTCATGCGGTTCTCAAAGGCACGATAGGCAATTTTCAGTCCACCGTTATCGCCAATGTTCTCACCAAGTGTCTTCTGTCCGTTCACTTTCAAGCCAGGTACAGCCTCCTGCTCTGAGAACCAGTCGGCAAGCACCTTGGTGCGCTCGTTATACTTAGTCTTGTCGTCAGCTGTCCACCAGTTCTTCAGGTTACCATCCTTATCAAACTGGCATCCCTGATCATCGAATCCGTGAGACATCTCATGACCTATAACCATACCAATGGCACCATAGTTGGCAGCATAGTCTGATTCTGGATCGAAGAATGGTGGCTGCAGGATAGCAGCTGGGAAGTTAATGCTGTTGAACATTGGGTTGTAGAATGCATTGACAGTCTGTGGAGTGCAACCCATCATTGTCTTATCTACAGGCTTGCGCCAGTATTTGCGCAGGGCAGCCTTTGTGGCCTCCTTGTTGATGCGGATGTAATTCTCGATAAGGTTCTCGTTCTCGCGGATATCAACAAACTTCTCCATATCTTCCCACTTGTCAGGATAGCCCACATTGATGTAAATAGAGTGCAGCTTTTCGATAGCCTTTGCTTTGGTTTCTTCGCTCATCCAGGTGTTCTCTTTCAGACGATCCTCAAAGGCTTGTTGCAGGTCTTTAACCAAACGGTAAACACGCTGTTTGCTGCTCTCAGGGAAGTATTCCTTTACATAAAGCTTACCAACGGTCTCGCCCAGACTTCCGCTGATTTCAGATACAGCACGTTTCCAACGTGGCTGCTGCTCCTGAACACCAGAGATAATCTTGTTGGCCTCGAAGGCACGATCAGTAAAGTCATCAGACAGATAGCCTGAGAATGCTTTGATTACATGCAGCTCCATATAGGCTTTCAGATCGTCGACACTGGTGTTGGCCAGGATGTCCTCAACAACGTGCAGAGGCTCTAACTGGCTTACGTTAACGGTATCGATATCCTTTGGATAGTCCAATGCATCGCGATAAGCAGCCCAGTCGATACCCTTGAAGTCCTTCAACAGCTGCTCCCAAGTCATAATGTGGATGGTGAGCATAGGATTGCGGCGAGCTACCTGGTTCAGGGTCTTTACACCTATTTTGTTTTCAATAGCCCACTCAGCCTGCATCATGCGCTCAGCATCAGCATCGTTGTAGCCTACCATCTTAAAGTAGTCCTTATTCAGACTCTTAATGGCTTCTACAGCTTTCTGCTGTGTCTCGTTAGGCTCGGCATAATACTCCTGTGGCAGTGATGCACCACCATGACCTACGCCCATCATGAATTCTGACGACTTGAATGGGTTAAGGCTAAGGCTAATGCCGAATGGAGCGGTGTTGAATCCTTTGCTGTCCAACTCGTACATCAGCTTCAGCAATTCCTCACGAGTCTTCAATGCACGAACCTGCTTGAGGTAGGGAAGGATAGGCTGATAGCCCATCTTGTTACGACCTACGCTATCCATATAGAGGCGATAGATAGCACCAATCTTCTGACCGTCGCTACCCTGGGGCAGATTTTTCTGGTCAGCATACTTCATGATGAGTGCGTTGATGCGATCATTGTTTAATTCGTTCAAGTCGGTAAACGCACCATTCTCTGCATGCTCTTTGTCGAGTGGGTTAGCCTTCAGCCATGCACCAACGGCATACTGCCAGAAATCATCACCAGGTTTAACACTGGTGTCTATGTTTGCTTTCAAATTTTGTGCCGAGCCAGCCACACTTACAAGGGCTAATGCAACGGCGAAGAATAGTTTTTTCATCATTTATTAATTATTTGGTTTATACTGTTTCTTATGTTAGACGTACTTTTTGCAGAAAAACTACATGTTTCAGCTTTTTTATTTGCGTGTCAGTTCAAAGCGGAATGGCTTATCCCAGTGGCGACGTGAATAGTAGGTTACAGAAAGATTCTTCATGTCCATCACCATAGTCCATGCAGTGCCAAGGAATCCTTTTCTTTCTGGCTGCGATACATCTGCGATAGCATCAGTGAGTTGTTTCTCGCTCATCATGCCACCAGTCTGGTTGTATCGCTTACAGAGCCTGTCGTATCTGTCATCGCCTTCTTTCAAGCCCACGTTGTGCTTCTCCTCACAGAGATAGTGATTGGCCACTTCTGGCGAATCTGTCACAATCATCTTGTTGTCTACATATTCCACAACCACACTTTTACCTGTGGCATCAGCCATAGCGTAGTGGTGGGCAGAACCAATATCAGAGTGCATATTGATATTTTTCAGTAGCTCCAATGCCTCGTTAACATTAGCTGCATTTTTCAGCATATAGCAGATTGCAGCAGTTGTGGTAAGGTTGGGCTTGTTGGTATTCTGATGTGTTTCCACCTCATCGCCAGCCATCAGGTCGGCTATAGCCAAGCCCTTCTCGTTGATGCCGTCAAGGGCACAGAACAGACTTGCCAGCGACATATATTGATTTTTGAATCCTTCTGGCTTAAAGCCGTCGCCAAATCCAAAGAACTCGACATTGAAAGTGGTGATTGTTTCATAACCTTTATCTGGAATAGTATGAAGAACCACGCCTATGGCTGATGGGAAGTCGAAGTTACGCCCCATAAGTACGCCACCCTCAGGAGTGGTAACAGTAAGTGCCGAACAGCCAAAATCTGTTTTCTCAGGATTCATTTCCGGCTTATAATGTCCTTTCGAAAGGAAGTTGATGATATATGCTGAAATCTCCTGGGCATTCTTTGCACCGCCTTGCTTAATGAATTCGTCGAATCCGTCATCGCCCTTATATTCCATATAGTACAATCCATCGTCAAGTTTTTCTGCCGACGAGGCACCTTTTAGCAACGGGCCAAACTCCAACCACATCAATACTCCTGCGACAATAACCAGTCCCAGGACACTGAAAAATACGATTTTTAATGCTCTTTTCATTGTCTACCTATTTAATTTTTTAAGTCATACTCAATAGTTTGACGCTGCAAAGATACAAATAGTTGCATTAATCACCAAAAATCCACGTAAGTTTTCGCCACAAACCCTCCAATGGACCACGAGGATGATTGGCAAACCAATAGCGGGCAAAGCTGTATTGGACTAAAACCATAGCTACACCTACAAGCACAGCGTATGTAATACCTAACTTATAATAGCAGCCAAGACCATAGCCACAGAATATAGAGCATCCAATGATTGACTGCAACAGGTAGTTGGTAAGACTCATGCGACCAAAAATACACAAGTGATGAAGTATCTTGCGAACACCTTCAAAAGCATACCATGCAGATACTACTGCAGATACAATCATCAACAGGATAGACAAGTTGTAGATGGGGTTAAGCCACTTTTCTATTTCGCTGTAATCAATAATGCTCAAAGCTATAACAACGATGGCAGATCTTAACAGAATCTTATGCCAAATCTGTAAGTTGCGACCTTCGTTATAGAATAGTCTCTCTCGCCCTAACTGCATTCCAAGAATGAATAGGCAGAGCAGCTGCGTGAGACGACCGCTGAAAACATTGAACCTGAAATTAACCTCAAAGCCATATCGCAGATTAGTGATTGCATTCTCAAGGAAAGTTCCATGCTCATGAGCACTATTAATCTTACCATATAGTTCCCACATTGTAGAATGATCCATCTCATAACCTGTAAGCAGACAGAATAGTTCTACAGGTTGAATAGCCAACAAGGCAATGATGCACCATACCGCTTTAGAGGGCAGATAGCTGATAGGAATGAGCAGCAAACCATAGCAGGCGTAGAGCATCAGGATGTCGCCATCGTAGAAAGCCACGTTTACGACACCAAAGAGAAACAAGAGACACATGCGCCAGGCAAAACGCCCTGAGAACGAACGCCCCTTTTGCTGCTGGTTGTCGTTCATAATGAAGAAACTCAGTCCAAATAGCATCGCAAAGATGCCATACATCTTACCTGACAGCAGCCAGGCCAAGACATCAGCCACAGCCTGATCGGTTGGCAATGTGTGGCTGATGGGCTCTTGGGTAAAAATGTTGAAGTGTTCAACTGAGTGATACAAGATGATGCCAGCCACAGCGATACCTCTCAAGGCATCGGCCACATCGATACGGGTGTTTGGTAGATTCCGAGTTATATACATATATCTATATTTTGAAAGTTGATTATTTTGGGTGCAAAGATATATAGTATTATGTAATCGTCCAAATAATTGGGATATTTTGTGCCGTTTTGTGACGAATGGCTATTTAAAGTTACATTAAAAAAAACAAAAAGGGATGATAATTTAATTGTTTTGCTTATCTTTGCAGGCAGAATTATAATTCAACACAATTTATGAAAAAAACAATTTTAACTTTCGCTGTGGTTTGTGCTGCTGTTGGCGTACAGGCACAGAAGACTGCTATCCCCCGCGATGCGGCGCTGGAGGCAAAGATTGAGAAGACACTCGCCAAGATGACGCTTGACGAGAAGATTGGTCAGATGCTTGAACTTAACCTCGATGTTATGGGCAAGATGACAGTAGAGAATGCTAAGGTTGATCGCGAGAAGGTTCGCTCTGTTCTGCAGCAGTATGGCAGATCAGAAAGTGAGATCAACGAGATGTTGAAACAGACTGACCAGCAGATTATCGACAAGTTGGGCGGATTCCCTGTTGACATCTATAAGGGCGATACCAAGCGAGTTTGGAAGCTTAACGAGCAAATGCTCGACACACTTATCTCTAAGTGGAAGGTTGGTTCAATACTGAACGCTCCTGGAACAAAGGCTCCAACAGTAGCCCAGTGGCAACAGTGGATACAGGTTATCCAGAAGAAGTCGATGAAGTATCTGGGCATTCCTGATATCTATGGACTTGACCATAACCATGGTGTGACCTATACTCAGGGGGGTACACTCTTCCCACAGCCTATCAACCTGGGTGCTTCGTTCAATACAGAACTGGCTCGCAGAGGTGCTGAGATTACGGCCTATGAGAGTCGTGCAGCCAATTGTCCTTGGGTGTATAACCCAGTAGTTGACCTGAGTCGCGACCCACGCTGGCCTCGTATGTATGAGAGCTTTGGCGAGGATGCTATCGTAAACTCAAAGATGGTGGTAGCAGAGATCAGAGGCTATCAGGGCGATGACAACAATCATATCGACCAGTATCACGTAGGTACCAGCACTAAGCACTATTTCGCTTATGGTGCTCCTTGGACTGGTAAGGACCGTACGCCTGCCTACCTGTCGCCACAGATGATTCGTGAGAAGTACTTCGAGCCATTCAAGCAGGCTGCGCTTGCAGGTACATTGACCATGATGGTTAACTCGGCTTCAGTAAACGGTGTGCCTCTTCATGCCAGTTATGAGTATATGACCAAGTGGCTGAAGGAGGATCTTGGATGGGATGGATTCCTGGTAACAGACTGGGCCGACATCAATAACCTCTTCTCTCGTGAGCATGTGGCCAAGGATAAGAAGGATGCCATCCGTATCGCCATCAATGCTGGTATCGATATGTCGATGGACCCCTATAGCGTAGAGTTCTGTGTACTGCTGAAGGAACTGGTACAGGAGGGTAAGGTGAAGATGAGCCGTATCGATGATGCTGTTCGTCGTATCCTGCGTGCTAAGTACCGTCTGGGTCTCTTCGAGAAACCAAATACTGGTGGCAAGGGCTACGAGAAGTTTGGCTCTGATGAGTTTGCTGCTGCTTCATTGAAGGCTGCTGAGGAGAGTGAGGTTCTGCTGAAGAACGAGGGTAATATCCTGCCTCTGGCTAAGGGCAAGAAGATTCTGCTCACTGGTCCTAATGCAAACCAGATGCGCTGTCTGCATGGTGGTTGGAGCTACACTTGGCAGGGCTCTAAGGCAGAGGATCTCTCAGAGAAGTACAACACCATCTACGAGGCTCTTTGCAATAAATATGGTAAGGAGAACATCATCCTTGAGCAGGGCGTGACCTATAACGAGGATGGTGCTTACTACGATGAGAACGAGCCCCAGATACAGAAGGCAGTAGATGCTGCTGCCATGGCTGATGTGATTATTGCTTGTATTGGTGAGAACTCATATACAGAAACCCCAGGAAACTTGAGCGACCTCTGGCTGTCAGAAAATCAGCGCGACCTTGTAAAAGCTCTCGCTAAGACTGGTAAGCCTATCGTGATGGTATTGAATGAGGGGCGTCCTCGTCTGATTGCTGATATCGAACCATTGGCTAAGGCTGTGGTCGACATCCTGATTCCTGGTAACTATGGTGGTGATGCACTTGCCAACCTGTTGGCTGGCGATGCAAACTTCTCTGCCAAGATGCCTTACACCTATCCTCGTGAGATTAACTCACTCAACACCTATGATTATAAGGTATCAGAGGAGGTAGGCACTATGGCTGGCGCATACAACTACGATGCAAAGGTTAGTCTGCAGTGGCCATTTGGCTATGGTATCAGCTATACTACCTACGAGTACAGTAACCTGAAGGTGGATAAGAGCAAGTTTACTGCTGCTGATGTGCTGACAGTGAGTGTTGACGTGAAGAATACCGGCGCCAAGGCTGGTAAGGAGGCTGTACTGCTTTACAGCAGCGACTTGGTAGCTTCTATCGTACCTGACAACAAGCGTCTGCGCGACTTCACCAAGATTGAGCTTCAGCCAGGTGAGACGAAGACAGTTACCTTCAGCCTTCCTGCCAAGAACCTGGCATTCGTAGGAGCCGATGGCAAGTGGACTCTGGAAGAAGGCGACTTCATCCTGAAGGTAGGCAACCAGACCGTTGGTACTGCCTGCACACAGACCAAGATTTGGGATGAACCAAATATCTAAGATATCAAAAAGGCGCTTCACAATTTGAAGCGCCTTTTTGATTTAATTCCCTTTGTAGATGGCTGTTCCGTATGAATAGCTGATTCCTACAGGATTCTCGCCAATATCGAAGGAATCCACAAAGTTACCATTGCCATCATAGAGGTTTACAAATCCAGGATTTCCTATAATCAGATAGCCTGTGTTTGGATCAACACAGATGGCTGTTGGATTGCTGATGGGCTTAGATGAATCGCCGCTAAGCGTAAAATAACTGAGATTGCCGTAATAGAGATCGCATACTCTGTAAGTTACGCTGCTGCTGCCCTTGGGGAAGTTATAGGTAACAATAGCCGAACCACTGGCCGACATGCCTGTTGCATTCTCAATCAGCATGGCTACGTCGTTGCCATCAATCACATATACGCCTGCATTCTTCTGAATTCCTTCTTCGTTGATGGAACCTGCATCAAGAACGAATGCTGTGCTACCACCAGCAACGATTCTGCGAGGGTTCTTAATCTTTTCATTCTTAGTCTCAGAGATACTACCTGAGCTAAGGTTAATCTTTGAGATGGAACCGTTGCCGTTTCCATTGTCGCTATTGGCTACATAGAGTGTAACCTCTTTCACAGAACCATTACTACTTACAACTCCAACGCCCATACCCTCTGGATATGAACCAACCTTATACTTATTGGTGATGGTGAGTGAGGCTGTATCGATAACAGCTACATATCCACCATGGGTTGATACATAGGTGTTGCTGCCATAGGCTACGGCATAACGAGGCTCAAAACCTGCCTCTTCGCCCATCTCGTCAACGGTGTTAATCTTGTCGATAAGTGTACGGGTCTTCTTGTCGAGAACATAGATTGTATTGGTGCCACAACCTACTACATATACCTTGTTGCCATAAACCAGTACATCTGATGGGTTCAGGCCTATTGGGTAAATGTTTCTGATGGCTGTGCCGTTAGAATAGTCGATATAGGTGAGGCTACCATCGACGCCATGGGTAGGATCGCCTGCATTAACAATGTATGCACCCTCAGTAACAATATACTCCTGACCTTTCTTGTCATCATTGTCGTTCTTTAAACATCCTGTAAGCAGGATAGCGCCCATAAGCAGGGCAACATGAGATAATTTTCTTAGCATAATGTTTTTAGTTCTTTAAATTAATATTTTTTATCTTGTGATTTCATCTTGTGTGATGTAGTGCCTATCCTTGGGCAATGAGGTAGGGGTGATGGTAAACTTCTTGCCGTCTTGCAGGTTCAGCGTAACCTTCTGGAAGCGTGGGGCTGAGAGCATGTAACGATCAGTAGCAGGACAAACAGGATAGAATCCCATCGATGAGAAGACGTACCATGCTGACATCTGTCCAGCATCGTCATTACCAGATAATCCGCCTGGCGTGTCGTTGTATTCTGTATCGAGGATATGGGCTACTCGCTCGATGGTCTTTTCGCGTTTGCCAATAAAATCGTAGAGATAGGCTATCTGATGGCAGGGCTCGTTGCCATGCCAATAGCGCCCTTCTGTAAACAGGGAATCGAGTTTGGACTCGAACTTCTCTTTGCCTCCAAGAACCTCAACAAGTCCGTCTACATTCTGTGGTACATACCAGGTATAGTGGCAAGTGGCGCCTTCTGTGATGTACGACTTGCGATGGATGAAGTCTGTATTGCCTTCGAAAAGGCCGCCATCTGTCTTCTTGCGAGATATTTGCTTTGGAGAGTGGCGACCATCGCAATAGCCTGTCTTGGGATTGATGACGTTGCGCCAATTCTCTGAGCGACGTATCAGCTTGTTGTAGTCGCTCTCCTTGCCAAGTGCTTCAGCTAGCTGGGCCACAGTAAAGTCATCGAAGGCATATTCCAGAGTGCGTGATGTCTGCTCATCCTGATGGAAGGCCTCTTTTACACCATCTTCCAAGGGGATATAGCCATATTTCAGATACGATGTGAGTGCTCTGCGCCCCATACCGTTCTTGTAATCATCGAAGTTGGCTGGTGTCTCGAAAGCATTCTTGCGCATCGCTTCGTAGGCCTTCTCGTAGTCAAAGTCTCTGATACCTTTTATATAGGCATCAGCCAGAACGGCGCTACAATGGTCGCCAATCATAGCTGCTGTGTACGAGTTCCAACAGGGGAAGATTGGCAGCCAGCCACCTTCTTCGTACATGGTTACCAGCGATTGCATCATATCGGCTGACTCCTTGGGGGCAATCAGCGTATAGAGTGGATGCAGAGCGCGATAGGTGTCCCACATCGAGAAGTCGCCGTAGTACTTTCTTCCTTTTCCTGCGGCAATTTTGCCGCAGGAAAAGGAAGGATAACTGCCATCTACGTCGCTCATTTCGCGAGGGAGGAAGCTGCAGCGATAAAGTGCGCCATAGAATTGGTTCACTTTGGCGATATCTGTATCCTCAACATCGATGGTGTGCAGACGGTCTATCCATTGCTGGGCTGTCTGGGCCATCATACTCTCAAAGTCATGCCCCTCGGCCTCGAAGGCAAAGTTGTCGTAGGCTCCCTGTTTAGATGTGAACGATGAGGCTGCTTTCAGGATGATGGGCTGATTGGCCTTACCATCGAAGGTGAACCAGGCACAAAGGCTGTCGATGCCAAAATCCTTGATTTCATCGTAGGCCTGCAACAGATAATGGCCTTCGAAACCAGCTTGTTCGCCCCAACCCTGATAGATGCGATGCACAGGGTTGTAGCCATAGATGGTCTTTGCCTGATTGTCAATCTGCAGATAGCCCTCGTGGTAGTCGCTGTTATGATTCAATACGATGTGTATAGGTCCATCAACCTCTGGCGTGATACGGAAGATGGCAGAATGGCTGGAACCTGTAACTTCCAGTTTCAGTCGCTCGTTTGGCAGACGGACTGCATAGTAGTGAGGATGCGATGTCTCTTCTGAATGCAAGAAGCGAGTGGCTCGCTCTGTGGGCGCTTTGCGCAGTTTGCCACCAAGTGCAGCAAGGGTGAACGAACCATAATCCTGCGTGCAACCACCAACTATCCAGTGGCTGTTGCGTATGCCCTGAAACAGCGAGTCAGTATAATAATAAGGTGCAATGCACTTCTTCTCTGTATCCTGAGTCTGGGGAGTCCAGAAGTTCTGACCGTTGGGCACGAGTACTGCTGGCAGCGTCTGTCCGTGTTCCTCAGAGCCCTTGCCAAAAAGTCCTGCTGTCTTGGTATTGGCAGGGGCTGTACCCACCATGGTGTTCAAGGCGCAGAGTTGGCGAAGATGCTCATAATAGTGGATGCGATCGTTTACCTGTTGCTTAAGCTCTTGCCAACTTTTAAAGCCTATCGACTTCTCGTTGTGCAGCAGTTGCACCACTACATCGCCTTGTTTATTGCGATAGAACACCATCTGCAGATTAGCTGCCATAGGCAGAATCTCGTCCATATAGTTGTAGTCCTCGCCTCGTAGATTTATTCCCATCAGCGTCATCAGACGATAGAGATTCGAATCGTGACCAAAGCGAAGATCGGCCCCCGTGCCTCCACGTTTGATGGCTGCATCTGCCTCAGTCTCAATGCGTTGCCACAGCGAGATGGCGCAACGGGCTGGTATGCCTTCGTTCTCAATCCTGTCGCCATGAATCAGCGTCATGTTGCGATTGTTCTTATTGTAGACAGCCTCCAGTTCCTCAGACGTAAAAATGTCGTAGAGCGATACATCCAACTCTACATCCTGCATGTCCGATGCGATGGTATGCATCTCTGTAAGCAGTCTGCTGGGCTCTGCAACTTTCGATGGATCAACGAAGAGTGCTTTGATGAATCTGTCTGGCGATATGTTTAGAGGTACGTGTGTGCGATGTTCTAACTCCCTCTCCTCTGGCGAGGTGTAGGCTATCCAGGACATGTCTTCCTCTCGGGTGATGGGGGCTGTTTTGTCTAGCCTTGCTAGTTGCTCTAGTTCATCTAGGAAGGCGAGCATGCTCGCCCTACAGCGTCCCACAGTACTGCTGTGGGCAGTCAGGTGCGCATCTTTTGTAAACAGTTGTGGGAAGTTGTGAAACATTCTGCGTGCGATGCCTCGATGCTGACGGGCGCCAAGAGCAGTCAGTTGTCCACCGTTGCCTTTGGCGTTTTTCCACACCTTGGCCAAGCGTTTCTTGACGTTCTTGCCAAGCTTGGTCAGATTCTTGTCGTCATCGAAATGCTGGTTCACCCACAGGTATCTGCCATCGTTAGTGAGCCATCGCGAACCATGTCGGCCATAGTGCGAAATATAGAATGGCTCATAGCCGGCAGGGGCCGACTGCAGTTGAGGCTTTTCTGTGCCCGTCTCTATGGGATAGGCATGATACACGCCACCCATTTGCTCTGGCGATTTCTGCGCAAAAGCCTGGGTGCAAACAAATAATAAGGTAGCTATCAGTAGTTTTTTCATATCTTCATTCGTCTATAGTCCAATCTATTCCAAGTGGGTTGTGGCGCATCTCTAATACCAATGGCAGATGGTCGTCGCACTTAATCCACATCTCTGTGCGATCGATATCAGCCATCACATGTAGGGTGACGTCCGATCTGTCAATCAATCTCCAAGTGATACCATCATAGATGGTCACGCCATTCTGCTCCAACTCTCTGAATGCCTTATAAGAGATAAAGGCGAAAGTGCCTTTGGCATCGTAGATAGCACCATCAGCAGATGGCATCTCCCAACAGAACATGTTTCCATTCTCTACGATGGCACGAGGTATTCTGTATGTAGCCTCCTTGCAGGTTACTATCATAGTGTCGCCTTGCCATGCGTAGGTTAATGGCCAAGTGCGGAACTGCTTGTTGAGCGTAAAGCTGATGGCCGCTTTGAGCGATGGTGTAGGCTTTGAGTAGTTTCCTACCGAGAAACTAGTAGTTTCCTTGGCAGAAACAGTTTGTTTCTCCGTAGGAAACAGATTGTTTCCCTCTTTGATACTCTTGTTTGAAACGTAGAACACCAGTTCTCCGCCTTGCATCAGGTCGGCATGCTCCAGTCGAGCGTCGCTCAAAAGCTTGCCATTAAGGGTTACTTTCTCAAAGTGAGTGCCTTTGCCCTTTACTATTCCATGCAGCGATTTGCCGTTGGCCAGCTGCATGGTCCACTCCGCAATCAGCGGGGCATGCATCAGATAATAGCTCTGACCTGCGTTGGGATATAGTCCCATCATGTGGAAAGCCAACCACGAACTCATGGCGCCACTATCATCGTTTCCTGGCAGTCCGTCAGGTTTGTCGTTGTAATTCTCGCTGATAATCTTCCTGACTCTATCCGAAGTAAGGTCAGGTCGACCAATCCAATGGTAGAGACAAGGTGTGAGGAACGATGGTTCGTTGCCCACGTTGTAGCGCTTGCGATCGAAGAACATATCCAGTCGCTTGCGGAAGATCTCAGCTCCGCCACAAGCCTCAATCAGTCCTGGTACATCGTGAGGTATGCTCAAAGAGTATTCGGCTGATAGTGCCTCATAGAAGAAGGTACTCCACCAAGGCAGATACCAAGGCGCAACCTTGGTGATAGGTGTGTAAGGAATCAGCGGATGATACACCTTTGATTTGCCCCAGGGCACAGAGTCGAGCCAACGGCCATCAGCATCTCTAGGCATGATGTAGCCTTTCACATCGTCCCACTCATAGTCGGCACGCCACAGATTCTTCCAGTTCTGCGATTGCTTGAGGTAGCGCTCGTAGATATCCATGCGCCCTAACCCCTTGGCAACCAGTGCGATACAATAGTCGTCGTAGGCATACTCGATGGTACGGGTACCTGCACGGTCGATGCCGTAGGGCAGATAGCCATACTTCAGGTATTCGTGCAGTCCGCCTCGTCCGTGCTTCTCGTGGTCGGCACCTGGGTCAACCTCAGCATCCTTCAGCATCGCTTCGAGGGCGAAATCGTAGTCGATGCCCTCAACGCCTTTGGCAAAGGCATCAGCTATCACCACCTCAGCATTCGATCCGCCTTGGGTGCGTCCGTTGCAGTCGCCACTACGGGCATCAGGCATGTAACCCTCTCGTTTATAGATGTTTAGCAGCGAGTTTACTATCTCAGCCTCGCGTTTAGGGTCGATAAGCGTTATAAGTGGTGAACTTGAGCGATAAGTATCCCAGATGGCGTAGTAGTCGTCGTAGTAGGGGCGCTCAGTCCATTTGGGGTTTTCGCCTGTTTTATCCACAGGCATTATCATGGTGTGATAAAGAGCTGTGTAGAACATGCGCTTATCAGCCTCAGAGCCTTTTATTTGGATGCGACTCAAAAGGGCCTCCCAGCAGGTTCTGAGCTTTTGCAGCTGGGTATCGAAATCGCAAGTAGGGATGTTGCGCTTAGCCTGTTGCTCACTAACGTACGATATTCCTACCTTAATATTTAGTAAGGTATCAGCAAACTCAACGGTGTTTTCGTTCTTCTTTTTGAATGGCTTATCGCTTATCAGACAGAAGTAAACAGTATAGGCATCGCCGTTGTTCCATCCGCCACGAATGCGAGAATAGCCACGAATCTCATGGTTGCTCACCATCTCAACCTCGCTGCCAACAAACTGCTGTTGCTCTCGGAGATCAGGCACAGGGTTCTTGCCCAGATAATGTGTGGCATCAATTAAGAGGTGAGGGGTGAGAGGTGAGAGGTTAGAGATATGTTTTGCTGGATAATGTATGCGATAGAAAGCACAACGTTCTGAGGTTGTTATCTCTGTACGGATGCCACTCTCGAATGTGGTGGCATAATATCCCAGCGCAAACTCTTCGTTTATTCTTTTCTGCGAAAAGTCATTGCTCTCACCATTAATAAACGGCTGTATCAGTATATTACCATACTTCTGTCCACCACCAGTTCCACTCACGTGAGTCTGCGAGAATCCTGTAACTACCTCCGGCATCTTGGCCCAACCGGCATTGGGCTTAATGGTGCAGTCAGGACCAGGTTTACACATACCAAAAGGCATCGACGGACCAGGGAATGTTCTGCCCACACCCTCGCTGCCAATACGTGGATCAACATACTGCCAAACCATTCCCGAACTGCGTTCGCCTACCCGTGGCCTTTGCGCCAAGCTCACCATCGAACAAAGCAGCAAACATACAGCTGTAACAATTGTTTTTAGTTTCATGCTGCAAAGATACATAAAAATTGATAATTGAAAATAGATAATTGATAATTATTTAGTATTTTTGCACCCAAAAACAGAGAAAATATGAAAGACTGTATATTGATTCTGAGCGGTGGACTCGATTCAACCACCTTGTTATATGATTATCAGGACCGTATAGCTTTAGCTATATCTTTTGATTATGGCAGCAATCATAATGCCAAGGAGATACCCTTTGCCCGCATGCATTGTGAGCGATTGGGCATCAAGCATCTGGTTATCCCCTTGGAGTTTATGGGTCAGTATTTCCGCAGCTCTCTTCTCTCAGGCGATGATGCTATCCCAGAGGGGCATTATGCTGATGAGAATATGAAGTCGACTGTTGTTCCCTTCCGCAATGGCATCATGCTGGCTGTAGCCACAGGAATGGCTGAGTCAAACAATCTGCAGTATGTGATGATGGCCAATCACGGAGGCGACCACACCATCTATCCAGACTGTCGTCCAGAGTTTGTTAAGGCTTTCGATCAGGCTGCTCATGCAGGAACATATAACGGTGTGCGACTGCTCTCGCCCTATTGCAACATGACCAAAGCTGAAATTGCTGCACGAGGCAAGGAACTGGGTATCGACTATGCAGAAACCTGGTCGTGCTATCGTGGTGGCGACAAGCATTGTGGCAAGTGCGGCACCTGTGTAGAGCGCAAAGAGGCCCTCGCAGCAGCAGGTATCGACGACCCCACAGAATACGAGTTTATGTAAAAAATGTGATATAAGACATTTTTTCAAAAAGAAATTGTTTAAAAAATAGCTAAAGCTGGCACTTTTGTATATATGCTATTGATTTTCAGCATGTTAGATAGTGACGGCTTGCCTTTTTAGCCGTCACTTTGTCGTCACTTTACCGTCATTATCATCGTTATTCATGCCATAATTAGCCCGAAAAGTGGCATATTGTGCTGATTATCAATAAGTTCGCAAATAGTAACGCGAGGTGGAACTGACAGTTCCATCGGGCAGAACTAACAGTTCCTTCCCATGGAACTGATAGTTCCACTATGTTAAACATGCTGAAACTGCTATTTAAATGATTTTGAAATATACGGACATTATGATGAAAAGCCCCAAAAAGTGACGGCAAGGTGACGGCTAAAAAGGTAAGCCGTCACCGGTTAACTACCTAATTATCAGCAGCTTAACTGACAAAGTGACGGCTTAAGCCATTTTTGAAGAAAAAATTTCCAAATAAATCACTTGCACATTTCATGGGATTTTCGTAACTATCCTTGGATACCTATCTCCTTTACTCTTTGCTCAAAGTCGTCGCGGTTGCCGGCGGCTTTGTTTTTGATGCGGGCGCGATAGGCGTAGATGCTGTTAGGCGAGTAGTGGAGGAACTCGGCTATCTTTGAACTCTCGTCAATACCCAGTCGGATAAGGGCAAATATGCGCAAATCGGTATTCAGTCGGCTCTTGCTCGAAGGTACGATATGCTCCTCAGGTCTTAGCAGACTGTTGAACTCATCAACAAACGTTGGGAACAGGCGCAGGAATACTGCATCGAAGTTATCGAACAACTCCTTCAACTCGTCTTCCTTTAATTGTTCAGACCCCGTCATACGCAAAAGGTCGGAATACTGGTTTGCTTTGAGTTTGCGATGTACTTTGATACGGTAGTTGTCGAGTTTATCGATGTAATCGGAGCAGATACTCAGGAACTTACCGATATACTCATCCTTTACACGATTGGCATCCGAAAGCAGGATGTTGGTAGTTAGCAGCTTCTGATTCTTGTCGGATAGCTGTTCGTTGAGTGAAACCAATTCCAGGTTGGCCTCTTTCAACTCATTACGGGCTGCAGCCAGTTGTCTACGCTTACGTCGTACATAAATATACAAGCCAAACAGCACCAACGCCAGGAAACTAACGGCTCCCACCAAGACTCGCAACAGGTGGTTGGTGTTTCGCAACTGGTTCTTGTAATTATCATTAATCACCGTGAGCACAGGCGATATCTGCCAACTGCGCAGATGGGCATTGAACATGGTGGCGCATCGCCACGAGCACTCCACATAGCGATAGGCGCGTTCCAAATCGCCCTCAGAACTCAGTTTTCCTGCCAGCATCCATAGCGATGCCTGGTCCATAATGCCGCATCGCAGGTCGCTGTTGGCCGATGAAGCCAGCCAATAACGTTCCATATCGCTATTACCTAAACGTCGATAGATTTCAGAGCGGATATAGGCCATATAGGCATAGTCAGGTGTTTCTGGCTCTACCTTCGTCTTCCAGATATCGCTGTAGTGCATAGCCTCTTCAAACTGGTTGCGTGTAAACAGTAGCGATACCTTTTTCGATAGCCAAAGGATAGAGGTGGTATCAGCCATATTAATAATAGAATCGCGATAAGCATCAGAGCGCTTATATGACTGCTGCTTAAAATCAGCATCGCTGCTGTAGAATGCCAACTCGCCATACAGATGATTCAATCCGTCGAAATAGGCTGCCTTTACATCGTCTGCCCTCAGTTGCTCTGCATCCACCAGTTCGAAATACTTTTCTGCTTCACCATAGGCACCGCTCTCTACATACTGCTGAGCCAAACGGATATAGCTTTCTCTTTTCAGGTCGGCACGCCCCATTTTGTCTGCCAGCCTGATACACAGATTGCCATAGGCCAAAGCCGAATCGTTCTTCAGTTTGCGATACGCATCAAACAGATCCTCGGCAAGCAAGTAACGCCTCATAGGGTCGTGGGCTTTGACGTATTGTGCTTTTAATGAGTTTATCTGTTCCTGGCGTTCGGCCAAACGGTCGTCAAGTTGTTCGATGGCTTTGTCCAGTTGATGATACAGCGAGTCAAAGTCTGGCTTCTCAGCAGCAGCTACGATGCGGCTAAAGCCCAAAAGTACTATTAAGAATATGAACCGTGTCATTTTAGTTATCATTGTTGTTTGTGGTTGCAAAGATAATCATTAATTTGTAAAGAACACTATATTTATTAGTTTTTTAGTCATTTTTATGGATAGAAATCATCATATTTTATCTTGATACTATCCATATTAATTGGTGGTGGCGGGTTTGGCTAACTTGTTGATAATCAAACAGATAACATTTTTATAACCCTGAATATGTCCATATTTTCATCTTGATGACATGGCATAGTATCACTTATTGCCGTAATTTTGCAGCCGTAAACTTGGAGAAGTTTTTTCATATAGTTAATTGGTTAGATATGTAGTAATGAATAGTTAGTTGATAATGTTATTAACCTTGTAATCGGTAGGCATTAATTTAATAAGGTAATATAGATTGTTGAAAGGAAAAATAAAAAGGAAAAGAGAACTTTTAATTAAATAATGTCTGATAAAAAAGAATTTATGAAGAAAAGAAAAAACCTGATCGCAATGAGACGAATAGTCTTTGTCTTATTTGCAATGCTTCTTCCATTGATGGCATCAGCCCAGAAGCTGAAAGTCACGGGAGAAGTATTCGATGAACAGAACAATCCTGTTATTGGAGCGTCTGTCTTTGAGAAAGGCACCACTAATGGTGCAGTTACCGACCTTGACGGCCATTTCACCATCCAAGTGGAGAAGGGCGCCACGTTGCAGTTCAGCTACATTGGTTATGTCAGTCAGAGTGCAAAGGCTGCCGCCCAGATGAAGGTGGTGCTGAAAGAAGACAACAACCTGCTCGACGAAGTTGTAGCCATTGGCTATGGCTCTGTTAAGCGTAAGGATGTAACAACTGCTGTAAGCAGCGTATCGACCAAGGACCTTGAAAACCGTCCTATCGTATCGGCTGCTCAGGGTATGCAGGGAAAGGCTGCTGGTTTGCAGATTTCGCAGGCCAATGGTCAGCCAGGTAGTGCTCCTACCGTACGTGTGCGTGGTACCACTTCTCTGAATGGTAGTAATAACCCTCTCTATGTAGTCGACGGCGTGCCTTTCGAGGATATCGACTTCCTGGCAGCTGATGATATCGAGGATATCCAGATACTGAAAGATGCCTCAAGTGCAGCTATCTATGGTAGCCGTGCTGCCAATGGTGTTATCATCATCGGCACCAAGCAAGGCAAACAGGGTGTTGCCAAGGTAAGTCTGAATGCTCACTATTCTTTCTCGCAGGTAAACCACACCCCAAAAGTGCTCAATGCCTGGGAGTATAAGGAATTGCAGGACGAGATAGGTCTTGTTAAGTTGCCTGAGGGTCTGGAAGATCAGACCGACTGGAAGAAAGAAACCTTCCGTACTGGTGCTGTTCAGAACTATCAGTTGCAGATTACCAATGGTAACGACAAGCTGCGCTACTACCTCTCTGGTGGTTACACACGTGAGAACGGTGTGATCAAGGAGACCGACTTTGAGCGTTACAACTTCCGTGCTGCTGTTGAGAACGATCTGCGCAAGTGGCTCCGCCTGAATGCCAGCGTAACCTATTCTGATTATACCTATCGTGGTGGTATCATCTCAGGTAACGGCGCCAACCGTGGTGGTGTGCTCATGTCGGTCATCAACACTCCAACCTATGCGCCCATCATGGACCCTGAGAATCCAACTCAGTATAACAACAACTTCTATGGTGTCAATATCACCAGTCCGCTGAACAATATCGCTCGTACCAAGGACAATCGCTCTAACTACAACAAGCTGATTGCCACAGGTAAAGCTACTGTTTATTTCCTGCCAGAGCTCACACTCACATCAAGTCTCTCTATGGAGCGCACACAGGGAAAGACCATGAACTTCCTGGATCCTAACGAGACACAGTATGGACGTGACACCAAGGGTACAGGTTACGATGCACGCAGCATCCGCACCACTCTCACATTCGATAACATCCTGAACTTCAAGAAGAACTTTGGTGCTCATGGCATCGACGTGATGCTGGGTTCATCAGGTACTACCGATAAGAGTTCTAACAACTGGATTAATGGTTCAAACTATGCCAACGACGATATCAAGACACTGAACGGTGCCAACAAGATCTCATGGACCGATACAGGCTCATGGGCTGGTCATTGGGCTATGCAGTCGTACTTTGCACGTCTGTCATACAATCTCAACGACACCTATCTCTTTACTGCCAATATGCGTGCCGATGGTTCGTCGAAGCTGGCTCCTGGTCATCGCTGGGGCTACTTCCCCTCATTCTCGGCTGCTTGGCGTGTTACCCAGGAGAAGTTCATGAAGAACATCAAGTGGATTGACGACTTGAAGATTCGTGGTGGCTGGGGACAGACTGGTAACCAGAGTGGTCTGGGCAACAACAGCTATCTGGCAGCATACAACATCAACCGCATCCAGTGGTTTGGCGAGGGCAACGATGCCAATGCTACACCTACCCGCAGCCAGAGCTCACTCTCTAATCCTGAACTCACTTGGGAGACAACCACTCAGACCGACTTGGGTATCGACATCACCGTGCTCAACAATCGTCTGACACTGTATGCCGACTACTATTACAAGAAGACCAGCGACATGCTGATGTGGATCACCCTGCCCACAGGTTCTGCTGCTGCCAACTCTCTGCCATACAATGGTGGCGAAATCGTGAACAAAGGTTTCGAGTTCACCATCAGCTCAAAGAACATCATCAGCAAGAACTTCAAGTGGAATACCGACTTCAACATCTCTTTCAACCGTAACGAGCTGAAGAGTCTGAAACTTACACAGATTTATTATGCTGCTACTACCACCGACTTTATCAAGGAGGCTGTGGTTCGTAACACACCAGGTCGTCCACTCGGCTCATTCTGGGGTTATATCAGCGATGGTGTTGACCCAGAGACAGGTGAGCTGATGTATCGCGATGTGAATGGCGATGGCATGGTTTCAGCTTCTGACCGTACATACATTGGCGATCCTAATCCCGATTTTACTTTCGGTTTAACCAACACATTCTCATATAAAGGTCTCAATCTTAGTGTACTTATCCAGGGTAGTTATGGCAACGATGTGTATAACGTAGGCCGCATGGAGACCGAGGGTATGTACGATGGTAAGAACCAGACCACCCGTGTGCTTGAGCGCTGGCGCGTTCCTGGTCAGATTACCGATGTGCCTAAGGCTGGTTTCGAGATGCACAATTCCAGCTACTTCCTCGAGGATGGTTCGTATGTTCGTCTGAAGGATGTATCGCTCTCTTACGACGTTCCACGCCACATCATCAAGCGCATTGGTCTCACCAAGCTGCAGCCATACATGTCGGCAACCAACCTGCTCACCCTTACCAAGTATAGGGGCATGGACCCAGAGGTTAACCAGAATGGTAACAGTGGTGCTGTTCAGGGGCTCGACTGGGGTACCTATCCACTCTGCAAGTCATTCTCTATTGGTTTGAAAGTTGAATTTTAATTAAGTATCAAGAATATGAATAACAATATATATAAATATATCCGTGCTGGTATTCTGGGTTGTGCTGTAGGCGGCGTACTAATTTCATGTTCGCTCGACCAGGAGCCTATCTCCGATGCCACCGAGCTTACCGAAGGTGTGCTCACCGATACCGTAGCAGCTGTGTTGAAGGACAAACAGGCCGCTATCGACCAGCGCAAGAATCTGTATGAACTGTTGCGTAACCGTCAGGAGCATTGGTCGCTCGACATGCTGCTCATTGCCGAGGCACACTCTGACAATGCCTATGCTGGTACTACTGGTGCTGAGGTGGTGCCATATGAGACCAACTCTATCGACGCTTCGAATTCTGTTCTGAGTCGCGACTGGACGCGCTATCTGGCTGATGTAGCTCAGGCCAATGTGCTGATTAACGGCCTCGATGAACTGCGCGCCAAGAATCTGGTGAGTGATGCAGAGTGCCGCCAGTGGCAGGCCGAAGGTAAAATCTTCCGTGCCCTCATAATGTTTGATATGGCCCGTCTGTGGGGCTCGTTCCCTGTAATCACAGATATTGCCAAGACTATCACTAATGATAATGTAGAGGAGGTTTATCCTACCTATTACCCTCCAAAGAAGACTACCGAGGAGTGCTATCAGCAGGTGATCAAGGACCTGGAGGAGGCTTTGCCTGATGCGCCAGAGTTCTCAAATACCGACCGCACCCTGCTCACCAAGACGGTAGCTCAGGCCATGCTGGCCAAGGTTTATGCCGAGCGCCCTGTTCAGGATTACAGCAAGGTTATAGAGTATGCCGAGAAGGTGAAAGCAACTGCAGGACTGACACTTGAGCCAGAGTATGCCACTCTGTTTGGCTACGATGCCGACAAGAAGGATTGCGTGAAGCGCAACACCAGCGAGGGTATTCTCGAGGTTCACTACTCTACAGGTAATGGAAACTGGGAGACCTGGATGTACGGTCGCCAGTTGGATGACTACGAGTACTACTTTACATGGGCTAAGTGGATTACCCCATCTCGCGACCTGATTCGCGACTTCACCGAGGAAGGCGACGAGATTCGTTTCAACGAGAGCGTGGTTTACTACGAGTGCACTTGGAACAACTACTACCCAGCATCTCACTATCCATTCATGTACAAGTGCCGTTCTTCTTATCAGAACCGCTACAAGCTGCGTTTGGCTGATATCCTGCTGATGGAGGCCGAGGCTTATGCTCATCAGGGCAATGCCCAGCAGGCAGCAGCGCTGGTCAATCAGATTCGTCAGCGTGTAAACCTGAAGGATATCGATGCCTCTGGCGATATGGTAGAAAAGGTTCTGCACGAGCGCCGCTTGGAGCTTGCTTTCGAAGGACAGCGCTGGTTCGACCTCTGTCGTAACGGTAAGGTAGAGCAGTATATGAATGCTGTTTATGCCAAGGATGCTGGTCGTCTGGCTCAGAAGCGCACCTTCGACGAGAATTCTTATCTGCTGCCTCTGCCACAGACAGCACTCGACGAGAATATTAATCTTGAACAAAATCCCGGATATTAATCACAACTTACAACAAT
Organism: uncultured Prevotella sp.; assembly: GCA_902800365.1. Lineage (GTDB taxonomy): Bacteria > Bacteroidota > Bacteroidia > Bacteroidales > Bacteroidaceae > Prevotella. Next base: position 23,347 of record CADCEF010000006.1, on the reverse strand, counting down.
GAAAACAAATATGTCAATATTAAGCATAGCAACCGCACTGTTGCTCTCTACAGCAGCTTGCTCTAACAGTGCATCAATCGACGATACCCCTCGTCCAGACGATCAGGGTGGCTCATCAGAGCCCACAGGTCGCGTAGCCACCATCTATACCACTACAGGCAATGGTTCACAACTGCTCGACATGAGCAAGGCCGAAGTGTTTACTGGTAACAACATGGCACCTTCTACCATCATCGTTGATCCTGCCCAGCAGTTCCAGACCATGGATGGTTTCGGATTCGCCATTACTTATTCTACCTGTTACAACCTGCTCAAGATGCAGCCCGAGGAGCGTGCAGCCTTCCTCAAGCAGACCTATTCTGAGACCGAGGGTTATGGTGTGAGCTACGCTCGTATCAGCATCGGCTGTAACGACTTCTCTTCTACAGAGTATTCGCTCTGCGATGAGCCCGGACTCGATAACTTCCGTCTCTACAGCGACGAGACTCAGTATGTCATCCCTGTTCTGAAGGAGATTCTGGCTATCAATCCCAACGTGAAGATTATCGCTGCTCCTTGGACCTGTCCTAAATGGATGAAGGTTTCTGACATCGACACTAAGAGTCCATTCGATTCTTGGACCGACGGTCACCTGAATCCTGACTATCGTAAGGACTATGCCCAGTACTTCGTTAAGTTCATTGCTGCCATGAAGCAGCAGGGTATCAATATCTATGCCGTTTCTCCTCAGAACGAGCCTCTCAACAAGGCCAACTGCGCATCGCTCTACATGCCTTGGCAGGAGGAAGCACCATTCGTAGCCGAGTTGGCTTCGGCTTTCAAGAAGAATGGTATCAGCACCAAGATCTACCTCTTCGATCATAACTACAACTATGATAATATCGAGGACCAGCAGGACTATCCAGTAAAGGTTTACAATGCACTTGGCAATGAGTTCGAGGGTTCTGAGCTGGTGGTTGGTTCTGCTTATCACGACTACGGCGGCAAGAACACCGAGCTGACCGACATCCACACCCAGGCTCCTGATAAGGAACTCATCTTCTCTGAGTCGAGCATTGGCACCTGGAACGATGGTCGTAACCTCTCTAAGCGCCTCATGGAGGATATGAAGAACGTTACGCTGGGCACTGTTAACCAGTGGTGCAAGGCCGTGCTGGTATGGAACCTGATGCTCGATATGAACATGGGCCCCAACCTGGATGGTGGTTGCCAGACTTGTTTTGGTGCTGTTGATATCTCGATGGATTATAAGACCATCACTCGCAACTCTCACTATTATGTGATCTCTCACATGTCGAGTGTAGTTCGCCCCGATGCTCAGCGTATTGGTGTTTCTCAGCGTTCACTCGTCAAGAACGGACTTGTATACTCTGCTTTCCGAAATCCTGACGGCACCTACGCCACAGTAGTTCTTAACAGCTCTGATGAGAATGTAACTGCCGTTATCAGCGATGGTCAGAATCACTTCCGCACAGTCATCCCTGCACAGGGGGTGGTTTCATGCAAATGGTAGTTGAAACTATTGATAATTGATAATTGACAATTGATAATTATGAAGACTAAGATATCAAGAATTGGCAGCATGCTTCTTGGAGCAGCACTGTTCATGTTCACTTCGTGTATCGACGAAGACTACAAAAATATCGTTAAGCAGGGCGATCCGCTTATCGGCGTTAGCAGTCTGGGCACTGCTCAGATGGGGCAGCAGACCACCTTTAACGTAAACTGTACTGATAAGAAGGGCGAACGCCTTTCTACCCTCAAGGCCGAACTGCTGTTCACCAATGAGACAGTTGATGCCACCACCATCCGCACTAAGGAGGCAGGCGACTATAGTGTGACACTGAATGTACCCTACCTGCAGTATATCCCCAATGGCGAGGCTATCGTACGCCTCACCCTGCAGAACGTCACCACCTCTACCACCATCATCGAGGTTCCCCTCACCGTAGAGCGTCCTCACCTCAGCAATCTGCAGTTCATCACTGCCGACAGCACTGTTTACCAGATGACCGAGGAGGCCGACTATCTCTATACCACAACCATCCATACCAGCGAAAGCGCCTTCAAGGGTTACTTCATGACTCAGGACGGCAAGTGGAGTTTTGGTAGCAATGGCACCGAGATTGCATTGGGCCAGAAGGGTAGCATCGACTTCCAGACCAACAATGCAGGCGATGTGGTAGTGAGCTTCAATACCTGCGACTATAGCTATGGTCCTAACGAGGAGATCACCATCCAGCCACTTATCTTCACCGAGGCCGAGAACATCATCACCCGCCAGCTTGAACAGGGGCGTGAGTACACCATCGGTGGCATCGTAGGCAACGATTGGTTTATCGACAACGACTTCTTCGAGCTTAACGATGCAGGCAACTATGTGTTCCTGGGTGTCGATGGCATCTACACCCTCACAGCCTACTCTAAGTATCAGTTCCTGCAGGTATATAGCGGTACTGCCAACGAGCCTGCCACACTCCAGTCTGATGGTTCTGGTGCCATCTGGGTGATTGGTGGCAATGGCATCAACAAGCCATACCTCACCAGTTCTAATAACAATGGCTGGTGGACTGGTACAGAGTGGGATCAGCCTATGGCTCAGGTCAAGGATAAGGTATACCAGCTTACCCTCACCGTGGGCAAGCAGCTCTCTGCCAGCGATGTCAACTTCAAGTTCTTCGGTCAGCCCAACTGGGGCACTGAGTTCAAGGGCGATGGCAGCGACTATTCACTGGTTTGCAATCACGACATATTCGGCGTGGGCGATGGCAATGGTCACGACAATGGTAACATCTACCTGAAGGAGGGTGCCACCCTTACCGAGGGCGATGTATATATCTTCACGATTAACCTGACTGGCGGCACCAAGAATGCACCACTCACCATCACGAAGGGTGCTGGCGAGGGTGTGCAGACAGTGACGCTGGCCGACAAGGAGCCACAGGCCATGACCCTGAAGAAGGGTATGACTGTACAGTTCGAAGGCATCGTGGGCAGCAACTGGTATGTTGATCCTGACTTCTTCAAGGCCAATGGCGATGGCACCTACACCTTCCTCTGCATCAACGGGCAGTATGCTGTTAAGGCCTATGCCGACTACGAGTACGTACAGGTTTACCCCATCAACGACGAGGGTAAGCCAGCCACCATGCAGGCCGATGGCACAGGCTCTATCTGGATTATCGGTAGCGACTGTGTGAACAAGCCACTGCTCACATCGGCCAACAACAAGAGCTGGTGGACCGATCCAGACTGGGATCAGTGTATGGCTCCAATAGCCAAGGGCGTTTATCGCATCACCCTCACCGTAGGTCAGCAGCTGGCAGCCACTGGTATCAACTTCAAGTTCTTCGGACAGCCCACATGGGGTATCGAGTTCAACGGACAGGGTGGCGACTACCATCTTGACAGCGACAACGACTGGTTCCGTGTTAACGCTGCCGATAGCGATAACGGAAATATATTCCTGAAAGATGGTGTTACACTAAATGATGGCGACACCTACGTATTCACAATCGATCTTACTGGCGGCATTGCCAATGGTATTCTTACTGTTGAGAAGAAATAATTTTCTCTTTAAATATAATTGTTATATAAAAAGTCTGGGCAGTCACTGATGTGGCTGCCCAGATATTTTAGTAGATATTATCTACAAGAGATTAATAACCAGCATTCTGAGTCCAAGTTGGGTTGAGGTTCAGAATATCCTTGTGGATAGGAGCGATACGACAGGTCTTGTCGAAGCGAGCTGTTGGGAAGTTCTTGTAGTGTGGGAAGTACTCGTCCTCAAAATGACCGAAACGGATCATGTCGTTACGACGCCAGTTCTCATCAAAGAACTCACGACCACGCTCGTCGTAGATCTCCTCAAGTGTAGGCTCACCATTGATTTCAGGAGCACCAGCGTATGAACGAATCTGGTTGAAGAGCTCCTTAGCTCCGCTCTGTCCCTGACGGGTAAGAGCCTCTGCCTTCATCAGCAGAACATCGGCAAAACGGAACAGAGGAACGTCGTTAGACTGGTTACGACCATTCATGAAGTCGTCGTCGATAACGAACCACTTAACTGAGCGGCAACCCTGGCTGTAACCAGTGATGTTATCACCCATATCGAGTGTTGGGTCGTCAGCGTTAGCCAATGTTACGTTAACATTAATCTTCAAAGGATCGCTGCCAGGACCAGCAACAAGTGCCAACTCCTTGGTCATAGCCAGTGTAGACTTGTTGTAAACAAATACTGTGTTCTCGTCCTCACCTTCTACATAGCGATAGTCGTCGTAGTTGCTTGACAGACCAATCACACACTTATTGCGCTCGTCGCCCTTCAGGATGAAGGTCTTCTTAACAAACTCAGGAGTCATTGTGATGTAACCACCACCCGACTGTGAGAGAACATCGCCGAAGTAGCTAGGATTCATCTTCTTTATGTTCTTCCAGCAACGGCTACGTCCGAACTGCATACCCTGACGTGTATTAGTGTCGAAAGGCATTGCATAGATGAAGTCTTCTACCTGAGGACCATTGTTGTAAGAGAACTTCTCGCGATATGACATTGAACCGAGGTTGAACTTACCAGAGTTGATAATGTCGTTACACATAGCGATACAGTCGGCCAGCTTCTCGTTCTTAGCGGTGGCAGCATCGTAGTTCTCTACAGCTGAGGCTGTGTAAACAGGCCAGTTGATGTAGATCTTAGCGAGAAGAGCCTCTGCCATCCAACGGGTTGGCTTACCATAAGTGTTACTGCTAACCTCTGTTGTAAGATCTGGGATAACAGCCAGCAGCTCTGACTCCAACCATCTAGTAACATCAGCACGTGGCTGACGGGCTACAGTCTCACCATCAGCAGGAATGCGATCCAAAATGGGCACATCGCCCCAAAGGTCCATAATAATCCAGTGGAAATATGCGCGGATGGCACGAGCCGAAGCTACAGCAGCACCAGCGTCGTTACCGCCCAGGTCCTGAATGGCCTTGTTGGCCTTAGAGATACCCTCGGTAATAGTGCCGAACCAGTCGAGTGTTGCATCCTCATAAGTATAGTTATGGAGTGCGGGGTGAGCGTATGCACCACCATCGTACCAACCACCACCGAATGATGCCGCAGAATACTCGTCACTCGAGAGACACATCTGCTCCATGTAACGACGGCCGAGCACACCACTGAAGTGGTAGTAGATATCAGCCATCTTGGCCTCAATGGTAATATCGTTTGTTGGATACTCTGTATATTGTGACTCTACAGCTACATCCAAATCTGTACAGCCGACAGCCATAGTGGCAAGTCCGGCCAGAAATAGTCCTTTTATATTTGTTTTCATATTCTTATACCGATTAAGTGATTAGAAATTAATCTTTGCACCGACCATGACGGTACGGGTGTGAGGATAAGTGTTCCAGCGATAATCAACACCAGGCTCAATACCACCGAGGTTAACCTCTGGGTCAAGACCCTTGTAGCTTGTGATGGTGAATACGTTGTTACAAGTAGCGTAGAGCTGCAAGCTCTGAATCCAGTTGTTAAACTGATTGAAAGTATAACCCAAGGTCAGAGATGCCAAACGGAAGTATGAACCGTTCTCAAGGTAACGATCTGATGGATAGTTAGGCAGATTGTCGGTAGCAGGACGATCGGCGATGAACTCCTTCAGCACGTTCTTGCCATTAGCAAACATCTCAGGGCTGGTGTAGTTGGCACGAGCACCGTTGTAGATCTTGTTGCCGAATACACCTGTGAAGAACATAGAAGCAGTGAAGTTCTTGTAGTTGAAGGTGTTGTTCCAACCCAGGTTCAGCTTAGGCTGAGCGCAACCGGTGATAGTACGATCCTTGAAAGCAGGCTCGTTTGTAACCTCGCCAGTACGCTGGCCGGTAGTCTCGTCGTGTACATAGTAAGTTGACTTGCCTTCGGCATCATAACCAGCGAACTCGTAGGTGTAGAATGTACCCAGAGACTCACCTTCCATGATGCGCTGTGTGTAACCGTTTGAAGATACACCTGCTACCATTGGGTCACCCTGTGTATAAGTACCAACCTCGAACTTGTCGTTTGACAACTTGTTAACCTTGTTCTTATTGTGCGACAGGTTGATAGTGGTCATCCAATTGAAGTCCTTGGTGCGGATAGCATCGATGTTAATAGTGAACTCGATACCAGTATTTGTGATCTCACCAACGTTAGCTGAAATCCAACCTACAGGATAGATATTGGTTGATACAGGATAATCCCAGATAAGGTCCTTAGTCTTCTTGTTATAGAACTCAATAGTACCATTGATGCGGTTCTTCAGGAAACCGAAGTCCAAACCAATGTTCAGCATGCCTGTGCTCTCCCACTTCAGGTCAGGGTTAGCATTCTTAGTGGCAGCCAGTGTACGCCAGCTCTTACCATTGTAGTCAAAGAAACCAGATGCACCATAGGTAGTGTAAGCTGTATAAGCGTCGAAGCCCATAGCGTTACCAGAAACACCATAACCAGCACGGAGCTTCAAGTTAGAGAAGAACTTCTGGTTCTTCATGAACTCCTCTTCTGTGATGTTCCAAGCTGCTGAAACTGATGGGAATGTACCCCAACGGTTATCAGGACCAAATACAGAAGAACCATCGCGACGGATAGTAGCCTGCAACATGTAACGGCTTGCATAAGAGTAGCTTACACGTCCGTAGAATGAAATGTTGCGGATGGTCTGCTTAGCTCCGCTCACTACGCCGTTCATACCATCGATGGTACTTGCATAGCTCAGGTTGTTCCACTTCAGATAGTCATCATAGAAATCGTGAACGATTACGCCGAAACCGTCGCCGTTAACTTTCTCTTCCCAAGAGTAACCTGCCATCAGAGCCAGATTGTGAACATCAGCGAATGTCTTGTTGTAGTTAGCGAAGATTTCAATCTGGTTCTCGTGTCCGAACCATGTGCTGCGGTCAGCACGTCCGTTGTAAGCGCTAATACCCTCAAGCTGAGTGTTGTGAGTATCGTAAGCGCTGTATGTACGCTGGTAGTGGTTGTAAGAGTAGTTGGCATTCAGTACCAGACCCTCGATAACCTTCAGCGAAGCTTTGGTAACAACCTGCTCACGCTTCCAGATGTTCTCTGCTGTATCCTCGTTGATGAGTGACAGTGGGTTGTAGTTCTTTGAGCCAGAACCCTTGAACCATGAGCCATCAGCATTCTTTACAGGATTCAGTGGTGAGAAGTAGTTCATGGCATCGAGTACAGATGCACCCTCGTTGTCCATCTTAACACCTACATGCTTTCCGTACATAGCGTTCAAACCTGCAGAGAGTTCCAAACGATCCTTCAGAACCTTTGTAGAAATCAGTGAACGAACATTCAGACGATGATTGAAAGAACCACGGATAACACCCTGACGGTTTGCGTAGTTAACGCTGGCCATGTACTTGGTCTTTTCAGAACCGCCGTTGATAGAAACGTTATGATTGTGGCTTACTGCTGTACGCAGAACCTCGTCCTGCCAGTTGGTGTTGCCACCGTTATCGTAACCATAATCCAGGTTGTTGGCCTTTACATAGTTACGGATGTCGCTGGCAGAAGCGATGTCAAGCTTCTTAGAAATCATATCGAATGCTACGTAACCGTTGTAAGTAACGTTGGTACGCTCGGCCTTGTTGCCGCTCTTTGTGGTGATAATGATTACACCGTTAGCAGCCTTAGAACCATAAATAGCTGTAGCAGTAGCATCACGCAGTACATCGATGCTCTCGATATCGTCAGGAGAAACCATTGAGATGTCGATACCAGGAATACCATCAACAACGTAGTAAGGAGACATAGCACCGCTACGCAGTGAAGAAGCACCACGAAGAGTGATTGAAGGACCGCCATTTGGGTCACCATTGGTGGTAACAACCAGACCGGCTACCTTACCCTGCAACATTGAAGCTGGGTCGGTGAATACACCGCGGTTCAAATCTTCAGCCTTAACAGTGGTAATAGATGAGGTAACGTCCTTACGGCGCATGGTACCATAACCTACTACTACAACCTCGTTCAGCACCTTGTTGTCTTCCTCGAGAGTTACCTTCATGCCGTTGCGAGCAGGTAAAGTCTGAGTTGTGTAACCTACATACGAGAATGTAAGTCTTGCGTTTTGTTTAACTGTAATGGCGAAGTTACCATCATAATCAGTAACTACACCATTGTTGGTTCCTGCCTCCAGAACGCTTACGCCAATCAGAGGCTCACCTGTTGCGTCCAGTACAGTTCCCGACACCTTGTTCTGTGCCAGCATCACTGTACTGCACAACAAAAAGAACACGAAGAACATTGCCTTCTGGGTTCCTTGCTTGAGATTTAGGATCTTTTGCATAATTATTAATTAAAGTTAGTATAAAAGATAATTTAAAATTATTCAATCGTAACAATTGCGTTTTCGGTTACCAATGGTACCTTCATCGCTTGCATCTCCTTCAGATTGGCTTTGATAAAGCCTTCGCCCTTGCAAGGACGTTTGTCCATACTGGATGATGGGTGATGGGTGTTAGGTGTTAGACGTACGCGGACATTGTTGAAATAGATGTCGCGAACCTTGCCTGGCACGTTGCCGCCTACAAAGCAGCCGTTCTCGCTGGTGGCGGTGATGTTGTTGAAGTAGATACGGCTCACTTCGCCACACTTGCCCTCTATCTGTCCCTTGGGGAATCGCCAGTTGGCATCCTTATGATTGCCGTTGGCACGTGGATAGCTGGTCACGTAGATTGGCTCAGCCTTACCCCACCACACATCGCTCCACAGGCGACAGTCTAACTGAATGTTCGAGAAAACAATATCGGTTACAGTACCCTCGTCGCGATTCTGGATGCCCAGACCTCGGTTAGAGCCTGTGATGATGCAGTTGTCGAACACCACATTGTAGATGGAATCCATATTCTCGCTACCAATCTTAATGGCGCACGAACGGCTTGACATCACACAGTTGGTGACGGTGATGTCGTGGCATGAGCCATACTGCTCAAACTCTCTGCGGTTCTTCAGACAGATGCAGTCGTCGCCGCTGGTGATATGGCAGTTGGCTATGCGTACATGCTTTGAGTGATCCAGGTCGATACCATCGCCATTGCGAATCTTTAAGTTATTCAGCAGATTGATGCCATCAATCACGGCTTCATCGCACCCAATGAGATGAACGGTCCAGTAGGCTCCCTCCTTGATGGTGACGTCGCGGATGGTGAGGTTCTTTACATCAGTCAGCGTAAGCACATGCGGACGTGGATCGAAAGTCTGGTCCTTCAGCGGCTTCAGCTCGTAGCTGTCACTTAGCTCAGCTCCCATAAAGGCAATACCATTGCCGTGGATGGTTCCCTTGCCGGCAATGCTGATGTTCTCGGCATGATTGGCCCAGAGCCACAGCATTCCCTCGCCTCGGTTCTCGCCAAAGGCACTCAGTTTGTAAATGCTTTCATCAGGATTGGCTTTCAGTGTGGCGGTAGCTTCAAGATATAACTCTACATTGCTTTTCAGTTCGATAGGTCCTGCCAAGAAGGTATGATTACGTGGCAACAGCACCCTGCCGCCTCCTTCCTGAGAACATCGATTAATGGTACGCTGTATTGCCTGGGCATCATCAGTGATGCCATCGCCAACAGCTCCTGCTGCCGTCACATCGTAGATAGTCTGTGCCGCTGATGGTATGATAACCACCCAAAGCAGAATAATCTGCAATAACGTTCGTTTGGTCATTTAATATTAGTAGCAACGAATAATTCGGGTGCAAAGTTAGTATATTTTTCGAATAAAACAAACTTTTTAGCAAAAAAATGTTATCTTTGCACCCGAAACCAACTGAATAAGGTATTTGGACTCAAACTTATGACAGATATTTGTTGCATCGGACATATAACTCGCGATAGGATTATTACTCAGAATCCCCCTATGACTGCCCATTGTGCAGGAGGCTCGGCTTACTATATGGCTTGGGCTATAGAGGCATTGCCTCACGACGTAGACTTCCACATGATGACCTCGGTTAGCCGCGAGGTAATGCCTGAAGTTGAGAAACTGCGCAAGGCAGGAGTCAGAGTGACGGCTTTCGAGAGTCCTACAAATGTGTTCTTCGAGAATAAGTATGGTGCAAATATGGACAATCGCACCCAGCGTGTGCTGGCAAAGTCGGCCCCTTTCACCCTCGAGCAGTTGAAGGATGAAGAGGCTCGTGTGTATCATCTTGGTACGCTGTTGGCTGATGATTTTGCTCCAGAGATAGTAGAGTATCTGGCCAGTAAGGGCGATGTGAGCATCGACGTGCAGGGTTATCTGCGTGAGGTTGACGGCGAACAGGTAAAAGCTTGCGAGTGGACCGACAAACTGCGTCTGCTAAAGCATACGGCAATTCTGAAAGTTAACGAGTGGGAGTGCCTGACGCTTACTGGTATAACCGATCCACGCGAGGCTGCCCAGCAGATACACCAGTGGGGTGTTCGCGAGGTTATTGTGACTTTGGGTGGAGGTGGCTCAATGATTCTGGCCGAAGGCAAGTTCTATGATACGCCAGCCTATGCCCCATCTAAGCTTGTTGATGCTACAGGCTGTGGCGATACCTACAGTGCCGGCTATCTCTATGCTCGTGCCAAGGGAATGGGGTATGCTGAAAGCTCGCAGTTTGCTGCCGCCATGTGTACCCTGAAACTTGAGCATACGGGTCCCTTTGCTCACAAAATAGAAGATGTTTACCAGATAATTAAGAACAATCAATAATAACCAATTCAACGTATGTATCAATTTAAAACTATTTCGCGTGGACTCCTAATGGCCTTGATGCTGTCATCGGCTACTGGCACCGTCTGCGCCCAGGATCGGTTGTATGCCGATGAATTCCCTTTGGGAGATGTTACACTGCTTGACGGGCCACTGAAGAAAGCCCGCGACTTGAACATCAATACGCTGCTTAAGTACGACTGCGACCGACTGCTGGCGCCTTATCTCAAAGAAGCAGGACTCACACCTAAAGGAAAGTCATACCCCAACTGGGACGGACTTGACGGACATGTAGGCGGACACTATCTTACAGCGATGGCTATCAACGCTGCTACTGGCGACAAAGAGTGCCAGAAGCGTATGGAGTACTTTATCAGCGAGCTGCAGGCTTGTGCCGATGCCAATGCCAAGAACCACCCTGAATGGGGAAAAGGCTATGTGGGTGGTGTGCCTGGCAGCGATCGTATTTGGGGAAACTTCAAGAAAGGAAACTTCGGCCCTTACTATGGCGCATGGGTTCCTTTTTATAATATACACAAGATGTATGCCGGACTGCGTGATGCCTGGGTTTATTGTGGCAACGAGCAGGCCAAGCAGCTCTTCCTGGGGTTCTGCGACTGGGCTATCGACCTGACGGCAGAACTTACTGATGCTCAGGTGGAGCGCGCACTCGACACCGAGCATGGCGGTATGAACGAGGTGCTGGCAGATGCCTATGCCATCACTGGCGAGCAGAAGTATCTGGATGTGGCTCGCCGATTCTCACATCGCCGACTGCTTAATCCGCTGATGCAGCGTCGCGATATTCTCGACAACATGCATGCTAACACCCAGGTGCCTAAGGTGATAGGTTTTGAACGTATAGCCGATCTGGGTGGCGATGAGGCTTACCACACAGCAGGTGCATACTTCTGGGATATCGTAACTGGTGAGCGCACACTGGCCTTTGGTGGCAACAGCCGTCGTGAGCATTTCCCCAGCAAGGAGGCTTGTCAGGACTTTGTTCAGGACATCGACGGCCCAGAGAGTTGTAACACCAATAATATGATGAAACTGACAGAGGACTTGCATCGTCGTAACCCAGAGGCACGCTTTGCCGATTATTACGAGGTGGCTATGTTTAACCATATCCTCTCTACTCAGCATCCTGAGCATGGCGGCTATGTTTACTTCACCTCAGCTCGTCCTCGTCATTATCGTAACTACTCTGCGCCTAACGAGGCCATGTGGTGCTGTGTGGGAACAGGTATGGAGAATCATGGCAAATACGGTCAGTTTGTATATACCCATCATGCAAATGCCCTCTATGTGAACCTCTTTGTGGCTTCAGAACTGAATTGGAAAGAAAAAGGCCTCAAACTGCGCCAGGAAACACAGTTCCCATACGCAGAGAGTAGCCGTATCACCATCACACAATCACCCAACACCAAACAGTCCATCCCTCTCATGGTGCGCTATCCAGGTTGGGTGAAACCAGGTCAGTTCAGCGTGAAGGTGAATGGCAAGCCTGTAAGCATCGTGACTGGTCCTGCCAGCTATGTCACTATCGACCGCCAGTGGAAGAAGGGCGATGTGGTGGATATCCAGTTCCCTATGCACAACAGCGTGAAGTATCTGCCCAACATGCCACAGTATATTGCCTTGATGCACGGTCCTATCATGCTGGCCATGAAGACTGGCACTGAGGATTTGGCCATGCTGATAGCCGATGATAGTCGATTCGGACAGTTGGCTGTAGGCAAGAAACTACCTATCGATCAGGCCCCCATCCTGGTTAACAAGGATGTGGAGAGCATTGCCAACCAGCTGCAGCCCATTGCTGGCAAGCCCTTGCACTTTAATCTTACCACCAAGATGGTTAATGAGATTAGAAATGAGCTTATACCTTTCTTTGAGCTCCATGATTCTCGTTATATGATGTATTGGCTGGCCCTTTCTGAGGATAACTATAAAGACTACCTGACCAACCTGGCCAAGCAGGAGCAGGAGCGACAGGCCCTCGAGGCTCGCACCACCGATAAGGTTCAGCCTGGCGAGCAGCAGCCTGAGAGCGACCACTTTATGGAGACCGACAACTCGACAGTAGGAAACACCAACGATGTGTTCTTCCGTGATGCTCGCGATGGTCATTACTTCAGCTATCTGATGCAGACTGGTGGCAAGACCGACTTGAGTCTGCGCCTGAAGTACTGGGGCGTAGGCGACTGGAAGAATCCTGAGTTCGACATCTTTGTTGATGACGCGCTGGTAACAACCGTCAACCTCGTTGGTAAATACCGCACCTCTCAGTTCAAGTTCGAGGAGTATCCTATCCCAGCCGAGTTGCTGAAGGGTAAGAAGCAGGTTCGCGTAAAATTCGTGGCCAAGCCCCACAAGCAGGTTGGTGAGATATACGAAGTGAGACTAATTAGTAACAAACAATAAAAAACAACTATGTACAAACGAACAATGCTTAGTGCTGTCCTCGTGGCAGCTACCATGGGCCTCAATGCCCAGAAGCCAATTTCTGCCCCCGCTGGCGGTAAGGCTATCAGCGACGAATTAATTGGCATTTTCTTCGAGGACATCAACAACTCTGCTGATGGTGGCCTCTATGCCGAGTTATTGCAGAACGGCTCGTTTGAGTTCAGTATGGCCGACCACGACGGATGGGGCCCTGGTACAGCCTGGAAACAGCTCCGCCCAGGACATTCATTAGGATATCTGGAGGCACGTAACGATAATCCCGTTCATGCCAACAATTCCCATTTTATGCGTCTCCACATCGAGCGTACCAGAGAGTTTTATGACTACAAGGGCTGGAGAGGCTTTGGACTTCAGAACGACGGTTTCGATGGCATCTCAGTGAAGGCTGGTGAGAAGTATGACTTCTCTGCCTTTATGCGCAATGTGAGTGGCGCTGCCAAGAACGTGCGTGTTGCTCTTGTTGAACAGAAGCCAGGTTGGCCACCATCTGATCCTAAACTCTTAGCCGAGGCTTACTTCAAAGTAGAAGCAGGCACCTGGCAGAAGTTCGAGGCTGTGCTTACACCTGACTCTACTTGTCAGAATGCTTCGCTTCAGATTCTGGCACTCGACAATGGCGATATGGATATCGATGTTGTATCACTCATGCCAGAGGATACCTATAAGGGTCACGGTCTGCGTAAGGATCTGGCTCAGGCATTGGCCGACCTCAATCCTAAGTTCATGCGTTTCCCTGGTGGTTGCGTAGTTCATGGTGGTGGCGACGGTTTCTGGAATACCTATCGTTGGAAGACCACTATCGGCCCTAAAGAGACACGCCGTCAGCTTAAGAATACCTGGGGATATCATCAGAGCTGTGCACTCGGCTACTTCGAGTATTTCCAGTTCTGTGAGGACCTTGGTATGGAGCCCGTGCCCATCCTGCCTGCAGGTGTGAGCTGTCAGGGAACCAACGGTGGTTGGAGCATGTGGCCAACACAGGCTCAGGACGTAGTGCCTATGAGCGAGATGGATGAGTGGGTAGCCGAGGCCATCGACCTGATTGAGTGGGCAAATGGCGACCCTGCTACCAACAAGTGGGCAAAGATGCGTGCCGAGGCTGGTCACCCCAAGCCATTCAACCTCAAGTATCTGGGTATTGGTAATGAGGAGAAAATATCTCCAGAGTTCAACGAGCGCTTCAAGTACATCTACGAGCGTGTTACCAAGGCTCATCCTGAGATTGTAATCGTTGGTACCGCAGGTCCTGGTTCACATAAGGATAATCCCGACTATGAGGCTGGTTGGAAGCTGGCAGAGGAGCTTAATATGCCAATTCTCGACGAGCATTACTACGAGCCCAACGCTTACTTCTTGAACAAGCGCCAGTACGATAACTATCCACGTGATCGTAAGACCAAGGTTTATCTTGGTGAGTATGCTGCTAAGGATAAAAAGCTGATTGATGCTCTGGCTGAGGGCCTGTATCTGCTGCATGTAGAGCGCAATGCCGATGTTGTAGCTATGACATCTTACGCTCCACTCTTCGCTCGCAAGAACGGAACACAGTGGAACCCCGACCTGATTTACTACGACAACGAGCGCCCATTCCTCACCTGCAGCTACTATGTTCAGCAGATGTTCGGACAGTCATCAGGTAACTACTACTATGGCGACTGCGTGAAGTTCGAGGGCGATGCTGCTGGCGTTGTTCAGCCACAGGAGAATGTACACTACGGTCAGAGTGTGATTCTGAACACCAAGACACGTAAGCTCTTTGTGAAGCTCTGCAACGCTGGTGCTGAGGCTAAGACAGCCAATATCGACCTGAGCCGTTTCAAGGGCCTGAAGAAGCTCGCCACTAAGACCACTATCGCTGGTCAGCCTAACGACGAGAATAACTTCGATGCTCAGCCCATCGCTCCAAAGTCAGAGACCATCAAGGCCCAGAAGAAGTTCAGCTTCAATCTTGAGCCTTACTCAATGGTAATGCTGCAGTACTCGCTGTAATAAGCATCATATAAAATAATACTCCCTCGCTATCATAGCGGGGGAGTATTATTTTGTTTGCTTAAAAGTGTATCAAGTTAATACTTGAAGCTACTTCCGCCTACGAATTCGCGCATGATGCTGGTGGGAGGAATCTCTTTATCGCTGATGGGGATAAAGTAGCGCAGGAACTTCAGCAGGCGGTGAGCCTCGGAATACTCAGGACAGTTTTTCTGTACTGATGCCAGGATAAGCTCGGCATGGGTGCGCAGTACGGCAAACTCGATGTTAAGCGCTGAATTGAACATGACATCGGCCGTCTCCTGGAAGGGGAATATCCACTGGTCCTCGGCCTCGCAAACACTCTTCCACTGACTGATGGTCTCGCGGGCAGTGAAGGCGCCCTTGTTATAATCGCGGATAATGCGACGAAGCAAACGGTTATCCTGCGTAGGAATCCAGTTGTGGTCGTCGAGCGATATGCTGGTAAGGGCAGAGATATAGATCTTGTACTTTTTAGAGTCGGGAATCTGCTTGGTGAGCAGAGGATTCAAGGCATGGATACCCTCGATGATGAGCACGCTATCGTTATTGAGCTTGAACTTCTTGCCGTTCCACTCACGCTTGCCGGTAACAAAATTGTACTCGGGCACTTCTACTACCTCGCCCTTCATCAGACGCTCAAGATGCTCGCCTAACAGTTTATAGTCTACGGTCTCGATATTGTCGAAATCGTACTGGCCGTTAGGCAGCTTTGGGGTGTCGACGCGATTTACAAAGTAATCGTCGGTAGAGAACGAGTAGGGGCGCAATCCGCAAGCCAGCAGCTGTACTGATAGACGCTTGCAGAAGGTGGACTTACCTGAACTTGAGGGGCCTGTGATGAGTACCAGTCGGATGGGATTCTCTTCGTCGTGGAATCGGCGGTCGATCTCTTCGGCTATCTTTACGATTTTCTTTTCCTGCAAGGCCTCACTCACCTGGATAAGCTCTGAGGCATGGCCACGGAGTATGGCCTTGTTAACATCGCCTGCATTAGAGAGGCGCATAATGATGTCCCAACGTACCTTCTCGGCAAACATTTCGAAGGTGCGAGGCATGTCAACACGCTCTGACAGTTGTAACGGGTTGTTCTTATCGGGCACACGAAGCATCAGTCCGTCGTAAAGGCGCTCAAGTCCCCAAACCTTCAGGTATCCGGCTGAGGGCACAAGCGGACCGTAGTAATAGTCGACGGTGTCGCCAAGCATATAATAATCGGTGTATATCTGTCCGCTGGTCTCGATGAGTTTGACCTTATCCGAGAATCCGCGCTCGCTGAACACGCGTACAGCCTCTTCGGTAGTGGCCTCGGTGCGTCGGAAAGGCATGTCCTGATCTATTATCTCCTGCATTCGCTGGCAGATGCGATTAACATCGTCATCGCTAAGCGGTTCGTTGCCACGCTTCTTGAAATTACAGTAGTAGCCGCCTGAAAGTGGGTGCTCAATAAACAGTTTGCTGCCAGGGAAGATATCGCACGAGGCCTTATAGAGTACAAAGCACAGAGAGCGTACATATACTCGGCGACCTGAGCCATCGCGGGCATCGATAAACTCAACATCGCGATTCTGATACAGGCGGAACTTGAGGCCTTGTGAGGCATTGTTTACCTTAGCCGACACGACGGGGTAGGTCATATTCAGTTCGGGAGCAAACTCCTGATATACATCTACCAGCGATGTGCCCTCTGGAAAACTTTTTGTGACGTTGTTGTTCTTGCAGCGAATTTGTAACATGGCATTAGTGTTTCTTGATACTTACATTGTCGATGGCTATCTTGGCGCAGCCTAAGCCTATAATGGCCAGTCTGGCCTTGGCGCATGTGGCGCTGGCTGTGAACTGCTTATTGAACTGCTGCCAACCCTGACCTTTAACTCTGATGGTGGTCTCGGCAATGGGCTTGCACTGTTCATCGATAAGCTGTATGATGATGAGTTTATTGCCCTCGGTGCGATTCTCTGCCTTGATGGCTGGGATGTTTCTAAGCGCTATCGAGAGGTCGTATTTTGTGCCGTCGGTCATATCTATTGCGCCATCAGCACCCTCGTTATAGAGTGTGTCGCAGCAGATGACGGCATAGTGGGGATTATCAGAACTGATGGGGTCGACATGTGTTACAACTACTGGTTTGCGACTGTCCCAGCCTGTGGTGGCACTTGTGCCTTGTTCTACTCGGGGGTTAAGTTCAAAATCTCCGTTCTTAATAAGTTCCTGTGCGTTGGATGTTACTGCTGTAAAGACCATTATAAGCATCAGGAAGAGATGTTTAATGTTCATCATATAGTTATATAAAAGTAATGTATTTATTTTATGTGCAGACAGAGCATGGTAAGGTCGTCGTTAGGATCGGCTCCATGACGATGGCGTTTAACCTCGCCCTTCATTGTTTCTATCATATCCTGGGCACTCATCTTGCTGGTGCGCTTGACAATTTCAAGCAGTTGCTCTTCGCCAAACTGAACCTGTTTGTCGTTCTCAGCCTCGTTCAGTCCGTCGGTATATACAAACAGCTGTCGGCCACGGATATCCTCAATCACCTCGCCAGTATACTTCAGTCCTTCCCAAAGTCCGATGGGAGCATTGGCTTCCATCGGTATGAACTGGCTCTTGCTGCCATTGGCCAGAACAGGTGGGTTGTGGCCTGCATTACAGAAGTTGAGTTTACCTGTTGGCAGATGGACCATGCCGATGAACATGGTGACAAACATGCCGTCGTCGTTGTGCTCAACCAACTCCGCATTGAGTTCTGTAGCTATCTTTTCTGGTGTATAGTTGCGCTTGGCCATAGCTCGGAACAATCGTATTACCTGAGCCATGAACAGTGCTGCCGGCACTCCCTTACCTGATACATCGCCAACGCAGAAGCATAGGTTGTCGCCGATGAAGAGATAGTCGTACAGGTCGCCACCTACCTCCTTGGCAGGTGTCATCGAGGCATAAAGCTCAAGATCAGTGCGTTGTGGGAACTCGCTTGGAACAATAGACTCCTGAATGTGGCGTGCAATGCGCAGTTCGCTCTCGATACGCTCTTTGGCCGACGTGGTCTCTTCCAGCTGGTTATAGGCTTCTTTAAGTTCCTCGTGAGCTTTTGTGAGTTTCAAGGTAGACTTCTGTTTGTAAAGCGTATAAACAATGAAGAAACCTACAATCAGAATAAAAGTAACGATGCCTGCTATCTGGCGTTCGCGCAGTATGGATGCCTTTTGTTCAGCTATCTGAGTCTCTTTTTTCTGGGTATCGTAGATAGCGGCCAGTTCGGCTGCGTCCTCGTGCTTGTATCTGTCGATGGCCGAACTAAGCGAGTCGCATATATAAGCGCTTACAGCATAAGCAGTATCTTTGCGGCCCGCCATACGGTTTGCCTGGTATTTCTTCAGCAGGAACGTCTGCAGGTTGTCGAATGTAAACTCCAAGTGATAATGATTTATCAGCTTGTTAAGATGCTTAAAGCAGTCGGCAGCCTCATTCCATTTCTTGGTCTCAATCAGATATTCGCCTTCATCGTATATGCCTTCAACACTTTGGCTGAATTTTGAATTCAGGAATTCTTTATAGGCTATGTACGAATCAAGTGGTTGATCGAGTTTGGCCAAAGCCGTGGCACGATAGATATTCTGTCGGGCCCGTTGCTTGTCAAGATAGTCTTGATCGGTAGCATAAAGAAGCGCATATTTTTCCAGCATGGCCTTGTATCGGTCGCACCAATAGAGCGATTCTTCATATTTGTGGATGGTCAGGTAGTTGTATGCAATATTTACAATACCGGCTATGGCAGATTTGTAGGACTCCTGAGTTGGAGAAATCTTGATGTGTTCAAGATGTTTGTTGTAAGCGCGCTCAAAGTTATTGGTGGTGCTTTCGGCAGTATTGGCGAAATGCGTCTGACTGCATCCAATGAATATCAGGAGGTTGATGTAGTCGCTTGTGGTGTCGCAATGAAGCTCTTCCAGCTTCTCAACAACGGGAATAGCAAACTGCATAGCACCTTCATAGTCGCCTTTTACATACTTCAGGTTTGCCAAACGACTGGCTGACTTAGCATAGTATTCTACATCTTCTGCGTTTCTGAAGTCGGTAACAGCACTGCCTGATTTCTTCCAATAATACTCGGCAGCACGTTTTTTGTTCATTTTATCGCTGGCATAGGCACGCCAATAGTAAGACTGGGCCTCTGTTATAGCACCAGTTTTTCCTAGGCTATCGGCTATAGCCAACAACAACGGATAGTCCTTTTGCTTATAGGCATCAAGGACTAATCCGTTGGCTGTATTCTTTTTAAGTCCTGTCTCTTTCCGCTCTCCACATGCTACTATGAGCATGATAACCAGTGTGAAACAAGCTAGTAGTCTAATCGCTCTTTGGCTCATTCTTCTGCCCGATTATTATTTCTTGTGGGCAAAGATACGGAAAAAGTTTGGAACTTGCAAGTTATTCTATCAAAATGTTACGCAAAACACTGCTCTTTTATCCGCGAGCTTCAATCTCACGATTAATCTCATCAAGTCTTTCGTCAGTAAGAGGATACCTGTAAATCAGGCAAGCCACTACAATCAGAAGAACTGCTGGGATGATACATGTGAACACCAGAATGGCATTCTGAGCTGTTTCAGAATACTCTGCCAGGTGAGTGTAATAAGCATTAACAGGTGCGCTGATGAACGAAGCCAGGAATACTGTTACAAAGATGCTGAGAACCAGCTGCAGACACTTGTTTGCCTTGAACTCTGCAAACATCTCGCCATAAGTAACGGGTTTTTCAGGTGTGGTGGCAATTCGCTCCTTACAGCCTGTGAAGCAGTAAAGCAGCAGTATAAAGCCGACAATGGCAAATATGCAGGTAACTGTAAACCAGGCATTAGGATCGATAGGCAGAGCCGACTCCTCGCTGGCAAGGTCGAAACCAATCATACCCATTACCAATGGAGTAATCCAACCGGCAATTGAGAAACCTGCCTTGAAGGCTACACCTGCCAGGGCATTAACGGTAGCTGCAGGACGGTTGCCTGTACGATACTCGGCCTCGGTGATGACCTCAGGTACCAGCGCCCACATGAGCGAACCTACCAGCAGACCAACACCTGTCATTACCTTTGCTGTCTGCACCAGGGTGTTAAGGGCTGCCACATCGAAGAACTTACCGATAGTGAACAGGATGACAAAGCCTATAAAACCTATCGAGAGCAGCAGATAATACAGGCCCTTCTTGCCCAACCA
Organism: uncultured Prevotella sp.; assembly: GCA_902800365.1. Taxonomy (GTDB): domain Bacteria; phylum Bacteroidota; class Bacteroidia; order Bacteroidales; family Bacteroidaceae; genus Prevotella. Next base: position 2,943 of record CADCEF010000006.1, on the reverse strand, counting down.
TCTCTTCAACATAGGCAGAGAGGGCAGGATAACGAAGGCAGGGATAGTACCAATGGCCATGAACAGAGCCTGATTCCAGTCGATCATCGTGTGAGCAACCATAGCCAAACCGATGGGGAAACCTGCCTGAACCACAATCTGACCAATGTTGGCACATACCATACGGGTAGATGTAAGTTTCAGCACCTCGTCATTGTCGCGAGTCATACTGGCCATGATAGAGCCATAAGGGATGTTGACTACCGAGTAGATCATGCTGAGCACGGTATAGCTGACGGTGGCATAGATAAGCTTCATGGTTGGCGACCAGGTAGCAGCCTGAGGCAGCATGAGCAGGCAGGCAGCAACCGTCAAAGGAATACCACCATAAAGCAGATAGGCACGATATTTACCCAATTTGGGGTTGCGGTTATCAATATAACGGCCCACAACAGGACTCCAGAAGCAGTCAATCAGTCGAACAGAGAGTATCAGTCCGCTTACAAATGCCGGATTAATCTTCAAAACTGTAGTAAGGTAAAGCATGAGATAACATGCAACCGTCTGGAAAATAAGATTCTGCGCCAAGTCGCCCGAGCCGTAACCGATGCGCTGGAGCCATGAGAGCTTGTAGAAGCCTTTGGTTTCGTTAGTTGTACTCATAATTTTTATTTTTATTTAATTGTCATTTCAAAAGAACTCATTGGAAGTCCGCTCAGCGAGCGTACGTTGGCCTGCTTGGGGTCGTCCTTCCAAGCGTAGCGTATTTTCAGGTATGGTGACTGAGATGCGTTAGGACAAAGAATGGTAATCACATTACCCTTGCCGATAGCAGGTACATTCTGATACTTATCGCTGCCATTGTTGCAAACCTCGAATGTATAGAGGTCGCCTTCCTGTATGGGCTGGTCGAGTGTGAGCTGAATAGAAGCATCACTCACATGAACAGAAACCACCTCGGGCGAGAGTTTCACCTTATTATTATATATAAGTTTGTCGAAGCACAGGGCGATACGCTCGGCCACCTCTTTTTTACGTAGGGGATGTATGTCGACGGTTTCGCCCAGGTCGTTGATAACGGCCAATTCTGCTCTGGTATCGGCCTTGGCTACTGTGCGCTGGGCTTCGCGCAGTTGTGCCCAACCGCTGTTAACGGGCTCTGGCTGTGGCGTTATCGGACGTGGATAGGCTGTCTGCTGACGACCATCGTAGTTGGCCAACTGCACAACAACGAATGGCATCTGCTGGTCCTGCCAACGGTCGCGCCAGCATCCTATCAGTTTTTTCAGATAGTCTGCGTATGGAGCAGGATTACCTGTATTCGATTCGCCCTGATACCACACAACACCATTAATGGCGTATGGTGCCAAGGGATAAAGTACTGCATTATAAAGTGTGGTAGGCAGATTCTGTAATGACACATCGCCGCTTGGGCATTGAGGCATCTCAGTGCCAACGCGCATCTTCCACTGTGCGCCAAGGGGAATTACATCCTTTGGCATGGGGTTCTGCGACTGGCGGTCATCGCCAAAACAAAGCATATATGGCTTTTCGGGGATGAAATGGACTGCGCCGTATTTGTTGATGAATCTCACAGCTATCACATTATCGCCTTCACGAAGTAAACCTTCAGGAATATCGTAGCGGCGTGGGGGATACTGATAGTAAGTGTGACCAATCTCCTTGCCATTAAGATAGGTGATGTCCTGGTCGAACAGGGTGCCCAGTAGTAGTCGGGCTGGCTTACCTGCGTGTTCCTTATCTATAATGATATGTTGGCGGAGCCATACGCTACCTGTACCACGCCACATCCAGTTGTTCTGATTGATAGAGGCCCATTGGCTGTCATCGCATGCTGCATCGGCATATCCAGGATCATTCTGGTTCAGAATGGCATCCCATTGCTGACTGGCTGCACCATTGGCTTGCATCTGGGCGCGAACGTAGTTGTCGTTCTGGTACATTTGTGTTCTCTTTATCAGCATGGGATAGTCGGTCTTAAGAGAATCTTCGCTAATCCAAGCTTCAATAGGTGTACCTCCCCAGCTGTTGACGATGATGCCCTGAGCCACCTTATTCTTCTCGAACATCTTTTTGCCGAGGAAGTAACCAACTGCCGAGAATGGCCAAGCATTCTGCTTGTTAAGTGGCTTCCAATTGATGCTGGTGGGGCGGATGTCGTCTTTTACACCATGGGTGCTTGTCTCGTTCTGTACACGGAACAGGCGTATGTTGGTGTTCTCGTAGTTGTCAATTTCAGTAGTGTACTGCGGATAGACACGCTCAATATGTACGTCGATGTTTGACTGTCCTGACAATAGCCATACATCACCAATCATGATATTATCAAATGTCAATTCGTTAATCGACATTTGATAAGGGCCGCCGGCTTTCATTTTTGGCAGATCAACTCTCCATCTGCCATCGCTGTCGGCGTTGGTGGTGTACTCTTTCTTGTTGAATCGTATGGTAACAGTCTCGCCTGCGTCAGCTTTACCCCAAACAGGTATGGCTTTGCCGCGCTGCATCACCATGCCCGATTGAAAAAGCTGGGGCATAGTAATCTTGGCTTTGGCAGCAGATAGGCAAAACAGTGTTGCGCAAAAAAATAGTATTTTCTTCATAATTGTTGTTTTGACGTTGCAAAAGTAACAAAAAACTTCGTTGAAATCGCCAAAATAGTTCATTTTCTTGTCCAATGACACATTTTGAAAAGCATCTGTAACAATTTAGAATGTCGGATGGCCATTTTTTCACTACCTTTGCAGCAGTTTTTCATTCAACAGTTATGAATAAATTAACATCGCAACAGGTGTCATTAGGCGAAAAGGTGGGCTACTCGTTAGGAGATGCCGCTGCAAACCTTGTGTTCCAGATGATGATGATATTCCAGCTGAAGTTCTATACCGATGTGTTCGGACTTAATGGAGCTATAGCTGGTTCTGTTCTGATGATGGCAAGTTT
>CADCEF010000005.1 GCA_902800365.1 uncultured Prevotella sp. | reverse complement strand
GAGTTTGCCATGAAGGGCAACGTGATGGACATGGCTGTCGGTGTTATCATCGGCGGTGCGTTTGGTAAGATCGTAACATCGCTGGTTGGCGACGTGCTGATGCCTGTAATCAGTCTTGCCACTGGAGGTATCGACTTTACAAACCTGTTTATAAACCTAAGCGACGACGTAAAGTATAAGACTTTGGCCGAGGCTCAGGAGGCTGGTGCATCAGTGTTTGCCTACGGACAATTCCTTCAGAACATCCTCGACTTCGTGATTATCGCATTCTGTATCTTCATGATGCTCAAGGGTATCAACAAACTGAACCGCAAGAAGGAAGAGCCTGCTCCAGAACCTGAGGCTCCAAAGGGTCCTACACAGGAAGAGCTGCTCGCAGAAATCCGCGATTTACTGAAGAATAAGTAAAATAACAAGTAAACAAAAAAGCCTCGCCAATTGGCGAGGTTTTTTATTTTATTCCCACTCGATTGTTGCGGGTGGCTTTGAAGAGATATCATAACATACGCGATTAACACCACGCACCTTATTAATAATCTCGTTACTTACCTTAGCCATAAACTCGTAAGGCAGATGAGCCCAGTCGGCGGTCATAGCATCGGTGCTGGTTACGGCACGCAGAGCTACGGGATGCTCGTAGGTACGCTCATCGCCCATAACACCAACTGAACGAACAGTTGACAGAAGGATGGCTCCAGCCTGCCAAATCTGGTCGTAGAGTGAAACCTCGATTTCACCATCCTGCATCTGAGCAGGAACACCAGCAGCAAGCACCTTACGAGCCTCCTCGCCAGAGAGTTTAACCTTATAATCGCGGAGTCCACGAATGTAGATATCGTCAGCATTCTGCAGAATCTCAACCTTCTCACGGGTGATATCGCCAAGGATACGTACGGCGAGACCAGGACCAGGGAATGGGTGACGAGTGATAAGATGCTCAGGCATACCCATCTGGCGACCTACGCGACGAACCTCATCCTTGAACAACCACTTGAGTGGCTCACAGAGCTGCAGGTGCATCTCCTTAGGCAGACCACCTACGTTGTGGTGGCTCTTGATAACCTTACCTGTAATATTGAGACTCTCGATACGGTCTGGATAGATTGTGCCCTGAGCCAACCACTTGGCATCGGTAATTTTCTTTGCCTCGGCATTGAACACCTCTACAAAGTCGCGACCAATGATTTTACGCTTCTGCTCAGGATCAGTTACACCAGCCAAATCGCTAAAGAACTTCTCACTTGCATCAACACCTATTACATTGAGGCCCAGCACCTTGTAATCGTCCATCACCTGAGTAAACTCGTTCTTGCGGAGCATACCGTGATCTACGAAGATACAGGTAAGATTCTTGCCAATGGCCTTGTTGAGCAGCACTGCGGCAACAGAAGAATCGACACCACCACTAAGACCAAGAATAACACGATCGTTACCCAACTGAGCCTTGAGCTCGTCTACTGTAGAATCTACAAACGATGCTGCACTCCACTCCTGACGAGAGCCACAGATGTCAACCACGAAGTTCTTAAGCAACTGTGTGCCCTGAAGGCTGTGGAACACCTCTGGGTGGAACTGTACGGCCCAAACGGGCTGAGTGGTAGAAGCGAAAGCGGCATTAGTAACATCCTTGGTGCTACCGATAACCTTGAAATCGCTTGGGATGGCGGTGATGGTATCACCATGCGACATCCACACCTGAGAGTGCTGATCGAAACCCTTGAAGAGTGGATTTGTGGTGTCCACTGTCTGGAGGTTGGCACGACCATACTCGCGGCTGTCGGCCTTTTCGACCTTACCACCAAGTGTGTGCGAGATGAACTGAGCGCCATAGCAAATACCCAATACAGGCAGACGGCCAACAAACTGGCTAAGGTCAACCTTGAACGCCTCAGGATCGTGAACCGAGTAGGGTGAGCCACTCAGGATTACACCAATAACCGAAGGATCGTCCTTTGGGAATTTGTTGTAAGGCAGAATCTCGCAGAAGGTGTCAAGTTCGCGAACGCGACGACCAATAAGCTGGGTTGTCTGCGAACCGAAATCCAAAATAATAATCTTCTGTGTCATACTTATTTATTTGAGAATTTAGAATACAGAATTTAGAGGGAGATAAACTCCTCAGCTTTGTCGAGGGTGTCTAGTTTGCCTACGTCGAGAAGACGGAGGTTCTTGGCCTCGTAGCCTCGTATCAGGTTATCTCCACAAGCCTTCAGATAGAAGTCCATAATGGGGAATCGCTCTGGCCAATCTTCAAGCAACGGATACAAGCTGGGATGCATCACGTGTATGCCAGAGAAAGCGAGCTTCCTGAGATGACTTATGTCTGAAGGATGATGGATGATAGGGCCTTTTACCTCGCCTGTTTCGATGTTGGTCCAACCTTGAAGGCGCAGGTCATCGTCGAAAAGTAGATAACGCTTGGTTTGGCGCTGACTTACTACAAGTAGTGGAGCATCTGTTGGGAGAGAGGTAAGGTCGAGATTGCTCAAAATATCGACATTATGAATAAGTATAGGCTCTGTGGGGTCGAAAAGCGGAAGTGCCTTTTTTATACCTCCACCTGTTTCGAGTAGCATTTCGCTTTCATCGCTTATACGAATATCGAGACCAAAGTTATCGTTGGCCTTAAGATAGTCTACAATCTGACCTGCAAAGTGGTGAACATTTACCACAATGCGCTCATATCCAGCATGTTTAAGTTTCTGTATCACGTGCCAAAGCAGCGGTTGCCCACCTACCCTCACCAGCGCCTTTGGCATGGTGTCGGTTAGCGGCTTGAGACGAGTGCCAAGCCCTGCTGCAAATATCATCGCCTGCTTCATTTCTGCGCACATGATCTATTTGGGCTGCAAAGTTACACAAAATTTCGGAGATAAAAGAAAATTGCCCCAAAAAATTTGGAGCAATCTCTTATTAGAATCTGCGTGGGCCACCAAAGCCACCACCACGTGGGCCTCCACCCATCGGGCCTCCGAAGCCACCACGACCGCCACGACCGCCACGGCCACCAGGACCTCCAGGGCCACCAAAACCGCCCTGACGACCAGCCTTACCTCCAAAGAGGTTCAGACGATAGATGACGTGAACCATACCGTAGCTTGTAATAGCGTTGTACTCGGTATCGGTACGCATAGAAGCGGTGATAGAACGCGAGAGGTTTGACTGCTGGTGCAGGATGTCGTACAGCTGCAGAGAAACGGTAAGGGCGTTACCCTTCAGGAAACTCTGTGAGAGCTGGGCATTCCAGATGAGCTCGTTGGTGTTCATCGAGTTATCGTTATAACCACGACGACTCTGCATATTCATATTAGTAGTGAGTGATGTTCCCCAAGGTGCAGTAAGACCAAGCATGGCGCCGTATGTAAACATCCAGGTGTCGAGGTTGTTGTTCTTCTGCAGTTCGCTGCGGCTGTGGTTGTAGTTAACCATACCGCTGAGCTCGAACTCCAACCAATCGTTACGATAGCTGGCTGCAAGGCGCTCCATGATACCTGTAGTGGTAGTAACCGACTTCTGAGAATCAGAGTTCAAGTCAACACTTACATAACCCACATTGTGAGCGTAGTTAAGATTGGTAAAGGTGTTGACATTGAAGTAAGCGGCTGAATCGAGAGCGGTGTTGAACATGAATCCTACCATACCGTTCCAGTTGCCGTTGATGTTCTCGGGCTGGGTGATACGACCACCTGTTGCTGGATTGTAGGTACTCTTGTTTGAGATAGAGTTGCTGGTCATCGAGAAGTTTACAAACGTCATGATGGCACGCTGGTATCTCTGGATATAGTCGTTATAGTTCAGACGGAAGTTCTGAGTGAACGAAGGCTTCAGACCTGGGTTACCTTTCTGAATGTTCAGAGGGTCGGTATTATCGGTGATGTCGAGCAGATCGCTCATTGAAGGCTGACTGGTGTTAGCACGATAGGTGAATCGCAGCTGACTCTGCTGGTTACGCTTCCAACGGAAGTCCATGGTAGGCGCAAAGTTGGTGACGGTGCGAACGGTATCGGCATGAACGCCCTTGTAGTCCTGAACGAAGTGTGACTTCTGTGGAACCATCTGCACACCAACGTTGAAGGTATAGGCATTGCGAACGATGCGAAGCATCACCTCAGCGGTGTGGATGTAGTTCTGATACTCTGAGTAGCGGCTCTGGTCAATATCCTTATAAGGCTCGATAGTCTTAACGCCGAACTGCTCGAGATAGCTATCCCACGAGCGGAAGCCTCCTTCCCAGATACCTGGGATGATAGGCAGTTTGCTGAAGTCGTAAGTGCCACGATCGCTCTTCTGGTAGCGATACTGATACTGATAGCTGAACTGCAGGTAGGTGCGAGGCAAGATAGGCTCGCTATATGTGATACGTGCGCTATAGTTCCAGTTCTTGGTAGGTGTGATAGAATAGCGATTGATGGTATCTACATTAGTAATGATACCTTTAGTATAGTAATCAATCAAACTGTTTGAGATTGACTTGCTATCGCCATCGCTCCATCCGGCATTCAACTGGAGGGTGATGTTACGACCCGTGTTGCTGAGACGACGGTTGAACTGCAACATACCGTTGATGTTCTTAGAATCGCTATACGAAACGTTTGTCTGGTCGCGCTTGTTCTGGGTGTAATCCTTCAAGCCATCCAAGGTATAGAGATCTACCGTCTTTACGTACTTATAAGGATCGTCGGTAAACGAAGCCTCAAGGCTGTTGTTATCGCCATCGTTTGAGTTGTAGCGGAACGATGGGCGAAACATGATGTTAGTCATTGAATCAGGAGTCCACTCCAAACGCATCTGGGCGTTCCAGGCATTGGTGCGAGAGAAGTTCTGCGACAAGCTATTGCTGAACTGCGACTGAGTCTCGCTATAGATAATCTGGCGCGAAACCTTTGAGAAAGCATCTACATCGCTATGATTCCAACGCACGCTACCATCGAGCTTAAGTTTGGTGCCCTCGTAGTTAAGGTTCACACCTGTCATCTTGGTAGCTGTGAGGCCTTGGCGTCCACCGCCCCAACGGCCTCCACCGCCACCACCAGGGAAACCCATATCATTTGTATTGTTTGCGTTGGTCATCAGGAAAACCTTGGTGGCATTATTCATGATACCACCGAAAGCACGGCCAGAATATCGGTTCTTGGTACCCATGGCGAGATCGACATTGGCCATGATACCCTTGTTCATACCCTGCTTGATACCGAAGTCGAGCACAGTCTCTTCCTCACCATCCTCGATACCAGAAACACGGGCAAGGTCGCTCTGGCGATCGTAAGCCTTAATGCGGTCGATAATGTTAGTTGGCAGGTTCTTGATAGCGGTCTTTGTGTCACCAGTCATGAACTCCTTACCATCAACAAGAATCTTCTTAACCTCTTTACCATTAATCTTGATTGAACCGTCGTCGCTAACCTCAGCACCTGGCAGACGCTTAACCAGCTCCTCAACAACCGAACCCTCTGGTGTACGGAATGCAGCTGCATTATATACAAAGGTGTCGGCCTTAAGTGTTACCTTTGATGCGCGAGCAGTAACAGTGGCGCCTTTAAGCATAATGGCATCAGGTGAGAGCGAGATTGTCCCTGCATTATAGTCCTTACCCTCCTTGATGGTGAACTTCTTAGTGTAGGTCTTAAAACCCACATAAGTAATCTTAAGTGTATAAGTTCCATCGCTTGGAGCCTTAACACGGAATGCACCATCTGTGTTAGTTACGCCATTAGACACAACCTTATCGCCCGAAAGAATAGAAGCGGTGGCCTGAATAACAGCGTCTTGAGTATCCTGCTCAATCACTTTACCTGAAACCATGCGTTGCGCATGTACTGAAAGAACCGTTAACATCACGGTTGTCATCAAAACTAATAGTCTTCTCATATTACCTTTTTCTACTTTTAACTGATTGTTTGACGCACACAGAAAAAAAAAGTTTAATGCAAACACTAATTTTTTATTTAAAATGTTAGGTTTTAAAAAAATTGTGTTATCTTTGCACGCAGATTTAAAAAATTGAAATTAGGCAACCTAAGGTAATGAGCCCACAAAAAGTAATCATATCCGAGCAGTTGGACAAAACACTCGAAGAGGCAATCTCTGAGTGCGAGCACGATATTACATTCGTACTGGCCGATGAGACTACCGCCAAGTGTTGTATCCCTGTGGTTGAGGGCTTTGATTGCCTTAAGGGTTCCAAGCTGATTGTTATCGAAGCCACAGATGCACATAAAGACTTCGCTTCGCTGATGACCGTTTGGAAGCATCTAAGCGAAGGTGGAGCCACACGTCACACCTTATTAATAAATATAGGTGGCGGAATGGTTACCGATCTTGGAGGCTTTGCCGCTTCAACATTTAAACGTGGAATAAATTACATCAACATACCCACCACCTTGCTTTCGATGGTTGATGCATCTGTAGGCGGAAAAACAGGTATAAACTTCCTTGGACTGAAAAACGAGATTGGTGTTTTCAACAATGCCAAGAGCGTTATCTTGGATACTGAGTTCCTGAAGACTCTCGATGTAGAGAATATGCTGAGTGGTTATGCTGAGATGCTGAAGCACGGACTCATAAACAATGAAAAGATGCTTGGCGAGTTGCTGACATTCGACATTGAGAAGCCCGACTTGGTAGAGTTGAAGCGCATGGTGGCTGAATCGGTGACAGTAAAGCAGCGCATCGTAACAGAGGATCCTACAGAAAAGGGCATCCGCAAGGCATTGAACCTTGGACATACTGCAGGACATGCGTTCGAGTCGTTTGCTCTGAAGCGCAAACCCGTTCTACATGGTTATGCTGTGGCTTGGGGATTGGTGGTTGAGCTATATCTGAGTGCCATCAAGACTGGATTCCCAAGTGAGAAGATGCATCAGACTGCGAGATTCATTCTCGACCATTATGGAAAGATGGATATTACATGCGATGACTACCCAACGCTGCTTGAGTTTATGACTCACGACAAGAAGAATGTTGCTGGTATCATCAACTTTACTCTTCTGGGAGGTGTGGGTGATATTCTTATCAACCAGACTGCCACAAAGGATGAAATTTACGAGGCACTTGACTTTTATAGAGAAAGTTAGGCGCCAGACCTAAATACGATTAACCAATCAACTTAATAGACCTAATCATATTACTAACTAATCGAGGTAGGGCTGCTCGCGAGAGTGGTCCTATCTTACTTTTCAGCCAGCAGCTCCGCTTTCTTACGAGCAGGCTTGCCTGTTTCTGTTAGTGGTATTTGGTCTACATGGATGTAGGCTTTGGGTATATGGTATTTAGGAAGTACTTTTTCGCAAATCTGTTTTGCTTCATCAGTAGAGCCTTCAGTAAGAAGCACAACCACCTCACCAAATTTCTCGTCTTTTCGCTTACTTATTATATAAGGTACGCGCACGTAAGGTTTCAGCTCGCGCTCAATCTCCTCTATCTGCAATTTTATTCCTCCAGAGCATATCACATTATCCTTACGACCAAGGATACGGAAGCGATTGTTCTTAATCTCAACTATGTCGTTAGTTACGAGTGTCTCTGCACAAACCTCTGGGGCATTTATTACCAAACAGCCATCCTGGTTCTGCGATATTTCTACAGAAGGGAATGGTGTGTACCAATCGGATGCATCTGGACCACTGATACGACGTAGTGCTATATGCGATAGAGTCTCAGTCATGCCGTATGTGCTCCACACAGCATTGGGAAAGTTCCTTAGCTCACGCTCCATAGCCTCGTCTATCGCCCCTCCACCAATAATCAGGTGGCGAATAGCCATCAACCTCTCTTTCTCCTCAGGCACCTGAAGCGAGTTATAAACCTGCATTGGCACCATCGCAGCAAAAGAAAATTCTAAATTTTCTCTTGCTGCAAGGGGGTGGCCGCTTGGCTCAACACTTATCAAATTCAGTCCACGCTCTATCGAGCGCACTACCATCATCTTGCCAGCGATATAGTCGGTCGACATACATAGCAGTGCTGTATCACCCTTCTTCAGCCCAAGGAAATCACAAGTTATTCGCGCAGAATTCAGCATCCTGCGTTTCTCAACCATCATACGTTTAGGCTCACCAGTACTGCCACTGGTCTTTACCTCAACAAACTCCGATGGGTTATTCCAATCCTCTAAAAACTTTTCAAGAGACATAGTACAACTTATCGCCTCGTATCTCGAGCGGCATGGGGATATTATCTGTAAAGAGCTGTCCTGTGCCAAGGCCTTGTGGCATGGTGATGTTATCGCCATACACACTCGAAGTGAACTGGGCAATGGCATTTAGTCCTATGTTACTCTCAAGTGCTGATGTAATCCATGAGCCGATACCCATATCCTTGGCGATGCTTATCCACTCACGACATCCCATCATTCCACCATGCAGCGATGGTTTCAGAATGATGTATCGTGGTTTGATAACGTTCAGCATATGGCGCTTGGTCTCAGGATCGTTAACACCTATCAGCTCCTCATCGAGTGCTATAGGGAGTGGCGACTCTCTGCAGAGTTCAGCCATATACGCCCACTGACCTTGCTTAATGGGTTGCTCAATAGAATGGATGGCGTATTGCGAAAGCAACTCGAGTTTATAGAGAGCCTCCTCGTACTTGAAACCACCATTGGCATCAACACGCAACTCAACCTCATGGAATGAGAATCGCTCGCGAATTCGCTTAACCAAATCAAGCTCCTTATCAAAGTCGATGGCGCCAATCTTAAGTTTCACGCATCTGAAACCTTTTTCAAGTTTCTCCTCCAATCGCGCAAGCATCTCCTCATAATTGCCCATCCATACCAGTCCGTTGATGGGAATACCTTGTTCGCCACGAGAGAAAGCTGTGTCGAACAAGAGGTGAGGACGAGAGGCCTGCAGCGAGAGTACTGCTGTTTCGAGACCAAAGAGCATAGATGGATAATCGCGAAGGAAATCGTAATCTATCTCGCCATTTTTGCAATAATCCTCGCACACCTTATTTAATATAGACGCATATTGCTCATCGCTCATTGCATCGCAACTCAAATCAGGCAATGGAGCACACTCCCCCACTCCCTGACGCTTACCATCGTACAGATGAATAAGCCATATCTTGCGAGTCAAATAAACCCCGCGAGATGTACCCGCGGGTTGTTTAAAATGCAATAGTCTATGTTCTATTTCAAATCGCATCTCTAAATTCTAAATTATGGCAGCTTTGGATATTTCTTGAAATCGGGCTTGCGCTTTTCCAGGAAAGCCTTGCCACCCTCTTGGGCCTCATCAAGGAAGTAATATAGCATGGTGCAATCGCCTGCAAGCTCCTGAATACCAGCCTGACCATCGAGCTCGGCATTAAGTCCTGCCTTGATCATACGGAGTGCAAGTGGCGAGCGTTCCATCATTGTCTCAGCCCACTCCACGCACTCATCCTCAAGACGCTCGATGGGCACAACCTTGTTTACCATGCCCATCTCCTCGGCCTCCTTGGCTGAGTACTGACGACAAAGGAACCATATCTCGCGAGCCTTCTTCTGACCAACGATTCTTGCCAGATATGATGAGCCGAAACCAGCATCGAAACTACCTACCTTAGGACCAGTCTGACCAAAGATTGCATTCTCTGATGCGATGGTAAGGTCGCACACAAGGTGTAGCACATGTCCACCGCCTATGGCGTAACCATTCACCATAGCGATGACAGGCTTTGGCAAGCGGCGAATCTGCATCTGCACATCAAGAACACTAAGACGTGGTACTCCCTCCTCGTCAACATATCCACCACGCCCCTTCACGTGCATATCGCCACCTGAGCAGAAGGCATGCTTCACATCAGCCAGCGTCTTTCCCTCTGGCACTTCACTCATGGCACCTGTAAGCAGCACCACACTTATCTCCTGCATCTCGCGACACATAGAGAATGCCTGACTCAGCTCCCAAGTAGTCTTGGGAGTAAAGGCATTACGATATTGCGGACGGTTAATGGTTATCTTGGCTATACCATTATATTCTTCGAAAATAATCTCCTTGAAATCCTTAATCTTTCTCCACTCTCTATTCATATATTCAATTTCTGATAATATTCTTTCACTATTCTTACATCACTCTCGGCATCTGTAAGCACCTCAAGCAATATTGGTCTGTCGCTCTCAGCATTAATCAGCGTGTCGAGCCCTTGTTCCAATTCCTCTGTATTCGTGGCCTTCAGATACTGAACATTGTTCTGCATACAGATACCCTCAGCAGTAGCAGTGTGTGCACCTGACACGAACTTATCGCGCGATTCACTCTGCTCCAAGCCCTTCAGCATATTGAAGATGGTTCCACGCTGGTTGTTAAGCAGCAATACGCGCAGGTTGCCCTTAAGATTCATATTCCAGAGTGCATTCTGATCGTAGAAGAAACTCAGGTCGCCCAAAGCACAGAACACCTTCTGATCTGTTACCACTGAGCCACCAGCAGCTGTCGACAGAGTTCCCTCGATGCCATTAACACCACGATTGCAGTAAACAAAGTGACGAGCATAGAAGCTGGCCAGACGTATAGAACTGCTATTACCATAATGCACATAGTAGTTAACAGCCGTACCTATCTTCTCCTCAAACATCTTTACTGCAGCCATCTGCGAGTATTCAGGCTTATAGGTAAATGCCATGTGGGCCGTCTTGCGCAGAGCCATATCCCAGCGGGCCTTATATCTGGATGTTGAGCTGATGGATTTTGTCTTTATCGACTCAACCAGGTCTTCGATTACATCAGCAGGACGACCTTCGATGACACCATACAGATTCATAGTTGTATCCTGCACTCTTCCGTCTTCAGTAACAGCCCATATCTTGGTGTTCTTCAGTGTGCGCATCCATTTCTTTATGCGCTTGCTCACCAATGTGTCGCCAACGTATAGCAGGAAGTCGGGCTCGAAGTCAGGATCACCTGATACGGCATAGAGGACCTCGTTGAAGTGGCTGCCACCCTTACCCAGACTGAGTGCCTCATTAAGCACCACAGCACATTGCGAAATCATATAGATTTCTGCTGGCAGCAGCTGCTCCATCGACATCTGTCCGATAACCAGCATAGGTTTCTTGGCAACAACAAACTGCTCAGAGCATTCTATCGAAAGCATGTATCTGTCGCAACGGCCATTAATCAGATGTATTCTGCGCTCATCAGGCAGCTCTGGCACATTGTACTCGAACAGAGGTTCGCTTATGGGCACGTTGATATGAACAGGTCCGTAGCCATGATGATTGGTCTCGTTCAGGGCCTCGTTTATCAGGCGATTGCAATACCAGCGTGTCTCCTCATCATGAGGTTCTGGCAGCGACACTGCCCTCTTCACAAATCGTCCCAAGGCATCAGGCTGTGGCATGGTCTGACCATCAAGCTGGTCAATCCATTGCTCAGGTCTGTCGGCCGATACCACAATAAGTGGCACATGCTGATAGTAAGCCTCGGCCACAGCTGGTGCTACGTTCAGCAAAGCTGTTCCGCTGGTAACACAGATAACCACTGGCTTGCATAGCGTTAGCGCCATGCCTAAGGCATAGAATCCTGCGCTACGCTCATCGGTAACCGGATAGCACTCTATTTCAGGACACTCGCAGAGGTTGTGCGAAATGGGCGAATTACGACTACCTGGACAAACAACTGCGTGCCTTACACCATGCTTTACCAACAACGATGTCAGTATGTTTACGTTCTCCTTACTGCTGTACATATAATAATCTTCTCATTGTTTCCATTTTTGCTTCAGTCTCAAGCCACTCCTGCTCTTCTGTGCTGTCTTTCAGCAATCCTCCACCAGCATACAGATGGCATGTATCTCCATCAATATTCATGCAGCGAAGCGAGACATACAAGTGAGTTTCAGTAGCCCCAAGAGGACCCATAAAGCCGCTATAGTAGCGACGTGGGGTATGTTCGTTCTTTACGATAAACTTAAACGCCTCGCGCTTAGGCAGTCCGCACACAGCAGGTGTGGGGTGCAAGGTGTTCAGTATGTCGCCAATATGATTGTTATCATCGAGTTTAAATGTAAAGTCGCTTCTAAGGTGCACCAGATTTGCAGCTCGGACAGTCTTTGGGCCTTCTTCGCCGAAATCGCTGGTA
The DNA here is from genome assembly GCA_902800365.1 of uncultured Prevotella sp. Classification (GTDB taxonomy): domain Bacteria; phylum Bacteroidota; class Bacteroidia; order Bacteroidales; family Bacteroidaceae; genus Prevotella. The sequence continues at coordinate 78,999 of CADCEF010000005.1, read as the reverse complement.
AACTGCTCCAGGCACTCTGTTATGTATGTAGCCACTATGCGCTGCTCCTGAATATTCTTGGTGCTCCATCTCAGTGTCTCACCCTCTCCGTCCAGCTGGTCGCCCTCAAGTTTCATAGTACCAGCCAGCGCAATGGTTCGCCAGTCGTTGCCTTTGCCATCGAGCAGAATCTCTGGTGTGGCAGTAAGCCAGCATCCGCTCTTCTCTGTCTCAACAAGGGCAATGAACAATCGTGGATACATGGCGCAGGCTCTATAGAAGAGTTCCATTGGCTCCAACTTCTGGTCAATCTTCTCGTCAGCGCATCTGGCAAGAACGATTTTTCTGAATGTATCGTTCTTTAACTGCGAGTGGTAATTGGCAAAATCAACCTTGTAATATGGGGTTAGAGGTGAGGGAGTTGAGGTTAGAGGATACTCCGTCAACACATCTTTCACTTCTATCTCCTCCACTTCGTCTGGGCGAATCAGTAAAATAGGCGTTTCCGATTTCACCTCGAAGGGGGCCACCACAAATCCTTGCTTGCCATTAAGCTCTGTAAGAGAATGCAGTTCCACGGGGTTGCCTTCTGTCTGATGTATCAGTGTTGCATGGTCTTCATGGGGTAGTCTGTATATTGCGTATGCGCTCATTACTTCTTCTGCTTTATTATATAGTTAGTAACTCGCACATTCGATATCAGCTCGTTGGCAGTGTCTTTTATATCAACATTCCACACATGCAGTGTGGTACCTTTGTGCAACATACGGGCGTGGGCTGTAACAGTATCTCCCTCAACCACCGCCTTCACATGACTTCCGCTTACCTCTATGCCTACGCAGGCACATCCAGGGCATAATGCCGACGATGCCACACCTGCCAGATTCTCGGCCAGAGCAAGCGATGCTCCACCACTGAGGAATCCGAATGGCTGGCGATTGCGCTCGTCAACTTTCATTCTCGCCATACAAGTATCGTCCTCGGGAGTGGAGATAAATTCCATCCCGAGGGCCGTACTTAAATTGGGTTTCTCGTTTATTATTTCTTTAATTCTATCTATATTCACTCTTAATTTTTACCTTTCTACTTTTTTCACCTTTTCACCTTTACTTAAACAGCGAGTACTCAGGTACGCTCCATGCAAGAGCGCTGGCTCCAAGCACATCGCGTTCTCTATCGTTAAGCTTCGATACAATTATCTTCACCTTGCCACGCAAGTTGCCATATACATGATTTTCGAACGACTCGCATGTTGGATCGACCAACCATTTGCCTGCATGCGAGATACCACCTGTAAGGATGATGGCCTCAGGGTCTACAAGTGATGCATAGTTGGCCAAGGCTATTCCCAGAATCTCTCCTGTTCTTCTGAAGGTCTCGATAGCCAGCTCGTCGTCCTTATCGCAACACATCTTGATGGTACGTGGTGTAATCTTATCCAGATCATTCAGCAGTGTAGGCTTACCCGTCTCGGCCATCAGTTCTTGGGCTGTTCTAACAATACCTGCGGCACCAACATACGACTCCAAGCATCCCATGTGTCCACATCCACACTGGCGTCCGTTAGCCACCACACAGGTGTGTCCGAATTCACCAGCATAGCCGTTATGCCCCTGATGGTCGTTACCTCCAGAGAAGAAGCAGCTACCCAAACCCACACCCATGCTCAGAATAATAAAGTTCTTCATACCATGGGCGCTTCCAAAGGTGTGCTCTCCCAATGCCGATATGTGTGCATCGTTGGAAAGACCAACGGCTAGTCCGATTCTGTCTCTCAACATAGCAGCCAGAGGCACAATGCCTTTCCATGGCAGGTTGGCTGCATTCTCGATACAACCAGAAACCGAACTTGCACTTGGCGAGCTGACGCCAATAGAGCGTATGGTTTCATAGCCACCATTAGCCTCAACCAGATTTACTATTTTGTCGCTCAGGTTTTTCACAAAATTATTCACATCAGGATAATCGCCTGTGGGGAAATTTTCCTCGGCTATAATGTTTCCACGGATGTCAACAATAGCATAGGTTGTGCGCTCATTACTAATGTCAACGCCTACCACTTTTGTTTTAATCTGATATTCCTCCATAAATTGCCTAGTTATTATTTTATTTAAATAGTGAGTATTCTTTCACATCCCATGCCAGAGCGCTGGCTCCAAGCACATCTCGCTCACCCTCCTTTAGGATTGACACGAGTATACGGGTTTTGTTTTTGATATTATGGAACACATGTTCCTCGAACGATGCTCTCATAGGCTTAAGCAGCCATTTTCCTGCTTGCGTCATATCGCCAGTAAGAATAATGGCCTCAGGATTCAGCACCGATGCATAGTTGGCCATTCCAAGTCCGAGTATCTCGCCCGTACGACGGAACACCTCAATGGCCACTTTGTCTCCTTTGTAGCAACAGTCAGCTATTGTCTTAACGTTCAGTTCCAGCATTTCGCTTAGCAGGGTTGGTTCTTTGCTTGCAGCAATCATCTCTTCGGCTGTTTTTATCAGCCCCTTTTCCGAACAGTAGGTCTCCAGGCATCCTCTGTTTCCGCATCCGCACTCGCGTCCGCCCACCTCAACACAGGTATGTCCCAGCTCGCCAGCAAATCCGTTGTAGCCTAGATGTGGCTGACCGTTTGAGAAGAAGCAGCTACCCAGTCCGCCATGACTTATCGATATCACCACAAAGTCTTTCATACCATGAGCGCTACCATACGATTTCTCGCTCAGGGCAGTAATATGTGCATCGTTAGCCACAGCCACAGCCAGACCAACTCTGTCTCTCAGCATAGCAGCCAGAGGAACAATTCCCTTCCAAGGCAGATTGGCAGCATTCTCAATACAACCAGTAACAGAGCTTGCCGATGGTGCACTCACGCCAATAGAACGTATGGTTTCATAGCCACCATTCTCCTCGGCCAGGGCCATCACCTTCTCGCTCAGAGCTCCGATATAATCGTTAAGGTCAGCATAATCGGTAGTCAGGAAATAGTCTTGTGCCACTATCTCGCCTCTTATATCCACCACAGCATAGGTCGTACGGTCTACGCGTATGTCGATACCTATTACACGGGTTTTAATTTTGTCTACACTTTCTGCCATATTACTTGTTTCCATAATTACCTTATTTAAACAACGAATATTCTCTTACCTCCCATGCCAGCACGCTTGCGCCAAGCACATCGTTAGCAGCTCGATCGTCCTCAGATACCAGGAACTTGATTTTACCGCTTGTGTTATGAAATACACATCTGTCGAACACCTCTTTTGCAGGTTCAAACAGCCATTTGCCGGCTCTTGATATGCCACCTGTAAAGATAAAGGCCTCAGGGTCAACCACCGTTGCATAGTTAGCCAATCCCATACCTAACAGTTCGCCTGTTTTGCGATACACCTCTATGGCCAGCTCGTCGCCCTGCTCACAGAACGTTGTAATCAGCTCTGGTGTCAGGTTCTCTACATCTCGCATCAGCGATGGTGCCGAAGACTGCTCCATCAGTTCCTTGGCCGTGGCGATGATACCTCTTGTGGCCACATAAGCCTCAAGGCATCCTTTGTTTCCACAGGTACACTGACGACCGTTGTTCACGATGCACGTATGACCTATTTCTCCAGCGAATCCGTCGGTACCTTTGTGTATCATACCGTTCGAGAAGATACTGCTGCCAAGACCTGTGCCCATGGTAACCACCACAAAGTCGCGCATACCTTTGGCTAATCCGTAAGCATGCTCGCCAAGCGCCCTCACATCGGCGTCGTTAGCCACAGCCACGGCATAGCCGATACGGTCTCTAAGCAGCGCCCCCAGCTGTATCACGCCTTTCCATGGCAGGTTTGGTGCATTCACGATACTACCTGTCATAAAGTTAGCACTTGGTGCGCTAATGCCCACCGATCTGATGCTTTCATAGCCTCCGTTTTCTTCAACCATACTTATCAGATGGTCGCTTAAGGCTGAGACGAATTGGTTGATTTCAGGGTAGTCCAAGGTTGGGAAACTGTCCATAGTGATGACGTCACCCTTTACGTCGACGATGGCGTAAGTGGTAGCCTCAAGACTGATGTCTATTCCCACAACTCTTTTCTTTATAGTTACTTGTCCCATTAGTTATTCTAAGTTATCGTGCTACAAATATATATATTTCTTCCAAACCACACAAATATTTCACACTTTTTTTGCAAATATTTACTCTAATCTTGCATTTTTCGCGAGATTTTTGTAACTTTGCAGCCATAAAATTGAAATATTCGAATATTTAAGATGAACATTTTAGAATTAAGCGAACAGGAAATCGGAAGGCGTCAGAGCCTTCAGGAACTGCGCTCGATGGGCATCGACCCCTATCCTGCAGCCGAGTTCCCAACTAATGCATTCAGCACAGAGATTAAGGAAAACTTCAAGGACGATGAAGAGCGCGAGGTAGTGATTGCCGGACGTATGATGAGTCGTCGTGTCATGGGTAAGGCATCGTTTGCCGAGCTCCAGGACTCTAAAGGTCGAATTCAGGTTTACATCACTCGCGACGACATCTGTCCAGGCGAGAACAAAGACTTATATAATAATGTATTCAAGCGCCTGCTCGACATCGGCGACTTTATCGGTGTCAAGGGTAAGGTGTTCCGCACTCAGACAGGCGAGATCTCAGTTCACGCATCTGAGCTCACCCTGCTCTCTAAGAGCCTCAAGCCACTGCCTATCGTAAAGTATAAGGACGGTGTGGCTTACGATAAGTTCGACGATCCAGAGCTCCGTTATCGCCAGCGCTATGTCGACCTGGTTGTTAACGAGGGCGTAAAAGATACCTTCCTCAAGCGTGCCACCATCATCCGCACCCTGCGCAGCATTCTCGATAATGCTGGTTATACAGAGGTCGACACTCCAATCCTGCAGAACATCGCAGGTGGTGCTTCAGCTCGCCCATTCATCACCCACTTCAATGCGCTCAATCAGGACATGTACATGCGTATTGCTACCGAGCTCTATCTTAAGCGCCTCATCGTAGGTGGTTTCGAGGGAGTTTACGAGATGGGTAAGAACTTCCGTAACGAGGGTATGGACAAGACTCACAACCCCGAGTTCACCTGCATGGAGCTCTACGTTAGCTACAAGGACCTGCTTTGGGGTATGACCTTCACTGAGAACATGCTCGAGCAGATTTGTACTGCTGTTAACGGCAAGCCCGAGGTTGAGATCGATGGCAACATCATCTCGTTCAAGGCTCCATTCCGCCGTCTGCCTATCCTCGACGCCATCAAGGAGAAGACTGGTTTCGACTGCGATGGAAAGAGCGAGGATGAGATTCGTCAGTTCTGCCTCTCTAAGGGCATGGAGGTCGACGAGACCATGGGTAAGGGTAAGCTCATCGACGAGCTCTTTGGCGAGTTCTGCGAGGGCACATTCATCCAGCCCACATTCATTACCGACTATCCCGTTGAAATGTCACCTCTCACCAAGATGCATCGCTCAAAGCCAGGACTCACTGAGCGTTTCGAGCTGATGGTTAATGGTAAGGAGCTGGCTAACGCATATTCAGAGCTTAACGACCCAATCGACCAGGAGGAGCGTTTCATCGAGCAGATGCGACTTGCTGACAAGGGCGACGACGAGGCTATGATCATCGACCAGGATTTCCTGCGCGCTCTGCAGTATGGTATGCCTCCAACGTTTGGTATCGGTATCGGTATCGACCGTCTGGTAATGCTGCTCACAGGTAAGTTCACCATTGGCGAGGTGATGCTGTTCCCACAGATGAAGCCCGAGAAGAAGATTCCTCAGTCGTCAGTAGCCGAGTGGGCCGAGATTGGTGTTCCCGAGGACATCGTTCCAGTACTGCGCAAGGCTGGTTTCAACCTGATTACAAACATCAAGGACGAGAAGCCACAGGGCCTGCAGCAGAAGATTGGCGAGATCTTCAAGAAGTACAAGCTCGAAATAACCAAGCCATCTGTCGACGAAGTCGCAGCATGGATTGAGAAGGCGCAAGCCTAATGTTCCATGTTCAATGATCAATGAACCATGTACGATTGTGGTAAGATAGCGATTATTGGTGGAGGCAGCTGGGCCACAGCTATAGCCAAAATTGTGGTGAGTCACACCCACCACATTGGCTGGTATATGCGTCGCGACGACCGTATCGAGGATTTCCGTCGCATGGGGCACAACCCTGCCTACCTCACCAGCGTCCATTTCAATATCGATGAAATCTACTTCGATAGCGACCTGAACCGTATTGCCCAGCAGTACGACACACTGGTGTTTGTAACCCCATCGCCTTACCTCAAGAGTCACCTCAAGAAACTTAAGACGCGCATTCGCGATAAGTTTATACTCACAGCGATTAAGGGTATCGTACCTGATGAAAACCTCGTTTGTAGCGAGTATTTTCATCAGGTGTACGATGTTCCTTATGAGAATCTGGCCTGTATTGGCGGCCCTTCGCATGCCGAGGAGGTTGCCCTCGAGCGCCTCAGCTACCTCACCGTGGGCTGTGCCGATCGTGAGAAAGCCCAGGCCTTCTGCGATGTGCTCTCAAGCGAGTACATCAAGACCAAGACCTCTACCGATGTTGTTGGCATCGAGTATTCTTCCGTTCTGAAGAATGTCTATGCCATTGCAGCCGGTATCTGCAGCGGATTGAAGTATGGCGACAACTTCCAGTCGGTACTTATGGCCAACGCCGTACAAGAGATGAACCGCTTCCTCACAGCCGTCTACCCCCTTGAGCGCAATGCTTACGACAGCGTTTACCTTGGCGACCTGCTGGTAACAGGTTACAGCAATTTCTCGCGTAACCGCACCTTTGGCACCATGATTGGTAAGGGCTACAGCGTAAAGAGCGCCCAGATAGAGATGGAGATGATAGCCGAGGGATATTTTGGCACCAAGTGTATGAAGGAAATCAACCGTCATTGCCACGTCAACATGCCTATACTCGATGCTGTTTACAATATCCTCTACGAGCGTATCGCCCCACAAATCGAAATCAAGCTTCTCACCGATTCGTTCCGTTAATGACAGCCCAAGAAGTCATCAACCATATGGAGTCGCTGCGCAATGACAAACAGCGACGCATACTGATGCGCTTCTTCAAGACAGGCCCTGGCGAGTATGGCGAGGGCGACGAATTCTTAGGACTGAAAGTACCACAGACGCGCGAGGTAGTTAAGCTGGTGGGCACGGATTTCCCATTGAGCGAAATCCCCCAACTCCTGATGTGTCGCTGGCACGAGGTACGCCTTTGTGGTTTTCTAATATTGGTTTCCAAGTTCGAGAAGTTAGCCACCAAGCGCCTTGTAAACAACGATGATGCCATACGCGCCCGCGATGAGATACTCACCCTTTATCTGCAATATGCCGAGCAAGCCAACAACTGGGACCTTGTAGACCTCTCTGTTCATAAAATCCTTGGGCACTGGCTCCTCTTGCCAAGCCACCTTGGCGATAGAGATTACAAACTCAAGGTTCTCGACACCCTTGCCCAGAGCCCCTGCCTGTGGAAACAGCGCATGAGCATCGTGTGCTCATGGAAGACATCACAGATGGGCGATCCCTCATGGTGCCTGCGCTATGCCGAGATCCATCTGCATCACCCCCACGACCTCATGCATAAAGCCGTAGGCTGGATGCTCCGTGAAATGGGCAAGCGCGTTAGCGAAGACCTACTGCGAGAATTCCTCCGCCAACACGCCCACCACATGCCTCGCACCACCCTCCGCTACGCCATCGAGAAACTCCCCGAGCAAGAACGCCAGTATTGGATGGCCGTAAGCAAACCATGAGATTGCCGTAACCTAACTGCCCGATATCCGTAACCTATCTACCCGTCAGCTGGTATACCCTACTTTTTGCCCACGCTGGTACACTAGAACATTGGACAAAAAGCCAAATAAAAATTACCATCCGTACATCATATGAGCATTGGAGATAAAGACAAAGAATAAAATATACTACTATATATTTTATATATTATATATTATATTATAATATAATATATAATATATAAAATTAAATTAACCTGTTAGTTACCAAATGGTCATTTCTAAAACCCCTTTTTGTCCAATGTTCATTTGTACCAGCGTTTAATTCAGTAAACGCTTGGTCATCTCGATTATTATCAGTACCTTTGCACGACCAATAATAACAAGGTAAAAGATGACTGACAGAATAACAGAATCTATGGCGCGCCCGCTCATAGAAATACAAATGGAAGAAGCGGGCAGAGAGATTGAGAAATTGATGGATGTTTACCCTTGTCTGCGCGAAGTTTGTCGTGGACTTAAAGTTGGCGCCTACCCTGCTGCACTCTTTACGAGCGCAACATTCCTTGGCACACTTATGACCAGATGCACTTATCGCTACTATGGCAAAAGGGGACAGCTATGCCGTTTGAACTATGGCACCTATGTGATTGGCGACCCTGGTACAGGCAAGTCGTTTGTAACCTTACTATACAACCTCTTGGCAGGACCTATCATAAAGGAGTCTGACAAAGGGCGTAAGGACATGAACAACTACAGGCGCAGATATAAGCGCTGGGACGATAATGGTCGCAAAGGCGACGGTCCACAAAAGCCCAAACCTCTAATCCGCACCCATCCAGCCCGCACCTCTAATAAGGTATTTATCGAAGACATGATTAATGCCGTCGATATCGTAGATGGCGAGCCAATGCACCTGCATCAGCTATCGTTCGACACAGAGCTCGACAATGCCATCCGTATGCAGGGCGAACATTGGAACGACAAGCGATTCCTCGAGATGAAATCATTCCACAACGAGGAAGACGGTATGTTCTATAGCAATGTCGACTCAGTTTGCGAAACGTTCAACGTATTTTGGAACTATGTGTATACGGGCACACCATTCGCCCTGCGTCACAAGGTTAATGGAGCAAACATCAACGATGGACTTTCTACTCGACTAGCAGTAATCCCAATGCCACCATCAAATTTCAAGATGCTTGAGCGTGAGACTTTGGATGACGACCTTAAGGAGCCTGAGGAATATAAGACACTCCGCATGTGGGCCGAGCGCTTGGACAAGACTCACGGAGAGTTACCAGTAAAGGAACTAGAAGAAGAATGCTACGACTGGACCAAGGATCGCATGGAGGATGCCAAGTACGACAATTCTAAGGCAGACGAGCTGATGTGCAAGCGAGTTGGCTATTATGGAATGAACGTCAGCATACCATTTGTCATCATGCGCCATTGGGACGAGTGGCAGGAGCATGGCACAATCAGCATCGACAAGACCGATCGTTGGTTCTGCCGTCTTATCATGAAGATTCAGTTTGCATGCCAGCGTCATTACTTCGGACGATTTTGGGACGTCTACTATGAGCATGAGCACGATCAGTTCTCTGTAGTAAAGAAGAATGTGCGCCATTCGCACCTAACCAAGGAGCGTTTTGCCTTACTGCCAGAGGTATTCACAAAAGCCGATATGGTGAATATTTTAAAAGTAACGCAATCAAATGCCGACAAGATGGTTACCCGTTGGCAACAAGAAGGCTACCTCAAGCCCAAAGGTAACACAGTCTACGAGAAAGTGCTTCTCGACCTTTATTGAACAAAGTAACATTGGACAAAATCCCCAAATAAAAACAACCACAATCCCCATTGGTCATTATGCCAATGGGGATTAATGCTTATGATTACGATTTCTCACATTTTTCTCGCATAATTATTTGGCGGAATAGAAATAAGTATTTACCTTTGCACTCTGAAATCAATCACAATTATTACTTAAAAATGAAGAATGTATCAAAATCTTTTTTGCTATCGATGCTATTGTATGTAGCCGTTGTTCCCACCAAGGCTGATGATATAGCCAAGGTGACAGTTGGACTCACGCTGGATAGTACGGTTGTTGAAGCCGACTGTCAGGAGTTCGGCCGGCGGCTAGATGACATCGTTATCACACCCTCACAAGATTATATGCTGCTAAAATTCCGTGACCTAACCAAGGATGGTAAATGGATAAAGTTTAAGGGAGAACTTGGCGCCTATAGCCTGAAGGAGTCAAAGCTGCTGTGGACCAAACCATTCGACTATAGTAATTCTGCAGCTACTTGTACTAAGGATGGCATACTAACAGTTAAAAACAATAACAAGGTAACCATGCTCAATTCCCATACCGGCGAGGTTATCTGGCAGTCAAAATTCTATCCTGCGAAGGTCGACGACTCAACCCATATTGTGTTAGGCTATGCAGGTCGCCTCTCGGGTAAACTGAGCGCCTACGACCTCACCTCTGGTCAGAAGCTATGGACCGTAAACATACCCCATGTAAAGAATTGGGGCTGGAATCATGTGATTCGTGAGGACTCATTGCATTGGCTGGTGGTAGCCGATGATCTTAACAGATTGAACATTCATACGGGCGAGGTGAGTACTTACGATGCCAAGACAGGTGTGACTGATGTTAAAGCTTCTTTACTGATGGGACTGGCGATGGTTGGTGGTGCCGTGGCAGGTGCTATGATCTCGGGCAGTACTTACGTACCTTATTATTACAATCCAAGTGGCATGACCGATTCGAATGTTATTAACCACCTATACTCTAATGTGCTTCGCGACGACTCACTATATTACTTTGCCGACCGTCAGCATGTGGTGTGTCTCGACAGTATGATGAATACCGTTTGGAGCTACGACCTGCCATCTAAGACATCGGCTTTTTCGCAGATTGTATGCGATGACAGTACACTATATATGTTTAATCTTGGCTTTGGTATGCAGGACGGCGTGCGCCGCAAAAAGATGGGGCGTCCGTTTATCGCCTCGTTCGACAAGCGTACTGGTGCCTGCCGGTTTATGAATATGCTAAGCATGAAGAAAGATATGGTAGAGGATGCTATGCTTACACCTGACGGTGCATTCATGCTCTCCGACGATGCACTGGCTTATAAGCGCGAACTAGCCGACTCGGTGGTTACCATATCGCCATGGAATGTAGAACAGCATGGCAAACTTAGTGGCATCATCACCCAGCCTGTATATGCAGACTACAAGTATCACGGAATGTTTGAGCTGATTGCTTCTGATGGTATCTACTTCCCAGTGATAACAGAGAAAGGGGATATTCTTATGGTTGACAAGGAACTACGCACAGCCGATCATTATCCTGCTTCATCACTCTACTGGCCGCTGTGTATGGTGGGCGATCGCATGTGTATCTCGTCTTATGCCGGTGGCAGTCAGAATGTGTGGTTAGTAACATTACAAGGTGTGCCCGAACTTAAACTCACCATTCCCGTACATAGGGCAGGCATTGCCGGCAATAAGCTCTACCTACACAATGAGCGTGCCCTATACTCAATCCCGCTCAACTAAGTACACAAAAGGGACGGTTACTTTTGTGTACTTTTGTGTATTACAGTTTCTTTAACCAAGTGACGATGTCGGATAGGACTTCCTCGGACATGGTTTCTTCGAGGGTGTAGTACTCATCAGGGCGACCTGTGGTGCAGTGTTGGAACATGTGGTTCAAGCCCTCGTATTCCTTGATGACATTCTTCTTGTTTTTAGGCAACAGGCGGCGCAGCACTGGGATGTTCATGTCGGCTGGTACCTGACAGTCTTTACTGCCGTTGAGCGCCAATACTGGACACTTGGTGTTGGTGATGTTATCTGTGGGGTCGTAGTCCATAAAGTACGATACCCATGTGTTGGTTTTCATCATGTTGCGCAGTTGTTCTGCGTTAATGTTCTTGGTAAATGGATTGCCACTAGTATGGGCCTGATACAGCATGATGCTATCGCCCCTGACAGCAGGACCTGCCAGCGACACAATGAAGTCGACCTTCTTCTGTGCAGCCAGCATAAAGGCTATCAGACCGCCCTCGCTATGGCCCAGCAAGCCAACCTTCTTGAATCGTTTCTGCGCTCGCAACCACTCTATGCCTGCAGTAGCATCCTCGGCCACATCCAGGCTGGTGGTATGCTTAGTCTCGCCACCCACCGACTGCCCCACTCCACGATCGTCGTATCGCAGTGTGGCTATGCCAGCTCGCGCCATGCGATCGGCTATCACAGCAAAGGGTTTATGATAGGCTACTTCTTCATCGCGATTCTCTGGTCCGCTGCCTGTCACCATTATCATCACGCACTTGGCTCCGCCCTTGGGCACTGTCAGTGTGCCAGCCAATGTGGCACCAGCCTTGGCGTTCTGAAATGTCACCTCTTCTGTGGTGTAGGGGAATGGGCCCTTGGGGGTTTGTGGGCGATTGGGGCCAGTGGGCGAAATCTCCTTCATATTGAGTGGGAACTTTATGCCTGCCTGGGTGAAAGTACCTTCCAGATGGCCATCGACATAGCGTGCTGCGTATGAGGCACCTATCGACTCGATTTTGATCTTTATCGAATCTTTTGTGAGCAGGTCGATGGTGGCAGGGATGCCTGTTGCACCCTGTGCAGGACTGTCGAGCGTGCACTTGCCATTTATCAGGTTCATCACTATGGGCAGTTTCTGCCCCATGGCCTCCAGTTCGCCGCTCCAACTTCTGCGTATCTCCTGCGCATTAGCTGAAAGGCCTATACAGGCTAAAGTTAGGGTTATGAATAGTTTTTTCATTTCGCTTTCTGGATGAGATAGATAAATACAAAACCTATGATGCCAACTACTGCCACAATGCCTATACTCAACACTTTCATCAAAGGCGAGTTGGGACCAACAATAGCTATTGCGAGGCTCATTAAGGCCAATCCGACAGAAAGGATACGAACCATACGAATAGACAGTTCTACCTGACGGATATTTCGCAAGGGAATGTTAAAAAGGTTGATATGGCTCGGCGAGTAGGCACATAGCAAACAAACGATGATGACAATGGAAAAAACGCCCATACCAATCCAATCGTCGGTAGTATCCAGTCTTTGAGCGATTATAGACACAATCCATGCGCTCAGCAATATGATGAGAGCTGCTGCCTCAAAAATGGTGCCCTCAAGCGTGCGATATACTTTTACTTTTTTTATGTCAAATTGTTCGTTCATACTTATTCTAATGGAAATTTACGTACAGCTAATGCTTTCTTTCTATTCATCATTGTTGTCTTCAGTTTTTTGTTCTTTCTTCCTTTTGGGCAGGCGTTTGGCTTTGCGCAGGGCCTCTGTGATGATCCACTGCAGCTGACCATTGGTGCTGCGGAACTCGTCCGCAGCCCAAGCCTCTATCGCGTCCATCGTGTCAGCATCAACACGCAGGATGAAACTCTTAGTGGATTTCTTCTCTGCCATTTTCACCTTTTCACTTTTTCACTTTTTCACCTTTTAATGATTCAGTGTACCAGTATTTACTACAGGCTGAGCATTATCGTCGCCACAGAGCACTACCAGCAGATTGCTAACCATGGCAGCCTTCTTGTCGTCGTCGAGCTCTACAATCTCCTCATCAGCCAACTTGTCGAGAGCCATTTTTACCATTGACACAGCGCCCTCAACAATCTTTTCGCGTGCAGTGATGATGGCACTTGCCTGCTGGCGACGCAGCATTACAGCAGCAATTTCAGGAGCATAGGCCAGATAGTTGATACGAGCCTCTACCACTTCGATACCAGCCAGAGCCAAACGCTCGTCGAGCTTCTGCTCAAGCTGCTCGTTTATCTCGTCAGCACTCGAACGCAGAGTGGGCTCGCCAGTCTTGGTGTCCTCATCGTCGTAAGCATACTGACCAGCCACCTGGCGCAGGGCTGCATCGCTCTGCACACGCACAAAGTTCTCGAGTGCGTTCATCAATCCCTTGGTGTCGCTGCCAACGGCGTTGGGGTTCGAAGCCATGGTCTGTGTATCAACCTCGAACAGTGCTTTGTAGGTGTCCTTCAGCTTCCAAACCAGCACTAGACCAATCATCACTGGATTACCTGTCTTATCGTTCACTTTAATAGGTTCAGCGTCTAGGTTGCGAGCACGCAGACTAACCTTCTTGGTGCCATAGAATGGGTTGATCCAGAAGAAACCCGTTTGGGCGAATGTGCCAGCGTACTTACCAAACCATGTGGTTACGCGAGCCTCGTTGGGCTCCAACTGCATGTGGCCACACCACATTATTATATTAACGATAATCATCAGTCCACAAAGTCCAAGCAGCCAACCACCTTGTGAACCATCAGTAGCGTCGAGCATAATGATGCTCTCAACGATACCAACAATCGTCAGAATCAGAACTGCGAGATTTACAAACAGCATCAGGAATCCATTCATCACTGACCCTCTGAACTCAAACTCTTTTGTCTCCATAATCTAAATTTTTACTTTGGTTATTGATTTTATAAATTGATATCATTTTGATATCGCAAAGATATGTACTATTTTTGAATTAGCAATGGATTTATCTAAGTATTTAGCAACATTTAACAATACAACAGAATTAAAAATCCGTGTAATCCGTGTAATCCGTGCAAAAAAAATTGCTACCTTTGAACTTCGTTCGAAGATACTCACGTTCGAGAAAACTCAAATAAAATTTGGTTTTCTGCTCACTTAATCGTACCTTTGCACCCATGAACATCAAGGAGATAGAAAATAAGCGCATTGCAGTGCTGCTTTCAGGCGGTGTAGACAGCTCGGTAGTCGTGTACGAGTTTGCTCGTATGGGACTTCATCCGGATTGTTTCTACATTAAGATAGGTCCTGAAGAGCAGGAGGAGTGGGACTGCTCATCAGAGGAGGACCTCGAAATGGCTACGGCTGTATCGCACAAGTATGGTTGCAAACTGGAGGTGATAGACTGCCACAAGGAGTACTGGGACCAGGTGACCAAGTACACCATGGACAAAGTAAAGACAGGTCTGACTCCTAACCCTGATGTGATGTGCAATCGACTGATAAAGTTTGGCGCATTCGATGAGAAGCGTGGGCACGACTACGACCTGATAGCCACTGGTCACTATGCAATGACAGAAACAGACGAGAATGGCGACAAGTGGCTCTGCACCAGTCCTGACCCTGTGAAGGATCAGACCGACTTCCTGGCTCAGATAGCCGACTGGCAGCTTAAGAAGGCACTCTTCCCCATTGGTCATTACGTTAAGGATGAGGTGCGCGTGATAGCTGAGCGCGAGCACTTGGTAAACGCCAAGCGCAAGGACTCGCAGGGCATCTGTTTTCTTGGCAAGATAAACTACAACGACTATATCCGCCGCTACCTGGGCGAACAACCAGGTGATGTCATCGAGTTGGAGACAGGCAAACGCATAGGCGAGCACAAGGGATTGTGGTTCCACACCATTGGTCAGCGTAAAGGAATGGGCTTTGGTGGCGGACCTTGGTTTGTGGTCAAGAAGGACGTAGCCAATAATATATTATATGTATCGCACGGATACGACCCAGAGACAGCCTACAAGCAGGACTTCCCTGTTAAGGATTTCCACTTCCTTACTAAGGAGATGCAGCCCACAGAGGTAACATTCAAGATTCGCCACACACCAGAGTATCACCCTGCCACACTTGAGTGGACAAGCCCCAATGAGTTTGTGGTACACTCGAAGGAGAAGATTCATGGTGTGGCCCCAGGTCAGTTCTGCGTGATTTACGACGAGAACCATCACCACTGCTTAGGCTCAGGTGAGATAACGATATAAAAAGAATCCCCGCCGATTGGTGGGGATTACTTTTTATCTGGTTTAGAGATTTTTCTTTGGATAGAGGGCATCCCACCATGAGGGATCGTCCTTAAGCCACTTCTGGAACCAAGCCATCTGGGTGGCAAGCCACTTCTCTTTCTTTGAGTAGTCGAGAATATGGTGGTTCTCGCCTTCAACCTGAACAAGCGATACCTCGCGACCAAGAAGCTTGAGGGCAGTAAACATCTGCAGGCTCTCAACCAGTGGCACATTGGTATCAGCATTGCCATGGAGCAGAAGCAGTGGAGTGTGAATCTTATCAGCATTGAACAGAGGACTCTGATCGACAAACAACTGACGATGACTCCAAGGATAGCTATTGGCCATGCACACCTCGCTATAGTTGTAGCCCCAATAGCCCACGCCCCAATAGCTGGTGTGATTGGTGATACCAGCATGAGAGATGGCTGCAGCATAGATATCCGTCTGAGTCTGCAGATACTGAGTCATGAATCCACCATAAGATGCACCCATACAACCTATCTTTTCTGCATTGATGAAAGGATGTGCCTCACAAATCTTCTTTGTACCCTCGATGATGTCATCAGCTGGGCCACGACCAGCAGTGTTTACATGGCGCGATGCCCACTCCTGACCAAAACCTGTGGCACCACTTGGCTCAATGATATAAGCCACATAGCCAAGAGAGTTCCAATACTGAGGAGCATAAGGAGATTCAAAATATCTTGACACAGGAGAGCAGCCACCATAGTAGTAAACAATCATAGGATATTTCTTGGTGGCATCAAAATCCTTTGGCAAGTAAAGACGACCATAAACGGTGTCGCCCTTAGAATTTGTGAAGTTCCAATCCTGACAGGTTCCGATTTCAGCATCACCCAGAGCCTCAGCGCCATTAAATATTGACCACTGGCCATTGATCTTTGCATTCTTTATTGTAGCCACATAAGCAGAAGCGGGCTCCATGGTTTTGTACGACATATAGCCCAAAACAGGTGCATGAGCAGCCATATCAAAGCGATATGCATAATCGCCCTGGATAGGCAGTTTGGTAATCTTACCGCTCTTAGGATTAAGTACAAACATATTTACATAATCACGATCCTCAGCAGAGAAATAAATCTGTCCGTCAGCCCACGACCAGTCAGCACGCTCGATGCTTGGATCAAAGTCCTTTGTAAGTGGAGTAACCTTCTTGGTGGCGATATCGAAGAGAAACAGTTCGTTCTCTGTCATGCTTGGAGTAACATCAGCAGGAAGCTGACAGCCTATACGATCGAAGGCCTCAGGATGACCCTGAAACAGAATCTGCTTGCCATCAGGCGAGAAAGCACCACTATCAAGGAACTCAGCACCAACAAGCAAAGTATCGGCCTTTAGCGTACGTGCATCGATGATATAATAATCAGATACACTTGTGGGGCGCTTAGCCAGACGAGAGTGGAAACTGCCAACCAGCAGCTTGCTGCCATCCTGCGAGATGTCGTAGAGATACTCACCCTTGGTACCAAAAGTGATGCGCTGGGTTATACCTGTCTTGATATCGTACTTAGCCAGATAGTTGCGAGTGCGCCAACCTGGCTGACGATCATCCATCTCAAGAACCTCGAAAATCTCCTTATCTTCTTTTGGTCCCTCTTCCTCGAGAGTGAAGATAAGATAGTCTTCTGTAGGCGAAACATTGTAAGAGCCTTCAGGAACATCGTATGCAAACAGCGTGCGAGCACCTGTCTTAGGATCAACCTTATAGAGTGAGCGGCGTGAGCCCTCCTTCTCATCGACAAGGTAGGCTACCGACTTTGGCATCCAACGTGGATTTCGATCCAGAATTATTATGAAACGCTGGGTCTTGACATCGCGCAACTCATAGTTCCATGTGCTATTGCCACCACGGGCTGTAGTCTGATACGACAGAGCTACATACTGACCATCGGGCGAGACAGAAATGCCACGAACACGCTTGCCATCAGTAAGGTCGTGAACCATATAAGGGTGACGAGTATCGAGGGTATAAGGAATGGCCTTGGGGGCATCGAAACACACCTTGATAGAGTCGGTATCATTAGGCTCGGCCAGATACTGGATAGTGAAAGTGTGATGCTCTGGAGCCAACTTGAGTTCGCCACCAGCCTCAACACCATCGATGAACAGCTTTGAGTGCTTGGGGCCCTTAACCTCAACCTTACCCTTGATGTAATCGGCATTGTTTACATAGAATGAGAGCAGACCAACGCTCTTGCTATCCTTAAGGGATGGGAGCACACTGCCATTGAAACGGCCCTCAGACTTTGAAGTCAAGGCAATGGAACACATGAGCGATGCTGGGTTGAACTTAGCACCCTTTACATCTACCGTGTCAAGCGCAAACGGAGTTGCGACAGCGTATGGGCCTGAGAGGTTGAACTCAGTAACAGCGGTCTTAACCTGCGCCATTGACGACAGCGCACAATTAGCCGCGAATAGTACGAATAATACTTTCTTCATTTAATGTTTAATATTTAATCTCGTTTAGTAAGCAGCACGATATTTGCCCTCGTCCTTATCCTCGAGCATAGAGAGATAAGACTGATAGCGGCTTTCGGCTATGTAATGGTCTTCGAGTGCCTTGAGCACAGCGCAACCTGGTTCGTGGGTATGGGTGCAATTAGAGAATCGGCAATCCTGCGAGAAATGGAATATCTCTTTGAAGTAGCTGGTAAGCTCTTCTGGTTCCATATCGAAGGTGCCAAAACCCTTTATGCCTGGAGTATCAATGAGGAAACCGGGTGTTAGGTGCTGGGTGATGGGTGATAGTGGTATCATCTCAGAGAATGTGGTGGTGTGCTGACCAGTGTTATGGGCATCGCTGATCTCTGAGGTGCGAAGATTGGCTTCAGGCACCAAGCGATTGATGAGCGTTGACTTGCCCACGCCACTATTGCCGCTAAGCAGGGTTATCTTGTCTTTAAGCAGCGGACGCAGGTCGTCTACCCCATCGCCATTCTCAGCAGAAATCTGATGGCACTCGTAACCAATGGTCTGATACAGGTTCACCATAGCCTCCTGATAGCGACGCATATCGTCATCGAGCAAGTCGGTCTTATTGAACACTAGGATTACTGGCACTCTATAAGCCTCGGCCGAAGCCAGGAAACGATCGATGAACGTGGTGGATGTCTGAGGATTAGCCACTGTTACCACAAGGATGGCCTGATCTACATTAGCAGCAATGATATGACTCTGCTTTGAGAGGTTGATACTCTTGCGGATGATGTAGTTGCGACGATCCTCAATCTCTGTGATAAAAGCCGTTCCCTCGTTATTTGGCACAATCTGAACCCTGTCGCCAACAGCCACTGGGTTTGTGCTACGGATACCTTTCAGACGGAAGTTACCCTTTATCTTACAATCAATCAGCTGGCCATCGTCTGTCAAGACGGTGTACCAGCTGCCTGTGTTCTTAATAACAAGTCCGTGCATTATACGGTCATAATCTCTTTGTTCTTGGCTGTAATCAGCTCGTCGATCTTCTTGATAAACTTGTCGTGCAACTTCTGCAGATCGTTCTCAGCATCCTTCTCAAGATCCTCAGAAAGACCATCCTTGATTGCCTTCTTAAGCTTATCCTTCACATCGCCACGAACGTTACGAACCTCAACCTTTGCCTTCTCAGCAATTTTGTTGCACTGCTTGGTAAGGTCGCGACGGCGCTCCTCAGTTGGAACAGGGATGTTAAGACGGATAATCTCACCATTGTTCTCAGGAGTGATACCTACATCGCTATCCATGATAGCCTTTTCGATGTTACGGATCTCCTTGCGATCCCAAGGCTTGATGGCGATGGTACGAGGATCGGGTACACTAACATTAGCTACCTGATTCAGGGGCACCTTGCTGCCATAGACTTCTACACGAACGCCATCGAGAATAGCCACATTTGCACGGCCTGCACGAATGCGATTCAGCTCGTCCTCAAGGAACATTGCTGCCATCTCCATGCGCTCTTCGCTCTTGCTCAAAATTTCTTTTACGTCAACCATTTTGTTTAATTTTAGTCATTTTCTGATGACAAAAGTAAGGTTTTTCCGCGAAACTTCCAAATAATTGTGTTTTTTTCGTTCAAAAATTTTGTTATTTACGTGAAATTAGCTAACTTTGCGGGTGTTTACTACCATACTTAGAGACAATTCATGCTAATAGATATTAACCCAACATACATCTTCTTGATAGCGGTATTCATTATATCCGCTATAGCCATGGTAGTATACAACCGACTTACCTACTACAAAGAAAAGAGGGTGACGCGCAAGGTGCAGAGACTGAACGCCCAGCTTACTCTGATTATGGATGCCAACAAAACAGATGCCTGGACTTATAATACCAAGAAAAATCAATTCAAAGTCATTTCGAAAGAGAATCTTACAGAAACCTTCTATACCCCATTCGAGTTCTCGCAACTGTATGATCGCGAAGACTTCAAACAGGTGGTAAAGTCCATAGAGGGCATTCAGAACAGAGAACAGATTGCAGAAACGCTGACTGTAAAAGGAGCGCCTGCTGAAGATGACAGCAGTAAGATATACGAGATGAGCCTGACCGTATTGCGAAGAAACAAGCAAGACCAGCCAATAGAGATTCTGGGCACCCAAAGAGATGTGACCAAAGAAAAGAAACTGGCTGAGGACGAAAAGAACCTGATGCTGAAATTCCATACAGTGTTCAACTCGTCGCTGATTGACATGATATATTACAATGCTGACGGCTATCTGACAGAACTGAACGAGAAAGCATGCGAAACATTTGGAGTAAAGACCCCAGAAACGCTGTTGAAGCGCAAGATAAAAATGACGGATATTCCATCGTATAGGGAATTCGACATCAAAACGCTGGAGCACACTCAGCTATCGTCGATAACAGATATCACCCATGTCAAGAAATCAGACGAGCGAGTGCCAGAGATTACACGTGAAGGAAAAATCTACTATGAGGTGATGCTAGAGCCTATTCACGACATACACAATCAGTCGCTTGGTGTGATAGCTGCTGGGCGCGATATCACAGAGATGGTGGAATCGCACCACAGACAGAAAGAGTCGGCCAGAATGATGGAAGAACGCACCAAGGCTCTGAAACAATACGTAGACGATTTGAATTATACACTGAAGATAAGTGATGCACGACTGACTAACTACTACCCTGCCACCCACACGCTCGACATTCTGAGCGACATTACTGGCGAGGGAACACATCTCAGTCAGCTCAAAGCCGTAGCCATGATTCATCCTGACGACAGGAAGCGCGCCAAGTTGCTGCTGACGAAGATGGACAGGCTCTATAAGAGTACCATTTCAGAGACGCTGCACACCAAACTCAGAGATCACAATGGGCGCGACATCTATCTTACCTTCAGCATGATGCCAATCACAGATAAGGAAGGAAAGGTTACCCACTATTTTGGCCTGTGCAGAAACGAAACAGAGATGGCCTACATTGAGAAGCATATGCAAGAGGAGACAGCCAAAGCCCAGGAGGAGGAGCAGCTGAAGAACGCCTTCCTGCTGAACATGAGCTACGAGCTGCGAGTGCCGTTGCACGCTGTAATAGGATTTGCTGAGTTGTTTAAAAGAGAACACAGTCGTGAAGACGAGCCCATATTTGCCAGGGAAATCAAAAAGAACACCGACATTCTATTGGACCTGATTAACGACATCCTGTTTATATCACGCCTCGATGCACACATGATTGAATATCATTACGAGAAGTGCGACTTTGCATCGTTATTTGAAGGATGGTGCCACCAAGGTTGGAGCGAGGCAAGCGAGAACCTAAAACAGATAACAGAAAACTCATACAACTCGATGCTGGTAAAGATCGACCCTCAGCATCTGGGCATAGCCATACAGAAACTATGTGGTTATTCTGCCCGTAACACTAAAGCCGGTTCGCTGAAAGCAAGATACGAATACCTGCACGACGAGTTGATCATCATAGTAGAAGATACAAGCCAAGGCATAGAGTTTGACGAAGTACCTAAGATATTCAACCGTTTCATGGGCGATGCTAAGACCAAACGTATTGGTACAGGACTTGATCTGCCTATAGTGAAAGAGCTGGTAGAGCAGATGGGAGGAACCATCGACGTTCTGTCAGAGCCAGGCAAAGGTAGTACATTCTTTATGAGCATACCTTGCGAGTTGACAAGTTTTGAGAAAAAATAACAGAGCATGCAGATATTGATAGTTATAATAACCCTGATGGTCATTATCATAGGACTGATACTGAACCGAATCACCCTCTACAGTATACGAAAGAATACTGAGAGAGCCAAGGATATAGCTACCATCATGCAGCACACTCTGAACGAGAACAACTATGTGATACGCCTGAACCTGAAGACCAGACTGGCAAGCAACCTGTTTGGAAACTTTCTGTCAGGTGATGGTATTTCCTATGAGGAAAGTCTGGATTATATCCATCCTGACGACAAGCATATTTACATGGCGTTTATGAATCGATTGGTGAAGGGTGCCAAAGCAGCTGAGTGCACCTTCAGATGGGACAGAAGCACCAAGGAGCACAAGCACGACTGGCGATATCTGCGCGATGTGGGTATTGTGGAATTTGATGCAGAAGATAAGAATAAACCTATAAACTTCTATTGCACACTTTACGATCAAACAGAGCAGGTACTGCAGGAAAAGGAAGAGTTGGAGCTAACAGACCGTTATCGCAAACTGTTCGAACAGAGCATCGTAGGTCAGGCTTTCTTTGATAAGGAGGGAAGGTTGCTTACAACAAACAAGAAGCTACGCGAGATATTGAAGTTTGAAGGCGACGAAGATCCATTTTATTATCGCTACCCTATCTTCAACATTCCAGACTTCAGGTTCATCACCTACAAGGACGAAAGGGATGACCTGTACTTCTGTACAAGAACAATCATTTTCGAACGCCACGTTGACTGCTATACAGAAATACGTCTACACCCTATCTTCAACAACAACAAACAATTGGAGATGTATACGCTATATATCAGAGACATTACCCAAGAGCGCGAACAATACCATCAGTATAAGAAGAACGAGGCTCAGATACAACGCACCAACAAAGAAATTGAGGAGTTAGAGAACGAGCTGAAATATCTGATGGAGAATGTAGAGATGCGATTCTTCCGTGCCTCATTTATCAAAAGGGAAATCATATTCTACAAGGAGATGAGTGTACCTGAGAAGAAGATGACCTTCGACGAACTTACAGAGAGTGTTCTTGAACTTCCATTTAAAAAGGAAGGAAAAACCATTGACGAGTACTTCAGTAAAAAGCAAACCATGCTACTGAATACCAAACCATTCTTCGTGAAGGAAGGCCAGAAACCAGAATGGCACTTTGTTGACTGCATTCCATTCTTTAACAAAGAAGGCAAGCTGATAGGAACTTATGGCGTGGTTAGAAACATTTCCAAGCTGATAGAGAAGCAAGAACTGCTAAAGGAAGAAACAGAGCGTGCCAACCAGTCAGGATTGCGAAAGAGTGCATTCCTTGCCAACATGAGTCACGAGATACGCACACCACTGAATGCCATCGTAGGATTCTCGGAGGTGCTGCACATGTTAGGCACTGACGAGGAACGAGCTCAGATTATAAATGTGATAAACAACAACTGCGAAATGCTGCTACGTCTTGTTAACGACATTCTGGCATTGTCATCGCTCGAAAGCGGAGGCATCAAGGTTGAGCCAGCCAAGACTGACTTTGCCAAGAGTTTCAACAGCATGGCCATATCATTGAAAAACAGGGTTCAGAACCCAGCCATAGAGTTTATTTCAGAGAGCCCCTACCCCACATTTATCACCACGATAGATGGCGGACGCATACAGCAGGTAGTAACAAACTTTGTTACCAATGCCATTAAGTACACCAAGAAGGGGCACATAAAGATAGGTTACGAGAAACAGGTTCGCCACGATACTGATGGACTGTACATATATTGCGAAGATACAGGTTCAGGTATACCAAAGGAACATCAGAAGAAAGTGTTCGACCGTTTCGTTAAACTAAACGATTTTGTACAGGGCACAGGTCTTGGACTAAGCATCTGTAAAGCCATAATAGACAACTGTAATGGCGAGATAGGTGTGACATCCGAGGGAAAGGGTTGCGGATCTACCTTCTGGTTCTGGATTCCATGTAAAGAAGAAACAACCATATGATTATGAAGATAAATAGAATACTAGCATTACTCGTGGCATGCCACTTATCACTCGGCATTACCCACGCTCAACAAAACAAAGACAGCATAGTTGTCTACAACGACAAGCGCCCACTTATATATGAAGACGCATGGGACTTATGGCCATACGTCTTCCTGAATGAGAATGGAGAACCAGATGGATACAATATCGACCTGCTGAAGATGATATTCAAGGAACTGGACATTCCTTACGAGATACGACTGAGACCTACACTCGAGGCACAAAAGGACCTGAAGGAACACAAATCAGACCTTATGCTGAGAATGGATGCCGACTTTGCACGCCATAACTCATCCTACGGAAGAACCATTGTTCAGATATTCACACATAGTCTGGTAAAGCCTAAAGGGCAGGCAGTAAACGCAAGGAACGGAAAAGAGCTCTCAAGATATCCTGTGATAGTTCACGATAAGAGCTTCAGCCACTACAAACTGATGGAAAACGGTTGGGCCAAGGAGATAATTCCTTACGACGACATGAAGGAGGCCATACAGAACGTTAGTACAGAGAATAATGGTATAATACTTTGGAACTCGATGTCGCTGAAGTGGCTGATGACTAAATATCACACTGACAATCTGGAAATAATACCGTTCGACTTCCCATATGGTGAGTATAAGTTCTTTGCTAACGACCAACATCTGTTGAATCAACTAGATAGTGTGTACTCTATTCTCAGATCTAACGACCGTCTTACAGCCATACAGAACAAATGGTTCTATCCTGAACGCCAAGAGACAGGTATCCCATCGTGGATCTGGGATATGGTTAAGTTTTTTACCATTCTGGCAGTGGGAATCCTGGTTTACTACACATTCTTCAAGATTCGCGAACGCAAGATGACCCAGAAGATAAACAAGGAGAACCAGCGTTTGTCGCTTATAATGAAGACCAGTAACGTTATGTTCTGCACATATAACGTATCGTCACAGTACTTCACCGTTATGGATTCTTCAGGCCACGCAGAACGTTCATACTCGCTGCTTGAGTACTCACACAGATTCGACCCTAACGACTTCACGAATCTTACTGACGGACTTAGAAATGTGATTGGGGGTAAATCAGAAACGGTCACAATACAGCTAAAAGAATACGGAAACAACCTGATAGACAGTAACAACTACACTGTCACACTGTCAGTGTTGAGAAGAGACAAGCACAAAAGACCGTCTATTATCATTATCTTGAAGACTGATACCACACAGGATCGCATGCGTCAAGCACTTATCAAAGAGTCGATGTTGCGCTATCAGTCGCTGTTCAACTCAGCATTGGTCGACATGGTTTACTACGATGCCGATGGTTATATCTCTGACATGAACACAAAGGCACTGTCACTAATTGGCGTTGACAATGAGGAAATCAGACGACGCAAGATATCACTTCGCGACGTTCTTGGCATGAAGGATCTGGATATCGACAAATTTGAGTACTTCTATGCCACCCAGCTCTACACATCACCAAATGACAATCGTGTGCTTAACAAGTTGTTAGGCAGAAAGAAACTTTACTACGAACTACAGGTAATGCCTATCTACGATAAGTTCGGCAGTCGTATCGGATTCTTTGGCACAGGACGTAATGTTACTGAATCAGCCAATTCGTACAGAAAGCTGAAAGAAAACAGTAAAAAACTACAAATTGTAAAAGATGATGTCTCTACCTATGTACACAACATCGACTATGTGCTGTCTGTAGGAGGCATAAGTCTGGTTAATTATCGTCTCGACACACATACTCTTACCGTCTATAGCGAGATTGGTCATGAGAAATACTCACTCACACAGACCAGAGCTCTGGCATTTGTTGACAGTTCGTCAGAGAAGCAGGCCCTGCGAGTACTCAACAAGATGGATAATCGACAGACTGGTAGCATTATTGTAGATGTAAAGACCTGCATCAGGAGGCGTAAAGACCGCCTGCCACTACACCTGCAGTTCAACTTCGTGCCAACAATAGTGGATGGAGAGATAACAGAATACTTCGGACTGATTCGTGACATCAGCGAGATTAAGGCTGTAGAAGAGAAACTTGCAGAGGAGTCTGTTCGAGCTCAGGAGGTGGAAACAGTTAAGAATGCATTCCTGCACAATATGAGCCACGAGATTCGTACTCCACTTAACACCGTAGTAGGATTCTCAGAACTCTTTGAGATGGAACACTCGCCAGAGGATGAGGCTGTATTCATCAACGAGATAAAGGAGAACTCAGCATCGCTGCTTAAGCTTATCAACGACATCCTGTTCCTCTCGCGTCTCGATGCTGGCATGATCACACTATCGCCACAACCTGTTGACTTTGCAAGCATATTTGCTGGCAGATGCTCATCAGTATGGGACAACCACAAGCAGCCAGGTGTGGAGTACATAGTGCAGAGCCCGTACAATCAACTGGTTGTAGAGATCGACGAGCCAAACGTATCTATGATTATCAACAAGATTATCACCAACGCCATACAACACACTAAATCAGGAAGTGTTCTGGCTCGATATGAGTATATAGCCGACAGACTATTGGTATCAGTAGAAGATACAGGTAGTGGTATCAAGAAGGAGAACCTTGAGAACATCTTCGGACGATTCGTTACTGGTGCCAATAACGGTGCTGGTCTCGGACTCAGCATCTGCCACGAGCTGGTACATTATATGGGTGGTACTATAGAACTCACATCAACTGAAGGCAAGGGCACCACTGTCTGGTTCTCGATACCTTGTAAGATGGTAGAAATGGAAAGAAAATAAAATAGAAGATATATGACTAAGAAGATTATAATACTTACCATTGCCTGCTTGTTTGCCTTCTGCCCCACACTACGTGCAGAGGCGAACTATATGCGCGACTATACAAACGAGAACCCACTTATAATAGTAAGCGACTGGGAATTTCCACCCTACGAGTTCAGAAACGACCATGGCGAACCCGATGGCTATAATGTGGAGGTGCTGAATATGATACTCGACAAGCTCAACATCCCTCATAAATACGTTATGATGGAATGGTATAAGTGTACTGAGGCTTTCGATAATCATGAGGCCGACCTTATTCATGCCCTAAAATTCAAGTACGAGGGGCCTGAATTTGAGTACACACGCAACATGATTACCTACTATAATATCAGAGCCATCAGACTTAGGTCGACACGTCCGCTAAGGCGATTCAGCCAGCTTACAGCCGAAGATACCCTTACCTTGAAGAAAAACGACTATGTTGACCTGAAGGTAAGCGCAATGAAGAACAAAGAGTTTACTACCGAATACCATGCACCACGTGAGGCTCTGATGGGTATAAGAAGTGGTAAGTACAAGTACTATATGTGGGGCGAGCAACCACTTAAAATGAAGGTTAAGGAACTGGGACTCGATGGCATAGAATTCGACGAGACAGATATGCCTGCAGGCGAACTAAGAATAGTGGGATACGACAAGGAACTGATACACGCCATCGATGATATGTTTGCCCGTCTGGAGCAGTCAGGTGACA
Source organism: uncultured Prevotella sp. (assembly GCA_902800365.1). Lineage (GTDB taxonomy): Bacteria > Bacteroidota > Bacteroidia > Bacteroidales > Bacteroidaceae > Prevotella. Next base: position 51,728 of record CADCEF010000005.1, on the reverse strand, counting down.
TAGAGAAACTGCACGACAAGTGGTTCTATCCAGAGAATGTTCACAACGACACATCGCCTATGGCACTCATCCTGCTTATCGCTATCATCATAGCTGCTATAGTAATCCTGCTGTTCAGCCACATGATGCGCATAAGAGTAAAGAAGGCTGTTGAGAAGTCGATAGACATGAACCAGCTGATGACTGAGGCATTGAGATCAGGCAACTACTATGTGATAGAATACGACTTACAGTCCCAACGCCTGAAGAACAACTATGGCGACATGCTCCCAAAGGAGGGATTGAGCCACGATGAGTTTATGAAGCGCCTGCCAGACACAGAAAAAGGAAAGTTCAACGAGGCTATGCGACTGATGAGCCAAGGAGAAAAAGACCTGGGCTACCTGAAGCGCCGCTACAACAAAGGAACAAAGAATAATCCGGATTGGAGATGGATTGAGGGACATGCCGTAGTAGAAAACGAAGACGGAAAGCCACGCTATGTCATTACATCGTTCAGAGACTACACCCACGAGATTGTCGAAGAGCGTATAAACGAAGAGATTGCAAGTAAGTATCAGAGCATGTTCAGCAACGGACTTATTGCCATGTCGTTCTATGCCAAAGACGGAACGCTTATCGACGTAAACAAACGAATGAGTGAACTATGCGAATTCGACAAGGATGGCGAGGAGTTCTTCCGCCAGATGAACCTGTTTGAAGTAGCATTGGTAAAAGGACAGTACCAAAAGGGCGACAAGGAGAGTTTCCACGTATGTCAGCGTATGTTCTATCCTGAGATTGGTATCTTTAAGTATATCGAGATAAAGGTTCATCCCACATACGATGATGAGGGAGAACTGCAGTTCTATGTAGTTACTGCTCGCGATATGACTGCAGAACGTCGTCTATACCTTGAACAGGCCAAGCACGACAAGGAGCTTAAGAAAGCTACCAAGGATATACAGTTCTACGAGAAACAGCTTGGTTATCTGCTTGAAAATAGTAAGATGTTCCTTTGGACATTCGACCTCAAGGAAGGACTCATCCACTTCAGTTATAGCGGACGCAAGACGGACTACACCAAGACTCTGGATGTATTCTTTGGTGGTGCTACTGACGAGTTCCGTGAGTCTGCTTTCAAAGAAGCCAAAGAGGCTATTGCCCACGCTAAGCCATACAACAAGATAGTACACTTTAAATACACAATGATCAACCCTGGTCCTGTATGGTATGTAATCAGTGGTATTCCTAAGTTCGACGAGAACGGTAATCTGTCTCACTACTTTGGTGTGGCTCGTAACATCGACAACCTGATGGAGGCTCAGCAGAAGCTGAAAGACGAGACCAAGCGTGCAGAGGAGTCAGGAAAGATGAAGGCTGCATTCCTTGCCAACATGACTCACGAAATACGTACGCCACTTAATGCCATCGTGGGCTTTAGCGACCTTCTGCCAGTAGTAGAGAGTCACGAAGACAGAATGGAGTTCATACGCATCATCCGCAATAACTGCGACATGCTTATGCGACTTATCAACGATATCCTTGAGGCATCAAATGTTGGACAGTCGTTGGCCATCAAACCAGAGGAGGTTGACTTTGCAAAGGTATTCGATGACATCTGCCAGACGCTGGCCCAGCGTGTTGACGAGGCTGGTGTACAATTCATCAAGGACAATCCATACGACTCGTTTATGGCTACACTCGATAAGGGTCGTATCCAGCAGGTATTGACCAACTTCACCACAAATGCCATCAAGTACACCCATCAGGGCCACATCAAGTTGGGATATCGCGAGCAGGAAGACGGCATATACTTCTATTGCGAGGATACTGGTGCTGGTATCCCTAAGGACAAGCAGGATGCTGTGTTCGAGCGCTTTGTCAAACTTAACGACTACGTACAAGGCACTGGTCTTGGACTTAGCATCTGTAAGGCGATAGCAGAACGATGCAATGGAAAGATTGGAGTAACATCCGAAGGCGAAGGACATGGATCAACCTTCTGGATGTGGACGCCAAGAAACATCAGCGAAAGAATATAAGGCAAAAAAAAATGTTCCCAAGTTAGGGAACATTTTTTATGCTTAGTACTTTACTTATTATTTAGAATAACAATGCACGCTCTAACCAATAGATAATCATACCTGCGATATAACCAGCAAAGGCCACCCAGGTAATCTTCTTCATATACCATCCGAAGGTGATCTTCTCAAGTCCCATAACTACTACACCAGCTGCAGAACCAATGATAAGCATAGAACCACCAACACCAGCACAGTAAGCCAGCAACTGCCAGAAGATGCCATCAATGGCCATATCGCCAGCAGCAGCTACAGGATACATACCCATACATCCAGCTACCAGAGGTACGTTATCAACGATAGACGAGAGCACACCGATGATACCAGTAACGAGGAAGTGATTGCCCTCGAATGTTGTGTCGAGTACTCCACCAAGCATTGTGAGTACGCCAACCTCCTGGAGAACTGCTACAGCCATCAGGATGCCAAGGAAGAACATGATGGTAGAGAGGTCGATCTTTGAAAGCAAGTCGCTTACACGCTTTGCCATCGTGTCATCATCAGAGGCATTGTAGTGGAATATCTCAGTAACTGTCCAGAGCAATCCCAGAACCAGCAGGATGCCCATGAATGGAGGCAGATGGGTGATAGTCTTAAAGATGGGCACAAAGCAGAGACCACCAACACCAAGCCAGAAGATGATGTCGCGCTGCGACTTGGTGAACTGACTGACATCAGCCTTTGGAAGATTCTGCTCCTTGTCGAACTTGCCATGAAGCTGATACTGCAGAATGAATGCAGGCACGAGCATCGAGACGAGCGAAGGAACAAAGATTTCTGTAAGTACGCCCTGAGTGGTGATAACGCCCTTAATCCAAAGCATGATGGTTGTTACGTCGCCAATAGGCGAGAAAGCACCTCCTGAGTTGGCTGAGATAACCACAAGTGCTGCATAGATAAGACGATCCTCACGACTCTGAACCAGCTTACGAAGCACCATAATCATAACGATTGAGGTGGTAAGGTTGTCGAGAATAGCCGACAGGAAGAAGGTCATAAATGCCATTCGCCACATCAGCTTGCGCTTAGAACGAGTTTTCAGCGTGTCGCGCACAAAGTTAAATCCGCCATTTGAGTCTACTATCTCAACGATGGTCATGGCTCCCATCAGGAAGAAAAGTGTACCAGCTGCATCGCCCAGATGATGCTCGATAATCTCTGAGATATGGTGTACCACATCGCCACCAAGAATCGAGGGGTAATACGAAGCAGGATCAAGCATGAGCAGTGTCCAGCACAGCACACACATAAGCAACGCAATGGCCGCTTTATTAACTTTTGTCAGGCTCTCTAAAGCTATACTAAGATAACCCAAGCAGAACACTACGACAATAAGAATTGTTAATGTTGACATTTGGTTTGAATACTTTTATTATTTGTTATTTTTTAATTTGGCTGCAAAGGTACTAATAAACAAGTGAAATACCAAATAATTAAACTAAATAAAAGTTGAAAAGTTTGCTGCTTAGCGAAAAAGTTCGTATATTTGCACTCCGTATGAACAACGACTTAAATAGAGAAGCAAAGTGGAGTGAAAACGTGGTGCTGGTAGATGCAGACTACGTCGACTCTGTAGCGTTTAATCTGATCGTAAATTTCGAGAGGATGATAGGACGTCGCATTCCTCAGGCCGATATCGCAAAATGGCTGGATTGCATCGCCCTGGATGGAGGTATCAGAGACGGAGAAAACGAGATACAGGTGATACTGATTCACCAGAAGGATAAGCAGCAGATGGACAATTTCTTGCCAGGCAACTATGCTAACGACTTGAGCGAGAAGGCTTTCAAGGACCATCTGGGCGAGTTTACCATCAATGCCTATCAGGCTGAAGGCTTTGCCAAGACAGGCGATTTCTTCAACGAAGTGCTTGAGTTGGTATTGGCACAGAAGAACATAAAACGACTGATGGTGATACCAAATGCCGAAGATTCTTCTATATATAATAAGGTACGCGAGGCTTTGCGTCATGCTGACGACGATGACAAGCGTATAACAGTGTTCACCATGCAGCCATCAGCAGGAGGTAATTATCGCCAGGAGATTCTTGGTTATTCGCTTATGGCTGCACTTGGTATTAAGGCAGACGAGATTAAGGATTAATTATTAAATATTAAAGACAATGGCAAAAGTTTTAATGATTGGAGCAGGTGGCGTGGCAACCGTTGCAGCATTTAAGATTGCTCAGAATGCAGACGTATTTACAGAGTTTATGATTGCTAGCCGTCGTAAGGCAAAATGCGATAAGATTGTGGAGGACATCCACAAGGCTGGATATAATATGGACATAAAGACAGCTCAGGTTGATGCTGATGATGTTGAACAGCTTAAGGCTTTGTTCAACGACTTCAAGCCAGAGCTGGTAATAAACCTTGCCCTGCCCTATCAGGACCTGACAATTATGGATGCCTGCCTGGCTTGCGGATGCAACTATCTTGACACAGCTAACTACGAGCCAAAGGATGAGGCTCACTTTGAGTACTCTTGGCAGTGGGCTTATCGCGACCGCTTCGAGAAGGCTGGTCTCACAGCTATCCTTGGTTGTGGTTTCGACCCAGGTGTAACTTCAATCTACACTGCTTATGCAGCAAAGCATCATTTCAAGGAGATTCAGTATCTTGATATCGTTGACTGTAACGCAGGCGACCACCACAAGGCATTCGCCACCAACTTCAACCCAGAGATCAACATCCGCGAGATTACCCAGAAGGGACTCTACTGGGAAGATGGCAAGTGGGTTGAGACAGAGCCTCTGGAGATTCACAAGGATCTGAACTATCCAAATATCGGCCCTCGCGACAGCTATCTGTTGCACCACGAGGAAATCGAATCACTTGTGATCAACTACCCAACTATCAAGCGTGCACGTTTCTGGATGACCTTTGGTCAGCAGTATCTTAAGCACCTTGAGGTAATTCAGAATATCGGAATGAGCCGCATCGACGAGGTTGAATACGAGGCTCCTCTGGCTGACGGTTCTGGTACTGCTAAGGTAAAGATTGTTCCTCTGCAGTTCCTGAAGGCAGTTCTGCCTAATCCACAGGATCTTGGTGAGAACTACGAGGGCGAGACATCAATCGGATGTCGCATCCGTGGTATCGGCAACGATGGCAAGGAGCACACCTACTATGTTTACAACAACTGCTCGCATCGTGCTGCCTACGAGGAGACTGGTATGCAGGGCGTAAGCTACACCACTGGTGTTCCTGCCATGATTGGTGCTATGATGTTCTGCAAAGGATTGTGGAACAAGCCTGGCGTTCACAACGTAGAGGAGTTCGATCCAGATCCATTCATGGAGCAGCTCAACAAGCAGGGCCTGCCTTGGCATGAGATTCACGATGGTGACTTGGAATTGTAATCAATTATAAATATTAACTCATAAAATAGTATCATTAAACTATGGCAAAGAAAGCAACAGAAGAAGAGGCTTTGACGCCTCAACAGGAGAAGATGAAAGCCCTGATGGCCGCCATGTCGAAGATTGAGAAAGACTATGGCAAAGGCTCAATCATGCGTATGGGCGACGAACAGATAGATAATGTGGAAGTAATTCCTACAGGCTCGATAAGTCTTAATGCAGCTCTGGGCGTAGGCGGCTACCCCAAGGGACGTATCATTGAGATCTATGGTCCTGAGTCATCTGGTAAAACCACTCTGGCCATCCACGCCATCGCTGAGGCCCAGAAGGCAGGTGGTATCGCAGCATTCATCGATGCTGAGCATGCATTCGACCGTTTCTATGCTGCCAACCTTGGTGTTGATATTGAAAACCTCTATATCTCTCAGCCAGATAATGGTGAGCAGGCACTTGAGATTGCTGATCAGCTTATCCGCTCAAGCGCTATCGACATCATCGTTATCGACTCTGTAGCTGCACTTACTCCAAAGAAGGAGATTGAGGGCGACATGGGCGATTCGGCAGTAGGACTCCAGGCTCGTCTGATGAGCCAGGCTCTTCGCAAGCTTACGTCAACCATCTCGAAGACCAACACCACATGTATCTTCATCAACCAGCTGCGTGAGAAGATTGGTGTAATGTTTGGCAACCCAGAGACCACCACAGGTGGTAACGCCCTGAAGTTCTATGCTTCAGTACGTCTCGATATCCGCAAGGTTACAACCCTTAAGGATGGCGACCAGCCTATTGGTAATCAGGTACGTGTAAAGATTGTAAAGAACAAGGTTGCTCCCCCATTCCGCAAGGCAGAGTTCGAAATCACCTTTGGCGAGGGAATCTCTAAGATCGGTGAGATTACAGACCTTGGTGTTGAGTATGGCATCATCAAGAAGAGCGGCTCATGGTTCAGTTATAACGACTCGAGACTTGGTCAAGGTCGTGATGCAGTTAAGGAACTTCTTAAGGATAATCCAGAACTCTGCGACGAACTTGAAGCAAAGATTATGGAAGCTATTTCTGACAAAAAAGAATAAAGCAAAAAGAAATCCCAGCCGCTTGGCTGGGATTCTTATTTTAATTTTCTATCGGGGTGCCAGATCCACCCATCCATCCATTTACTGCTTTAGGTGCAGCTTTCTTTCCTTTACCCTTCTTACCGCTGTTCAGCGTAGGATTAACAGATGGACTATATGGACCATCGGCTACTGCGGTTTTCTTAACAACGGCAGAACCATCAAACTCAACATACAACAATTTGTTGTTCGAGCGCTGGAACACCCAGAAGTACTGTCCGCCCTTACCTGTCTCAACATGGTCTGGTTCACCAGCAGCCATCTCAACCTCATCCTCTGTCATACCGATACCAACGTGTCCCTGACGAATCATAGCACGTGTACCCTCACTGGTAACAACCTTCTTTCCAGGGCCAGGTGCAAAGATAGCCCCAAAGAATTTGTTTTCATTGCCTTCGGCCTTATACATATCCAGAATAGCATCAGTATAGAAGAAGTTACCAGTTGTGGTATTCTTCAACTTCACAGTTGCATAATCATCGGCTTTATGTGGGGTGATAGACTCAATTCGATACTCAGCCAGACGAGGAATGGACTGCTGCTTGCTCGACACCTCATTAAGCATGCGTACTGGTATCTTAGTGTGTACAACCTTACCAACATACTGTTTGTAATTACGGCTGCTTATTGACATAATGTCATCCATCAGCTCAAACGAGTTATTGAACAAGTAACGAGCCTCATCAGCTACGAACTCATCATCGCGCATACCACAATTGGTTTTCGACATAGTCACATTCTGATAGAACTGGTTGCCATTCTTATCCTCAACCACGATCTTTACGGGATATTTGCGCGAGCCAACACCAACAGCCACGACCTTTACTTCCATGTCAGCATCAACCTCTACATCCTGATAGCCTTCGCCATCATACTCTGTGTCAATGCGATAATGTTTAGTCTTTGTAAAGAGTGTCTTGTCCATCAGTTTCTCCTTGGCAATATCAACATCGCCAAGATATGCCAATGTTGGCACACCCATCTTCTGGAAACAGTAATCATCAAAAGTTCCGTAACCTATCTCGTAATAATATGGTTTACCATTGTCCTGACAGATAAAGTTTATGCGTGCATGACCATCCTTGCTCTCATCATGACCCTGATATACCATTATTTTATACTTAAGTGTCATGCTGCTAACTTCCTTTTCAGTACTTGCGTCAGTAAAGGTCTTAACCACCAAATCGTATTTATCAGGCATCACCATGAACTTCATGCCCTTCTCCCAGTCGCAAAGACTGTGGAACTTAAAGTTCTGACTTATAAAATCCTGCGAGGCTTCCTCTTCATCTTGCTGAGCTTCAGCAAGTTCATCCTGCATATGGGTCTGGGCACTCTTCTTAACACCCTTAGTCTTCACAATGTAAGAGTTACTCTGTGCCGATGCTGTCAAAAAGGCAATCGCCATACAGGCCGCAAAAATAGTTCTTTTCATGACTACCTATAGTTTTATTCTAGATTCTGTGTGCAAAGATAGAGTTTTTAAAATGAAAATCCAAATATTTTGTGCCAAAATGACGTAATAAAATACATTTTTAGCATAATTAGCCATTTTGGCATACGCTTTGCAATCCGGATTGTGTCAAATTGAGTATAAATTAAAAAAATATAGAATTATGGGAAAGATTATTGGAATCGATTTAGGAACTACAAACAGCTGTGTTGCCGTATTCGAGGGTAACGAGCCAGTAGTAATTGCCAACAGCGAGGGTAAGCGTACAACTCCTTCGGTAGTTGGATTCGTAGACAATGGTGAGCGTAAGATTGGTGATCCTGCCAAGCGTCAGGCTATCACTAACCCAAAGAACACCGTTTACTCTATCAAGCGTTTCATGGGTGAGAACTGGCAGCAGACCGAGAAGGAGATTTCTCGCGTACCATATACAGTAGTTAACGAGGGTGGTTATCCACGTGTTGACATCGATGGTCGCAAGTACACTCCACAGGAGATTTCTGCTATGGTTCTTCAGAAGATGAAGAAGACTGCTGAGGATTATCTCGGCCAGGAGGTAACAGAGGCTGTTATCACCGTACCTGCTTACTTCTCTGACTCTCAGCGTCAGGCTACTAAGGAGGCTGGTCAGATTGCAGGTCTCGACGTTAAGCGTATCGTAAACGAGCCAACAGCAGCAGCTCTGGCTTATGGTGTAGATAAGGCTAACAAGGATATGAAGATCGCTGTGTTCGACCTTGGTGGTGGTACATTCGATATCTCTATTCTGGAATTCGGTGGTGGTGTATTCGAGGTTCTGTCAACCAATGGTGATACCCACCTTGGTGGTGATGACTTCGACCAGGTAATCATCGACTGGCTGGTACAGGAGTTCAAGAACGACGAGGGTGCCGACCTGAAGAGCGATCCTATGGCTATGCAGCGCCTGAAGGAGGCTGCTGAGAAGGCTAAGATTGAGCTTTCTTCAAGCACATCTACAGAGATTAACCTGCCTTACATCATGCCTGTAGGCGGTGTACCAAAGCACTTGGTTAAGACTCTTACACGTGCTAAGTTCGAGCAGTTGGCTCACGACCTCATCCAGGCTTGTCTGGCTCCATGTCAAAAGGCAATGGCTGATGCCAAGCTGAACACCTCTGATATCGATGAGGTTATCCTCGTAGGTGGTTCAAGCCGTATCCCTGCTGTTCAGACTCTGGTTAAGAACTACTTTGGCAAGGAGCCTTCAAAGGGTGTAAATCCTGACGAGGTTGTTGCTGTAGGCGCTTCAATTCAGGGTGCTATTCTGAATAAGGAAGGTGGCGTAGGCGACATCGTACTGCTCGACGTTACTCCTCTTACACTGGGTATCGAGACCATGGGTGGTGTTATGACCAAGCTGATCGAGGCTAACACAACAATCCCATGCAAGAAGAGCGAGACATTCTCTACCGCTGCTGACAATCAGACAGAGGTAACCATCCACGTTCTGCAGGGTGAGCGTCCAATGGCTTCACAGAACAAGTCAATCGGACAGTTCAACCTCACAGGTATCGCTCCAGCACGTCGTGGTATTCCTCAGATCGAGGTAACCTTCGATATCGATGCCAACGGTATCCTCAAGGTTTCTGCCAAGGATAAGGCAACAGGTAAGGAGCAGGCCATCCGCATCGAGGCTTCATCGGGTCTGTCACAGGACGAGATCAACCGCATGAAGGCCGAGGCAGAGCAGAATGCTGAGAACGATAAGAAGGAGCGCGAGCGCATTGACAAGCTGAATCAGGCTGACTCAATGATTTTCCAGACTGAGAACCAGTTGAAGGAGATTGGCGACAAGATTCCTGCCGAGCACAAGCCAGCTATTGAGCAGGCTCTGCAGCAGCTGAAGGATGCCCACAAGGCAGGCGATGTAGCAGCTATCGACACAGCTATCGCAGCCCTCAACGCTGCTTGGCAGACTGCTTCGCAGCAGATGTACCAGCAGAGTGGCGCAGCAGGACAGCCTGGTGGCGACCAGTTCCAGGGCGGCCAGCAGCAGGCCCAGCAGGGTCCAAAGCCTGAGGATATCCAGGATGCCGACTTTGAGGAGGTTAAGTAAGTTATTAACTATATAAAGGAAAAGGTGCAGATTCATCGTCTGCACCTTTTTTTATTTCGTAGCTATCCATACTTTATGCGAATGACTTCCGCGAGTGGTGATGCCACAATCAGCATCTGCCACCATTCGTTTGAGGTCGTTCGAGGCTGCAGCTCTCGACTGCTCAGTTGCCAAAGCATAGTCAGTAAGCGTCATATACCCATACTTCTTGATAATAGCTTTGGCCTTTTCCAGACGCTCTTCACGACTGTACTTGCACTTCTTTGGAACAACAACATCCGTACTAACACGATCGAATGTCGCCTGCTTGTTCATCTCCTTCAGCAACTTTGCATCTGGTTTAAAATTTATGCCCTTGATGCAGACATGCCTGTATTTCGTCTTCGTGTCTTCACCACCCTGCTCTTGTAAAATCACTTTTTCAGAAGGTGTAGAAGTATCAAATCCCAATGACAGAGAAAACACTCCAAGTCCATCAATCTTGATACTATGTCCCAAAGGCATCCAACTCTGCATCGTCGATACCAATGCATCCATGACAGCTCTTATCAGTCCATCACTGATACTACCAGCATAGGTGCGCATATGCTTGATGACGGTGTCGTAGTCATGCAGCGAATAGATTTGCATCTTTGGAAAAACAACTTTCTTGCCATCACTCATTTCCTCAGGAAGTTCCTGAATTACGAAATTTGCCATATCTTATTCTGTATTTTTAAGATTACTTTTCTATTTTATATTCATGCTCAGCAAACTTATATTCACAAGCTTTGAACATTTATTTATCAACATTAAATTTATGTATACGGACTGTAAATATAACTTTTCAAGTTGCAAAGATACATCTTTCTATCGATTCCACCAAATAAAACTGTTGTAATTTATAAAAAAACATATAAGTCCTAATAAAAAGCATTATCAAACAGGAAGATAGCTTATTAAGCTATATAGCGAGTTATTACACCATGTATTTTCATAAAAAACAATAAAAATCCATGCATAATCGGCAATTACCACATGTATTTGCCGATTATTTCATATCTTTGCGTCAAACATCAATACATTTGCCCAATGACAAAGGATATTAATCGGATTAAGGTTGTTCTTGTAGAAAAGAAGAAAACAGGGAAATGGCTTGCTGAGCAAATAGGCAAAGACCCTGCAACTGTTTCAAAGTGGTGTACAAATACATCACAGCCAGATTTGCGTACCCTAATAGAGATTGCAAGTTGCTTGCAAGTGGATATTAAAGAACTGATAAATTCTACGAAAGAAGTATGACCCAGAATAGTTTCATAACAAATAAAGATAAACTTTTGTCTGATATCATCAACGGCATTCTTCCAAAGAGTCAGTCTTTGGATGTGCTTGTTGGGTATTTCTATTTCTCTGGATATAAACTCATTTCCGAGAAGTTGATTGACAAACATGTTCGCATCCTTGTCGGGCTTGATATAGACACGCGTATTACGAAATACATCCGTGAGATAGATATATTAGCCGACTATAACAAGTCCCGCAGTCAGCTTAAAGACGACTACTACAACCATTTCGTTAAACTGTTTAACGAAACTGATTTCCTTGATAGTCAACCTAAACTGGAGTCATTTAAACTGTTCTATAATAAGATAAAGTCTGGAACTCTGGAAATCAGAAAGACTGATGAGCCATGTCATGCAAAAATGTATATCTTCGATTATCGCGAAGAAATCAATGAAGGTGGTGAGGATCCTGGTTCTGTAATCACTGGCTCCAGTAATCTGTCATACGAAGGATTAGCAGGACGAGTAGAGATTAATGCCCGTTTTAACGACAAAAACTCATATATTGATGCCAAGGCCATCTTTAATGAGCTTTGGGATAAGTCCATAGTCATTGCAGACAAAGAACACATCGACGAATTCGATGCCAAGGTTATTGATCGTATCTGGTACGAGAAGCTTTACAGCCCCTATAAACTATATCTCCGTGTACTTAAAGAATATTTTTCTATTCCTACGACAGAAAATCTTCTCTCCCCATACGACATTACAGATGGTAAGTTCTCTAATCTGAAATACCAGACAGACGCAGTTCAGATGGCCATTAACTCCATCAAGAATCATAATGGTGTGATAGTAGCAGATGTGGTTGGACTTGGCAAGAGTATCATTGCTTCAACAGTAGCCAGGAACCTTAGGTTGAGGGCACTTGTGGTTTGTCCCCCTCACTTGGAAGAACTATGGCAAAATTATCGTGATGACTTTGGCTTCACAGCTTCCATCTATACCACAGGAAAATTAGAAGAAGCCTTGAAGTATTATGAGCGAATCGTAAAAGCCGATGAACAGTACTTGATTATTGTTGATGAGGCTCATCGATATCGTAATGAATACACGACAGACTATACTATTTTACATCAACTATGCTCTGGTAACAAGGTGATGCTACTGACTGCTACCCCCTTCAACAACAGACCAGATGACATCTATGCCATGCTAAAGTTGTTCCAGATTCCAACTAAATCGACTCTGAAGACAGTAGATAATCTGGGTGCGAAGTTTAAGGATTTAATTGTTACATACAAACAACTCCAGAAAGACCAAAGAGAAGGAAAGATAACAGACGCAGAGGTTTCAAAAGAAGCTGGTAGAATCGCCAATGAGATACGTTCCATTATCAGTCCACTGGTTATCCGTCGCTCTCGCATAGATTTGAAGGAAATCCCAGAATATGCGGAAGACCTGAAACAGCAGAATATCCAATTGGTTATTCCCAATGATCCTGTAGAGTTGGATTATGACCTGAGTAGTCTGAAAGACTTGTATCTTGAGACGCTTGATCGTATCAGTGAAGATGACAACCACACGAAAACGGATGGCAAATACCGCTTTAAGGCAGCTCGTTATTCTCCTGTTTTATATCTGAAAGAAGAACTAAAAGAAGAACTGTCGAAACTGCTGGAAGAAAAGACAGGTGTAGAACTAAACCTGTTGTTTGGACGACAAGCCAATGTCGCTAAATTCATGCGCCGTTTGTTAGTGCGCCGCTTTGAAAGTTCAGAATATGCCTTCCGTATGTCATTAGAGTATATGATAGGCAGTTCTCGCCAAATCCTGAAATGGATTGAGGAAAAGGGCAAGATGCCAGTCTATAAGAAAGGTAATCTTCCTGATGTTGATGACTTCTACAAAACGGATGATGATGGCAATGAGCTCATTACAGATACCTACGAAAAGTACGAGAAGCGTGGTTTCTTTGAAATCGACATGAAGTACATCAAAGACTCATTCGTTGAAGATATCAAAGCAGATATGGTTTTACTCTGTGAAATTCAAAAGAAGTGGTTTGGAACAGAAGGAGAGATCAAGACTGACCCAAAACTGGAATCCTTCAAGACAATTTTGAAGAGCCAGTTGGACCAAGAGCCTAAACGTAAGATTATTGTCTTTACAGAATTTGCTGATACGGCTGATTATCTTGGCAAGGAATTGCAAAATTATGGATTACCTGTTTTCAAATACACCTCTGCCGATGCTTCCCAAGCCAACAAAAACACCATCAACGCGAACTTCAATGCTGGAGAGAAAAAGGAGTATTGGCGGGATGACTATAAAATACTGGTAGCCACCGATGCCATATCTGAAGGATACAACCTGCATCGCGCCGGAACCGTTATCAACTACGACATACCCTACAACCCGACCCGCATTATTCAGCGTATAGGGCGTATCAATCGTGTTAATAAGAAAGTGTTCGACCAGTTGTATATCTACAACTATTTCCCTACGGATGTGGGCGAATCGGAAACCCGCACCAAGGAAATCTCCACGCTAAAGATGGCTATGATTCACGCCATTATGGGCGAAGACACCAAAGTGCTGACCAAGGATGAGGAAATACAGTCCTATTTCTTGGAGCAATACCGGAAAGAAATGGCAAAGAGCGAGGAAGTATCTTGGGACGTTAAGTACCAGAAATTGCAGAATGCCGCCAAAGGTACTGATTTTTATGAAGAAGCTATGCAGTTGCCCCATCGTGCACGTACAGGCCGCTCCGTTGAAAAGGCAAGAAGTGGAGTCCTGATGTTTGGCAAGAAGGGCAATGACTTTGTCTTTAAGATAGGTAATGATGAAGGATTGATTGTTCAGCTGACAGCAGAAGAAGCCATTGGGCTTTTCGAAGCAGAGATGTCCGAACAGCCTTCGCCACTCTCTGAATCTTTCGAGCCTGCCTATCAGTTGACCAAGTCCCACCTGTTCAGCAGCGATATCAAAGACAAAAACGAAAAAATCCGTCTGGAAGCCATGCAAAAGGTTAAGGTAATGTTGAATCGCAGAGCCCTGCCTGCGGATTATCTTAAAGATCTGATGAAGGTGATTCAGAATGATGGCCTTTCTGGTTATGAGCTTCGCTTTATCAATCAGCTGAAGCCAGCAGATTACCAAAAGCTGCCTGATCAGATAGACGAGTACTATATTAACCGCATCATCGAAACATGTAATCATGTGGATGATGGTGAGGAGTCAATCATATTAGCAGAAGAATTAAAGTAGCATACGAGATATGGAGTTCAATAAAGCATACAATCGCGCAGAGTTTCTTTCCTTCCTGAGAACCAGTTTTCTCCCAGAGGATTTCCAGCAGGAGGCAAGTGTTATAGACAATCCTGTTCAGTTTCAATATACTCAGCAAGTAACACGCTTGGGAGAATGTGAGTCACTTGGCTTGGTCGTTTACGAAGTGCGCCATAGTTCAAAGCATGATGCCCGTGTAGGTCTGACGAAAGAGGCATTCCGACTGCTGGCTGATGAGTTCTGCGAGCGGGCTTTGGTGCTGTTTGTGCCAGAGGACGACAATAGCAATTATCGTTTCTCGCTGATTGAGATTACACTCGACCAATCGGAAGAGTCCTTTCGCATCAGTCGCCGGTATTCTAATCCCCACCGTTATTCCTATTATTTAGGCAAAGGCATAGCCTATTATACGCCTAACAAATATCTGAATGAGTATGGTTGTGTTGTCAATGTGGAGGATTTGCGTAACCGTTTCTCTGTAGAGGTGCTGACAAAAGCATTCTATCAGGAACTCAGCGACTGGTATGCTTGGGCCATCATGGTGGTTCGTTTCCCCAACGACTTGAAAACATTAGAAGACAATCAGAAATATAATTCTGAGGCAATGATTCGTTTGATAACCCGACTCATCTTTGTCTGGTTCCTCAAGCAGCGTCATTTGGTGCCCGACGAGTTCTTCGACGAGCAATATATAGCCTCTGAACTTATAGAAGGATTTACACCTCATGACATAGTAGATTTGTTTGGCAAGAGTTATGATAGCAAATATTATAAGGGCATTTTGCAAAATCTTTTCTTTGCCATGCTCAACAGTCCTATCACTCCAGAGGGTAAGGATACCATTTCGGAACGTCGTTTCCGCAATGGTCGTGGCGATTATGACAATAACAAGTTGATGCGTCATGAGGATTTGTTTATCAATCCCGACAAGTTTGTGGAACTGGCTAACAAGTATGTACCATTCCTGAATGGTGGTTTGTTCGACTGTTTGGATGATAAGGATAAAGGCATTTATATTGATGCTTTCACCGACAGAAAAGCCATAAGTGACCAGTTGGTGATACCTGATTTTCTGTTCTTTGGTGACGAGGTGGGCAAAAACATCGACCTCTCCGATTGGTATGGCGACAAGAAGAAAAAGAAGGTTAGCGCACGTGGTATTATCGACATCCTGAAGCGTTATAACTTCACCGTTGAAGAGAATACCCCCTTCGACAAGGAAGTGTCACTCGATCCAGAGCTATTGGGAAAAGTGTTTGAGAACCTATTGGCAGCCTACAACCCAGAGACGCAGACAACTGCCCGCAAGCAGACAGGATCGTTCTATACGCCCCGTGAGATTGTACAGTATATGGTGGATGAAAGCCTGGTGGCTCACCTGAAACGTACAGTAGGTGAGGACTTGGAACCAGAATATCGAAAACTGATTCAATACACGGACGAGGGACCGACTCTGACCGATGAACAAAAACGCCAGATTATGCAGTCACTCTATGAGTGTAAAGTGCTCGATCCCGCCTGTGGTTCTGGTGCTTTCCCGATGGGTATGCTCCAACAGATGGTGCATATTCTAGGGCAGCTTGACCCCAACAACGAGCAATGGAAAGACATGACGCTCAATAATGCTATCAGCGAGACCTCCGAAGCATATCACAACGCCACGGATGAAGAACGTTCGGAAATCGTTGCCGACATAGAGCGCAGTTTCAACGAGAGTATAAATCGCCCCGACTATGCCCGTAAACTCTACCTGATAGAGAACTGCATCTATGGCGTGGATATCCAGCCCATTGCTATCCAAATCAGCAAACTCCGTTTCTTTATTTCCTTGGTGGTTGACCAGAAGACAAACAACAATCCTGTTGACAACTTCGGCATACGTCCTTTGCCAAACCTCGAGGCAAAGTTTGTAGCGGCAAACACCTTGGTTGGATTAGAGAAACGCGAAACAAACCTCTTTGACTCCGAAACTATCCGCGAAAAAGAAAAGGAAATGAAAGAGGCGAAGCATCGCATATTTGGTGCAAAAACGGTAAAAACAAAACGTAAATATAAGGAGAAGGTTGAAAGTCTTCGTAATGAAATTACACTAATGTTGAAAGAAAGTGGAGCGATTGGTAATATTGAAGCCCGCCAACTTTCAGAATGGGATATGTTTGACCAGAACGCTTCTTCACCATTCTTTGATAGCGAATGGATGTTTAGTATTAAAGATGGATTTGATATTATTGTAGGTAATCCTCCATACCATCAATTGTCTAAAGACAAATCTGCCCCATTGGCATATAGAGCCTACTTAAAAAGGAGATACAACACTTCTGGAGGAAGACTAAATACGTTTATTTATTTCACTCATCTTGGTATTGAACTTACGGCTAATAATGGAGTTCTTTCTTATATTATTCCCAATACGATACTGACGCAAGAATACTATAAGGATACTCGTAAACTATTACTTAAAGAGACATCTCTTCTTAAAGTTGTGTTTTACGATAAAATGCCATTCGAAAATGCTGTAGTGGAGAATGTTACCTTTATTGTTTCTAAACACAAACAACCCGATTACGAAATATCGTATTATATTAGTGATGTACACTCTGTTGATTATAATTGTACTAAGCAAAAGAGTGAATTTATGACATCACCTATATTTGCTTTTAGCTTCAAGTCAAATAATTTAAATAGCAAGGTCGCTCTTGACTCCATAAAGCTTAAAGATCTATGCAATATAAATCAAGCTATTGCATTAAAGGGTGACAAGTCACTATCTGTAAAACGAGATAATCCATCAGGAAAGTACTATAGATTATTAGATGGAAGAAATATAAATAAATATTCAGTAACTTGGACTGGGGAGTATCTTGATTATTGTTTAGAAAGAATTCATTCATGCAAAACAAAAACGATTTTCGAAGTTCCTGAAAAACTATTATTTAGAAGAGTATCTGCAAATTTGATATTCACCTATGACAACAACCAATATTATGCTTTAAACACTATTGTTGTTGTTACGTTAAAAGGAGAGAAATATGTTTCACTAAAATATCTTCTCGCCCTTCTTAACTCAAAACTTTTGAATTTCTATTATGTAACAGAACACAAATCAACAAAGAAAGTTTTTTCTGAGATACAAGCACGTAGCGTTGGAGAACTTCCTATAAAACATGTCTCCCAGAATATACAACAGGGATTCATTTCTTTGGTAGACAAAATCCTAATATCCAAAGAAGAGAATCCACAGGCAGACACAAGCTCATTGGAAAACGAGATAGACAATAAGGTCTATCGTCTTTATGGCCTGACCTACGATGAAGTCCTCATCGTTGACCCAAAGACTCCTATCACACGAGAGGAATATGAGAAGTTAAACAAATAAGTATCATAATATTATGGAAAGAACTAATTATGCGCTAATTTCTGCACTTTATTCGAATAGCAATCATGGATTGTATTCGGATATATATTTCCCTATTATAAAATATGCTTTAACCTTCATCTTTTCTAAACGCGAAGAAAGCCATCCGTATTGTAGTGCTGATGAAATACACAATTTTATCGTAGATAAATTTGGTATAGCTATTCCACATATAGTTATATCTAAGTCAATATTAAAAATAGATGCTCAAAGATGGGGGAATATCAAATTGAATGTGTATGAAAATGGTGATACATTCCAGATTCAAAGTGCATCATATGATAGTGACGAGGAGAGTATTAATGAGCGAGAAAGAGCTTTCTCTGATAAAATTAGTATTTTAGAAGCCAAATATAAAGAGTTTTTAGAACGAGAAGGCTCAACGGATGATGGGATTTCCTTCATTCAGTTCATTTCTGATAATACAGACGACATATTAGGATATTTTGAAGAACAAGACACTTCTAAAGTCGATGAAAGGTATGCAACAATGGTTTTCTTTTTGCAATATCTAAATGATTATGAAAAGGATTTATATCAAGTTGCAAATCAGTTGTTTTGGGGGTCTGTAATCGCAGGTTTCCTGAAAAGTGACAAACCACATGTAGAAGAAACTGAGGATGGAATAAAAGCCGAGTATTTCCTTGATACATCTATTGTCATGGGAGTGTTGAAACTATCAACGCCTCAACGTGAAACATATTCACAGGAGGTTTGCGATATTATAAATGCTGCAGGAGGCATATTGCGTGTAAGCCCGATGACAATAGATGAAATATCATATATTTTGCAGTCTGTTGAACAAAACGGCCCCAATCCCTTAACAGATATTGCCTCTGCATGTGAAAGACGAAAACTTGAGGCAAATGAATTGGCGCAAATACGTCTAACATTGCCAACAGAGGTTGAGAAGAATGGCATCAATGTTTTTCCTCAAATGAGCCCTTCAGAAAAACAAAAGATAATACAGAATTATCAGGGGAAAAAAGTTATAAGACTTTTAGGGGAATCGAGAACAAAGAGGCCTACTTCATACAGTAGTGATAACT
Organism: uncultured Prevotella sp.; assembly: GCA_902800365.1. GTDB lineage: Bacteria > Bacteroidota > Bacteroidia > Bacteroidales > Bacteroidaceae > Prevotella. The sequence continues at coordinate 32,642 of CADCEF010000005.1, read as the reverse complement.
ATAGGGAGATACATGATGTTTTCATGGATAATTATATCAAGGAAAGAAGAGCGAAAAAGGGCAATGATAATCATGTATTCTTTCTTACAGCAAACAGGGATTTGATAGCGTTTTGTAAGACGATGCATCCCACAGTAGATTATATGAAATCAACGGGCAAGGTCATTCTTGAACTATGGATGCATAATACAAAGCCTGTAGATATTTCTGGGTGTTTGCTTACAGAGACAATGGCACGATGCCTTGATTTACATAGCACAAGAGTCCGCAATAAGATTGCAGAGGTATCGCGTCTCTACAATAAGACAAAGAGTGATTTCAATGCCGATGTATATAAAGATTTCATAAAGAAACTATATAGTCGTGCAAAGCATGTTATTCAAGCGGTTGAAGTGGATCCAGATGAACTTGTAGAAGGGGAATTTGGAAAACTTATAAGAGATGCTGTGGCTGCTGATAATCTTGCATACAATAAAGAAGTTGCTAAGGTTCGTGATGAGAATGCAATGTTAAATAAAAACATAGCATCAAAAGATGAAGAGATTAAAAATAAGGCAGAAAAAGTTGAGTTGCTGACAAATGAGAATGAGAAGAAACAAAAAGAAATAGATATTATAACTAAGGATAGAGATAGACTTTCTTGTGAATTAGAAAACAAAGAAAATGAGCGTAAACGGATTGAAGAAGAAAAACAAAAAGAATCTACTGCCAAGCAAAAAGCAGAAAGGATAAACTCATTATACCAAAGGAGGGACGAATTAAAAAAACTCATAGATCACGCAAAAGCAGATATATTACCATACGAAAAATCATTGGAGAAAGCTTTTTGCAATTGGCAACCCAAACTTTTCTATACGTTAGGAGGTATTTCTATTGTTTGTATTGTTATTCTGTGGATATTATCATATTCATCAAATGTGTTGAGTACATCCTTAAACGGAGATAAAAACACATTAAGTTTAATCTTGGGATCGGTTGGAGCTATTCTATTTGGAATTGGGCATCATTATGATAGTTTAGATTCTATAAATAGGAGAAGAGAACTTGCTTCAAAGAAATGGTTGGAGAAAGAAGAAAATACTAAGTATACAATGCTTCAAGATGATTTGACTCGTTATAATGACGAAATAAAGTCTATAGAAGACGAACTTAAATTAAATAATTCTAATAGAAAATTTAAAGATTAAATTACGATAATATGGAAACCAGATATGATTATTTAGTTAACGTGTTGCTGAATAATTGGATTATCGCTATAATAGTGATAGTTGCAATAGTTCTTATGGCAATACCGCAAGTAAGAGATGGAATAAAAGTACTTACTTCCTTTATCAATCGAAAAAAGGAGTTTGTTAGCGAATATGCCGATGAAAAAATAACATTTGATGTAAAGCTAAGAAGTCAGGACTTTGATGTCGTTAAAATACATGCTACAACCCATACTTTGGGAGTACATGCTGAAAAAGAGTGGTTAAACAAGTTTTATCCTGGATATGAGAATAATATGCAGTTGTTAGACCAGATAACCACTGGCGATGGAAAAATATTAACTTTTGACATATTACCTATATATAAAGATGATAAGAAAAAAGACATATACTTTGACATCACTGATTTTTATAGTGGAGCTCAAGTAGAACTTACTGGGAATACCCATGACTATGCCAAACAGAAAATAAGGGACATCTATAACAAATAATAGAGGATTATGTCACGACTCGGCGATTTATACAAAGCAATGGAAACATTGCGAAAGGAAGGTCTCTCTCTGAATGATGATTTGGAGAGACAGGTAAGTGAACTGGAAGAAGACATTATCAAGAAAGAAATTCTTCCTGTAGTAACAGAGACCATTGAACCAGCGTTGAAACAGGTTCAACGAGATTTAGTTCTGGTGGTTGACTATCACCCCGGAATGCCTATCAGCGTAGCATTGTCTCGTAAGACAAATATCACTCAATTGATAGATGCCAAGAAACTGGAAGCCGATCCCGAAGTCGAACACAAGGAGTTTGGACCTCGCAAAAATCGTGCCTTAAAGATTGCGCCCAAAACAGGCTTATGTATCTATCGGAAAGATGGTACCATCTTGCAGGAACATGATGCGGCAACGACGTTTACTTCTGCCATTGTTGAAGCGGGATTAGTAAAAGTAAGAGAACTTGGGCTAAAGTTCTGTCGCGTAAACATCGTGGCTACAACTAAAGATAAGAAATACGGGCATGCCCAACGTGAAGCCGCACCAGGTCTTTTTGTTCTCACTCATAGTAGCACCAAGGATAAAAAGAAAATGTTAGACAAAATTAATACAGCCCTTAAAATGGGGTGGAAAATTGATGTCGTGAAATGAAATCAACTCCTTAATTTTGTCCCTAATAGAACTATCAAGAGTAATAAAGAAGACTATAACATAATTATAAATCCTATGGCAAAGAATGATATTGTAATTATTGATCATATTATTAAAGAGAGAATTGATCAAAATAATCCTTCTAAAGATAAGGGAGAAGTTTTTGAGCTTTTAGCAAATGAACAAATACTAAAAGATTTGGATTTGTCAAGAGATGAAATACTTTCTGGAATAATAGACGGTAAAGATGATGGTGGCATAGACTCTTTCTATATATTTGTTAATGGGAATCTGCTAACAGACATTACAGATTTTATGTGGCCAAAACGGCATGCAGAAATTACTGTATATGTGATAACATGTAAGCATCATGACACATTTATGCAAGATGTTGTTAACAACGAGTGTGCGACGGTTGGAGAAATATTTGATTTGTCATTAGAAACATCAGATTTCAAGTCATCATACAATGAAGACTTACTCCAAAAGAGGAAATTATTTGTTGAGGCTTATATGAATACAGCATCTTCGTTGTCTAGTTTATCCTTTAAGTTCTTTTATGCGTCAAGGGGAGACAGTAATAGCGTAGGAGAAAATATCATAGCAAGAACAGAATACCTAAAAAATTCGCTTAGTGATTTGTTTAGCGAGTGTAATGTAGAATACTATTTTTATGGAAGCTCAGAAGTCCTTTCTTTATATAGGAAAAAACCTGAATACGAATTAACTCTCCCTTATAAGGGCGTTATATCTCATAAGGAGCAATGTAGTGTCCTCCTATGTAATCTCATCGACTATTATAATTTTATTAAAGATGATTCTGGGAAATTAAGAACATATTTGTTTGATTCTAATGTCCGAGATTATATGGGGAATAATCTAGTTAATTTAGATATAATGGCGTCTCTTGAACATAATCAAAACATTGATTTCTGGTGGCTTAATAATGGAATTACATTTTTGGCAACATCCGCTGTTGATATAGGAACCAAACTGAGAGTACAGAATATTCAAATAGTCAATGGCCTGCAAACCTCTCATTCAATTTATAGATATTTCACTGAGTCGCAGTCTCAACATGATGACAGATGTGTAATGATTAAAATCATAACACAAAATGACTCTGCCATTCGTGACAGTATTATCCGTTCGACAAATAATCAAACTGCAGTTGAGGTTGCTTCTCTTTTCGCTACTGACAAAATACAAAGAGATATAGAAGATGTTTTGAAACAACATGGTTATTATTATGAACGTAGAAAGAATTGCTATGCAAATCAAGAAATAGAAGATAATAAGATTGTTGATATGATGTATCTTGCTGCGGGGTATATCTGTCTAGTTTTGAAAGTACCTGAGAGAGCAGCTAATTTTAAACAAAAGTATTTCAAAGATGAGAAAAAGTATGATTCAATATATAACTCATCAGATTCTTTATTAATTTGGCCAAAAATTGCTTTTATCTTGAAAACAATAGATGATGTAATACCTGAATATTTGTCAAAGGAATTGCACCTAAAAGCAACAAAAATGCTGAAAAGATCAAGAATGTTGACTGCTTTTGTTACAATAAGTCGTCTCCTTGGAATTTTTAATTTTAGCAAACAAGACTTACTATCTTTTGACAATACAAGACTTACTCCAAAAGAGATATTAGAAACGTGCCAATTTATAAATTTTCGCTATGACAAAACAAAATTGATAAAAAGATCATATGTTATGACTTTATTAAAAGAAGCTTCAGAACATTATGGTATTGAAGGATATGAAAGTATCTTAAATCGTAAAAATGAATTTGTCGTAGAAGACGTTTCAGTAAAAAAGAAGAGAAAAGATTTTAAGGAGCAAATGAAACCTTTGCTTGTTTCTGATGAATTGCTTACAAAAGTTGACGAGAAATTACCCAGACAACCATGGCCAACGGGAATTCACATCGTTGTGGCAAAGGAATTGAATATCTCTATTGATATTGTTAGTGGTGCTATCAGAAAATTAATTCGTATTGGTAAGCGATATTATCAACACGCTGGAATTGTATATGATAAGAATCATCAAATTGTATGTTATGACACGGAACGTGTAACAGAAGAACAATTGCAAGAGGCTCGTTCAAAAAAGAGCCCCTCAAACTAAAGAGCAAAGAGTTAACTTATATTTGTAATTATTCGATATGATGACAAATTTAGTATTAACTGTATAATTATTGACAGAAAAATACAATCTGAATAAAGTAATTAGGATTCATGGGTAATAAAATATACCAATTGGCGATAGAGTGTAAAAGTTTCTCTGATAAGTATGTAAAATACTTCCAGCAAATGGTGGCAAATCGGTCATTATTCTTTGTTGTTGGTGCGAATAAGTCTTTTGAAGGATTGCTTTTATCATTATGTGACACTATTTCTGAGAAATATCCATATATAGCAACAAAGATAAAAGAGCATACTCTTCAATATGACAGAATGCCTGTTATTCATCAAAGTGCTATAGATGAACTTCTTAATTATGTTATATATCTGGAAAAGCCCAATGATTCTGTCAGGAAAATATTCATTAGTCATTCATCGGAAGATGAAGTTATAATTGATGGATTTATAGAAAAAATACTGATGCTTGGTTGTGGTTTTAAAAGAGCCGATATCTTTTGCACCCTAGATCATACTGCAATTCGTACTGGTGATGATTTCAGAAATGAGATAATCAAAAACATGAAAAGATGTGATTACATTCTGTGTATGATTTCAGATAATTATAGGAAAAGCGAAGTCTGTCAAAATGAAATGGGAGCAGCATGGGCAATAGAAGGGAAGAGGAGATTGCCATTTAAGTTTCCCAATATAGAATTTAAAGAAATAGGCTTTCTTAATGTTGTAAAGCAAGCAGCTGACATTATAGACAAATCTAAATTGGACGAATTATATGAAGAGTTATGTAATTGTTATGATTTGGAACCTGATTGGAAGAACTACAATAAACAAAAAGATGATTTTGTAGAATTAGTGTGTAACCACTTTTGAATGAAGACAGAAAAAATGGCAGAAGACACGTATTTCAAACCAAGAAAGGTAACAGACCCCAATGACCGTCTTGATGAAGACGGAAATTGGTGTATTCGAGGACTTTTTAGACATACTCAAGCCATTGCTCATAAAGTTGAATGTCACGACAAGTCTGCTAATACTGATGGCTATATTGAACTTGTAGATGACGAAGAACGTCCTGTTGGCAAATTGGTTGTGCAAGCTAAAACATATAAATCGAAATATGAGGGACAGAACAAAGCTGAGATTCCAGCTTATTTTGTCGCATACGCCATGAGAATGCGTAATGAAGTTTGCATTTTCTTTTCTGTTGATGCAAATGAAAATAAAATATACTGGAAATACATTTCTGATGATTATATAAGACAATTTAACAATGAGGGAGATAATATAATTCACACATATGAATTCCATAATGATGAAATAGTAACAAGCAAAAATGTTGCTACGACTATTGACCGTTGGAAACAAGTATTCAATGATAAAATCGCACAGCTGACAAAAGAAAAGAAGAGTACAGAGGAGGTGATGTCAGAAAGCCGTTCTGCATTTGATCGGATTAATACGGATTTTCACAACTTAAAGGATTCCTTTATTGATAGAAAAGAGATAGGCATACTTTACCAATGGGTCAAAGATGACCTCTCAGAAAATGAGTCTTGTGTGAAATTGCTCGTTGGCAATGCTGGTATGGGAAAAAGCGTTGTAATCAGAAAGACCATCCAAAGGCTGGAAAAGGATGGCATTAAATGTTTCGCAATTAAAGCGGACAAACTACAACCCCCTGTAGGATATACGAGTAATGAACACTTGGAGCTATTGAGAAATACTTTTTCCAGTTTAAATCAGGAAAAAAGGTCTGTATTAGTTATAGACCAGATTGATGCCTTGTCGCAATACATAAATAGCGACAGAAGCAAATTAGAAAATATCACGGCCCTGATTAAACTCTTTTCTGATGGTGATAAATCAGGAAACGTAAGAATTATTGTATCTTGCCGTTCCTTTGATTTGGATTTTGACCCTAAACTAAGTCTGTTAGGACGTGAGCCTAAAATTAAACTTGGGCTGTTGGCGAAAGAAGATGTGGAGAAGGTGCTTGATAGACTGAAAGTAGGTCTTTATAAGGAACTGGATGATAAAACGAAAACAGTACTGCAAACACCCCAGCACTTGAATCTGTTCTGCCGAGTATATGCAAAGAACGAGAAAAAGGATTATTATTCTATCACAGAATTGTATGATGAATTGTGGCTACAGACAATCGGCTTGGCAGAATCAAAGATTAACAAAGAGGTTGCAGAAAGAATCCTCTATGACTTGGCACTTAAAATCTATGATGACGAAACGTTAACACCTCAATGGGATTATGATACGTCAGAATTGATAGAAGCGAATTATCTGATTAGTGAAGGTATTATCGAACAAATAGACAATAGGGCAACATTCTTCCACCAAAGCATGTATGACTATGCCTTTGCCCGATATTATAAAAAAGAGAAACGCTCGCTGATTCAAGATTTGCTAGCAAAGGAAAAGCACCAAGGAATATTTATGCGCTCAACTGTGAATTTCGTCTTGGATTATGAGAGAACAAAAAACGAGAAGCAATATAAAGAGGACGTAAATGCCATCTTGTTTTCCGGTAAAATTAGGACTCATATTCAACTTATGCTTTTGTGGGCATTGGCAAACAGGGTGGACATACTTCCGTTTGAGAAGAAATGTATCAAAGAGTTGTTTGTACGGAACAGATTGCTGTTCTATTCATTTATCAGGCGGACATACAATAAGGAATGGTATCAGATAATTACGCCACTCATTGCTAAGGAGATTAAGACGATGAGAATCGGAGATGCTGTCTATGAGAATGTTTATGGATATTTCTGGAATCATGTTCAGCAGAGTACAGAAGATGTCTTCATGCTGGTTGATAGCATAAAGGATGAAAAAACACGAAATGCTATTGCCAGAAATATTCTGCGTGCAACTCCTGATTACACATTTGGTATTGTAACGAAATGGTACAAAGTCTTATGTGATACCCCCTATTATAAAGCAGATTTCTTAGAAAGGGCTTTGCCATCTAATCCTCAATTCGTGCTTGACAACATATCTGAATTGATAGATTATATTCTCACTCCGCAAAAGAAAGAGAATCAACATGAAGAGCGAGTTGTCGAAACAACATTAGAGGAGATTTGCACTCATCTAAAGGAAAAGTACCCCGAAGTTTTTTATCCAATTCTACGTGATAGAATACTTTATGCTATAAATGCAAATAGGACACCTTCGTGGAGAGATGTTATTGACAATAACAATGTGTTCCCCCTGATGATGGATCAGCATCATCATGCATATGCTCTGCATGAATGGTTCGGAGAGATGTTGAAGAGACAAGTTCTGCATCAAACTTCTAATACTATTGCAGACATAAGAAATCTGTTGAATCAGAACGAAGCCAGTTGTTGTGGCTTTGCTTTTAAAGCCATGAAGGAAGCGCCCACCTTGTTTACAGATGATATCATTGCTATTCTTAAAGATACGAAGTTGGTAGATGACTTGCTTTCATATAGTGATGTGACTTATCATTTTTTAGAGATGTTAAGAGCATGGTTCCCGTTAGTTGATAGTGATACATTGACTTTGTGTCAGGAACTTATATACGACTTTAAGTCGGATTCTGATATGCAACCAGATAAGAAAAGATCATATACAGGGGCATATTATCCACATTTAGGTTATGAGCAAAGGAAATTGATTTGGGCGATTCCAGAGAATCTGAGGAATAGTAAAATAAAACGTAAAAAACAAGAATTAGATAGAAGATTCAAGTATGAATGGAAAAACGAGAAACCTGATCATGATGTTACAGCAGCTTTCGTATGTGGTGGACTGATGTCTGCAGAGCAATACAAAACAGTATCATGCGAGGATTGGCGGAAATCTTTTTATGGCATCAAGGATTTTGCAAAAGGAAAGTATCGCCATTTTGACGAAAGAGTTCATGCTGACGCATTTAAACAATGTGTCAGCGAACGTTCCAATTTCTTTGAGAAGTTTGTTTTTCAGATATTTGAAGAAGAGCATATCCCTGCTATTTATAAATTGTCTGGTCTTGATGGCTTGACAATGGCAAATTATCCAAAAGATCAATTGTTACCCCTTCTTTGGAAAAGTATGGACATGTTTGATAAGTTGTCTAAAGGAGGTTATGGATACAGGCTTTTTGAGGTCATTGATAACTTCACAAGTATAGAAGGAGAACATATAGATAGAATTGAGGAGTTTCTAAAAAAAATCATTCTTTCTGAATATAACTCGAAATATGATGCGAGTATTGAAGACCAATTTGATAAATCCATTTCAAACGACACATTGAATGTTGGTGTCAACAGTACCCAGGGGCATGCCATTCAATCATTCACAAAAATCGGGAAGCTCTCGCAGAGGAAAAAGAAGGTTTATGATTTCTTTCTAAAATCACATGATGTGCTTTCTGTTGAGCATCAATTAGTTACTATGCTTTATCTGCAAAGGGAATGCTATGACAATGAATTATATAATAAGGTTATGTTTAGATATGCGAATAAACCAGTTACCGATTATCTGTTTTTGAATGCGGACAGAATGCATTGGTTTTGGTGTAATGATCCCGAACAGATACTTCCATACTTCAGAATGATACTCTCAAAGAGACGAGCAAAACCAATTTTAGTTCAGATTATGTTTTTTGGAATGCAATATGAGAAGTCGAAAGAAATATCCAAAGAAATGTTCGAGGATCTTCTTTCCCAGAATGAAGAAGAGGTAATAAGAAAGATTATTCCATTAGCATACCAGCATTTGTCTGATGAGACTTATGGAAAACAAAGTGAAGCATTCTTGCGAAGATATGCTAATGATAATCGGGATGAAATTAGGCATTCTTATTTCATTTGGTGCGACAAAATGCCCGAATCAAGTATAGAACTATTCATGGAATTACTAACCTCATGGCTTAATTGCTCTTTAGAGGGTGGTTTCCATGAAATCGTTAAGCATCTTGAAAAATGTTGCAATAATTACCCCTATGAATGTTATCAATGCGTAAAGATGTTGATAGATAGCAAAAGTGATATCGCCTATTATGACGAGGAGGAGTTACTCAAAATCCTATTAACATGTTATCGTATCTTTATGGATGACGAAGAGAATGAGAAAGCAGATGAAGTTATGGATGTCTTTGATGAAATGATGCTGAATTCATACTCAAATGGGATGGCTAAAGTTCTTAAGGAAATTGAGAAAAATTAGTTTTATCAACAACATAATTAAATATAATGTGTAACTTTGCAAGCGAAATATGAATATGGATGAGAAAACGATAAAAGAGACATTGCTTAAAGGCGAACGAGTAACGCTGGAATGCAAGAAAGCGCAGTCGAATATCCCTGGCAGCGTATGGGAAACGTATTCTGCATTTGCCAACACTTATGGCGGACTTATTCTTTTAGGCGTGTATGAGGACTTGAAGGAGAAGGACATCAGCAAGCGATTCACAATAACTGGTGTGGATGATGCAGATAAAATACGCAAAGATTTTTGGAACATCGTCAACAACCCAGAGAAGGTAAATGTGAATCTATTAAGAGACGAGGATGTTGAGACGATTGTTATTGACAAAAAGACTATAGTTTCCATCAGGATACCACAGGCTGACTACAACACTCGCCCTGTCTATATCAACAACAATCCAATAAGAGGAACGTTCATCCGTAACCACGAAGGAGACTATCATTGCCCCGAGGAAATGCTAACGATGATGATGCGCGACGCTAACCATGATGGCAATGACCGTCTCTTCCTGAAGAACTACACGATGGACGACATTGACATTCCAACATTGGAACGTTATCGCCAGAGGTTTCATAACAGATATGCCGAACACCCGTTCAATGATCTCGACAATCAGGAGTTCTTACGGCAGATGGGTGGATTCACAAAAGATCGTGAAAGTGGATTGGAATGTCTGAATATGGCTGGTTTGCTGATGTTTGGTAAGGGCTTGCCCATTCGTGATCGTTTTGACAATCTTCGCCTAGACTATATCGACAAGTCGGGATTGATCGGTGACCAGAGATACAGTGACCGTTTGACTTATGACGGCACATGGGAGAACAACTTATATAACTTCGTAACAATGGTGCTTCCCAAGTTGACAAAGGAATTACCACGTCCATTCAAGATGGTTGGATTAGAGCGAGACGACGACACGCCACAGCACAAAGCTATACGTGAGGCTATGACAAACTGCATCATTCATGCTGACCTCATGTTGAACAGTGTGCTGAAGGTGGAGAAATACGACAACAAGTTTGTGTTCACCAATCCCGGATTGTTACGACTACCCATAGAACAGATTTATGCTGGTGAAGAAACGAGAGCTCGAAACCAACGCATACAAAGCATGTTCCGTATGATCGGCTTTGGTGAAAACCTTGGTTCTGGATTCCCGCTCATCCTCAGTGCATGGAACGAGAAGCACTGGCTGAAACCGCAGCTCCTCGAGCAAAGAGAGTTGCTGCAAGTAAAACTTATATTGTCTATTGAGACAAAGAAAGGGGAGAAGCCTATATTACAAGATTGTGACAAGAAGGAAATGTCTGATGTCCTAAAGGATGTCCTAAAAGATGTCCAGAAAGATGTCCTAAAAGAACTATCTGATAGACAGATAGATATACTCGAGATGATATGTATGTCACCAGAGGTTACATTGATGGGAATGTCCAATAAGCTAAATGTTTCTGATAAGACTATTCAACGTGAGTTTAATGCCATTAGAGAACTTGGTATTGGAATTAAGCGTGTAGATGGTCGAAAGGCTGGTCGGTGGGAAATTAAAATAGGAAAATAGAAAATGGAATTTAGTAAGGAGCAGCTAAAAAAACTGTCAGATTTGTTTGGAGCAAAAGTCGAAAAACAGCTAACGATCGAAGAAGTTCAAAAGTTTGTTCGGCTGGACACAATTGACGATTGTAAACAGTACCTAACTGTGATGCTTGATTTCTACTTTGATGTCATAAAATCCCCCGAAGGACGTAAAGCGACGTCTCCCTTTGAAGACGAAAGAAACATCTGGCTTCAAACTATGTTTAGCAAGGGGTGCCAATTTAAATCTTTGCTTGATGGTGTCGGATATTCTAAAGGTGCAAGCCATCTTAAACCCATAATAGATTTTTCTATTCTCTTTACTATTGCAAGGTGTGTATATGAATCTCTTATTGCTTTTGAAATCTTGTTTGTTCTTCCAAAGACAGAGGACAAACAAACTATTGTTTATAATCTATTCATGGCTCAAGGTTTGTCAGAAAGGCTAAAAGACTTAGATGAAGACATGCGTAGTCATAATCCCACAAGAGTGCAGGAAGAACAGAATGATATTGATGAATGTAGAAAGGCAATTGAAGGTACTAAGTTATACAAGACTTTAGACCAACAAACAAGGGCTACAATTGATTATGCACTTGGTAATGGGAAGAGATTCCGATATATTTTTAAAGATGATAACACCATGGAATTTATTCAATATGAAAAGGCATACACATTGCTAAATGTAAAAGAGAATCTTTTCAATAGCCTTTATTCTTTCTTTAGCCTTCATGGGCATCCTTCATATTTATCACTAATTCAATTTCGAGATGCTTTTAAAGACGAATATCGCGCAGATATGGATATGGCGAAACATGCTACACAATGTGTCTTGGCATTCATGAGTATTTATATTGTAGATTACATGAAATTGGTCCCGGAGATTAAAACCATGTATGATAAACTTGAAGAACCAAGAAGGTTTGCAATTGGTATGTACGAAGATGCTATGAGAGGGGAAAAGAAGTTTAAATAATCAGAAAAATAGTACCTTATTTGTACCGAAGCATTGTAATACGCTGATATTCAGTATCGGTGAATTTTGAGGAGGTTAAGTAAGTCACAGATTTATAACTATAAAGAAAGAGGTGCAGATTTAATGTCTGCACCTCTTATTCTTTTTAGAATCCTGCCTCTGGTTCTTCTAGTTCCTCTTCGCTCTGGGTGAAGAGGTTAAGATAACCATCGACCCACTTATATACTAAGTGTACATACGTGCTATAGTCGTTGCGATAGTCGGCACGGATGGTCTTTTCTGTTTCATCAAACTGTGGATCAGGAATCTCAGTGAAATTCTCTTCCAGGCGGAACTTGCGCGTCTTCACATCCCACACATAGCCGTGATAGATGTCACCACCCTGACCACCATAGCCTATATAGCCGTAGAATATCATAAGATCAGGTATTCCATCGAAATTGATGTCGCGCTCGATTATCCACTGATGTTCGATATCAGGCGACTGGGGCGTGAACAGCATGGTACTGAAATCAAGATAGGTTTTTACACCATCCACCAACACATCTACAGTGATGCTGTCGATAAGCTCATCCTCCTGATTAACATGAGGAGTTACCTTAAAACTATAAGCGCTACGATCCTGAGCCTGGGCGCTTGTCAGGCAAGATAATGCCAAAAGGGCTGTTAATAGTAATTGTTTCATAATATGGCTGATAAATAAAGGGGAATTTTACTCATAATGACGTATGCGTACATCTATGCCAGTGCCTTTGAGAGCGGCAGGTACACCGCTTAAGTCAGTCTGGCCGTAGTGATATGGGAACAGAACCTTAGGCTTAATCACCTTTGCTGCACGTATAAGCTGATCGGGAGTCATCGTGTAAGGCTGATTGCAAGGAAGGAATGCGATGTCGATATCCTTAATCTTCGACATTTCTGGGATATCCTCTGTATCGCCAGCAATGTAGATACGTAGTCCGTCGATAGTCATGATATAACCATTGTCACGCCCCTTGGGGTGGAACTGGGTGTGACCCTCGGTATAGTTATATGCAGGAACTGCCTCAACGCTTATATCTGCCAACAGCAACTTGTCGCCATTCACCATCACCTTACCTGCGCCATACATATCAGCACAACGCTTGTTCATCACCAGCTGAGTCTTTTCGCCTGTAAGCTGCTTTATAGATTTGGCGTCATAATGGTCGCCATGCTCGTGAGTCACAAAGATGTAGTCGGCCTTAAGCATAGCAGTATAATCAACAGTTCGATCGCCCAGCTTAGCCACAGGATCAATCTGTATCTCCTTGTCATCCATCTCAATACGGATGCAGGCATGCATCAGAGCGTGGAACTTTACAGTTTTTCCGCTCTTGGTTTTAAACACGTCTACCTCGTAATTCTTTTGTGCGCAAGCTGTGGTAAGTCCAAGCACAGCCACCAAGCAAAAAATCAGCTTTTTCATACCTTATTAATATATATAACAGAACAGCGGCAAAAATACGATAAATATACGAAAGTTCCAAACCATTTCAATAAAAATTCCATTTTTGAGGTTACTTTCTTGGTTGATTCAAAAAAATACGCTAACTTTGTCGGCTGTAAAGTACTTTTAAATAATCAACAGCGAAACAGACAATGATTTGGAATGAAACAATGGAGTGCATGGATCGCGAACAGCTTCGCGAAATCCAGAGCAGCCGTCTGGTAAAGATGGCCGAGTACGTGTATTACAACACCCCCTTCTACCGCAAGAAGTTCCAGGAGATGGGGTTGGAGCCAGGTGACATTAAGAGCATCGACGACATCACGAAACTCCCCTTTACCAACAAGCTCGACCTCCGCGACAACTACCCCTTTGGACTGGCTGCTGTGCCGATGAGTCAGATTGTGCGTATCCACGCCTCATCGGGAACCACAGGAAAACCAGTTGTAGTACTTTACACCCGCAAGGACCTCGCTATGTGGAGCGAAGCCATCAGCCGCGCCTTTACAGCATATGGTGCAGGTAAAGACGATATCTTCCAGGTAGCTTACGGCTACGGACTCTTTACCGGAGGTCTGGGAGCACACGATGGCGCTACCAACATCGGAGCATCGGTAATCCCCATCTCATCTGGTAACACCCAGAAGCAGATGACACTGATGCACGACTTTGGCACCACCATACTTTGCTGTACCCCAAGTTACGCTATGTTCCTGGGCGAGGCAATGCAAGAGTGCGAGTATCCACGCGACGAGTTTAAACTAAAGGTTGGCGTGTTTGGTGCCGAGCCTTGGACCGAGAAGATGCGCAAGAAGCTTGAAGAGAGCCTTGGCATCAAGGCCTACGATATCTACGGACTTAGCGAGATAGCAGGTCCTGGCGTAGGTTACGAGTGCGAGCACCAGTGCGGAACCCACCTTAACGAAGACTTATTCTATCCAGAGATTCTGGATCCCAATACCGGCGAGCCATTGCCAGAGGGACAATTCGGCGAGCTAACCTTCACCCACCTCACCAAGGAAGGTATGCCACTTCTGCGCTATCGCACCCACGACCTTACTGCTCTGCACTACGACAAGTGTAAGTGCGGACGTACGCTAGTACGCATGGACCGCATCCTGGGCCGTTGCGACGATATGCTCATAATCCGTGGTGTAAACGTATTCCCATCGCAGATTGAGGATGTAATCCTGAAGCTGCCTGAGTACGAGCCACACTTCCTGCTTACTGTCGACCGTGTTAACAACACCGACACCAGCGAGCTTAAGGTTGAGGTTAAGGAAGAGTACTTTACCGACGACATGGCTACAATGGTTGGTCTGCAGAAGAAGCTTGAGGCCGAGTTGCGCAGCGTCATCGGACTGGGATTCAAGGTTAAACTCGTTGAGCCTAAGGGCATCGAGCGCTCTGAGGGTAAGGCTAAGCGCGTAATCGACAATCGAAAAATCTAAAAACAATAAGATTATGAAGACAAAGCAACTTTCAATTTTCCTTGAGAACAAGTCAGGCCGCCTCACCGAGGTAACCGAAGTTTTGGGTAAGGCAGGTGTTAACCTTTCTGCCATGAGTATCGCCGACAACAGCGACTTTGGTATTCTGCGTTGCATCGTTTCCGACCCCGACAAGGCTTATCAGGTACTTAAGGAAGCCCACTTCGCCGTAAAGATCACCGATGTCATCGGATTTGTCTGCCCCAACGTAAGCGGTTCGCTGGCAGTGGTGCTCAAGCATCTTTCTGACAACGGCATTTTCATCGAGTATATGTATTCATTCGCCAATGGCGATGTAGCTACAGTGGTTATCCGTCCTACCGATCTTGATGCCTGCGAGAAGATACTTTCAGACAAAAAAGTGGATCTGATGGCCGCAAACGACCTCTATCAGCTATAAATTTACGTGAGACTGCAATTTTTTCGCCCGAAAATTTTGCAGTCTCAATTTTTCTTCTTACCTTTGCACCCGCTTACAATAAGTAAGGGCGTTTAGCTCAGCTGGTTTAGAGCATCTGCCTTACAAGCAGAGGGTCGGCGGTTCGAATCCGTCAACGCCCACAACACAAAAAGCTCGTTTACGCAGCCGTTGAGGTTGCGTTTTTGGGTTAAAAGAGGATTGAATATAGTATAAGGATTATCGATAATTTTAGGAATTTATTTAAAACATGGATTTAAGTTTATTGACAGCCATCTCGCCTATTGATGGCCGTTACAGAAGTAAGACCGAGCCATTGGCAGAATACTTTTCCGAATACGCCCTTATCCGTTACAGGGTACGTGTAGAGATTGAGTATTTTATCACACTCTGTGAATTACCATTGCCTCAACTTCAGGGTATCAACCATCAACTTTTCGATCAGCTTCGCGACATTTATCGTAAGTTCACACCCGCTGATGCACAGCGAGTTAAGGACATCGAGTCGATTACCAATCACGATGTAAAGGCCGTTGAGTACTTCATTAAGGAGAAGCTCGACGCTATAGGTGGTTTTGAGAGCTACAAGGAGTTCATTCACTTCGGACTCACCTCTCAGGACATCAACAACACCAGCGTACCTCTTTCTATTAAGGAGGCTCTGGAGCAGGTTTACTATCCAATGGTAGAGGAGCTTATCGAGCAGTTGCACGATTATGCCGAACAATGGAAGAACATCCCAATGCTGGCCAAGACTCACGGACAGCCTGCCTCACCTACCCGCCTGGGCAAGGAGGTTATGGTTTACGTTTACCGTCTTGAAGAGCAGCTGCGCGGATTGAAGGCTACACCAATCACAGCTAAGTTTGGTGGCGCCACAGGTAACTACAATGCTCACCACGTGGCTTATCCACAGTACGACTGGCGCGAGTTTGGAAACCAGTTCGTAAGCGAGAAGCTTGGACTTGAGCGCGAGCAGTACACCACCCAGATTTCTAACTACGACTGGCTTGGTGCTATTTTCGACGCTATGCGCCGCATCAACACCATCGTCATCGACCTCGATCGCGATTTCTGGATGTACATCTCTATGGACTACTTCAAGCAGAAGATCAAGAAGGGCGAGGTAGGTTCAAGCGCTATGCCACACAAGGTGAACCCAATCGACTACGAGAACTCTGAGGGTAACCTCGGTATCGCCAACGCCATTCTGCAGTTCCTGGCAGCCAAACTGCCCGTGAGCCGTCTGCAGCGCGACCTTACCGACTCTACCGTTCTGCGTAACGTAGGCGTACCTATGGGTCATGCCGTTATCGCATTCCAGAGCACACTTAAGGGTCTGCGCAAGCTCATCCTCAACGAGGAGAAGCTTCAGGAGGATCTCGACAACACATGGGCTGTAGTAGCCGAGGCTATCCAGACCATTCTGCGTCGCGAGGCCTACCCCAACCCATACGAGACACTTAAGGCTCTTACACGTACCAATGAGAAACTTACAGGAGAGAAGATCAAGAATTTTATTGAGACACTCGAAGTTAGCGAGGATGTTAAGGAAGAGTTACGTGCCATAACACCATCAACCTATACAGGAATTTAATAAAGAGATTTAGAGAAAAAGTATTAATAAGTAATCACATTTAAAATTTATACAACACATGGATTTCGAAAACAACGAGAAGAAACAGGAAGAGACTGCACAGGATGGCGCTCAGAGAGAGTATCGTCCAGGTCGTTCACCACGTCCACGTATTCACACAGCTGCACGCCCAGCATATGAGCGTCCAAGCTATCGCAATAACAACGACGATGAGGGCGGTTTCCGCCCCGAGGGTTTTGGTGCTGCTTTGCAGAGCAATGCTCCTCAGCGCCCACAGGGTGGTTATCGTCCACGTAGCAACTATGGCGAGGGTGGTTACCAGCAGCGCCAGGGCGGTTACGGCCAGCGCCCACAGGGTGGTTATGGCCAGCGTCCACAGGGTGGCTACGGTCAGCGTCCTCAGCAGGGTGGTTACGGCCGTCCTCAGCAGGGTGGTTACGGTCGCCCACAGCAGGGTGGTTACAGTCGTCCACAGCAGGGTGGTTATGGTCGTCCTCAGCAGGGTGGCTACGGTCGTCCTCAGCAGGGTGGTTACGTTCGCCCACAGCAGGGTGGCTACGGCAAGCCTTACGGAGCATCTCCTTACAAGAAGGGCCCACGTCAGCACAGCGCCGACTACGATCCAAATGCAAAGTACTCAATGAAGAAGCGCATCGAGTACAAGGAGATTAACTACGATCCAAACGAGCCACTCCGCCTGAACAAGTTCCTTGCCAATGCAGGTATCTGCAGCCGTCGCGAGGCCGATGAGTTCATCCAGGCAGGTGTAGTAAGCGTTAACGGCGAGGTAGTAACCGAGCTGGGAACAAAGATCCTGCGCACCGATGTAGTTAAGTTCCACGATCAGCCTGTAAGCATCGAGAAGAAGGTTTACGTTCTGCTCAACAAGCCAAAGGATTACGTTACTACAAGCGACGACCCACAGCAGCGCAAGACTGTTATGGACCTCGTTAAGAACGCTTGCCCAGAGCGCATCTATCCAGTAGGCCGTCTCGACCGCAACACCACTGGTGTGCTTCTGCTCACCAACGATGGCGATCTGGCTTCAAAGCTTACACATCCTAAGTATCTCAAGAAGAAGATCTATCACGTATATCTCGACAAGAACGTTACCGCTCACGATCTGCAGCAGATTGCCGAGGGCATCCAGCTCGAGGACGGCGAGATTAAGGCCGACGACGTTCAGTACGCTCACCCAACCGATAAGAAGCAGGTAGGCATCGAGATTCACTCAGGTAAGAACCGTATCGTTCGCCGTATCTTCGAGAGCCTGGGCTATCGCGTTCAGAAGCTCGACCGCGTTCAGTTCGCAGGTCTCACCAAGAAGAACCTGAAGCGTGGCGACTGGCGTTACCTTACCGAGGAGGAGGTAGACCGTCTGCGCATGGGAGCTTACGAGTAAGTGAATAGTGAACAGAGAATAGTGAATAGTATAAAAATGAAACGTACTAAGATTATTGATGTGCTCAAGAGCACAGAATATGGCAAGGAAGTCTGCGTAAAGGGTTGGGTGCGTACTCACCGCAGCTCTAAGGCAGTCGACTTTATTGCCCTCAACGACGGATCAACCATCAAGAACGTACAGATTGTGGTCGATCCCGCTAAGTTTGAAGAAGAGACACTCAAACAGATCACAACAGGTGCCTGCATCTCAGCCGAGGGTATTCTGGTTGAGAGCCAGGGCGCAGGTCAATCGTCAGAAATCCAGGCCACCCGTCTCGAGGTTTACGGCCTGTGTGGCAACGACTATCCTATGCAGAAGAAGGGTCAGAGCTTTGAGGTGATGCGTAAGAACGCCCACATGCGTCTGCGTACCAACACCTTTGGTGCCGTTATGCGCATCCGCCACAACATGGCAATGGCCATCCACACCTACTTCCACGAGCACGGTTTCTTCTATTTCCACACCCCACTTATCACTGCCAGTGACTGTGAGGGCGCAGGAAACATGTTCCAGGTAACAACAAAGAACCTCTACGACCTGAAGAAGGACGAGAACGGTAAGATTATCTACGACGACGATTTCTTCGGCGAGCAGACATCACTCACCGTATCTGGTCAGCTCGAGGGCGAGCTTGGTGCCACTGCACTTGGTTCTATCTACACCTTCGGTCCAACCTTCCGCGCTGAGAACTCAAACACTCCACGCCACTTGGCCGAGTTCTGGATGGTAGAACCCGAGGTAGCCTTCCTCGATCAGGAAGAGCTGATGGACCTCGAGGAAGACTTCATCAAGTACTGCGTTCGTTGGGCACTCGACAACTGTAAGGACGACCTTCAGTTCCTCAACCAGATGATTGATAAGACTCTTATCGAACGTCTCGAGGGCGTACTCAAGGACACCTTCGTTCGTCTGCCATATACTGAGGGTATCAACATCCTTCAGGAGGCCATCAAGAATGGCAAGAAGTTCGAGTTCCCATGCAACTGGGGCGACGACCTTGCCAGCGAGCACGAGCGTTACCTCGTTGAGGAGCACTTCAAGAAGCCAGTCATCATGACCGACTACCCACGTGCCTTCAAGTCGTTCTATATGAAGCAGAATCAGGATACTGCCGATGGCGGTTCAGTAGGTTACAAGGGCGCCGTAGCTCCTGGTCCTACCATGCAGGGCACCGATGTACTCTTCCCACAGATTGGTGAGATTATCGGTGGTTCTGTTCGTGAGGAGAGCTACGACAAGCTTATGGGCGAGATCAATCGCCGCGAGATGGACCAGACCCACCTCTGGTGGTACATCGACACCCGCCGTTGGGGCTCATGCCCACACGCAGGTTTCGGTCTTGGTTTCGAGCGTCTCATCCTGTTCGTAACAGGTATGCAGAACATTCGCGACGTGATTCCATTCCCACGTACTCCGAAATCAGCAGAGTTCTAAATACAAAAAAGCCTCGCCAATCGGCGAGGTTTTTTGTTTTATTTTGCTAAGTGGATGCCGTCGTCGGCGATGGTTATCAGGCGGCGTTTGTAGAGGTCTCCAACGGCTTTCTTAAAGGCTTTCTTTGACACCTGAAAACGATCGTAAATCAACTCGGCGGGGGATTTGTCGCCGAGGTTGCAGTAGCCGTCGTTCTCGTAGAGGTAGCGCAGCAGAGCCTCGGCAAAGTCTAACGTCTGCTGGCGGCCTGTCTGCTGCAGAACGATATCAATCTTGCCGTCCTGACGAACATGGTCGACAAAGGCCTTGAGCTTCATGCCGCTGTGCAGTGGCTGGAAGATCTGATTGTCGAACACAAGGCCCTGGAACTGATTATTAACGATGACCTTAAAACCAAGATCGGTCTTCTGCCATACAAGGATGTCGACCTCAGCACCATGCTGGAGCTGTGGCAGGTCGTTGATGGTTGGCACAGTGAGATACTTCTCGACCTTGGCGGTAGCCATAAGGCGATAGCTGTCTTCATCAACCTTTATATATACAATGTGGCGCTGACCTTGCTCCATGCGCTTTTTCTGCTCGCGGAAGGGGCAGAAGATGTCCTTCATCAGGCCCCAGTTGAGGAATGCACCAAACTGATTGACCCATGCCACCTCGAGGCTTACAAACTCGCCAACCTTGGCAAAAGGTGTCTCGGTGGTAGCCACAGGGCGCTCTTCCTGGTCGAGGTAGATAAACACGGTTATCTCATCGCCAATCTTCATGTCGTTAGTGACATAACGCTGGGGAAGGAGAATTTCGCCTTCTTCGCCACCGTCTAAATAAAGTCCGAAGTCAACGGACTTCACGATTTTCAGGGTATTATAATCTCCAAGTTTTATCATATTTCTTCTGTAACTTCTATGTTTTCCGTAGGCAATATAAGTCCATCTTTAAGGTGGATGGTGCGATCGGTGATAGAGGCGAGGCCTTCGTCGTGGGTGACGATGACAAAGGTCTGACCGAACTGATTGCGGAGGTCAAAGAACAACTGGTGGAGTTCTTCCTTGTTCTTAGTGTCGAGAGAGCCCGATGGTTCATCGGCCAGAATAACGGCTGGATTGTTAACCAGCGCACGAGCCACAGCCACACGCTGCTTCTCGCCTCCAGAAAGTTCGTTTGGCTTATGAGCGGCGCGATCGGCCAAGCCCATGAACTGCAACAGCTCTTGAGCACGCTGCTTGGCTTTTTTGGGCGAAGTGCCTGCTATATAAGCGGGAATCATAATGTTCTCGATAGCAGTAAACTCGGGCAGCAGCTGATGGAACTGGAACACAAAACCCAAATGCTGGTTGCGGAAATCTGACAGTTTCTTGGTAGAAAGATCACAGGTGTCGATGCCATCAACAATCACCTGGCCGCTATCGGGGCGGTCGAGTGTGCCGATAATCTGCAGCAGGGTGGTCTTTCCGGCTCCGCTAGGGCCAACGATACTTACCACCTCGCCCTTGTCGATATGAAGGTCGATGCCTTTAAGTACTTGTAAAGAGCCAAAACTCTTGGTTATATTCTTAATATCTATCATCTCAAATGTTTAATGTTTAATGTTTAATTTTTCATCTTCCTTTCATGAATCCAGCGCAAAATGGTATCGTAGATACTGTTCTCCTCGTGGTGCTGAGCCTCGGTGAAGCTCATGCGCTCATCCTTATGTCCACCATACTGATCGGGGAAAATGATCATGAGGTTCTTGCCAGAGAAGTGCTGCTGAAGCTCGTCAGGCAGTCGCTCGAGAGCTGTTTTATATGAGATAGTACCCTTACGGGCGGTAACTACTACAAAAAGATGGTCGTCGGCTATCTCGCCCGCCAGTTGTGGCAACTCGTTCCAATGGGCCATGTAGGTGTACTCGGCACGAACGCTGGCATGGCGGTTGTTGATATACTGTTTAATAAGCTCAAGACTCTCGTTGCGCCCATGGAACTGGATGCGGCAATCGAGCTGACCAGCCAGACGACTGAGGCGCTCGAGCCAACGAAGGAATCCTGGCTCGAACTCGGCACGCGAAGGCACGGCCACACGGATGCGGCGCAGAGTGGTCATGGGCTGAACGAAACGCATGAGGATAATCTGACGGTTCAAACCGTTATACAAGCTCTGGATGAACTCACCCCAGAACCTTGGGTTGATATCGGTATGAACGTGCATACCCATGATAATCTCGGAGCAGGCAAACTCGCGGAAGGCGTGCTTGATGCCGTTGGCGATGTTAGAAGCCAGACGAACCTGAGTCTGCACCTTTACATCGCTGGCACTGGCTGTCTGCTGCAGTTTCTCAAGCAGTCGAAGTCCCTCTTCGCGAGCGGCATTACTGTTCTGGTCGTCATAGACAACGTTGAGTGCCACCAAGTCGCGATTAAGTCGCTGGTTGCGCATAAACATAGAGAGATAAAGCAGATGGGGAGCAATCTCAGGATATTTTACGCAAAGCAGAATCTTCTCGTCGTCGTCCTTAGGAGCATCGGCCTGTAGATGACTCTTCTCCTGAATGATAATCTGTTTCGAGGCGTGCTCGGTCATCATAGTACTGATGATACAGGTGAACAGAATCATCATGATGATACCATTAAGCATATCGTTGCCCACAAGATACTGACCAGGAGCCACCTCCAAGCGGATGCCCACCATTACCATGGCGATGGCACCTGCAGCATGAGCCGAGGTGAGGCCGAACATCATGTTACCATCGGCCTTTGACAAGCGGAACAGCAGACTGCATACATAAGCTGCAACGGCCTTTCCGAAGGTGCCGAAGAACACGATGAGCAACACAATCCATACCACCTGAATGCTGGAGAACAGCGTGCCGAGATTGATGAGCATACCCACACCGATAAGGAAATAGGGGATGAACAGGGCGTTACCAATGAACTCGATACGATTCATGAGTGGCGACACTCGCGGTATATATCTATTTAATATAAGCCCGGAAAAGAATGCTCCGAAAACACCCTCAATACCAATGAGCGACGAAAGGGCCGCACTGAGGAACATTATCGCCATGACAAAGATGTACTGCATGACGGCATCGCTATATCGACGCAGGAAATAGCGGGTAAGCTTTGGTATCAGGATGACACTGCCCACACAGAAGGCGACAAACTTGAGCACAAACAGCACCCAGAACAGCCAGTTGCTATCCTTACTGAACGAACCAGAAAAGGCTGCCAGCATTACCAGTGCCAGGAACAGCGATATCATAGACGAACCCACGCTGAGGGCTACACTTTGGTGGCGCTGCAGGCCATATCGGCCGATTATGGGATAAGCGATAAGCGTGTTAGACGCCATAATACATCCCAGCAGGAACGATGCTGCAGGCGAGTAACCGAGCAGGGCTATCGACATTATGTAGGTGAGTATCAGCGGGATAAGGCACGTGAGCAGTCCGAAAAGCAGGAACCGCCGCGAGTGTTTCTTTACGCCCTCCATATCCATCTCGAGTCCGGCAAGGAACATGATGTAGTAAAGACCTACCCTGCCGAAGAGCTCGAACGAGTTGTCGCGAACAAGAATATTGAATCCATATTGGCCGATGGCGATACCCGCAAGCACCATACCGATGATATGCGGAATACGCAGTTTACTCATCACGATAGGAGCAAACAGAATAATCAACAGAACCACAAAAAAGATAAAAGTTGGGTCTGTAATCGGCAAATATGATAATAATAATGTCATTTTGGCTACAAAGGTAGACATTTTTTTGGTAAAATGAAAAAAATAACATAAATTTGCGGCCAAATTGTAACCAATTAAAGGATTTAGCAAGATGAAAGTAGCAATTGTAGGTGCGAGTGGAGCCGTAGGACAGGAATTCCTGCGCATTCTCGCCGAAAGAAATTTTCCAATGGACGAACTGGTACTGTTTGGCTCAGAGCGCAGTGCTGGAACGAAGTACAATTTTAAGGGTAAGGAGATTGAAGTTAAACTTCTGCAACACAACGACGACTTTAAGGACGTAGACATCGCATTCACATCGGCTGGTGCTGGTACATCAAAGGAATTTGCCGAGACCATCACTAAGTACGGTGCTGTAATGATTGACAACTCAAGTGCTTTCCGTATGGACGATGATGTGCCCTTGGTAGTACCTGAGTGCAATGCAGAAGACGCACTGAACCGCCCACGCGGCATTATCGCCAACCCTAACTGCACAACTATCATGATGGTGGTAGTACTGCAGCCTCTGGAGAAGATTTCTCACATAAAGCGCATTCATGTTGCCAGCTATCAGAGTGCTTCTGGTGCAGGTGCAGCCGCTATGGCCGAACTGCAGCAGCAGTACAAGGAGATGGTTGAGGATGGTGAGGTAAAGACCGTTAAGAAGTTTGCCCACCAGCTGGCTTACAATGTTATCCCACAGATTGACGTGTTCCAGCCAAACGGATACACCAAGGAGGAGATGAAGATGTTCAACGAGACTCGCAAGATTATGCATACCGATGCTAAGTGCTCGGCTATGTGTGTTCGCGTAAGCTCGCTGCGCAGCCACTCTGAGAGCGTTTGGATTGAGACCGAGAAGCCCATCAGCGTTGAGGAGGCACAGAAGGCAATCGCCGCTGCTCCTGGATGTACACTGAAGGACGACCCTGCAACACTCACCTACCCCATGCCTTTGGAGACTGCAGGCAAGGACGATGTTTACGTAGGTCGTGTTCGTAAGGACATCAGCGATGAGAATGGTCTTACCTTCTGGCTCTCAGGCGACCAGATCCGTAAGGGTGCTGCCCTGAACGCTGTTCAGATTGCAGAGTATCTGGTAAAGGTAGGAAACGTAAAATAAGAGGTTAGTAGTTAGAGGTGAGAGGTAAGAGTTTATTTCTGTTGCTGCTGATGCCTTTTATGCTTATGGCTTGCGGTGGGGGTGACGACGATGGACGCCGACTGGGCGATTCTATTGTCGGCACTTGGCAACGCGGCTGGGGCCCATGCGATGTGGTAATCGACGGTGATACCGACCTCGAGCCTGAGAACTTTGTCTACGATCAGTTCGTTTTCCGTAGCGATGGTGCTTATAACGGTATGGTTAGGAAGGGAACTTTCTCATCCTACGACACCGAGGGCGAAATAATCTACGAGGGCGATTATCAGTGCGACAATAATAATCTGAAACTGCAATACACCGACGAGGGTGGAACAAAGCGTACCATTCTGGCTCAGGTGGTTGAGTTTACTGATACCTCAATCCGTTTCCGCTACGAAGAGGAGCAATATAACATAACCGTTACTTTCATTATCCGAAAACTGAGTAATGAAAGTAGCGGTTATTATTCTTCATCTTCTACAACATCCTTGTAGTAGAAGTCCTGATCGTATTCTATCTGGTTGTGGGCCGAGAAATAGCCCAGACATCCACCTGTAAAATTCTCTATAGGATTTGTACCTGTGTTCGACATGTTCTGCATAGAGTACAGGAAGTCGTAGGCTCGCTGGTCGATGGCACGGATAACAATCTTTAGTTTGTCGCCATCCTTCAGCACGTCGCTATCTTTAGCGCCGTCGCGGAAGAAGGTGAACAGCTGCTGCAACTCCTTATTAGGATTCTTATCATCCTTCATCACCGCCCAACGATAGCCAATGCCGTTACGATAGATGTGCATAAAGTACCAGTTGTTCTCGTTTGGAATATCCTGCAGTCGCAGGTCGCCAAACAGATAGCGCTCTGTGAGCATCTTCTTCCACACAAGTCTGAACTCGTTCATCCTTGGCGTGCGCTGCATGGTTGATGTAGAGGTGAAGTGGTGTCCGTCAACCTCAACGTCAAGTTGGTATTGCGTGCCTGGTATGCCCTTGAACTTAGAGCGATAATAGCCGTTGCGGATAAAGGGGATGGTGGCAGTGGTGCCATCGTCGCCAGTAATCACAACTACAGCGTTATCAACATCGCTGCCTGTTGAGTTATCGTCCATCGCATTGGTCTTGCTAACGCGTACCTCGGTGCCTGTGGCAGAAAGGCTGCCTTCTACCACGTATCGCGAATCGGCATCGTGGTAGTCAATGTCGATAACCTTCTCGCAGGAAACCAACGCCATCACACATATTATATAAATGAAGCGACGCATATATGTCAGAATTTGATGTTAAACGATACACTGGGCACTATACCGAAGAGTGAATACTGGGTGGCTTTGGTGCCAGCGCCATACTCGCCATCCTCAAAGTTAATGAGGAACGGATTGTAGTGGTTATACAGATTATATATACCAAACACCAACTGGTGAGTGCGCTTGCGGTACTGCTTACTCCAAACGGCACTTACGTCAAGATGGTGCGAGGCTGGTGCGCGATAGCCGTTGCGCTCGGTATAGTAGTATATCCAGTTGTCTTCAATCATATACTTTCCACTTGGGGCTGTAAACGCCTGACCGCTGTTATACACCCACGATGCATTGAAAGTCCAACGCTTATTGAGTCGATACATAGCCACGATGTTTATATCATGACGGCGATCGTTATTGGCATCATACCATCGGCCGTTGTTTATACCGTCTATCTTGGTCTTCGACCACGACAGGGTGTAACCAATCCATCCTGTAAGCTTGCCATTATTCTTGCGGGCACTTAGCTCCACGCCGTAGCCCTTACCCTTACCAGCCAGAGTAAGTCGCTCAATCTCAATCTCGCTGGCAAACGATTTTCCATC
This sequence comes from uncultured Prevotella sp., assembly GCA_902800365.1. Lineage (GTDB taxonomy): Bacteria > Bacteroidota > Bacteroidia > Bacteroidales > Bacteroidaceae > Prevotella. Next base: position 5,829 of record CADCEF010000005.1, on the reverse strand, counting down.
GCGATAGTCAAGCACATTGTCTATCTGGCGGTAGTAGGCCTCAACAGAGAAATCGTAGTCCTGATTGGGAGTCATAAAGAATACACCTGCACTAACCTGATCGGCCACCTCGGGCTTAACGATGTTACTGCTCATAGTGTAGCGGTCGAATGGCGTAGATGTGCTCTGATTGCGCAGGGCGTGAATATTCTGTGATGTGCGGGTGTAGCCGAACTTGACAGAGGTGATGGGTGATAATTGATAGTTTAATGACAAACGTGGCTCGAGCGTAGTGTGAGTCTTTACAATTTTGTTCTTACCATAGTTATAATACCACCCGATAGAACCATCCTGCTCTATGTCGTAATAAAGCGAACCGCCAAGGGGCGAGAACATGCTAAGGCGCAAACCAGCCGACACATTGAGCTTGGATGTTATAGGAGCGGCAACGTTTACCCATGCTGCATTATCCCAAGCACGGCGTTGCTCTTTCTCGTGCAAAGTAACCTGCTTCCACTCGGCCGACTTCACATTAAGCAAGGCGGTCTGGAATCCTGTTTCGATGGCATATTTGCCAAGGCTGACATGAAAATCCTGACGGAATCCAGTCTGACGGATATGGCCTGAGAACCAGATGTTCATGCCTAAGAAATCGATACCATTATCAGTTTGGTAACCACTATAATAGGCTGTTGACTGTGAATAAGAGTCGCCTCCGAAATGGTGCAGCCACTTTAAACTGGCAGAGAGATTATTCCAGCGAATATCAACCATCTCATCAATAGCAGTACGATCGTTTCCTGTAAAGAAGCTAAGGAACAGCTGGTTGTTCTCATTGATGGTCCAATCGGCCTTTGCGTTTACATCGTAAAAATACAGGGTGTTCCGCTTAAAATCGGGCGAGAACTTAAGGAACAAATCCATATATGAGCGACGTGCGGTGACAAGGAACGAGGCCTTGTTTTTAACTATCGGACCTTCAAGGGTTCCCTTTGCAGCAAGTAGTCCTATGCTGGCACCTCCGTGAAGTTCGCTCTTGTTTCCCGTCTTACCTATTATATCAAGTACTGCCGATGAAGCTCCGCCATACTGTGCTGGGAGCAATCCCTTGTAGAGCGTAGCAGACACAAGTGCATCGCTGTTGAAGGCAGAGAACAATCCTGCCAGATGGCCCACATTATACACAGGAGCAATGTCGACAAGTATCTGATTCTGAGCTGATGTGCCTCCACGCACCTGAAAACTGCTGGATGCATCGCTCTCGGACTTCACACCTGTCAACAGCTGCATCGAGCGCATGATGTCCTGCTCGCCAAATAGCTGTGGCGATGCTGTTAGGTCCTTAATCTGTACTTGTTCGGCTCCTGTCTGTATCTGGCGCAAGCGCTGACGGGCTGAATTAGACTTTACTACCACCTCTTCCAACTGTTCCTGGCGCAAGGTATCGGCAGGGGCAGCTGATATAGACAAAAGGGTTGATAGTAGTAACGATGATACAAACATGTTGCAAAGTTAATGGATTTTTTGGAAACTCCAAAAAAAATTCATATCTTTGCCCCCGATAATGTTAAAAAACTAATTATTATGAAGAAATTATTTGTTGCTTTCGTAGCAATTGCAACACTTTGTGCTTGTGGAAGTGGTGAAAAGAAGTATCTTGACTACCGTGGATTGTCAATGGGCATGCCATTCAAGACTTTCTGCGATTCGCTTAGCGCACGCGGCTTCGCTGTCGACTCGGCTAAGAGCGATTCTGATTTCACCAAGGTTTCTATGTTCAACCCCGCCCTTAACTATCGCATTATGCTGGCTCAGAATAATGGCGCTCTGGTTGCTCTTCAGGAGAACTACATCATCTCTACCAACGACAGCACACGCAAGATGTGGCAGCAGATGCACGACCAGTTTGAAAAGCAGATTGGTGCATGGCCAAACATGCTGAAGGACGGTAAAGACCACCGTATAGCAAAATTCGAGGATGACGGCGGTTTCATCACCCTCACCCTCGAAAATACATATAAGCCTACCCTATCGGTGCTTTATCAATCAAAGTAACATGATGGTATAAAGGTAAACCACTGCAGCAGGAATGGCGAGCAGCGATGAATCGAAACGATCGAGCATGCCACCATGTCCAGGCAGAATGTTTCCACTATCCTTTATACCAAGGGTGCGCTTGAAGAGACTCTCAACAAGGTCGCCCCAAGTGCCAAAGATTACTACCGTAAGTCCCAGTCCGGCCCACTCTAAGGCTGAGAGCCCAAGCTGATTGAGCTGGTACTGCTCGGTAAGATACCATACAAGCACGGCTATGGCTATAACAAGGATACCACCGCCAATGCTACCTTCCCAACTCTTTCCTGGAGAAATTCTGGGGAAGAGTTTATGTTTTCCCAACAACGAACCACAGAGATATGCACCTGTATCGTTCATCCAGAGGAATACGAATACTGAGAGTGGCGACACAGCATCGTAGGTCACCAAGCCCTGAGGAGTAAGGTGGAATGCCAGTGTGTTGAGCAGCGAGAATGGCAATGCTATATAAAGCTGAGCCATCATCGTATAAGCCCAATCGTGTATAGGGTCTTCATTCTTAAGATACAACTCGGCAACCATCAGATAGATGATTGACACCAAGTAAGGAATGAATACCGCAGATGGCGTAAGATCGCTACTGAAACCAGCAACGGCAAAGAAGAAATAAACACCAGCAACGGTAGAGATGAGACGGTTAACGGTAACCTTCTCGCGATCATTCACCAATCCGGTAAACTCCCAGATTGTCAAACCCGTGATGAGTGCAAACAACAGCACCATGGCCTGAGGGCGCAGAAAACTGCACACCACAACGGCAACAAACAATATGCCGGTAATGGTTCTAACGATAAAATTATTCATCCTTATCCTCCTTTTCTTCTGATTTCACTTCGGTTGCTGAGTTTGTCGAAGCATCGCCATTGGCCTCAAGAGCCTTCTGAGCAGCAGCCTCGGCCTCAAGCTCCTTGGCACGCTCCTCGGCCATACGCTCTGCATCGGCCTTCATCTGTGCCTCGAGCAACTCCTCAGCACGACTGGTCCAAGGACGTTTGCCGAATATCTTCTCAACATCCTCGGCAAAGATAACCTCACGGTCAATCAGCAACTGAGCCAGCTGGGCGTGACCCTCCTTATGCTCTGTAAGAATCTGCTTGGCACGCTCGTACTGCTCGTTAATCATTCGCATCACCTCATCGTCCATAATCTTTGCGGTAGTCTCAGAATATGGCTTCTGGAACTGATACTCAGCATTATTATAGTAGCAAACGTTAGGCAGCTTGTCGCTCATACCGGCAAAGGCCACCATACCGTAAGCCTGCTTAGTGGTACGCTCCAAGTCGTTCATAGCTCCTGTAGAGATATGTCCGACGAACAGCTCCTCAGCAGCACGGCCTCCTAACAGCGAGCACATCTCGTCGAGCATTGCCTCCTTAGTCTGCAGCACACGCTCCTCAGGCAGATACCAAGCGGCACCAAGAGCCTGACCACGTGGCACGATTGACACCTTAACCAATGGGTTGGCAAACTCAGTAAACCATGATATTGTGGCGTGACCAGCCTCGTGGATAGCAATCGAACGCTTCTCTGACTCGGTCATCACCTTGGTCTTCTTCTCAAGACCTCCGATAATACGGTCTACTGCATCAAGGAAATCCTGCTTTGTTACAGTCTGACTATTGTGGCGGGCAGCTATCAGTGCTGCCTCGTTACATACGTTTGCAATATCAGCACCAGAGAATCCAGGAGTCTGGCGAGCGAGAAAATCAATATCCACGCTATCGTCAATCTTCACTGGCTTAAGGTGAACCTTGAATACCTCCTTACGCTCGTTCAGGTCGGGCAGGTCAACATGTATCTGACGGTCGAAGCGTCCTGCACGCAGCAAGGCCGAGTCGAGCATATCAGCACGGTTGGTAGCAGCAAGTATGATTACACCGCTGTTAGTGCCGAATCCGTCCATCTCAGTAAGCAGGGCGTTCAGAGTATTCTCGCGCTCATCGTTACCACCCATGGCTGGGTTCTTTGAACGGGCACGACCCACAGCATCAATCTCATCGATAAAGATGATACATGGACTCTTCTGCTTAGCCTGCTGGAACAAGTCGCGTACACGCGATGCACCAACACCCACGAACATCTCAACGAAGTCGGAACCACTCATCGAGAAGAAAGGAACTCCAGCCTCGCCAGCCACAGCCTTTGCAAGCAGCGTCTTACCTGTTCCTGGAGGGCCTACAAGCAGGGCTCCCTTGGGTATCTTACCTCCCAGATCGGTGTATTTCTGTGGGTTCTTCAGGAAGTCTACAATCTCCTGAATCTCCTGCTTGGCTCCAGCTTGTCCGGCTACGTCCTTAAACGTGATACCAAGCTCGCCACCCTTTTCATACATCTTGGCTTTGCTCTTGCCCACGTTGAAGACGCCACCTCCCACGCCGCCTCCTCCGCCGCCCATGCGACGCATGAAGAAGATCCACAGTCCTACTATAAATAAGATAGGTATAAGATTCGTGAGAATAATCGAGAAGAACTCGTTCTCTCTACGATTGTCGAAAGCCAGTTCGCCAGAGAAGACCTTTTCTTCCTTAGCCTTTGCCACAAACTGCTCCACCTGGTCAACGCTTCCGAACTCTACTTCAAGATATGGCTCGGCACCAGTCTGGTTAGTTCCCTGATGGAACACGTCGCGAATGTGTTCGGGCTTAACATACATGCGGAGCGTGCTCTGAGGCTTGTTTACAACAATCTTCTTGGCGTAGCCACGCTCCACCATTGTCTTGAACTCACTATACGAAGCGTTCTTGGCAACACTGCTGTTAGCAGTACCACCACTTGTAAAATACAACAGTCCTAATGCGAGTATCGCGATGAAATATATCCAGTTCATATTGAACTTGGGCATATTCATCTTCGGACCATTCCCGCCCATATTATTGTTTGGTTTCTGATTATTATCCATATTTTCTATTATCAATTAATCCAAGTCTGGAATCTGCTCAATTGGCGCATCTTCCCACAGATGCTCCAAATCATAATATTCGCGCACATCGGGCAGGAATATATGTACCAACACGTCGGTATAGTCCATTGCCACCCATTGTGCATTCTCAAGTCCAACCACATGGGCTGGTTTCTCACCCAGTTTTTCACGTACCACATCACCTACCGATTCGGCAATAGCTTCTACCTGTGTTGGCGAATTACCAGTGCAAATCATAAAGTACTGGCATATTGTTCCCTCTATTTTTGTCAGGTCGGCCACAACTATATTGCTGCCCTTTTTCTCCTGAATAGCTTCTTTAATTGTTTCTACTAGTTCTTTCATTAATAAATTATATGTTATTTGTGCACAAAGGTACTGTAAATTGGTCAAAAAACAAAGAAAATGCGGAAATTTTGCGGTTTTTTATAAATTTTCCTCGAAAAATTTTGGTAGTTCGAGAAAAAGTAGTACCTTTGCACCCGCAAAACAGAAACAACGAGTTCTTGAGCAAGACATTTTGGGGTATGGTGTAATGGTAACACTGCAGATTCTGGTCCTGCCTTTCCTGGTTCGAGTCCGGGTACCCCAACAGATTAATCCGCTAAGCCACTGAAAATCAGTACTTAGCGGATTTCTTTTATTCCAAATTGGCGTGTTTTTGGCGTGCTAGTTATTGTTTTGGCGTTCCTTGACTCCTGATTTTGCAGTTTGCAATCTCAGAGTTTGCAGATAGAGGCTTTAGTATTTGGGGATTCTATATTCTCTGAGATTGAGCCAGACCATTAAGCCTATTGAACAAACAAAGAACAATAACACTAATAATGGAAACCACA